>JAGAOT010000009.1 GCA_017623615.1 Clostridia bacterium | reverse complement strand
GGTCAAGAAGGTAGCCTTCGTGAACAGCATGAACTTCAACACCGTCAACACCTGCATCACGGCAAAGCTTAGCAGTTTTAGCAAATGCTTCGATAATTTCGTGAATCTGCTCTTTGGTCATTTCGGGGCAGATAATATCGTGAGCCCAGCGTGAGGGCTGGGGGCTGGGAGAA
Source organism: Clostridia bacterium (assembly GCA_017623615.1). Classification (GTDB taxonomy): domain Bacteria; phylum Bacillota; class Clostridia; order Oscillospirales; family Acutalibacteraceae; genus CAG-177. The sequence goes on along the minus strand of JAGAOT010000009.1, from coordinate 23,611 downwards.
GCAAGCTCGTGTGAAGTGTCAAGAATGGGCTTTACAAGAGCGCGGGTGAATTTGTTTTTGTGAAGAGGAGCAACAAGCTCGGTGATAGCCCATGAACGGCCCATACCTGCCGTGAGCTGAACAAACAGCTTTGCGCCTGTCTTATGGATTTCATCCATGAATACTTTGAGGTCTTCAAACATCTTGGGATTCTGCCAAAGCCACTTGCCCCAGAAGGTGTCGCGCAAGGGAGCGATGCCGGGGATGATAAGACCGACATTGTTGTTTGCTCTTTCAAGGAAAAGCTTTGCAGCTTCCTTGTCAAAGTGGCAACCGCCAAGCTCAAACCAACCGAAAAGCGAGGTGCCGCCCATGGGGCACATAACGATTCTGTTTTTAATCTCTACGTTGCCAATCTTCCATGGGGTAAATAATGCTTCGTACTGTTTGTCCACTAAAAACACTTCCTTATCCATAATAAATATAGTAACAAAGTCATACAAATATATAATAAAATATTTGTCGCTCCGTGTCAAGACGCAAAGCAATTTTGCTCAATCTTTTAATCCCCTGCAAACCTTATTACATGCAACGCGGCGGCATATGCCTCGGACGACGGCTCATCCTCGGAAATATTTTCAAAGAAATCGCTGTCGATGCTCAAAAGATACTCACCCAAGGGCATGCAGCCCGCTTCTTTCAAAAGCTTATTGCCCGATTCGAGCAGTTCATAATAAGTTACTCCGCCATGCTTTTCAAGATATCTTGCAAGCAATTCGGTGCGCAAAGAAAAGCATTCGCCTTTTGTGTCAACTCCGAGTACGGTTATGGTTTCATAATCCGCCACGCCGCTGTTTTCAATCCCGTTTTCGCTTTGAAACGCCTTTACCGCCTTGCGGGTTGCAAAATCGTAGCTTCCGTTTATTTCTCCCGAATAAATCCCCTTTTCCTTCAGCCTGCGCTGAACTGCCGCAACCTTTTCGCCGCTGCAGCCCAGGCAGAGTGCCTGCGCCGAGGGCGACGCCGCCGTGCCTATTAAAATCAGCAAAAAAAGATTTGTTGCAACAAGCATGACCATATACCACATTTTTCTGTTTTTTTCGCTCATTTTTACCCCTCCCGAAATATTTTTGAATAATTTGTTTTGATTATAACCGCCAAAAATTGCACCTTGACAAACGCGATAAAAAGAGTTACAATTCTTAACGAACATTTGTTCGAATAAGTTTTAAGGGCGGTTAATATGGAAAGAACGGTGCTTCACTGCGACCTTGACAATTTTTTTGCAAGCGTGGAATGTGTCTATGACCCGACTCTTGCAAACGTGCCTTTTGCCGTTTGCGGCGACCCGAAGGAACGCCACGGAATAGTGCTTGCCAAAAACCAGATTGCAAAACAGTTCGGGGTTAAAACTGCCGTGCCGATATGGGAGGCAAAGCAGCTTTGCCCGAGCCTGCGCCTTGTTGAGCCGCACTATGAGCGATATATGGATTTTTCAAGAAGAGCGCGGGCTGTTTATGAGCACTACACCGACATGGTGGAGGCGTTCGGCATTGACGAATGCTGGCTTGATGTTACGGGCAGTCAAATGCTTTTCGGCTCGGGCGAGCAGATAGCAAAGGAAATCAACAGCCGCATAAAAAACGAGCTTGGGCTGACGGTTTCTGTGGGCGTGAGCTTCAACAAATGCTTTGCAAAGCTCGGCAGTGACCTTAACAAGCCAAACGGTATAAGCATAATCAGCAGAGATAATTTCAAATCCACCGTCTGGCCCCTGCCCGTTGAAAGCCTTTTGTGGGTGGGCAAAAGCACAAAAACGCGCATGAACAATCTGGGCATTCTGACAATCGGCGACATTGTAGCCTTCGGTCACGATTTGATTACAGCATCCTTCGGCAAAAACGGCGAGAGCATATGGCGAAACGCCATGGGCTATGACTGCTCACCCGTGCTTCGCGAAAGGGAGCTTCCCGCCGCAAAAAGCATAGGCAAAAGCGTTACCGGCAGCCGTGACCTTGTGACGGAGGAAGAAATTTTCACAACCTTTCTTGCCCTTGCGGAAAACGTTTCGGAAAAGCTGCGCAAATGCTCTCTGCTCTGCGGCACGGTGCAAATACACATCCGTGACACCTATCTCGGAATAACCGAGCATCAGACAAGGCTTGTTCAGCCAACGCGGCTTGCCTCGGAGCTTGCGCAAACGGGCATGGAGCTTTTCAAGAAAAATTGGCGCAGACGCATCCCCGTGCGCTCGATAGGCATAAGAGCATGCGAGCTTATGTGCGACTGCGAGAGCATTCAGCTTTCGTTTGAATACGACTATCAAAAAGCCATTTTGCTTGAAAGGCTTGAAACAAGCGTTGACCGAATACGCGAAAAATACGGCAAAAATGCTTTGATGCGCGCTTCTTTGATGCATTCAGCTCTCACCCAAAGTGAAAGAGTATCTTTTTTGCCGTAAAAGAAACACAATATATGGGTTTTCGTCACATTTCGTCACTATTTACTAAATTATTTTTCCAATGTCAACAAAAAGTTGTTGACAAAATTCAAAAATTAGCTTATTATTAATCGAAAGAGGATTATGCGAGGTATTTAAGGTGCAAAAAGCTTTGAGTGACGAAGAATTGGCTGTTCTTGCCGCCAACGGCGACGACGAAGCCATGGCGCGCCTCATTTCCGCCGTAACCCCCATTGCCAAGGCAAAGGCATCCGGCTTTGCAGGCACAGGCATCCCCGACGAAGATTTAATTCAAGAGGGCATGCTCGGCTTTCTTGATGCGGTTAAAAAATTTGACCCGTCAAAAGGCTCCTCTTTCAAGGCATTTGCCGAAAAATGCATCAACAACAGAATTCTTTCCGCCGTGCGCGTTAATTTCAACAACAAGAATGCCGCGCTTTCAAATGCCGTTCCGTTCGAAGCGGAATCCCACGATGTGAGCGACAGCGGCGCAGACCCTGCGGAAATTTTTCTGCAAAAAGACAATTCCGATTTCGTTGAAGATTTTCTCAACAACGAGCTTACTCTTTTTGAGAAGCAGGTTATCGAGCTTCGGCTTCTCAACAAAAGCTATTCTCAGATTTCCTTGGCTCTTGACTGCTCGGAAAAAGCAGTTGACAATGCTTTGCAGAGAATACGGAAAAAGATGCGTGCAAAACTCAGTAAATAATACTCTTAACAGAGTATATATATGCCCCCGTAGCTTAAAGCAGAGCGTTGCGGGAGTGACAGTATTCAAGCCGGATACTATAAACTTGTATATAGCTTGAATACTGCCACTCCAAACAAAGGTGGCGGTGCGATTCCGTCCAAGGGCGAAATATAATTTTTCAAGCGAGGTTAAAAACAATGTACGAAGACAAGACTCTCATCTGTAAGGAATGCGGCAATGAATTCACTTTCACCGCCGGCGAACAGGAATTCTATGCTGAAAAAGGCTTTGTAAACGAGCCCCAGCGCTGCAAGGCTTGCCGTGATGCACGCAAGAACGCAGCCCGCGGAGAGCGCGAATGGTTTGAAGCAACATGTAATTCCTGCGGTGGAGTTGCAAAGGTTCCCTTTAAGCCGCGTGAGGACAGACCTGTTTACTGCAGCGAGTGCTTTGCAAAGAAGCAGGAAGAAGCATAATTTAACTTAAAAACGAAAAAGCAGGAAATGCATGCATTTCCTGCTTTTTTTGTTTTGGAATAATGCGGATTAGCCCACAAAAACTCTTTTAACGGCAAGGCTGTCGCCGCAGCCGATTTCACCAAGACCGATAAAATTGCCGTCAGGGTCATAAATTCTGAAAAAGCCAATCATTCGCGGATATTTCAGCCTTTGCAAATCAAGCTCGCCGCCATTTCTGAAGCGTTTTGCCTGCGCGGCGGTAACCATTATAATCGGATATTCCTCCAAAGCCTTATCAACGGGCATAACGATTTCACCGAGCATGCCGTTTTCCGCTGCTTCGGCAAGCTGCTCAAGGGTCACGGCATTTTCAATGTCAAAGCCGTTTGCCCTTGTGCGGCGCAATTCCGTCATAACCGCTCCGCAGCCGAGAGCTTCGCCCAAATCGGAAATCAAAGTTCTGATATATGTGCCGGATGAGCATTCAACGCTGATTTGGTATTCGCCCGCCTGCTCGTTTTCGTAGAGCACTTCTATCGAAAAAACGGTAACGTTTCTTGCCTTGCGCTCAACCTCTATTCCCTGCCTTGCAAGGTCATAGAGCCTTTGACCGTCAACGGAAACCGCCGAATACATGGGCGGAAGCTGGCTTATCTCGCCGATAAAGCCCTTTATTTTTTCCTTAACCTGCTCCGCGGTAACATTCACTTCTCTCGTTTCAAGAACTTTTCCCGTTATATCGAGAGTATCTGTCACGGTGCCGAGGCGAAAAGAAGCAATATACGCTTTGTCATGGCTCGGCAAAAGCTCGCAAAAACGCGTTGCACCGCCGAGCATTATTGTTAAAACACCCGTTGCCATGGGGTCAAGAGTGCCCGTATGCCCGCATTTTTTCTCGCCGCATATTCTGCGCACCCTTGCAACCGCGCCAAACGAGGTTATATCCTTCGGTTTGTCGAGAAGAATTATACCTGTCATAATAATTCCTTTCACTAAAAAACGGGCACTCAAAAGAGGTGCCCGAATTTTTTAATCAATAGTGTCGGCATCAAGCTCCGCCTGAATTTCTTTGAGCAGAGAATTGATTGCCTGCTGCTTTGTGCCGTAAAGCGTGCAGCCTGCCGCGCCCATGTGACCGCCGCCGCCGAGCCTTTTGCAGATTGCAGAGGCATTGATGTCGCCGTGAGTTCTGACAGATGCCTTGAAGTTGCCGTCTTTAAGCTCCCTGACAGTTGCGCCGACCAGAACGCCCTCAACCTGACGGGGCAGATTTGAAAGGCGGTCAACCTCGCTTTCATCCGAGCCGCTTTTTGCATACATATCCTGCGTTACGCAGACTATCGCACAGCGGTCCGAAAAATAGAAGCGCATGCTGTCCAGCGCAAGGCGTTCAAGAGCCGCATATGTCTTGGTTTTTGTTTCAAAAAACACCTGAATGATGTTGTAGGTATCCGCGCCGAGCTTTGCAAGCTGTGCGGCAATCTCAAACGTCCTGACGGTTGTGTTGGAAAAGCGGAAGCAGCCCGTGTCGGTTGACACGCCCGTAAAAAGGCAGGATGCCATGACGGGAGTAATCTCCGCGTTCATCTCTTTAAGGATAAAATACATCATTTCTGCCGTGGATGCCGAATCGGGTTCAAGAAAAACCTTGTCGGCATAGAGCACGTTTGAGCCGTGGTGGTCAATGCAAAGCTCTATTCTGCCCTGATATTTGCCCTCCGCTTCCCTGCCGAGCAGCTTTATATCCGCAACGTCAATCGCGGCGATAAGCTCCGGCTCGAAATCGCAAGCCTCAAGCCCCTCAAACATAAAGGAAAAATCCTTTGGAATGGGGTCGGAGCATTCGATTCTCACCCTCTTGCCCATAGCCTTAAGGGCATGCGCAAGCGCGGTGGCGCTGCCGAGAGTGTCGCCGTCCGGATGGCTGTGGCACAGCAGCAAAATATTATTTGATTTTTCAAGGAGCTGTACGGTTTCGTTCAGGTCAATCCTCATTGACTGACTCTCCTTTACTGTTCATTGAAGTCGCCGAGCATTCCGGCAATTTTCATGCCCTTTTCGATGGAATCATCGGCAACAAATTTAAGCTCTGGAGTTTTGCGCAGGTGAAGCCTTTTGCCGACCTCTCTGCGGATATATCCCGTTGCGCTTGTCAAGCCCTTAACCGCAGTTTTCGCGGTTTCTATGCCCTCCATTGCGCTGACATAGACCTTCGCAAAGGATGCATCGGAGCTGACCTCAACGTTAACGACGGTCAGCATCACATCCTGCACTCTGGGGTCTTTAAGCTCGCGGATAATCGCGGCTATTTCTCTTTTGATATCCTCGGAAACACGGTCTATTCTGTATCCAGCCATAATTAATCTCTGTACTCCTCGGTGATGAAGGCTTCAAATACGTCGCCCTCTTTGATGTCGTTGAACTTGTTGAGTCCGATACCGCAGTCAAAGCCCGAAGCAACCTCTTTAACGTCATCCTTGAAACGCTTGAGTGAAGCCATTTCGTCCTCTGCGATAACAAAGCCGTCGCGGACAACTCTGATTTTTGCGCCTCTGGTAATCTTGCCGCTTGTAACGTGGCAGCCTGCAACATTGCCGACAGAAGAAATCTTAACAACCTGGCGCACCTCTGCCTTGCCGATGTCAACATCCCTGAACTTGGGAGCAAGCATACCCTTGATAGCAGCCTCAACCTCTTCGATGCAGTCATAAATAACTCTGTAGCATCTGATTTCGATGCCGTCGCGCTCTGCGCTTTCAGCGGCAACGTTATCGGGTCTTACGTTGAAGCCGACGATAATTGCGTTTGAAGCGTTTGCGAGCATAACGTCGCTTTCGGTAACTGCGCCTACCGCGCTGTGGATAATCTTAACGCGGACTTCATCGTTGGAAAGCTTGACAAGGCTCTGCTTAACTGCTTCTGCGGAGCCCTGAACGTCCGCCTTGATGATGATATTGAGGTCCTTAAGCTGACCTTCCTGAATTGAAGCAAAGAGGTTGTCAAGAGTAACCTTCTGGTATTCCTTGAACTGCTCTTCCTTCGCCTTGTTCTTTCTCTGCTCAACAAGCTCTCTTGCAAGGCGCTCATCCTTAACGGCGTCAAAGCCGTCGCCCGCCTGCGGAACTTCCGCAAGACCCATAATCTCAACGGGAACGGAGGGACCTGCCTCCTTAACCTTTCTGCCCTTGTCGTCCGTCATAACTCTGACTCTGCCGACTGCGGTGCCCGCAACGATTATGTCGCCTGATTTAAGGGTACCGTTCTGAACAAGAAGGGTTGAAACGGGGCCTCTACCCTTGTCAAGCCTTGCTTCGATAACAACGCCCTTTGCGGAGCGGTTGGGGTTAGCCTTAAGCTCCTGCATTTCGGCAACAAGAAGAACGGATTCGAGCAGGTTATCGATACCCTGCCTTGTTTTCGCGGAAACGGGAACACAGATTGTTTCGCCGCCCCATTCTTCGGGCACAAGCTCATGCTCGGTGAGCTGCTGAAGCACCTTGTCGGGGTTAGCCGCGGGTTTATCCATCTTGTTGATTGCAACTATAATCTGAACGCCCGCCGCCTTTGCGTGGTTGATAGCTTCAATGGTCTGGGGCATGATGCCGTCGTCCGCCGCAACAACAAGGATTGCGATATCCGTTGCCATTGCACCTCTCAGACGCATTGATGTGAATGCGGCGTGGCCGGGAGTGTCAAGGAAAGTAATCTTCTGACCGTTGAGGTCAACTCTGTAAGCACCGATGTGCTGGGTGATGCCGCCCGCTTCGGTGGTTGTAACCGAAGTGTTTCTTATTGCATCGAGAAGCGAGGTTTTACCGTGGTCAACGTGACCCATAACAACAACAACGGGGTCGCGTGTGATAAGCTCGCTTTCATCGTCAACGTGGTCGTCAATGATTCTGTCCTCAATGGTGATAACAACCTCTTTTTCAACCTTTGCGCCGAGCTCTTCGGCAACAATGGCGGCTGTTTCGTAGTCGAGCACTTCGTTAACGGTTGCCATCTGACCGAGGGCAAACAGCTTTTTGATAACCTCTGCAGCGGTCATCTTAAGCATTGCAGCAAGCTCGCCGACTGTGATTTCCTCGGGAAGCTTGAGAAGCATCTGGGGCTTCTTTGCTCTTTCAGCCGCAATTCTCTTGAGTCTTTCTGCCTCTGTTTCGCGTCTGGAGGAGCGCATGCCGCCCTGCTTTCTGTACTGCTGGCTCTTCTGCTTGAGCTTCTGCTTTTTAACGGCTCCCTCATGCTGCTTTGTTTTGTTTTCGGGAGCGATGTTTTCGTATCTCTCGTTATATTTTTCAAGGTCAACGTTATCGGCTCTGGTGTCGATCGTTCTCATTTCGCCCTTTGTGCGGGACTGCATGGGCTTGTTTTCTTTTTCTTTCTTTTCGGGAGCCGCCTTTTTCTGGGGCATGGGAGGCAGCTTGCCGGGCTTTGTGTCATGTGCAGTCTGCTTCTTTTCCTGCACGTTTTCCGCTTTCTTTTCGGGCTTCTGCTCTTTCTTTTCAGCGGGAGCAGGCTTTTTCTCTGCCTTCTTTTCAGGCTCGGGCTTCTTTTCTTCCTTCACCTCTTCGGCGGGCTTTTCTTCTGCGGGAGCCTCCTCCTTCTTTGCCTTTTTGGGCGCGGGAGTATAGTTAAAGTAATCATTGAGGTCCTCAACCTCATTTTCCTTTGTGAAAGTTTCAAAAATCAAATCAAGCTCGTCTTCTTCGAGAGCTGTCATGTGCTTTTTCTGACCGTCAAAATACTTTGCAAGCAAATCGACAACTATGTTGCTTTTTATATCAAAATCTTTAGCAACCTCATGTACTCTGTATTTACTAATCATAGGTGACCTCCTCTGTAATAGCCAAAAGCCCAAGCATTGTTTTTGCAAAGCCTTCGTCGTTTACCGTAACCACGGCGGATTTGAGCCCCGTGGCTCTGCCTATTTCTTCCATTCCGGAATATAACACTCTTACGGGGATTTTGCGCCCCTCAAAGCCCGCTTCGCGCTCAATTTCTTTTATCAGCCTTTGCGATGCATCGCTGCTTAAAAGACAGAGCTTTGCGCTTTTGCTTCTGACCGAACCCACTGCCGCATCGTGACCGCAGCTCAGTTTTCCGGCTCTGCGGCACATGCCGAGAAGCGAAAGAAGCTTTGGATTATCATTCATTTTTCAGTTCTTCCTCCATCTTCTCGAAAATTCCGTCCGGAATCACACAGGAGAAAGCCTTTTCAAGCCTTTTTGTTTTTCTTGCCTTTTCAAGGCATTCCGCGCTGCGGCACACATAGGCGCCTCTGCCCGGCTTTTTGCTCGTTAAGTCAAGCGATATTTCGCCCTCGGGGCTTCTGACAACCCTGACAAGCTCTTTTTTCGGTTTCATTTCGTTGCAGCCTGTGCATTTTCTCATCGGAATCCGGCGGGTTTGCATTGGTTCAGCTCCTTATTCGTCAAAATTTATAACTGCTTCCTCTGTTTCGGGATTAATGTCAATTTTCCAGCCTGTAAGCTTTGCGGCAAGGCGGGCATTCTGACCCTTGTTGCCGATTGCAAGCGAAAGCTGGCTGTTGGGAACAACCACCTTGCAGGACTTCTCTTCCTCGCTCTCAACCGTTACGGAAATAACGTCTGCGGGGGCAAGAGCGGCTGCAACAAAAGCGGCGGGGTCGTCGCTGTAGCGAACGATGTCGAGCTTTTCACCGCCGAGAAGGTCAACAATCTTGTTGACTCTTGCGCCTCTCTGACCGATGCACGCGCCGACGGGGTCAACATTTTCGTCTGCGCTGTAAACGGCAATCTTGCTTCTGGAGCCCGCCTCGCGGGAAACGGACTTAATCTCAACCGTACCGTCGAAAATTTCGGGAACTTCGCTTTCAAGCAGGCGGCGTACAAGACCGGGATGAGTTCTTGAAATTGTTGCCTTGGGTCCCTTTGTCGCCTCTCTGACCTCTGCGATATAAACCTTAACAAGGTCGCCCTCTGTGAAGTTATCGGTGGGAAGCTGCTCGGTGCGGAGAAGTCTTTCCGTAATCTTGCCAATCTCAACGAAAGCATCAAGAGTAACAGGGTCAATCTTTGAAATCTTTGCTGTAACGATTTCCTGATTTTTGCTCTGGAATTCTTCTCTTATCTGACCGTGCTCTGCCTCGCGGATAGCCTGGCGGAGGATGTGCTTGCCTTTTTCTGCTGCAATACGGCTGACCTCTTTTGTTTCAAGCTCAATTTCGATAATGTCGCCCGCAAGAGCATTGGGCTTGAATCTTTTTGCCTGCTCAACTGTCATATCCTCATCGGGGTCAAGCACTTCGGTAACAACGTTTTTGCGAACAAAAACGCGCATATCCTTTTTATCCTCGTCAATTTCGCAGAAAACTATATCCTTATTGTTATAGTCCCTTTTAACCGCTGTTACTATTGCTTTCTGGATGCCGTCCAAAAGAGCATCCTGTGCTATATTCTTCTCTTTGCCGAGAAGTCTGACTGCTTCAAAAAATTCCTTGTTGTTCATTTTTCTGACCATTCCTTTCAATGGGTGTTATAATTAAAAACTAAAATCGTCAAGTTTAATGTAGCTTGTTTCTTTTTTCTCAAAGCTCATTGCGCCGCCGTTTTCAAGGCGAAGAGTGATTTGGCTGCCGTCGAAATCCTCAAGCACGCCCGAAAACTCTCGCACGCCGTCAATCGCTCTTATCATTTTAACCTTGATTTTTTCGCCCTTGCAGGCTTCAAAATGGGTTTCGCGGGTGAGCTCTCTTTCAATACCGGGGGATGAAACCTCAAGGCAGTAGCTCTGCTCAATCGGGTCTGCATCGTCGAGAGGCTTGTCGATTGCACGGCTCATGTTTTCGCAGTCCGTAATACCTACACCGCCGTCCTTATCGATGAAAATGCGCAAAAACCAATCTGCGCCCTCTTTAACGAAGCGGATATCCCAAATCTGAAGCCCGAGCTGCTCGGCAATAGGCTCCGCAATTTCCCAAACGGCAGCCACCGTGTTGCCGCCCTTTCCTTTTGCCATGGGGTCAATCCTCCTTAAATTTCTTTTTGTGAAAAAAGTTTTATGCATAAACAAAAGAGCGGGTCGCCCCACTCTCATGAAAAATACATAATCCTACTGTCGTTAGTTTAACACATATCTTTATAAATATCAAGCATTATTTTTAAAAAAAGCATTAATTATTGATTTTAGATATTGATATAGCCGTTTTTTCGGTGTAAAATAGTAAAAACATTTAAAAAACAAGGTCGGATATCATGATTATAGATTTTCACACGCATTGCTTTCCCGATAAAATCGCCGCAAAGGCAATGGAGCAGCTATGCCTGCGTTCGGGAATAACAAGACCTTTCCACAACGGCACGGTCAGCAGCCTTTTGGAGCTTCAAAAGAAAGACGGTGTTGATTACTCGGTTATTCTTAACATCGCAACCAACCCTCGCCAGCAAACAAACGTCAATGATTTTGCTATATCACTCAAAGAGGTTGACGGCGTAATCCCATTCGGCAGCGTGCACCCCGACAGCGCCGATGCCCTTGACGAGCTTGAAAGGCTCAAGGCGAACGGCATAAAGGGAGTTAAGCTCCACCCCGATTATCAGGGCTTTTTCGTTGACGAAAAAAAGATGCTCCCCATATATGAAAAAATCGCTTCTCTGGGCATGATAACCCTCTTTCATTGCGGCTACGACATCGGCTATCCCGAGCCTGTTCATTGCACGGCAAAAGCTCTTGCAAGCGTTTTGCCCGTTTTTGACGGCGCACCCGTTGTTGCAGCGCATTTCGGCGGGCTGTGGACTATGCCCGAAACGCGCGAATATCTTGCAGGCAAAAACGTTTATCTTGACACCGCCTATTGCTACGGCGCGGCAACTCCGCGGCTTGCAAAGGAAATTATTGACATTCACGGAGTTGACAAAATTCTTTTTGCCAGCGATTCGCCGTGGAATGCACCGTCGCAGGATATCGAGCTGATAAAATGCTTCGGGCTGAATGAGGACGAAGAAAAAGCAGTCCTCGGCGAAAACGCCCGAAAACTGCTTAATTTATAATATGTAAGTGAAAAGTTTCGGATAGGCTCCGCCTATAACCGAATATATTATGGGTGTGGGCAACGCCCACCCTTAACTCTTCACTTTTCATTCTTCACTACCTAAGCTCATCCAACGTCAATTCATACGCGGGCAAAAATTCTTCAATAAAAACCTTTGCTTCGGGCACATCAAGCTTTTCAACAGCTTCTTTCAATCCCTCGCCCGCTTTTATAAATTCGCTGTTGCCCGCTTTCTTTTCCTCAATGCACTTGATGAGTGCGCCGATTTTATCCGCCGCCTTGACAAGCTTCCAAAGCTCTGCATCGGCTTCTTCGGGCAGGAATGCGGCGCGGTAATCCTCTCTGAATTCCTCGGGCAGCATTTCAACAAGGCGCTTACACGCGTTTTCTTCAACAGTTTTATACGCAAGGCGCACTTCGTCGCTGTAATACTTAACGGGGGTGGGCATGTCACCCGTCAGGGTTTCGGGCGTGTCGTGATAAAGCCCGAGAAAAGCCGCCCTTTCGCCGTTGAGGCTTTTACCGAAGCGTTTGTTGCCGATAACCGCCAGCGCATGGGCGATTGAAGCAACTTCAAAGCTGTGCTCACAAAGATTTTCGCTGTGTTCGTTTCTCATAAGAGCCCAGCGGTTTATATATTTCATGCGCGAAACCATCGCAAAAAATCCGTTTTTCATATTATCACCTTATTTCAAATGTGGAATCATAATAACATATTTATAAATTCAATGCAACAATTTTTCGGAAAGGAGGTCGGCAACCGTGAAACGCTGTATATATTGTTTGAGCGAATGCTCCGACGAGGCGCAGTTGTGCTCCGTGTGCGGCTTTAACGAAGCAACAAAAAAAGAGCATGCAGGCTGTCTGCCCGTCGGCACAAAGCTTGCCGGCAGATATCTGCTGGGCGGCGTATGCTCCAAGGACAAAGCCTTTGTCACCTATTTTGCGCTTGACTGCCAAACCCGCCAAAGGGTCAAAATTGCGGAATATCTTCACGAAAAGCTTGCTTACCGCCTTCCGGGTGAGCTGATTATAAAATTCCGTGACGAAAAATGCTTTGCAAGAGCGGACAAAGAAATCGCCGCGTTTTATGCCCATTATCAAAAGCTTTGCACCGTTTCAAAAACAAGCATTTTGAATTTTACGGACTGCTTTGCGGAAAACGCAACCATATATGTTGTCAGCCCAATCGCAACAGGCACGCCGCTCTCCTCTCTTATCGGCAACGGAAAGGCGATGCCGTTTTTATCCGCGGTTTCGCTTCTCAAGCCCGTTATCGAATGCGCTGCCGAGCTTGAAAAGATTGGTAAATGGCACGGCTCTCTCTCACCCTATTCCGTAATTACCGAAAACGGAAAAGCAACCGCGCTGACGGGCTATTCCTACCCGCCGAAAAGCCTTTATTCGCCGTTTGATGCTCCCGAAAAGCAGCTCGGTGCAAAGGAATGCGGCTCTTTCACCGATGTTTATGCAATCGGTGCAATGCTCTATGAGGCTTCAACGGGCTTTCTGCCGCCGCAGGGCGAAAACAAGAAGCTCCGCTTCCCCGCCGATTTTCCCGAGCATGCACGCGAGATTATCGAAAAGGCGATGAATCCCGACAAAGCGGAAAGATATCAGACGGTTTCCGAGCTTTTTGCCGCAATCAAGGGCAAAAAATCCGCCAAGGAAAAACTGCCGCGCGCAGAGATTATCCGCAGAATAACCCTTGCCGTTGCAAGCATCTGCCTTGTCATAAGCGCAGGTGTATTAGTTAATCATTATATTATAGAGCCCATGAAAGAGCGCAAGCAATCGTCAGAGCTTGCATCAATGGTTCAAACAACGCTTGAAGATAACAGCCGCGACCCGTGGGATGAAATAAGGCAAAAACACCCCGACGTCGACTTCCCCGCGCAGATGAATCCCGCGTTTGCAGACCTCTATGCGCTCAACCGCGATTTCGGCGGCTGGATATCCATACCCGCAATGGACATCAATTTTTCCGTTGTTCAGGGTGACGATAACAAATACTATGAGCGCAGGGATTTCTACGGCAAAAGCACCTCCTACGGCGTTCCGTTTTTTGATTACAGAAATTCGCTGAAAACGCTTGACCGCAACACGATTATTTACGGGCATAACATGCGCCATGACGACAAGCTCTTCGGCACTCTGGAGCAATACAGAACAGTCGAAGGCTTTGCCAAAGCACCTTTAATCGGAATGAGCACCATCTACGGCGACTACACCTTCAAGGTTTATGCCGTTTTCATTTCAAACAGCAAAAGCGAGGATAACAACGGCGATATATTCAACTACATTTTCACCACCGCATCAGCCGAAAATTTTGCCAACTATATCCGCGAGGTTGACAAGCGCAAGCTTTATTCAACGGGCGTCGACATTAATGAAAACGACAAGATTTTAACCCTTTCCACCTGCTGCTACGATTTCAACGATGCAAGGCTGGTTGTTGTGGGCAGGCTTCTGCGAGAGGGTGAAAGCCCCGCGGTTGACACCTCGCTTGCCAAAGAAAATCCAAACCCCAAATTCCCTCAGGCATATTACGATGCAAAGGGAAAGGATAACCCTTATGCCAATGACCCGAATGTTTTTAACCAATAAAGTAGGGCGGGATGCCCACATCCCGCCGTTCAATATAACAAGGAGATTGTTTTTATGAATTTCTTAATTGTTATTGACATGCAAAACGATTTTATTGACGGCGTGCTCGGCACAAAGGAAGCCGTTGCAATTCTTCCCGCAGTCAAAGAAAGAATAAAGAATTTTAACGGCAGAGTGCTTTTCACCCGCGACACACACGAATCGGATTATCTTTCCACGCAGGAGGGTCGGAATCTGCCCGTTGAGCATTGCATGAGAGATACTCACGGCTGGCAGATTAACGCCGAGCTTGATGCACTCCGCAAAGAAGAACCGATTGACAAGCCCGTTTTCGGTTCAGTTGCACTCGGTCAGCTTTTAAAAGCGTATGATACTTACGAAGAAAAGATTGAAAACATAACGCTTATCGGCGTTTGCACGGATATCTGCGTAATATCAAACGCGATGCTCATAAAATCTTTTTTGCCCGAAACCCCGATTTTTGTTGATGCCGCCTGCTGTGCGGGCGTTACGCCCGAAAGCCATGAGCGCGCTTTGGATGCTATGGCAGTTTGCCAGATAAAAGTGCTAAATCGCTAAAGTTTTTTCGTAAAAAGTATTGACAAACGCTTTTTGGGGTGCTATTCTATAGCCAATAAAATTCATCAGAGGTATTTTTCGATGACTAAAAACGTTTTCACAGCTGCATACTTCTACTTTTACTTTATCAAGTAATTTGATAGGGTTTTGGTAGGTTTTGCTGAAAACGGATATTAAAGGTTTAAATTAAACCCCGCAGTGAAATTTACACTGCGGGGTTATTTTTAGTTAAAAATTAAAAGTGAAAAATGAAAAGTAAAGGGGCTGCGCCGCTATTATACAACGGGTACGGGTGAAACCCGTCCTTAACTTTTCACTCTTCACTTTTAACTCTTCACTTAAATTTTCGGAGGTAGTAAAATGATTGTATCAATTAAAAAAGGAACAGACGAAGCTCAAATTCAAAATCTTGTTGAATGGCTTGAAAGCCTCAATCTTCAAATTCACCGCAGCAACGGTCAATATGATACAATTTTGGGTCTTGTGGGTGACACAAGCCACGTTGACATTGACCTTATCAGCGGACTTAACATAGTTAACAACGTTGCGCGAATCAGCGAGCCTTATAAAAAAGCAAGCAGAAAATTCCACCCCGACGACACGGTTATCGACGTTTGCGGTCATAAGATTGGCGGCGGCAACTTCCAATTCATCGCGGGTCCCTGCTCCGTTGAATCGCCGGAACAGATTTGCTCCATTGCAAACGACATCAAGGCGGCAGGCGCAAATCTTCTTCGAGGCGGCGCATTCAAACCCAGAACATCGCCCTATGCATTCCAGGGCATGAGAGCGGAGGGTCTTGAACTTCTCCGCGAAGCAAGAAAGGCAACGGGCGCACCGATTGTTACCGAAATCATGGATTTATCGCATCTGCCCCTTTTTGAGGACGTTGACGTTATTCAGGTCGGCGCAAGGAACATGCAGAACTTTGAGCTTTTGAAGGAGCTCGGCAAAACCGACAAGCCCATACTTCTCAAAAGAGGTCTTGCCGCAACGATGGAAGAGCTGCTCATGAGCGCGGAATACATCATGGCGGGCGGCAACAGCAAGGTTATGCTTTGCGAAAGAGGCATACGCACATTTGAGCACTACACAAGGAACACAATGGATATTTCCGCTATTGCTCTGCTCAAAGAAAAAACGCATCTTCCCATCATTGCGGACCCCAGCCACGCGGCGGGCATTGCAAGAATGGTCCGCCCCCTCGCCCTTGCGGCGGTTGCGGCAGGCGCGGACGGACTTATGATTGAAGTTCACAACGACCCCGCGCACGCCCTTTGCGACGGACCGCAGGCGCTTCGCCCCGAAGAATTTGCAGAGGTTGTTCGCGAAGCAAACGCAATAAGAGAAATAATCAACAAGTTTTAAGGTGATATTATGAAGATAGGAATTGCAGGTCTGGGACTTATCGGCGGTTCGCTGGCAAGAGCCCTTTCCGAAAGCGGCAAGCACGAGGTTTTGGGGCTTGACCGCAACAGAAGCTCGCTCCTTGCGGCAAAAATGGTTGAGGCGATAAGCGGCGAATTGACGGCGGAAAACATCGGCGAATGCGACATGATACTCATTGCGCTTTATCCGCAGGCAACGGTTGAGTTTGTTGAAAACTACGCTTCAAAAATCAAAAAGGGCGCAATCGTTGCGGACTGCGGCGGCGTTAAAAGACCCATTTGCGCCCCCTGCGAAAGGCTTGCGGAAGAAAACGGCTTTGTTTTCATCGGCGCTCACCCCATGGCGGGCACACAGTTTTCGGGCTTCGGGCACACAAGGGCAAATCTTTTCAAAAACGCAACAATGATTATAACGCCCAAGGAAAACACGGATATCCGCATTCTTCAAAAGTTCCGCGACGTGCTCACAGACGCGGGTTTTGGCGAAATTAACTTTACAACTCCCGCAGAACATGATAAAGTAATAGCGTTCACTTCACAGCTTCCCCACATTATTTCGAATGCCTATGTCAAGAGCCGCACGGCGGTTAAGCAAAAGGGCTTTTCGGCGGGCAGCTACAGAGATTTGACCCGCGTTTCAAAGCTCAACGAAAAAATGTGGACAGAGCTTTTCTTTGAAAACAAGGATAACCTTTGCGCGGAAATAGATTTCCTCGTTGAGAGGCTGCAGGAATACAGCGCAGCTCTCAAATCGGATGACAGAGAGGGGCTTGTTGCGCTCCTTAAAGAGGGCACGGACAGCAAAAAACAGGCAAAGTAGGGATAAAATGAAAGTTATCAACGTTACCGCATCCAAAAATTATGATGTCATAATCGGCGAGGGGATTTTGGACTCTCTCGGCGAAAGATGCGTTTCTCTTTTCGGCAAAAGCAGGGCGGTTATCGTAACCGACAGCAATGTAAAAGAGCATTGGCTTGATGCGGCAAAAAAGAGCCTGCAGCTTGCGGGAATTGAAACATTGGTATTTGTTTTTTCCGCGGGCGAAGATTCAAAAAGCAAGGAAACGCTTTTCGAACTGCTTGAATTTGCGGCAGAAAACAAGATAACCCGCAGTGATTTCCTTGTTGCCCTCGGCGGCGGCGTAACGGGCGACATGACAGGTCTTGCCGCTTCGCTCTGTCTGCGCGGAATTCCTTTTGTTCAGGTGCCCACCTCGCTGCTTGCGGCGGTTGATTCCTCCGTCGGCGGCAAAACCGCAGTCAATCTGAATGCGGGCAAAAATCTTGTGGGTGCATTCTATCAGCCCTCGCTTGTTCTTTGCGACACAAACACGCTTTCCACCCTGCCCGATGAGGAATTTGCCAACGGCATGGCGGAAATCATAAAGTACGGCGTTATTTTTGACAAAGAATTGTTTGACAAGGTGCGCGGCGGAGATGTAAAATCCGATATGGAGAATATCATAGCCCGCTGTGTTGAGCTTAAGCGCGATGTTGTTGCCAAGGATGAGTTTGACAAGGGCGACAGACAGCTTCTCAACTTCGGTCACACAATGGCACATTCGATTGAGAAATGCAGCAATTTTGAAATTCCCCACGGCTCTGCGGTTGCGATAGGCATGGTTATCGCCGCAAGAGCATCGCATGCACTCGGCTGGAGCGATGAGGACTGCACGGCAGCAATTATCGAAGCAAACAAAAACAACAATCTGCCCTGCGAATGCGATTTTGCGCCCGCAGACCTTGCAGACATTGCACTTTCCGATAAAAAACGCACGGGCGGCACGATAAATTTCGTTATCCCCAAGGTTATGGGCGAATGCGTGCTGAAAAAAATTCCGGTTGATGTGCTGTATCAGATTGCGGAATATAAATAACCATTTTTGTAGGGGTCGATGCCACATCAACCCTAACCGATTTAAATTATGCGCCCATTGCGCATTCGGGTCGTCGAGACGCCGACCCCTACTTTTTTAACGGAGAAAACCATGAACATCAAAATCACCCCTGCCCCGATATCGGGCGGCATTGAGGCGGTCGCCTCCAAATCCTTTGCACACAGGGCATTGATTTGTGCCTGCCTTGCAAAGGGCAAAAGCCAAATTAAAATAAACACCACCTCCGCCGACATAGAAGCAACGGTTTCGTGCCTGCGCTCGCTCGGCGCGAAGATTGAAATAAACGGCTCGGTTTACACGGTAACACCGATTGATGCTCCGCGCGCTTCGGCGGCGATTGACTGCGGCGAAAGCGGCTCAACTCTGCGCTTTCTGCTGCCCGTTGTCTGTGCGCTCGGCACAAAAACCAAAATCAACGCATCTGGCAGGCTGCCCGAAAGACCCCTTTCCCCGCTCAAAGAGGAATTAATCCGCATGGGCGCACAAATCTCTGACAAATTTCCGCTTGATGTGGCAGGAAGTATTTCCGCAGGGGAATTTACCCTGCGCGGCGATGTCAGCTCGCAATTTGTAACGGGTCTGCTCATGGCTCTCGTCTTTCTCGGCGGCGGAAAAATCAAGCTTCTCCCGCCCGTGCAGTCCAGACCCTATATTGACATAACGCTCTGCGTGCTTCGCACCTTCGGAGCAGATATCAAAGAAGAAAACAATATATTCTATATAAACAATGCACCCCTCACGGGCTGTGATTTCGCCGTTGAGGGCGACTGGTCAAACGCCGCATTTCCCCTTTGCATGGGTGCCAAGGTTGCGGGGCTTAACCCCTATTCGACCCAGGGCGACAAGGCAATTATTGATGTTTTGAAAAAAATGGGCGCGGAAATCACCGAAACCGACGGCTGCTTCAAGGCGGATGTTTCAAGCCTTTGCGGCTGTGAGGTTGATGCTTCCGATATCCCTGATGCCGTGCCCGTTATAGCGGCAATCGCGGCAACGGCAAACGGCGAAACAGTAATTTCCAACGCCGAAAGGCTTCACCTTAAAGAGAGCGACAGAATTAAGACCGTCTGCGAAATGCTTCTCTCGCTCGGCGCGGATATCCGCGAAACCGCCGACGGAATGGTCATAAACGGCAAAAAATCCCTCGCAGGCGGCGAAACAGAGTCATTTAATGACCACAGAATAGCAATGGCGGCGGCTGTTGCGGCTGTTAAATGCGAAAACGCCGTGATAATCCGCAACGCCGAGGCGGTCAACAAATCGTACCCCGAATTTTGGAATGATTATAACAAGCTGGGAGGTAACGCAAGTGTCCTGTAATTTCGGAAACAACATTAAAATAACGGTTTTCGGTCAGTCGCACTCCGAGGCAATCGGCGTTGTGATTGACGGACTGCCCGCAGGTTTCAAGATTGACACCGAGAAAACCGCCGCATTCATGGCAAGGCGTGCCCCCGGTCAAAACGACCTTTCAACACCGAGAAAAGAAGCCGACGAGGTTAAAATCCTTTCGGGCGTTGTTGATACTGTCACCTGCGGTGCACCGCTCTGTGCAATAATAGAAAACACAAACACCCGCTCGGGTGACTATGACAAGCTCCGCCTTGTACCCCGCCCCTCTCACAGCGACTTTGCCGCAATGATGAAGCACGGCGGCTTCAACGACATTCGCGGCGGCGGCAACTTCAGCGGCAGGCTGACCGCTCCCCTCTGCTTTGCGGGCGCGGTATGCATGCAGATGCTTGAAGAAAAAGGCATTCACATCGGTGCGCACATTGCCTCAATCGGCATGGCAAACGACGAAAAATTCGACCCCGTAAACGTAAATAAAGCAGATTTCAAAAAAATTCTCTCAAAGCCATTCCCCGTTATCAACGATAAGCAGGGCGAACTGATGAGAAAAGAGATATATGACGCCAAAGCTTGCGGCGACTCCGTGGGCGGCACTATAGAATGCGCCGTTGTCGGCATGCCCGCGGGCATAGGCGACCCCATTTTTGACGGGCTTGAAAACCGCATAAGCGCGGCTGTTTTCGGAATACCCGCAGTCAAGGGCATAGAATTCGGCTCAGGCTTTGAAGGCAGCAAGCTGCGCGGCAGCCGGAATAACGACGGCTTCACCGCCGAAAACGGCGAAACCAAAACCCTCACCAACAACCACGGCGGCATTCTCGGCGGCATTTCCTCGGGCATGCCCGTTGTTTTCCGCTGCGCGATAAAGCCCACCCCGTCAATCGGCATGCAGCAGCAGTCCGTCAACGTTGAAACCCTTGAAAACCAAGAGCTTGTTATCGGCGGCAGACACGACCCCTGCATCGTGCCCAGAGCAGTCCCCTGCGTTGAAGCGGCGGCAGCTGTTGTTATTGCAGACTACATTTGCAAGTGAAAAGTTAAAAGTTAAAAGTGAATAGTGAAAAGTTTCGGATAGGCTCCGCCTATGACCGATTTATATTGGGTGTGGGCAAGCCCACCCTTAACTCTTCACTTTTCATTCTTCATTTTTCACTTAAATTGAAGGCTATAATCCTAATAAATGAGGTATTAATCGTGGACATAAAAGAACTCCGTAATAATATTGACAGAATCGACGGCGAGCTGACGAAGCTTTTCAAAGAGCGCATGGAAACAGCCGCCGCGATAGGTAAATACAAACAGGAAAACGGCTTGCCCGTTTTCAATAAAGAGCGAGAAAGAGAAGTGCTCAACTCCGTGACGGGGAGCGTGCCGCATGAGCTTGAGGGCTACACAAAAACGCTCTATCAAACCATTTTTAACCTCAGCCGTTCATACCAAAAAAAGCTGATAAAGCCGCAGTCGCCCGTTTCAAAAATGATTGAGGACATCACAAACAGCACTCCGTGCGAAAGACCCTCCAGAGCGATTGTTGCATGCCAGGGCGTTGAGGGCGCATATTCGCAGTTTGCCTGCGATAAGATGTTTGAATACCCCTCAATCGTTTATTGCCGCGGCTTTGAGGATGTTTTCAAGGCGGTTGACAGCGGACTTTGCCGCTACGGCATTCTGCCCGTTGAAAACAGTACGGCGGGCACGGTCAACAAGGTCTATGACCTTATGGAACAATACAAATTCTATATCACCCACAGCTTAAAGCTCTTTATCAGGCATTCAATCCTTGCCCCGGACGGCGTTAAGCTTGAGGATATTAAAGAAATTTTTTCGCATGAGCAGGCAATCAACCAATGCTCCGAATTTATAGCTTCGCTCGGCGTTAAGGTAACTGTTTGCGAAAACACGGCGGTTGCCGCAAAAATGGTTGCCGAGAGCGGCAGAAAGGACTGCGCTTCAATCGGCTCAAAGGACGGCGCAGCGCAATACGGGCTGAACGCGCTCAAAACGGGCATTCAAAACACGGATAACAACTACACCCGCTTTATCTGCATTTCAAAGAAGCCCGAAATCTATCCCGGCGCAAATAAAACGAGCTTCATGATGACGATTCCGCATGAGCCCGGCTCACTTTATAACATACTTTCGCGCTTCTCCGCACTCGGTCTTAACATGACAAAGCTTGAAAGCCGACCTATCCCCGGCAGCAACTTTGAATTTATGTTCTATTTTGATATAGATGCTTCCGTTTATTCCGAAAACCTCAAGGCTCTTTTCAGCGAGCTTGAAAACGACGCCGAAAAATTCATCTATCTCGGAAGCTATACGGAAGATTAAATCAAGTGAAAAGCTAAAAGTTAAAAGTGAAAAGTTTCGGACGGGTTTCACCCGTACCCAATTTAAAAGCGGCGCAGCCCCTTAACTTTTCACTCTTCACTTTTCATTCTTCACTTTGTAACAGGTGATTTTATGTTTGGTCTTTTAGGCAGGAAGCTTGGGCACTCCCTCTCGCCCGAGATACATTCCCTGCTGTGCGATTATGAATACAAGCTCTATCCCACGGAGCCCGAAAAGCTTGACGAATTTTTTTCGGACACAACTCTGCGCGGCTTCAACGTAACAATCCCCTACAAGATTGAAGCCTTTAACCGTTGCCATGAGCGAAGCGAAACCGCCGAAAAGGTTGGCAGCGTTAACACGGTTATCCGCCGCGCCGACGGCACTCTTTACGGCGACAACACCGATTATTTCGGCTTTTCATACATGGCTGAAAAATGCGGCTGCGATTTCGCGGGCAAAAAGGTGCTCATTCTCGGCTCAGGCGGTGCAAGCCTGACGGTGCGCCACGTTGCTGCCGATAACGGTGCGAGAGAAATTGTTGTTGTGTCGCGCTCGGGTGAGGACAACTATGAAAATATCAGCCGCCATTACGATGCGGATATTATCGTTAACACAACACCCGTGGGCATGTACCCCAACAACGGTGAAAGGCTTGTTGACCTTTCAAAATTCACAAAATGCAAAAAGGCACTCGATTTGATTTACAACCCCGCGCGCACCGTGTTTCTGCTTGATGCCGAAAAGCTCGGAATTGACTGCATCAACGGGCTTTATATGCTTGTTGCGCAGGCACTCCGTGCCGCAGAAATCTTTACGGGCAAGAGCATACCGCTTTCAAAAATCGATGAAATTTATAACACCATTTTGAATAATCAAAAAAACTTAGTCCTTGTCGGCATGCCGGGCTGCGGCAAATCCACCTGCGCCGCCCTGCTTTCCGAAAAAACGGGCAGGGAATGCATCGACACCGACAGCATGGTTGTTGAGGCATCGGGCGAAAAAATCCCCGATATATTTGCAAAATACGGCGAAGCTGAATTTCGCAGAAGGGAGTCCGAAGCAGTCAAAGCTGCGAGCAAGGGAGCGGGCAGAATAATCGCCACGGGCGGCGGCGCAATTCTGATAGAAGAAAACCGCATTGCCCTGCGCGAAAATTCAACCGTTGTTTTTCTCAAAGCCCCTGCAGACACCCTTGCAACCGACGGCAGACCCCTTTCAAAGGACGCCGAAACGCTTCAAAAAATGCTTGAAGTGCGCCTGCCCCTTTATCTTGACACGGCGGACGTTACCGTCGAGGTTGACCCCGACCCCGAAATAACCGTAAGGAGGATTTTGAAATGCGTATCCTTGTAATAAACGGACCCAACATCAACATGCTGGGCATCAGAGAGCCCGATATTTACGGCAAAAACACCTATGCCGACCTTTGCGAAATGATTGAAAGCTATGCCGCCGAAAAAGGCGTTGAGGTTAAGCTTTTTCAGTCCAATCACGAGGGCAGCATAGTTGACGAAATTCAGGCGGCTCTCGGCAAATTTGACGGCATTGTAATTAACCCCGCCGCCTACACTCACACAAGCGTTGCAATCCTTGATGCACTCAAATCCGTTGCCCTGCCCGCGGTGGAAATTCATATTTCCGACGTTTCGGCAAGAGAGGCTTTCAGGCAGATTTCCTATGCGGGAATGGCATGCGAAAAATCCTTTATCGGCATGGGCTTTGAGGGATATTTAAGAGGAATTGATTATCTGATGAGCAGATGACAGCAGTTTAATGCCTTCCCCTTGAGGGGAAGCTTTTGCGTTTAAAATTCGGGAAGGGGCGGATG
>JAGAOT010000008.1 GCA_017623615.1 Clostridia bacterium | reverse complement strand
GCCGTGACCGATTTCACGTCTGCCGGGGCCTCTGCTGGGCTTTGTTTCGCCAACGGAGTATGAGGGGAAGTTGTAGTGGTGCATATAGCGCTTGCTTTCTTCCTCGTCAAGACCGTCAAGCATCTGTGCATCGCTCATGGGTCCGAGAGTTGTTATTGAAAGAACCTGGGTCTGACCTCTGGTGAACATACCCGAACCGTGAACTCTGTCAAGAAGGTCAACCTGAGCATTGAGGGGACGGATTTCGTCGATGCCTCTGCCGTCAACGCGCTTGCCGTCATCAAGAAGCCAGCGGCGAACAACGTACTTCTGCACCTTGTAGAGGCATTCTTCAATCTTAACTTCCATATCGGGATAGATTTCGTCAAACTTCTCGTGAACCTTATCGTAAACGGGCTTGAGGCGCTCGTCACGGATTCTCTTGTCGTCTGTATCGAGAGCAAAGCGGATATCCTCTATCGCGAAATCCTTAATAGCTTCATACATTTCGGGGTCGGGGTCGTTTGAGGGGAAGTCAACCTTCTCCTTGCCGCACTCCGCCTTAATCTGATTGATGAATTCAACGATTCTCTGGTTTTCCTTGTGAGCGAACATGATGCCGTCATACATGTCGTCGTTGGAAACTTCGTTTGCGCCTGCTTCAATCATTGCAACAAGGTCGCTTGTGGAAGCAACGGTAACATACATATCGCTCTTTGCTCTTTCTTCAAGAGTGGGGTTGATAACGTATTTGCCGTCAACAAGACCTACAACAACGCCGGAAATGGGGCCGTCCCAGGGGATTTCGGAAATTGAAATAGCGATTGAAACGCCGAGCATTGCAGCGATTTCGGGCTGGCAGTCGGGGTCAACGGACATAACCGTTGCAACAACGCCTACATCGTTTCTCATGTCCTTGGGGAAAAGGGGTCTGATGGGTCTGTCGATAACACGGGAAGCAAGGGTTGCCTTTTCGCTTGCCTTGCCCTCACGGCGCTGGAATGAGCCGGGAATTCTGCCCACTGAATAGAGCTTCTCTTCATAGTCAACGGAAAGGGGGAAGAAGTCTACGCCCTCTCTGGGTTTTGCAGCCATTGTTGCTGTGCAGAGAACGTTGGTCTCGCCGTAGCGAACAAGGCAGGAGCCGCCTGCAAGCTGAGCCATTTTGCCTACTTCAACAACAAAAGGTCTGCCTGCAATTTCTGTTTCGTACTTTTTGAAAGCTTCAAAAAACATGTTTTTACCTCTCTGTAATTTTATTTCCACAGGCGGCGGGTTGGGTTTAGCAATAAATTCAGAAACCTTAAACAAGTGAAGAGTTAAAAGTGAAGAGTGAAGAGTTTCGGATAGGCTCCGCCTATGACCGATTTATATTATGGGTGTGGGCAACGCCCACCCTTAACTTTTCACTTTTCATTATTCACTTTTCACTCAACCGAAGGTTGCTCAATTTACCGCTAAAACCGGGAAAATCAGCCGCCTGAAAGATGCGCTTTAGGGTTGTAGCAGGTTAACGTTTTAACGGATTAACCCGCCGTAATAACGACACAAAGCAGGCAAGAATTATGGAGTTCCTGCCTGCTTTATAAACGAAATTATTTACGGATGCCGAGTCTTGCAATGATTGAACGGTAACGCTCAATGTCAACCTTCTGAAGGTATGCAAGAAGGTTTCTTCTGTGACCAACCATCATAAGAAGGCCTCTTCTGGAGTGGTGGTCCTTCTTGTGAACCTTGAGATGCTCGGTGAGGTCGTTGATTCTCTTTGTGAGAACAGCAATCTGAACCTCGGGTGAGCCTGTGTCGCCCTCGTGAAGAGCATATTCCTGCATGATTGCGGTCTTTTCTGCCTGTGTCATTTTCTTTCACCTCATTAATATATTTGCCACGGAACCCAGAATGCGGCAGGTGAACACCTCGTTGAGGTTTACTCCGCAACCCGAGAAGCGGGCATGTGCAGATAGGATTATATCACAACAAAATCAAATTGTAAAGCCCTTTTTAAAATTTATTTTGGCGACGTTTTCTTTGCCCATTCGGTTTTTTCGGCATAGAATGAAGAATGGGAAGTGTTTTTATTTTCCGAAAACAAGGCGGTGCCGCCGAGCGGTGGCATTTATGCCCACGGGGAGCCGTCGGCACACGGCACCGCCATTATATATATTGCTTCGCAATGTGAAATACGGCTTCGGCAAGTTAAGGACGGGTTTCACCCGTACCCATTTTATTCCCCAACCTTATTTAACGCTTTAAGCGGGTCAACGTTTTCGCCGTCGATAAGAATTTCAAGGTGGAGGTGGTCGGGGTCGCTTATCTCAACGGGGATATGCCCGAGCGAGCCGATTTTGTCATACATCTTAACTTCGCTGCCCTCGGGCGGACATGTTCCGTTTTTCAGCCCGCAGTATTTTGCCGTCATGCCGTTGCCGTGGTCAATTTCAACAACCGTGCCCCAAAAGCTGTCATCATAAACCTTCGTTACCGTGCCGTCGGCAACCGCCGTAACGTCATTGCCCGCGCTGCCCGCAAAGTCAACGCCGTTATGCACGCGCCAATCGCCCATTGTTTTGGACTGCACCATTTCGCCGTTGCTGTAATCCTTGAGGATATCCGTGCCCATCGGCAGAGCAAAATTGCCCGAAAAGGGCTTGTTTTTTTCAACCGATTCAGCTTCCGTTGTTGAAGAAATGCGCTCGTCGGCAATTCCGCTCACGCCGATATTAACCTCGTCGGTCAAGGGCTCATATTCTTCTATTCTCCACTCAACGGTTACTCTTGAAAACTCCGTGGTGTTTTCCTCTGCTTTGGGTGTATCGCGCCAAACGGCGGCAACCGTACCCACGCCAACGGCAAGCAACCCCGCAAACAGCGCAAGATAAATGTTAGGTGATTTTTTAGTTCGCTTTTTCAAGTTTGTTCCCTTCCTTTTTGTTCTGTGTAGGGGACGGCATCCTCGACGTCCCGAATGCACCGCGGGTGCATAACTTTGTATATTCACGCCGAAACCAAACGGCATCAAACTTGCCAAAAATCATAGCATTTCACTCTATCAAAGCAACAACATTTGACGGCAACAGTTTGCAGCCCCATGGTCTGCACGGGTCGTCGAGGACGCCGACCCCTGCAAAACGTGTTTTTCACCCGTATTTTTGGCAATTATCGGCGGCTTTATGCGGACAGGCTTCAAAATTAAATAAATCGGTAAAATTTTGAAATTTCCTCTTGATACTTGACCGATTTTCTGTAATAATAATAGAGTATATTTATAATGGCAGGAGTGCATATTTTTGGATAACAATAAAAAACTCGCACAGCTTCTCTTTCCCCATATCGACAAAACACCCGATTATTATGAGGAGCTTTACCCCGAAAGAAATCTGCCCGAGGGCGCAAGGGTTGCAAGATTCGCCCCCTCCCCCACGGGATATCTGCATATAGGCGGTCTTTTCAGCGCGCTTGTTGACGTTTTGACCGCTCAGACTACAAACGGCGTTTCGTTTTTGAGAATTGAGGATACCGACAAAAAGCGCGAGATTGACGACGGCGTTTCTGCAATCGTCAACGGCTTTAAGTACTTCGGCGTTGAATTTACCGAGGGCGTTACGGGCTTCGGCACGGAAAAGGGCGCATACGGACCCTATACTCAAAGCAAGAGAGCCGAGATTTATCAGACAATCGCAAAAAGCCTTGTTGAAAAGGGTCTTGCTTACCCATGCTTCTGCACGGCGGACGAGCTTGCCGAGCTTCGCAAGGAGCAGGAGCAAGGCGACGCTCTTATCTGGGGCTATTTCGGCAAATGGGCAAAATGCCGCGATTTGACATATGAGCAGATTGAGAAGAATATTGCCGAGGGCAAGCCCTGGGTGCTCCGCCTTCGTTCGGGCGGCACGGGCGAAAAGAAGATTATTTTTGAGGATGTTATCCGCGGCAAAATTGAAATGCCCGAAAACATAATCGACGAAGTTCTTCTTAAATCCGACGGTATCCCCACCTATCACTTTGCCCATGCATGCGATGACCACTTTATGAGGACAACCCACGTTATCCGCGGCGAGGAGTGGATTTCCTCCGTGCCCAAGCACATCGAGCTTTTCAGAGCATGCGGCTACAAGCTCCCCAAATTCGCTCACACACCGCAGGTTATGAAAATTGACGAGGAAACGGGCGACAAGCGCAAGCTTTCAAAGAGAAAGGACCCCGAAGCGGCAGTCAGCTATTTCTTTGAAGAGGGCTTCCCCAAGGAAAGCGTGCTCGAATATCTGCTGACTTTGCTCAACTCCAACTTTGAGGATTGGCGCAGAGCAAATCCGAAAGAGGATATCTCCAAATTCCCGTTCAATCTTAAAAAGATGAGCTCCAGCGGCTGCCTTTTTGACCTTGTTAAACTCAACGACGTGAGCAAAAACGTTATTTCCGTTATGAGCGCAAAGCAGGTTTACGATAATGTTGCCGAGTGGTCAAAGGTTTATGACCCCGAATTTTACGAAATCTTTACGGCTGACCCCGAATTTTCAACAGCCATTGTCAACATTGACAGAGAAAATCCCAAGCCCCGCAAGGACATTGCAAAGTGGAGCGAGGTTAAGGATTATGTTTCATATTTCTACGATGCTCTTTATCAGGCGGATTACGCCATGCCCGAAAACATTGCAAAAGAGGATGTCGCGGCAATCCTTGCAAAATATGCCGAAGCATTCTCGCTTGCAGACGACAAAGACCAATGGTTTGCAAAAATCAAGGATATGTGCGAGCCTCT
Source organism: Clostridia bacterium (assembly GCA_017623615.1). Taxonomy (GTDB): domain Bacteria; phylum Bacillota; class Clostridia; order Oscillospirales; family Acutalibacteraceae; genus CAG-177. The sequence continues at coordinate 16,996 of JAGAOT010000008.1, read as the reverse complement.
CGGCTTCACACCCAACGTTAAGGAATACAAGAAAAACCCCGAAGCCTTCAAGGGTCATGTAGGCGATATCTCAACCGTTATCAGAATCGCTCTGACCTCGCGCAAAAACACGCCCGACCTTTATTCAATCATGCAGCTTCTCGGCGAGGATAAGATAAAGGCAAGGCTGAACAAAGCTTTTGAAAGTTTAAAATAAACACTTTGTAGGGGTCGGCGTCCCCTACAAATACAACAACGAAAGGAAAACCCACCATGGACGAACTTAATCTCAGCTCAAATTTTATATATGACTTTATTGACGAGGACCTTGCAAACGGAGTTAACACCCGCATTCAGACCCGTTTTCCGCCCGAGCCCAACGGCTATCTGCATATAGGTCACGCAAAGGCTATCACCATTGACTTTGCAACCGCCGAAAAATACGGCGGCATCTGCAATCTCCGCCTTGACGACACCAACCCTTCAAAGGAGGATGTTGAGTATGTTGACGCAATCAAAGAGGATATTGAGTGGCTCGGCTTCAAGTGGAACAATGTTTTTTATGCTTCAAGCTACTTCGATTTTATCTATGAATGCGCAATAAAGCTCATCAAAAAGGGCAAGGCATATGTCTGCGACCTCACCGCCGATGAAATCCGCGAATACAGAGGCACTCTCACCGAGCCGGGCAAAAACAGCCCCTACCGCGACCGCTCGGTTGAAGAAAACCTTGACCTTTTTGAGAGAATGACCAAGGGTGAATTTGCAAACGGCGAGAAAACTCTGCGCGCAAAGATTGATATGTCCTCACCCAACATCAACATGCGTGACCCCGTTATTTACAGAATCGCCCATGTAACCCACCATCAGACAGGCGACAAATGGTGCGTTTATCCCATGTATGACTTTGCGCATCCTCTTTCCGATGCAAGGGAAAAGGTTACCTATTCGCTCTGCTCTCTCGAATTTGAAAACCACAGACCTCTTTACGATTGGTTTATCAATGAGATTGGCTTTGAGGAGCCGCCCAGACAGATTGAGTTTGCGCGCCTTAACCTCAACTACTGCGTAACCAGCAAGAGATATAACCTTGAAATGGTGCAGAAGGGCATCGTCGACGGCTGGGACGACCCCAGAATGATTACCCTTTGCGGCATGAGAAGAAGAGGCTATCCCGCAGCGGCAGTGCGCGAATTTATCAACCGTATCGGCGTTTCAAAGGCAGACAGCGTTGTTGACTACGGTCTTATCGAAGCCTGCGTAAGAGATAACCTCAATGAAAACGCGCCCAGAGCAATGGCTGTTATGCGCCCCCTCAAGGTTGTTATCGACAACTATCCCGAGGGTCAGAGCGAGGCAATCGAGGTTGAAATCAATCCTCTCAAGCCCGAGCTCGGAACAAGAACAGTTCATTTCTCAAGAGAAATCTTTGTTGAGCGCGACGACTTCATGGTTGAGCCTCCCAAGAAATATTTCAGACTCTATCCCGGCAACGAAGTGCGCCTCAAGAGCGCATATCTCGTAACCTGCAACAGCTGGGAAACCGACGAAAACGGCGAAGTAACCTGCCTGCACTGCACCTATGATCCCGCAACCAAGGGCGGCGATGCTCCCGACGGAAGAAAGGTCAGGGGCACAATCCATTGGGTAAGCGCTTCGGACAGCGTGCCCTGCGAAATCCGCCTTTATGACCGACTTTTCAGCGCGGAAGACCCCTTTATGGACGGCAAAGAAAATTATCTTAACCATCTTAACCCCAATTCGCTCGAAATTCTTGAAGGCTGCCTTGTTGAGGGCGGACTCAAGGGGGCAAAATGCGGCGACACCTTCCAGTTTATGAGACAGGGCTACTTCTGCGTTGACAAAACCTCAACCGATGAAAAGCTTGTATTCAACCGCACGGTTGCCCTTAATTCCTCGTGGAAATAATCCACAGAAAGGATTTTTGCAATGAAATATCTCTACAGAACAGTTAATGCACTTCTGGCGGCGGCAGTTTTTCCCGCCACGCTTTTCCTTGAATTCATTTTCATCAAAATCGCAACAACCGTTGCCGATGCGGGTCTTAAGGAATCGATGTCCCTTTGGGAAATCCTCGAAATCCTCGCCGGCAAAGAAACCTTTGTCGGATTCGACCTTTCCGCTTCAAGCGGAAATCTTTCATGGCCAAAGGCTCTTGACCCCGTTAAGGGAACTCTTATCGCGGTTGTCGTTTTCTTTGCTCTCGCTCTTGTTTGCGCGCTTTTCGTTTTCTTCTGGTCAATTTTCAGCAACAAGCGCATTCCCATTATAATTTCAAGCGTTCTCGGCATTGCCTCGGTTATCACCATGACCGCATTGTTCAACTCCGTTGCCGAGCTTTTTGTCAACGGTCAAATAAATGTTGTTGACCTTTTTGCGGACGGATTGATTGCTTCCATCATCGGCAACTTTGTTGTTATTCATTCTCTTGCCCTCGGCGGCTTCCAAAACGGAATTATAATTGCATTCGTCCTTATCCTTGTTTGGACGGGAGCATACTATCTTGTTGAACTTGGTGAGCCCAAGGAAGAAAAAAACACAAAAATCAAAAAACACTGATTGAGGTGCTTTGTATGAAATCCGTATCGTTTGAAAACGTTGCTCTCGGCGGTTTTTGGAAAAAACGTTTTGAGATTAACAAAAACTCAACCATTCCCATGGTGTATGACCGCTTTTCCGACACGGGCAGATTTGATGCATTCAAGTTTGACTGGGAGGAAGGTCAGCCCAACAGACCCCATATTTTCTGGGATTCCGACATTGCAAAATGGATTGAAGCCGTTGCTTATTCAATCACAAAATGCCCCGACAAAAATTTGGAGGCAATAGTTGACGGCGTTGTTGACCTTATCGAAAAAAATCAGGACGAAAGCGGCTATTTCAACATATATTTCACCGTTTGCGAGCCCGATAACAGATGGGTCAACCGCATGGCACATGAGCTTTACTGCGCAGGTCACCTGACCGAAGCCGCCATTGCATACTATAAGGCGACGGGCAAGGATAAATTCCTCAGGCTCATGGAAAAATACATGGACCATATTGAAACCGTTTTTATAAAAGAGGATTCCGCGGAATTCTGCACTCCGGGCCATGAGGAGATAGAGCTTGCGCTTGTTAAGCTTTATGACTGCACGGGAAATGAAAAATATCTCAACATGAGCCGCCATTTTGTTGATGTCAGAGGCACAAGGCAAAAGGATGAGGACAGCCCCTTTTACATTAATCATGCATATGACCAGTCGCACATGCCCGTGCGTGAAATGACGGATGCAACGGGTCACAGCGTAAGAGCAATGTATCTTTACTGCGCTATGGCGGACCTTGCAAAAAGAACGGGCGACAAGGAGCTTTTTGATGCGTGCCGCCGCCTTTTTGAAAGCGTTGCTTACAGGCAGATGTATGTCACGGGCGGCATCGGCTCAACCCACTACGGCGAGCGTTTCACAGAGGATTACGATTTGCCCAACGATGTTGCTTATTCCGAAACCTGCGCTTCAATCGGTCTTGCGCTTTTTGCGCGCAGAATGAGCCTTATTGACCCCGACTCACTTTATGCGGATATCGCGGAAACAGCGATTTACAACTGCGCACTTGCGGGTGTTTCGCTCAAAGGAAACGCATTTTTCTATGTTAATCCGCTCGAAATCAACCTTGAAAGACGCAGAAAAAACAAAGAATATTATCAGTATAAAGGCAGCAGCTTCGATATAACCCAGCGTGTTGAGGTTTTTGACTGCTCGTGCTGCCCGCCCAACATTGCCAGATTTATCGCATCAATAGGCGACTTCCTTTATACATATAATAATGATACGGTGTTTTTTCACCATTATTCTGAATCCGAAGCCGAGTTTGACGGCATCAAGATAACGCAAAACACCGAATACCCCAACAACGGCAAAATAAAAATTACCGTTAAAGGCATGGCAGGCAAAACTCTTGCCGTCAGAATACCCTCATGGGCAGAAAACTACAGCATTGATGCCGACACAGCAAAAACAGAAAAGGGTTATGCTTATATTGCAATTAACTCGGACTGCGCCGAAATCAACGTTGATTTTGCCATGGGATGCCGTCTTGTTGCGGCAAACCCCGCGGTTGAAGCCGATATCGGCAGAGTTGCGCTTTGCAGAGGTCCGCTTGTTTACTGCGCCGAGCGCATTGACAACACCACCGCGCTCAATAATCTCAGCCTTTCCGAAAATCTCAACGCAACGCTTGCGTTCGATGAAAGCATGCAGGCTTATACCGTTGAAGCGGACGGCTTTGAGGACGGCGTGTTTGACGGACTTTACCGCACCTACCGCCAAAATCTTGTTCCCCGCAAAATTAAATTAATTCCGTATTTTGCCTTTGCGAACAGAGGCGAAAGCGATATGCTTGTTTGGTTGAGGGTTAAATAAAGTGAATAGTGATGAGTGAAAAGTGAAGAGTTAAGGGTGGGCGTTGCCCGCACCCAATATAAATCGGTCATAGGCGGAGCCTATCCGAAACTTTTCACTCTTCATTTTTAACTTTTCACTTCATGTATATTTTACTCCTTTAAGTAAAAAATAAACGCAAGCGGGAATATCCCGAAATAACTTTAAAGGAGCAAAAGCATGAAAAAGGCATCCCTTGCCATAGTTATTGCGGTTGTTCTTATCGCCGCAATTTTTGCCGCCTGCAACTCAAACAACACCGGCACCGTTTCAGACACATCACAGGACCTTGCCGGCGCAATGACCCAGGCAGCAACCGACCTTTCCGAAATGTTTGACGGAACAATGTCCTCCGATATGAACGGCGGCAACATCACAGACACCTCCGCGGTTACATCTGTGAATGACTCAACAACAGCATAAAAAAAGATGCATTGCAGAAAACATCTGTAATGCATCTTTTTTGTTAATCATCAAGGTTTTTAACTGTCGGCAAGTTCCAATGAAAAACGGTTGCAAGGATTCGGATTATCAACACCGAGCCTGCGCCGATTATAATTGCCCACGTTGATGAGCATATATTATATGTAATAAGAAGATAATATATAATTGCGCCAACTATCGCCGCCAAGGCATAGACCCTTTTGCGCAGTATTTTCGGCACTCTGCCCGCCATGATATCACGCATAACACCGCCGCCGACACCCGTAAGCGTTCCGACGAAAACGGAAAGGAACATGTTGTCGCCAAAGCCGCAGGCGATTGCCGCGTTGACACCGCCAACAACAAAAACCGAAAGTCCCAGCGAATCAAAAATATTGATTATCTGCGAATACACATCGAAATGCTTTTTTATCCGCGCACCGAGAAAATAGGCAAGCACAAACACCGCAAGCGAGGTTATCAGCGCGGTTATCGCATAAACCGAATTGCGAAAAGCTGCGGGAGGAAGGTCACCCAAAATCATGTCGCGGATTATACCGCCGCCAACAGAGGTCACCGTACCGAGAACGAGTGCGCCGAAAATATCAAATTTCTTTTCGAGCGCGGTTATAACACCCGTTATCGCAAAGGCAACAATTCCGATAATTTCAAGCGCAAATATTATGTTGTCAACCGTCATTCGGAATCACCTCTGATTGTCTTTTCCGCGGCAAAAAACAGCAAGCCGCCGATTATGTAGCAGAAAATGTCTTTAATGTCAAAAGTTCTGCCCAAAAGAATGCTGAAAAACCGGCTGTCCGCAAGACCGAGCAGGCTCACAAAATCAAAATACTGCAAAACCTCAACCAAAACCGCAAAGGCGGCGGTGAAGATTGGCAGATACTTGATTTTTTGAGGAACAAAAATGCGCAAAAAGGCGCAAATAACCGCCACAACCAGCATATCGCCCATATATGGGCGCACAAAGCTGTCGTGAACATAAAGCGCAATTATGATTTCACCCGCAAGCAACACAAGGAATGCGGCGAGATATTTTAACCTTATCTTTTTCATTTTTTCCTTTTTCTTAAATCGGCAAAAAATTCGGAAAGCAGGGCGGCGCATTCCTCACCCATAAAGCCCGAAACAACCTCGGGCTTGTGGTTATAGGGCAGGTCAAAAAGATTGACCACGGAGCCGCAGGAGCCCGCCTTTAAATCCGCCGCGCCGTAAACAAGACGGCGGATTCGCGAGTTGATGATTGCGCCCGTGCACATGGGGCATGGCTCCAGGGTAACATACATTTCGCATTCCCAAAGCCGCCAGCCGCCAAGCTTTTTGCAGGCAAGGTCAATCGCCTCAATTTCGGCATGCGCAAGGGCGTTTTTGCCGTATTCACGGCGGTTGCGCCCAACGGAAACAACCTCTCCCCCGCGCACGATAACCGCCCCAACGGGCACCTCAAGCTCCGCCGCGGCGATTTTTGCCTGCTCCAGCGCAATATTCATAAAATCCGTGTCGGTCATATTAATCATTTTTTAATTTTTTCGCAATGCCAGATGTCGCGCGCATAGTCGTTGATTGAACGGTCTGCGGCAAAAATTCCTGCGCATGCAATATTCATGAGCGACATTCTGTCCCATCTCTTGGTATCGTGCCAGATTTCCTCTGCCTGCTTCTGGATGTTTCTGTAATCCGCAAAATCGGCAAGCACCATGTAGGGGTCGTGGTGAATAATCGAGCCGCCTATCTCGCCAAACATCTTGCCGACGATTCCCTTGTTGATAAAGTCAACAAGATTGTGAATCTCGGCATTGTTGTTGTAATAATTCTGGGGCACATAGCCGCTGCGCTTAAGCTCATTAACCTCGGGTGTGCTCATGCCGAAAATCATGATGTTTTCCGCACCGACAGCATCAAAAATCTCAACATTTGCGCCGTCCATTGTGCCGAGGGTAATTGCGCCGTTTATCATCAGCTTCATGTTGCCCGTGCCGCTTGCTTCCGTGCCGGCAAGAGAAATCTGCTCGCTGATATCCGCGGCGGGCATGAGTGCCTCTGCCATGGTAACGTTATAATCCTCCATGTAAACAACCTTGAGCAGGTCTTTTACATCGGGGTCGTTATTAATAAGGTCGGCAAGGGCACAGATAAATTCGATTATCTTCTTTGCCATAAAGTAGCCCGAAGCAGCCTTTGCGCCGAAAATATAGGTGTGCGGCGTGTAGTTGCCACCCGGGTTTGCCTTTATCTCAAGATATTTTGCAAGAATATTGAAAGCGTTCAGGTGCTGACGCTTATATTCGTGAAGGCGCTTAACCTGAACATCGAAGATAGATGACGGATCAAGGCTGACGCCCGTTTTGCTCTTAACAAGCTTTGCGAAATCCTGCTTGTTGGCAGTCTTTATCTTGCGAAGCTCTTCAAGCACCGCAGCGTCGTCGGCATATGCCTTAAGCTTTTCAAGCTCACTTGCATTGTAAACAAAGCCGTCGCCGATAAGACCCGTAAGAGATTTTGTTAGGCGCGGGTTAGCCTGGCAGAGCCAGCGGCGGTGAGCAATGCCGTTCGTGACGTTGGTAAACTTTTCGGGCTCAAGAGTATAGAACTCGTTGAAAATTGTATCTTTAAGAATCTGGCTGTGGAGCGCGGAAACGCCGTTGACCTTGTGGCAGACCGCAACGCAGAGATTAGCCATTTTGACTGCACCGTTTGAGATAACCGCCATGCGCTCAACTCTGCCCGCATCGCCGGTTGCATCCCAAATCTTCTTTCTGAAGCGGTTGTCAATTTCCTTAACAATCTGATAAATTCTGGGAAGCAGACGCTTGAAAAGGTCCTCGCCCCAGCATTCGAGAGCTTCCGCCATAACGGTGTGGTTGGTGTAGGCACAGCATTCCTCAACAATCTTGAATGCATCGTCCCAGCCGTAGCCGCATTCGTCAAGCATAATGCGCATAAGCTCGGGGATTGCCATTGTGGGGTGAGTGTCGTTAATATGGATAGCGTTCTTTTCCGCAAAATTTTCAAGCGAGCCGTTTTCCCTCAAATGTCTCTGTACGATATCCTGAATTGAAGCAGAAACAAGGAAATACTGCTGGCGAAGGCGCAGGCTCTTGCCCTCCTGGTGGTTATCGGCAGGGTAAAGCACCTTGCTGATAACCTCAGCCATCGCCTTTTCTTCCATAGCTCTCATGTAATCGCCCTGGTTGAACATTGCCATGTTGATGCCGTCAACCTTTGCGGACCAGAGGCGAAGCACAGCCGCGCCCTTGCCGTCCTTTGCGGCAACCATCATATCATAGGGAACAGCCTTAACGGTTTTGCAGTTAACAAGCTCAACGTGGTGATAGTTGCCCTCCCAGCCGTCAACAACCTGACCCTCGAACTTGACCTCAACGGTTTTATCCTCTCTGGGCACAAGCCAAACCTCGCCGCCGGGGAGCCAGAAATCGGGCATCTCCGTCTGCCAGCCGTCAATAATTTTCTGTTTAAAAATACCGTATTCATAGAGAATGGAATAACCCATGCCGCTGTAGCCCTGATTTGCAAGGGCATCAAGATAGCAGGCAGCAAGTCTGCCGAGACCGCCGTTGCCCAGACCCGCATCGGGCTCGCAGTCATAGAGTCTGTCAAGCTTTACGCCGAAGGATTCAAGGGCACCCCTTGCAGTTTCGGTAAGGTTAAGATTGTAAAGCGTATTTTTGAGAGTTCTGCCCATAAGGAATTCCATGCAGAGGTAATAAACCCTTTTCTGACCCTGCTCCTTTGCCGCCTTATCGTATTCGCGGCGGGAATCCCTGACCATATCTCTGGCAATAATAGAAAGAGCGCGGTAAAACTGCTCATCCGTTGCATCCTTGGGGGATACACCGAAAAAATGTGAAAGCTTTGCGGAAATCATTTCCTCAAGCTGTTTTTTTGTGATTTTCATATAAATACATCCTCCTAAACATTTGCCTGTGAAAAGTCACTTTATAATTTTACACCAAAATTTAATATATTACAACAAATTTTTAACAGTTAATTAATTTATTATACTTGTAAGACGCATTTTTTTGCGATATAATCGGTATTGGTGATGGATTTGAACAATTATTACGCTGTTCCGCCGGAAAATTATCTTCAAGGCGAGAAAGAAAAAAAGGAAATTAAATATATCGGCAGGGTTGCGGGCTGTTGCATTCTCGGCTATATTCTGCTGCAAAACCTGCTGTTTACGCTTGTGTATATCAGTCCGTTCGGCAGCCTTTACTACAGCGACCCGACCTTTGAAAGCGTTGTTAACATCTTTCTGTCAATTTTCAGCATGCTGATTCCCTTCGGCATTGGCGGTTATCTTATCGGCAAACGCACAAAGACGAATGTTTTTAATTTTGAAAAGCCCGTCAGCACTCCCCTGATGCTTTCTGCCGTGCCGCTCGGATTTTTCATTTGCCTTATCGGCAACTACATTACAAGCTTGTTCGTTTATGCCATGGAAGACATGGGCTTTACCCTCACCGCGCCCGAATACAGCGTGCCGTCCGATACCGTCGGCAGGATAGTTTATGCTTTTGCAATAGCGGTTGTTCCCGCATTGGTTGAGGAATTTGCAATAAGAGGCGCAATTCTGCAGCCGCTTCGCAAATACGGCGACAAGTTTGCGATTATCGCCTCTGCTTTTGTGTTTGCGATTCTTCACAGCAACCTTATTCAGGCTCCGTTTGCTCTTATCGCGGGCATCGGCATCGGCTACGCCGTTTGCATAACGGGCAGCATCTGGACGGGCGTTTTAATCCATTTTTGCAACAACCTTTATTCCGTGCTCACGGAATTTATGATTGAGGATACAGCAAACGAAGCCGTGCTTGAAGATGTTTACACCACGGTTATGGTTACTCTTTATATTGTTTCCGTTCTCGGCTCAATTTTGTTTGTTGTTTTAAAGGGCCGCCGCAAGCTTATACCCTCGTTTACGGCTCTGCCCGCAAAACGGAAAGCCCTTGCGTTTGTAATAACCGTGCCAATGATAATCGCATTGATTTTTATATTTAAAATAACTAAGGAATTTGTTTCGTTCGGATAAAACACTCTCAAAAGCAACAGACATCTGCTGTAATTTCGCAGATGTCTGTTTTTTATGCTCTATTTATCGTTTGTCGCGTTTCCGTCACCCCAAACGGGGATTGCTTCACCGAGATATGTGGGCTCAGGCTGAATAATTGTATAGACAAAATCCTTTGTTCTTGCAAGAAATTCGCGGATATCCCTGAAATCCTGCCCGCCGTAATCGCGCAAATCCGAGGTTACGCCGTGAGCATCAAGCCCAAGCTTGCGCGCAACATAAATCGCCCTGTAGAGGTGATACTCCTGCGTAACAATCAAAACCTTTTTCGCCTTGAAAATATCCCTTGCGCGGTACATGCTTTCATAGGTCGAAAAGCCCGCATGGTCCATAAAAACATCCTCGGAGGCAAGCCCTCTGTCGGTTGCAAACTTTTTCATAACGTTCACTTCGTCATATTCATCCCTGCCGTGGTCGCCGCTCATGAGCAGCTTTTCGCTTGCGCCCTTTTTGCAAAGCTCAATGCCGACCATGAGCCTGTCCTCCAGCATGTGGCTGGGTTTTTCGCCCCATACGCCGCAGCCGAGCACCAGCACGCAGTCATAGCCCTCGCCCGCCTTATTGATGTTATAAATATAAGGCTCTGCGCTGTTTTTGATATGGAAATTAATTCCGAAAACCGCCGCCGCACCGACTATGCCGACACAGACTGCAGCTATTATTAATTTTTTTATTATTTTCATTATATTATATCACCTTTCCCGTGAATGATAAAAGACGGAGAACAGACACACCGTTCTCCGTCTTTTATCGGATGGCTCTGACATTGTTGCTCACAAATGCAGAATATATGATAAAGATATCATACACCAACAGTATATCTTAAAATTCGATAAACGTCAACCTTTTTTGAAAACATTTTCCAAAAATCTTCAAAAAGAGTTTAAAATTATACAGTTGAGCCGCAATTATTTATAGTATTCAACAGCCGATTCAAACAGCTTGAGGTCAAATTCGCCGGGAACGTTCTTATAAAGACCCGATGCTGTTCTCTCGGAGTGACCCATCTTGCCGAGCACGCGTCCGTCGGGCGATACGATGCCCTCGATTGCGAAATCGGAGTTGTTGGGGTTAAACGCAATGTCGTTGGTTGCGTTGCCGTCAAAGTCAACATACTGGGTGATAATCTGACCGTTTGCCGCAAGCTTCCTGATGAGAGCCTCATCAGCGATGAAGCGACCCTCGCCGTGAGAGATGGGCACGGTGTAGATTTCGCCCTGCTTTGCCTTTGAAAGCCAGGGAGAGTTGTTGGAAACAAGCTTTGTTCTGACAAGCTTGGACTGGTGCCTGCCGATTGTGTTGTAGGTAAGGGTGGGGCAGGTTTCGTCGGTGTCGATAATCTTGCCGTAGGGAACAAGACCGAGCTTGATAAGAGCCTGGAAGCCGTTGCAGATGCCGAGCATCAAGCCGTCGCGCTTTTCAAGAAGCTCTGTAACAGCCTGCTTGATTTCCGCGTTGCGGAAGAAAGCGGTGATGAACTTGCCGGAGCCGTCGGGCTCGTCGCCGCCGGAGAAGCCGCCGGGAACAAAGATAATCTGGCTTTCGCCAACCTTCTTTGCGAAATCCTCAACGGATTTTGCGATGCTTGCGGATGAAAGGTTGTTGATAACAAAGACTTCAGCTTCCGCACCCGCTCTTTCGGCATATTTTGCGGAATCATATTCGCAGTTTGTGCCGGGGAATACGGGAATGAGCACCTTGGGCTTCGCCGTTCTTATCGCAGGCTTTGCAAAGGTTGTTGCCTTGTAATCAAAGGTTTCAATCTTCTTTTCGGGCATTGCGATGTTGCAGGAATAGATATCCTCCAGCTTATCCTCGTAAACGGGAAGAATGTTAGCAAAATCAACGCTCTCTGCGCCGTATGTTATCGCGGTTTTGTCGGTTGTGTAACCGAGAAGAGTGCCGCAGTCGGTATCGTCATTAAGCTCAATGATAAATGAGCCGTAGGAATAGCCGAAAATGTCATTGAGTGAAACGTCGGCAAAATCAAAGCCGATGCCGTTACCCATTGCCATTTTAAGAACAGCCTCTGCAGCGCCGCCCATGCCGGGGGTATAGACTGCAGCAGCCTTGCCCGCTGTTACGAGAGCATAAACCTCGTCATAAACCTTGAGGAGCGAAGCTGTGTCGGGCAGATTGTCGGCTGTGTATTCAGGTTTCAGGATAACAACCTTGTGACCCGCAGCCTTAAATTCGGGCGAAACGATATTTTTGATGTTTTCGGTGGTAACTGCAAATGAAACGAGTGTGGGAGGAACGTCGATATCCTCAAACGAGCCGCTCATTGAGTCCTTGCCGCCGATAGCCGCAATTTTGAGGTCCATCTGTGCCTTGAATGCGCCGAGGAGGGCTGCAAGGGGCTTGCCCCAACGCTTTGCATCCTTCATGGGCTTCTCAAAATATTCCTGGAAGGTGAGATAAACCTCGTTGAAGTCCGCACCTGCAGCAATAAGCTTTGAAACGGATTCAACAACTGCAAGATATGCGCCGTGGTAGGGGCTCTTTTCGGTGATGAACGGGTTGTAGCCCCATGCCATGAGTGAGCATGTTTCTGTTTCCGCCTTTTCAACGGAAACCTTGTGCACCATTGCCTGAATGGGCGTGAGCTGATTCTTGCCGCCGAAGGGCATAAGAACTGTGTTTGCGCCGATGGTTGAGTCGAAGCGCTCGGAAAGACCTCTCTTTGAGCAGATGTTCAAATCGCCCGCAAGAGCGGTATACATATCCGTGAATGAGCCGTCAACCTTCTTTGAGTAGTCCTCAAGCTTTGCGGGAGCGATATCAATGTGCTTCTCCGCGCCGTTGGAATTGAGAAATTCGCGGCTGATGTTACAAATTGCTTTGCCGTTCCAGTTCATAACAAGATAGGGCTTTTCCTTAACCTCGGCAACGATTGTTGCTTCAAGGTTTTCACCCGTTGCAAGCTCGATGAATCTTTCGGCATCCTTTGCTTCAACAACAACCGCCATTCTTTCCTGGCTTTCGGAGATTGCAAGCTCCGTGCCGTCAAGACCCTCGTATTTCTTGGGAACAGCATTAAGGTTGATTTCAAGTCCGTCTGCAAGCTCACCGATAGCAACTGAAACGCCGCCTGCGCCGAAGTCGTTGCAGCGCTTAATAAGCTGTGAAGCTTCTTTATTTCTGAAAAGTCTTTGGAGCTTTCTTTCCTCGGGTGCATTACCCTTCTGAACTTCCGCTCCGCAGCTTTCGAGTGATTTAAGGTTATGTGATTTTGAGGAGCCTGTTGCGCCGCCGCAGCCGTCACGACCCGTACGACCGCCGAGGAGGATAACAACGTCACCGTCCTGCGGGCATTCGCGGCGAACATTTTCTTCGGGAGCTGCCGCGATAACCGCGCCGATTTCCATGCGCTTTGCAACATAGCCGGGGTGATAAAGCTCGTCAACAATGCCCGTTGCAAGACCAATCTGGTTGCCGTAGGAGCTGTAGCCCGCCGCAGCCGTGGTTACAATCTTTCTCTGGGGGAGCTTGCCCTCGATTGTTTCGCTGACGGGAACTGTGGGGTCGCCCGCGCCGGTTACGCGCATTGCGGCGTAAACATAGCTTCTGCCCGAAAGGGGGTCACGGATTGCGCCGCCGATGCAGGTTGCCGCGCCGCCGAAGGGCTCAATTTCGGTGGGATGATTGTGGGTTTCGTTCTTAAAGAGAAGAAGCCACTTCTGGGTTTCGCCGTTAACATCAACGTCAATCTTAACCGTGCATGCGTTGATTTCTTCGCTTTCGTCAAGCTTGGGAAGCAGACCCTGCTGCTTGAGATATCTTGCAGCGATTGTGCCGATATCCATAAGGTTAACGGGCTTTGTTCTGTTGCAAGCCTTTCTTGCGGCGATGTATTCATCATATGCCTTCTGAAGAAGCTCGTCCTCAAACTTAACGGAATCAATGTTTGTGAGGAAAGTTGTGTGGCGGCAGTGGTCAGACCAATATGTGTCAATCATGCGGATTTCGGTGATTGTGGGGTCCCTCTGCTCGCTGATGAAATATTTCTGGCAGAACTTGATATCGTCCAAATCCATTGCCAGACCGTAATCGGCAACAAATGCGGCAAGACCCGCTTCGTCAAGGGCGATAAAGCCGTCAAGGGTTTTAACCGATTCGGGGATATCATAATCCGCAACAAGAGTTTCGTATGTTTCAAGCGAAGCCTCTCTTGCTTCAACGGGGTTGATTACGTATTTTTTAATCTGCGCAAGCTCCTCGTCGCTGATATTGCCGTAAAGGCAATAAACCTTTGCCGACCTTACGAGGGGTCTTTCACCCTTGGAGATAATCTGAATGCACTCTGCGCAGGAATTTGCTCTCTGGTCAAACTGACCGGGGAGAAATTCAACAGCAAAAAGCCTGTCGCATTCAAGATTGGGCTCCTCTGTGATATCATCAAGCTGGGGTTCGGAAAGAACCGTGCCCTTTGAATAATCAAAAAGCTCCTTTTCAATCTTTTCAAGGTCATAACGGTTGAGAATACGAACATTTTCAAGGCTGTTTATGCCGAGAAGCGAAACAAGCTCGTTTTTAAGAGCGCGGGCTTCGTTATCAAGACCTTTTTTCTTTTCAACATAAGCTCTGTATACCATAATATATCAAACCTCCAAAGCTTTTTTGCCGATATCCTTGCGGTAATAGGCATTTTCAAAATTAACGGTTTTAACTGTTTCATATGCCTTTGCGATTGCATCGGCAAGGGTGTCCGCCGTTTCGGTAACGCCGAGAACGCGTCCGCCCGCGGTAAGCAGCCTGCCGTCTGCAAGCTTTGCACCCGCAACATAAATATTTTTATCCTGCGGCATTGTGATTTCAAAGCCGCTCTGATATTTCAGAGGGTAGCCGTCGGAAGCCATAACAACGCAGCATGCGCTCTTTTCGCTGAACTTAACCTGCTCTGCAGTCAAAGTGCCCGCGGCAACGCTTTTCATAATCTCGAAAAGGTCGCTTTCAAGCAAGGGAAGAACAACCTGTGTTTCGGGGTCGCCGAAACGGCAGTTATATTCGATAACCTTGGGTCCGTCCTTGGTTATCATAAGCCCGAAGTAAAGGCAGCCCTTGAATGTTCTGCCCTCGGCGTTCATTGCATTGATTGTGGGCAGGAAAATTTCTTTCATGCAGCGCTCTGCAACCTCGGCTGTGTAATAGGGGTTGGGAGCGATTGTGCCCATGCCGCCGGTGTTAAGACCCTCGTCGTTATCCTTTGCTCTCTTGTGGTCCATGGAAGAAATCATCGGAACAACGGTTTTGCCGTCCGTGAAAGAAAGAACGGAAACCTCGGGACCCTCAAGGAACTCCTCAATAACAATCTGGTTGCCGCTTTCGCCGAACTGCTTGTCCTGCATAATGGACTTAACGGCGTCAGCCGCCTCCTCGCGAGTCATGGCGATGATAACGCCCTTGCCGAGCGCAAGACCGTCCGCCTTGATAACGGTGGGAATCGGAGCGGTTTCAATATATTCAAGAGCCTTTGCCGCATCGTCAAACACTTCATATGCCGCGGTGGGAATGCCGTATTTCTTCATAAGGTTTTTGGAGAAAACCTTGCTTCCCTCAATGATTGCCGCCTTTGCCTCGGGACCGAAGCAGGGAATGCCGAGCTTTGAAAGCTCATCAACCGCGCCCAGAACAAGGGGGTCATCAGGAGCGACAACTGCAAAATCGATTGCATTGTTTTTTGCAAAATCAACGATAGCGGGGATATCCTTTGCGCCGATTGCAACGCATTCCGCGTCATTCGCCATGCCGCCGTTGCCGGGCAGGGCATATATTTTTTCAATCTCTTTGTTTTCTTTAAGCTTTTTTATGATGGCGTGCTCACGTCCGCCGCCGCCGACTACCATAACTTTCATTATTCAGCCTCCGTTAATTTTAGTGAAAAATGAAGAGTGAAAAGTGAAGAATTAAGGGTGGGCGTTGCCCACACCCAATATATTCGGTCATAGGCAGAGCCTATCCGAAACTTTTCATTATTCACTTTTAACTTTTCACTGAAATAATTTCCTTGCATACTTTTTCAGCCGACATGGGCAGAATTTTCCACTCTGCCTGCTCCATAACGCGCTTTTGAAGCGTTTCGGGAGTGTCATCGGGCTGAATGTCAACGGCCTTTTGCATGATAATGCGCCCGCCGTCGGGGATTTCGTTAACAAAATGAACCGTTGCACCCGTCACCTTAACGCCGTAGCCGAGAGCCGCCTCATGCACGCGCAGGCCGTAAAAGCCCTCTCCGCAGAATGACGGAATCAGCGAGGGGTGAACGTTGATTATTCTGTCTTTATAGTGATTTGTGAATCGCTCGGAGAGAATGCTCATAAAGCCCGCCAAAACGATAAGGTCAATACCGTTGCCGTCAAGCAGCTCAATCAGCCTGCCCTCAAAATCGGGAGTTTCCTTTTTTAGAACGGTTTCGGTTCTGATGCCTGCCTTTGCGGCCCTTTCAAGCGCATATGCGCCCGCTTTGTTGGAAATAACAAGGGTTATTTCACCGCTGTTTATAATACCTGCCGCCTGAGCATCAATGAGCGCCTGCAGGTTTGTTCCGCCGCCCGAAACAAGAACGGCAATGCGAGCTTTTGAAACCATATTTTTTCTCCTTGTATTTTTGTAGGGGACGGCGTCCTCGACGTCCCGAATGAGCTGCAAGCTCATAATATTCATCTGAAACAATTTGCTGTTTGCAGACCTGCGGTCTGCCCGGGTCGTCGGGGACGCCGACCCCTACATTAATCAGCAAATAACTACTTTCTCATCACCTGCAATAATTTCGCCGATGATATATGCATCCTCGCCGTTAGCCTTGAGGATTTCGAGAGCCTTTTCGGCCTCTTCCTTGGCAACAACGATGCTCATGCCAACGCCCATGTTGAAGGTGTTGAACATATCTCTTTCGGGGATGTTGCCTGTCTTTGCGATAAGGTCAAAGATGGGCAGAATCTTAAGAGAGGATTTATCAATCTTTGCGCCGAAGCCGTCGGGAATGCTTCTGGGAATATTCTCATAGAAGCCGCCGCCCGTGATGTGAGAAACAGCCTTAACGGTT
>JAGAOT010000007.1 GCA_017623615.1 Clostridia bacterium | reverse complement strand
CTACACAAACACAGAAACCAAGGAACAGATTATCTCCGGTCTCGGCGAGCAGCATCTTGATGCAGTTGTTACAAAGCTCAAGACAAAGTTCGGCGTTGAGGTTGACCTTGAAGTTCCCAAGGTTGCATACAGAGAAACAATCAGCAAGAAGGTTGCCGTTCAGGGCAGACATAAGAAGCAGTCCGGCGGCAGCGGCCAGTTCGGTGACGTTTGGGTTGAATTTGAACATATCGATTCCGAAGATTTTGAATTTGCAGAGA
This sequence comes from Clostridia bacterium, assembly GCA_017623615.1. Classification (GTDB taxonomy): domain Bacteria; phylum Bacillota; class Clostridia; order Oscillospirales; family Acutalibacteraceae; genus CAG-177. The sequence goes on along the minus strand of JAGAOT010000007.1, from coordinate 75,952 downwards.
GAGTTGTCGGCGGCTCCGTTCCCAAGAACTTCTTCCCCGCAGTTGAAAAGGGTCTTCGCGAAGCTATCCTTAAGGGTCCCCTTGCGGGCTACCCCGTTGTTGGTCTGAGAGCTACTCTTTATGACGGCTCCTCACACCCCGTTGACTCCAACGAAATGGCGTTCAAGATGGCTGCAAAGATTGCTTACAAGAACGGTATGCCTCAGGCTAACCCCAAGCTTCTTGAGCCCTACGGCTCACTCAAGGCTTATATGCCCGGCGACAACCTCGGCGACATCATGGGCGACATCACAAAGAGACGCGGCCGCGTTCTCGGCATGGGCCCCTGCGAGGATGACCCCAAGATGCAGGAGCTTGTAGCTGAAGTTCCCATGGCTGAAATGGGCGATTTCGCAACCGTTCTCCGCTCCGTAACCATCGGCAGAGGCTACTTCTCATTTGAGTTTGACCACTATGAAGCAGCTCCCGAAAACGTTGCTCAGAAGGTTATTGCAGAAGCAAAAGCAAACGCAGAAGACGAATAATAAGCATAAAATTACCGCCAAACCTCAACCGAGGCTTGGCGGTTTTTGTTTGTAACAGCAGTTATTTATGCAGGGGTCGGATATCACCGCCCGTTAAACACAAATTTTTTGAATCCCCCTTGCTTGCTTCGCCCTGCAATAAATAAAAAAACCGTCGGAATTTTCGGCGGTTTTTATTTATTTCATACATTGACTTTATTTTTCGGTTGTGGTATACCTATTGAGGAATTTTTAAAAAAGGAATAAGGCGTAAAATTATGGAAACTTTGTTTTGTATCTCTATCGCTCTGGGCGCAGGCTTGCTTATGTCCAGAATTGCAAAACCGCTCGGTCTTCCGTCAGTAACGGGCTACCTCGTTGCAGGCATTCTTATCGGTCCCTACTGTCTCGGCAGGCTCGGCATTGACGGTTTGGGCTTCACCTCGGTTGAAAACGTTCAGGAATTTGAGCTTTTCTCCGATATTGCGCTGGGCTTTATCGCCTTTGCCATCGGCAACGAATTCAGGCTTTCGCAGCTCAAGCAGCTTGGCAAAACCGCAACCTTTATCGGTATTTTCCAGGCACTTGTTGCAACGCTGCTTGTTGATGCGGCTTTAATCGGGCTTCACTTCGTTCTCGGCGACAAAATGCCGCTTTCAATGGCAATCACCCTCGGCGCAGTTGCAGCGGCTACAGCACCCGCCGCAACGCTCATGGTTGTTCGCCAATACAAGGCAAAGGGCAAGCTGACGGATTTGCTTTTGCCGATTGTTGCAATCGACGACGCGGTTGGTCTTATCATTTTTGCCGTTTCCTTCGGCATTGCAAAGGCTGTTGAGCACGGTCAGTTCAGCATGACGGCAATTCTTCTTGAGCCCCTTATCGAAATTGTTGCATCATTGCTGCTCGGTCTTATAATGGGTCTGCTCTTCTCGCTTTTCGAGAGATTCTTCAGCTCAAACAGCAAGCGTTTGTGCCTTTCGATAACCTGCGTTATCTTCACCGTTGCGCTTTCAATGATTAACTTTGAGATTGGCGGAGTTCACGTCGGCTTTTCAACACTTCTTGTGTGCATGATGCTCGGCACGATTTTCTGCAACGTTTGCGATTTTTCACCCGAAATCATGGAAAAAACCGACAAATGGACAGTTCCCCTCTTTACCCTGTTCTTTGTTTTGAGCGGTGCAGAGCTTGAGCTGAGCGTTTTCACCGACATCGCCATTGTCGGCGTCGGCGCGGCATATATTATTGCACGTTCTCTCGGCAAATACCTTGGTGCATACGGCAGCGCAAAGCTGATGAAATGCGATGAAAAAACAACCAAGTATCTCGGCATAACTCTTTTGCCGCAGGCGGGCGTTGCGCTCGGCATGTCCGTTACCGCAATGGAGCTTGGCGAGGTTGGCTCAATGATAAGAAACATCGTTCTTTTCTCCGTTCTCGTCTATGAGCTTGTCGGCCCCGTTATGACAAAAATCGCGCTCACCAAGGCGGGCAACATCGAACCCAAGCCCCACGAAAAGAACAGAAAACACCGCGTTGCACCGTCAAAAGTGTGATATATTTTGTGCCTCTCTGACAAGGGAGGCACTTTTTGTTTTGCGGTTGAATTTGCGGGCGATTCATGAATCGCCCCTACAACATTGAATTAATTGCATGTAGGGGACGATGCCCACATCGTCCCTTTTATATTTTCGTAAATTATTGTGCACCTAACGGCGCACACGGGTCGTCGGGGACGCCGACCCCTACATTCCTTATACGAATTTAAAAACCGCTAAAGCTTCAGCTTCAGCGGTTTTTTGTTTTATTCTGTTCGAAGTGCTTCAACCGGGTCTTTTCTTGAAGCTATCTTTGCGGGGATAAGACCTGAAATGAGCGTGAGCACAACGCTGATTGTTACAAGGATTATCGCGCCGTCAAAGGGAAGCTGCGCAACATTCGGCAAGCCTGCCAGATGCTCGATAATCGCATTAATCGGGATTGAAAGAGCAAGCGTTGAAAGAATGCCGAGCGTTCCCGATACCAAGCCGACAATAAACGTTTCGGCGTTGAAAACTCTTGAAATATCCTTCTTCGATGCGCCGATTGCGCGAAGAATACCAATCTCTTTTGTTCTTTCGAGAACGGAGATATAGGTGATGATGCCAATCATGATTGACGAAACAACAAGCGAAATTGCAACAAACGCGATAAGAACATAGGAAATGATGTTGATTATCGTTGTTACCGAAGAGAGAAGCAAACCGATATAGTCGGTATATTTAATTGCATCTTCCTCTGCGCCCGCTTCATTGTATTTTTCGATTTCTGCGGAAATAAGGTCTTTGGACTCAAAATCGAGGGGATAAATATAAATTGACTGCGGATTGCTCAAATCTGCAACACCGAGCAGGCTCAATGCCTCTTCATAGCTTGCCGCATAAGGCTCCGGCTCGGGTTCGGGTTCAGGCTCGGGTTCAACAACGGTGGGTGCCTGTGTCTGACCGTCGTCAGGGGCATCCGTTGTGCCCTCATTGCCCTGAGTTGTGCCCTCTCCGTTATCGGGAGGGGGAGCAACAGGTCCGAGCTCTCCGTTCATAATTGCGTTGAGCATCTTAAGCTTTGTATCTTTATCCATCATCTGGAGGAATGAAAGTGCCTGGCTGCCGCTAATCTGACCCATGCCCTCAATCTCCTGACCCGCGAGCATTTCGTCAAGATAGCCTATAAGCTCGTTTCTTTCGGAAAGTGAAAGCATGCTCTTGAGCATAAGCTCAACCGTGCGCTTCATTTTTTCGGCTTCCTCGCCGCTGTAGGTGCTGTCAATCGCGGCATAGATTTCTTCCTCCGTGATTGAGGGGAACTGGCTGAAATCGGGCATGCCCGTTGCGGTGGGGGTTGCCTTGGGTGCTCCCGTTGCAAGACCCATTGAGCTTGCCTTGGGTGCGGTGTCCGAAACGGCGGCAACCGCGGGGTCTATCTGCGGGTCAAGCGAAACGCCCGACGCCGCAGGAGCGGTTGTGTTTGTTTCGGTCTTGACTTCTTCTTCCTTTTCAAACGGAATACCCGTGAAAACGTCTGTTTTGGGGTCAGCCTTTTGCTGTTTTACGATTTCGCATTCGTTGGTTTTGTTGACAACATGCTCGGTGAGCGCCGATGTGTAGCCAATCGCACCCATGGTTGTGACCATGATTGAATCGTCAGCAGGTCTTACAATGCCGACAACCTTTATCTCCTCACCGTTTTCAACAAGCTGCTGAACATAGAGGTCGTCGCCGTGCATATCTTCCCATGTTTTTGTTTCTTTGTTATAGGTGAAATAATCGGGCTCAAGCACAAGCTTGAAGGTCATATTGAGAATATCGTCATATTCAATTTCAAACTTTTTGGGCGTGTATTCTTCGCCGCTCTGCGCCGCCATAAATGCCTGCATCATATCCTGGCTTGTTGTAAGACCCAGACCCTGAATGGCAATGTCGCTGATTTCGTTGTTTTTATCGATGATAAGAACAACCTCGTTGTATGCCTGCGGCCAGCCGCCCTTAACAATCTCATATTGGTCCTCAAGCATCGCCTGATTGTCAATAAGCTCCTGCCACGAGTTCATCATTGTCTGCATCGACGCCATCATGGAGTTATCCATGCCCATGCCGCCGATGTTAATGCTGCCCATCATGGTTTCCATCATTGCGATTACGGGGCTGGGATAAACCTGATTAACGCCGTTTGCCGTGTCGGCAGAGAAAATATTTATCTTTCCGCCGTAGGTATATTTGATGCTGCTGGCGTATTGGTCAATGGTGCACTCCTCGCTTTCAAGATATTCCTTGAAAGATTTGAGATTATTCTGCCAGATTTCGGAAGTGAATGAATCCATCATGCTCGCCGAAAGGGTGTTTGAATAAACCTTGTCAAGCGCGTGGTCAACCTCGCCCGTGGGCGAAACGCTTGCCATGCTGCCGAGCATCGCATTCATATCCATTGCGGTTTTTTCTATCATCACGGGGTAAGAGGTGAGCGTTTCCTGCTGAATTGAATCAATGTACGCCTGAAAACCGCTTGAAAGAGCAAGGATGAGCGCAATGCCGATAATGCCGATGCTGCCCGCAAAGGAGGTGAGGAACGTTCTCATCTTCTTTGTCATAAGGTTGTTGAGCGAAAGGGAAAGAGCTGTCAGGAATGACATTGAGGGCTTTTTGGGCATTGCCTTTGCCGCTTTTTTATCGGATTTCTTTTCCGCTCTTGTTTTTTCTTTTCTTTCAATATCCTCTGTGGTGTAGGGGTTGGTGTCGTCAACAATGTTGCCGTCCACAAGGCGGATAATTCTTGTTGAATATTCCTCGGCAAGCTCGGGGTTGTGGGTAACCATGATAACAAGCTTTTCCTTGGAGATTTCTTTGAGAAGGTCCATTATCTGAACGCTTGTTTCGGTGTCCAGCGCGCCGGTGGGCTCGTCGGCAAGCAGAATTTCGGGGTTGTTGACCAAGGCTCTTGCAATGGCAACTCTCTGCATCTGACCGCCCGACATCTGATTAGGCTTTTTGGAAAGCTGGTCGCCGAGACCAACCTTTTCAAGCGCAGCCTTTGCCCTTGCCTTGCGCTCGCTTTTGGTAACGCCCGAAAGAGTCAGCGCAAGCTCAACGTTTGCAAGCACGCTCTGGTGGGGGATAAGATTATAGTTTTGGAAAACAAAGCCGATGGAGTGATTGCGGTAGCTGTCCCAATCTCCGTCTTTGAAATCCTTTGTTGATTTGCCCTCAATAATCAAATCGCCGGTTGTGTATTGGTCAAGACCGCCGATTATGTTGAGCAGCGTTGTTTTTCCGCAGCCCGAATGGCCGAGAATCGAAACAAATTCGCTCTTGCGAAATTCGATGTTTACCCCTTTAAGGGCTGTCACCACCGTGTCGCCCGTCGGGTATTCTTTGACGATATTTTTCAGTTTAAGCATAAAATAACCCCTTGACAAACTAAATCACAACTGTTACACTTGTAACGGTCTTGACTGTCGATAAAGTCGCTGAAACATAAACGAAAAAATATAAAATCATCTTTAGCCCCCTTTGAAAAGGAGGTTGTATTTTCGTATGAAAATGACGGTGGATTGATATATAAAATATTTCGTTTATTTGACGTTTTTTCTCCCATCGACGTACCTTTGTACGCCTTCGGTCGAAGAAAACGCCATTCCGCTTCCTTTCTCAACAGTCACGCCTTGTGAAAAACAAGTTTTTCGCAAGGTGAACTGTTACACTTGTAACAGTTGCCAGTTTAACATTAGTTTATGAACAAATCATCAACAAATTTATATTTATTTTCTAAATGTTACAAAAATTGGAGAATTGTAATGCAAAAAAAGAACGAAGTTAACACCTTAACAAAAGAATGCATAGTCACCGCCCTGCTGAGGCTTATGGAAACTCAAAACTACGACAGCATCTCCATAACCGATATCACCAATCTTGCAGGCGTTTCGCGAATGGCTTATTACCGCAACTACAACAGCAAGGATGAAATTCTTATAAAGCACATCACCGACCAGGAAGAACGCCTGCTTGACGAGCTCAACGGCGGCAGAGCCTCGGATATGAAAGGCGTTATCGCCTATGTTTCGGGCTTCTTTCAGGAAAATGCGGGCGTTATAAAGGCAGTTTATGACGCGGGTCTTTCACATATGCTGACAGAAATGCTCGAAGAAAGAGTTTATAATTATTTCCCCATCGCCTCGGCGGCAAAGGGAGGCAGATACGCTGTTCACTATTATGTCGGCGGCATTCTTGCGGTCTTTAAGCTGTGGTTTGACAAGGGAATGATTGAATCCGTTGACGAAATTTCCGAAATCATCTATAACCTTATTAACAATGCGGATGCAATAAGCTTTCTTGTTTTGCCGCTCGATAAACAAACATTATAATACCGTTAAAAATGCATCGAATTTTTCGGTGCATTTATTTTTGCAGGAAAGTTTTAACAAAATTTAATATTATTGTTACTGTTTTGTAATTGCCATAAAAAGGTTAATGTGATATACTGATGGTGAATTTGTAGGGGCGATTCACAAATCGCCCGTAAAACCATCACAAATTAAACGGGCGGATATTATCCGCCCATACCCTGTTTTTTAATACATTGTGTAGGGCGGGGGCTTGCTCCCGCCGAAAAATATCATTAGGGGTGAGCCAATGAAAAATATTAAATTCAAAAGAAGAAGAAAGGGTCTGCCCGCAAAGGCGGTTGCGGCAATTTGCGTTGTTGTGTGCGCGCTTGTTGTGGCAGGCGGATTTTTAATTGCCAAAAAGGTAATAAATAAGGATAATGAAGATAAAAAACCGCAGGAATATTCCTTTGAAACCAAGGGATTCGAAAACATTTCGTCAATCGCCTGCCTTAACGGAGAAATGGCAATTTTTACCGACTCCGCAAGCGGCAAAAAGGGCATCATGACCCTCGACGGCAAGATAACCGAAAAAGCGGAGCACAACGAATTTTCCGTTTGCAGCGATGTTTGGAGAAGCTTCCGTTACATAGTTGAAAGCCCCCGCTCGGAATACCTTCTGCTTGTTGATGCCGAAACAAAAACCGTTACAAGCCGCCAATATCACGGCCTTAAATCGCCTGAGCTTGTTCCCTGCTGGAGCGAGGCGGGCAAGCACCTTGCATGGACCGACGAAAAGGGCTACGCGGGCGAAATTTCGCCGAGCGAGCTGGAGCTTTCCGCGGGTCTTTATCCCGTTGCAACCTCTTTAAAGGATGATGCAAAATACGGCTATATCAGCCGCAGTCTGCGCCTCGAAATCGCCGCAATTTATGAAAACGCAATGGATTTTTCCAACAAGCTTGCGGCTGTTAAAAAAGACGGAAAATGGGGATATATCAACGCTTCCGGCGTTACTGTTATCCCGTTTGAGTATGACTCCTGCGCCGCGGCGGACTGCATGAAAACAGACTGCGCCTTCGGCTTTGACAGCGGGCTTGCTCCCGTTTGCAAGGGCGGAAAATTCGGCGTTATCAACTCCGACGGCGAAACCGTTGTTGACTTTGCTTTCGATGCGATTCTGCAGGGCAAAAACGGCGTTTATATCGCTTCTCAGGGCGGAAAATGGGGCATTTTGACCGTTGAAAAACAGCATCTCAAGGTTGAAACAACCGCCGCCAAAAGCACCGCAAAGGCAAGCAACGAGCCTGCGATTGCAAGGGGCGAATACATAGTTAAAACCTCAGGCAGCGTGCTCAACATGCGCTCCGCATCGGACTCCAACGCCGATGTTGTTGCAAAAATCCCCAACGGCACACAGCTCACGGTTACAAAGGCGGTTTCGGGCTGGGCATATGTCAAATATAATTCGTTCACGGGCTGGGTAAGCTCCGATTTCCTTATTCAGGCACCCGTTACAACCGCGGCGGCTTCGACAACGGCGGTTGCCGCTTCGTAATTTACAATGCAAAATTATTGATTATAAAAGAGCGGCTTTTCGGCACCGTAAGAAGTGCCAAACGCCGTTCTTTTTTGCGCTTTGCATTTGATTTTGCGGGCGATTCGTGAATCGCCCCTACCCACGGCGGGGACTTTCTCCCGCCGTTTTTTGCGTATTGCGCATTACGAATTATTTATCCGTCTGATAATAATAAAAATTTATATTTACTCTTGTATTTCGCGCGCGAAAGAATTATAATAACTTATAATAGGGTAGTAGTGTATAAATTGCACTTTTCGAAAGGATGATTGAAATGTCCGTTGAAGCGGTTCGCGAATACCTTGCGGCTTTCGGGCTTGAAAACAGAATTTCGGAGTTCGCCGTTTCTTCCGCAACGGTTGAGCTTGCGGCAGAGGCTGTGGGGGTTATCCCCGCAAGGATTGCAAAAACTCTGTCCTTCAAATATCCCGACGGCGGTGCGCTTTTGATTGTTGCCGCAGGCGATGCCAAGGTTGACAACCGAAAGTTCAAAGATAAATTCGGCTTCAAGGCAAAAATGCTCACCCCCGACGAAGCGATTGAGCTTGTCGGCCACGCAGTGGGCGGCGTTTGCCCCTTTGCGGTCAAAGAGGGGGTCAGGGTTTTCCTTGACATTTCGCTGCAAAGATTTTCAACCGTTTTCCCCGCAGCGGGCAGCTCCAGCAGCGCGGTTGAGCTGAATTGCGACGAGTTCTTTAAATGCTCCGCGGCAGAGGAATGGATTGACTGCTGTAAAATACCTGAGGAAATTTAATTTTTTCTTTACAAATTATTAATCGTTTCACTATATAATAAATTGATGCTTTGCATCTGAATTCAGGAGGATAAAATGGGTAAAAAATACGTTATCTCCTACGACATAGGAACAACCGGCGTAAAATCCTGTCTTTTTGAAATTGACAAGGAAATCACCCTCATTTCTGCCGCGATGGAGGGCTACAAGCTCTACATAATGCCCGACGGCGGCGCGGAGCAGGAGCCCGACGAATGGTGGAGCGCCATTTGCTCAACAACAAAAACCATTTTTGAAAACTGCGAAATAAAGCCCGAGCAGGTTGAGGGCATTTCGTTCTGCTCCCAGATGCAGGGTCTTGTTTTGGTTGATAAAGACGGCAACCATGTTCACAGAGCGTTCAGCTACATGGACCAGCGCGCCAGAAAGCAAATCAAAGAGGGCATTGCAAACGGCATTCAGATTGCAGGCGCAAACATCTTTAAGCTCATTCCCTCGCTTATGATAACGGGCGCGGTTTCCGCAAGCGTTAAGGACCCCGTTTGGAAATACAACTGGGTTAAAGAAAACGAGCCTGAAAACTTCAAGCGCGTTTACAAGTGGCTTGATGTTAAGGAATATATCATCTGCCGCATGACGGGCAAATTCGTCATGACCCCCGACTCCGCCTTCGGCACCCTGCTCTATGACATACGCAAGGGCAAAGAGGGCTTCAGCAAAACCATATGCAAGCTGCTCGGAGTTAACCCTGACCATATGCCCGAAATCATTAAGTGCACCGACAGGGCAGGGGGCTTAACGGCAAAGGCTGCCGCAGAGCTTGGTCTTAAAGAGGGCACGGCGGTATTCGGCGGCGGCGGCGATGCTTCACTCATCGGCGTTGGCGCAGGCAGCGTTGCCCTTGGCGAAACACATATTTATAACGGCACATCGGGCTGGGTATCCACCGTTGTTGACAAGAGCGTTGTTGATGCTTCGGCAATGATTGCCGCCATCGTCGGCGCGCAGAAAGACCGCTTCAATTATTTTGCGGAGCTTGAAACGGCGGGCAAGTGCCTCGAATGGGTTAAGGACCACCTTGCTCTTGACGAAATAGGCATTTTCCTCAACAAAACCGATGTTGCGGAATCCCCCGAAACGGTTTACACCAGCCTTTACGATTATCTTTCAAAGGTTGTTAACGAAATCCCCGCGGGCAGCCAGGGCGTTATCTTCACCCCGTGGCTTCACGGCAACCGCTGCCCCTTTGAGGACCCCAACTCCAGAGGCATGTTCTTCAACATCAGCCTCGATGTAGGCAAAACGGAGCTTATCCGCTCCGTGCTTGAGGGCGTTTGCATGCACATGCGCTGGTTCCTCGAAACGTAGGATAAGAAAATCCACACCTCAAACGTTGTCCGCTTTGTCGGCGGCGGCGCATTGAGCGACGTTACCTGCCAGATTCTTGCGGACGTTACGGGCAGAACGGTTGAAACCGTTGACAGCCCGCAAAACGTAGGCGCAGTCGGCGCGGCGGTTATCATGGCTGTCGGTCTTGGCGTGCTGGAGGATGTTTCTCACGCAAAGAAGCTTATCCCCGCAAAGAAAACCTTTATTCCCAACCCCGAAAACAAAGAGGTTTATGACCGCAACTACGCAGTTTATAAAACTCTTTATAAAAATAATAAAGAAGCGTTCAAGGCTCTCAACGGCTGAAAACCGCAAACGAAAGGATTTTTACAATGAAAAAATATTTTGCTCTTATTATTTCGATGATGGTTATTTTAACCTGCTTCACCGCCTGCAAGCCCAAGCTTAAGAACGGCACGATGCTCACGGATGCCGGCGGCAATCAGTATGCCGCTGTTACGGAAGAAAACGGCGGAATCGCAAGAGATGACGCGGGCAACCTGCTTGTTCTCGTTACCGATGCAAACGGCAAAAACGTTAAGGGCGATGACGGCGAATACCTCACAAACCCCGTTGCTATCAAAAATGCAATCGTTATCGGCAACAAGGTTGAGTGCAAGGAATTTTCCGCAACAATCCCCGACGGCTGGTCAAATGCCCACAGCACAACGGGCCTGAGCATTAAAAAGGATAACTCTGACCGCGCTCTTGTTATCAATCCGCTTGACGGCTCACTTGACGATGCCATTTCCAACGTGCTTCTGCTTATCAACGCAATGCGAACCACATACCCTGACACAGTTTATGTCAGCAAAGCAGAAGACCTCGGCAACTATAAAACAACATTCATCTCCGCTTTTGTTCCCGACACGGGCTCAACACCCTCATACCTTGCTTATTACTTCTTCGAATATGAGCACACGGTTTATTCCTGCCGCATCACAGCCGCGCAGGATATCAGCAACGACCTCGGCGAATTCAAGGATATCATCAATTCGGTTCAGTTCAGATAAAAAATATTAACAAGGAGATTAGAATTATGCTTTTCACACAGGATATCGGTATAGATTTAGGCACAGCCAACACTTTGGTTTTCGTCAAGGGCAAGGGCATCGTTATCCGCGAGCCCTCCGTTGTTGCGGTTGACCAGAAGAGCAACCCGCCCAGAGTTGTTGCCGTTGGTATGGAAGCAAAGGAAATGATAGGCAGAACTCCCGGCTCAATCACCGCCGTCCGTCCCCTCAAAGACGGCGTTATTGCGGATTTCGAAATTACCGCGGAAATGATTGCCTCCTTCATCAAGCGCACAACAAAGAGAACTCCGTTTGCAAGAATCAGAGTTCTTATCTGCATTCCCTCAGGCGTTACCGAGGTTGAAAGAAAGGCTGTTTATGACGCCGCAAAGAGCGCGGGCGCAAAATATGTCAGCCTTATCGAAGAGCCCATGGCAGCCGCTATCGGCGCGGGTCTGCCCGTCAGCGAAGCAACCGGCAGCATGGTTGTTGACATCGGCGGCGGCACATCCGAGGTTGCGGTTATCTCTCTCGGCGACGTTGTTACCGCAAACTCCGCAAGAGTTGCGGGCGATAATTTTGACGAAGCTATCATTTCTTACATCAAGAAAAAATATAATCTTCTTATCGGTGAAAGAACTGCCGAAGATATCAAAATTAAGATTGGCTCCGCTTACCCCTATGAGGGCGAGGGCACTATGAACATCAAGGGCAGAAACCTTATGGACGGTCTGCCCAAGAATGTTGACATCACAAGCGAGGAAATCCGCGAGGCTATGGCTGACACGGTTTCGCAGATTGTTGATGCCGTTAAGTCCACTCTTGAAAAGACTCCTCCCGAGCTTGCCGCTGACATCATTGACCACGGCATCATGCTCACGGGCGGCGGCGCACTTCTCAGAGGTCTTGACCAGCTTATTTCGGCTGAAACAAAAATCCCCGTTGTTATTGCAACCAATCCTCTTGACTGCGTTGCGGACGGCACGGGCATCTGCCTTGAGAACAACACTCTCAACGTAACAGGCAACAAGAAATACATTTAAGTAATCCACCTTAAGGAGCTTTACCGATGAATCGCTTTTTCAAAAGCACGGCATTTAAAATATTTGCAGTTGTTGCTGCGGCTCTGCTTGCAGGCTCGGTGTTCGCACTCGCCTCAAGAAGCGGTTCTTCGCCGCTCACAAGCGTAACAAGCGTTATTTTTGGTCCTGTTTCGCGCCTTTCGTCTTATATTGCCGCCGAATTTTCAAATCTTCCCATCTCGTTCAAATCCTCCTCCGCGCTTGCAAAAGAGGTTGAGGAAATGCAGAAAAAGATTGATTCCCTCACCGAGCAGCTTGTTGACTATGAGGAAATCAAGCATAAAAACGACTTCTATCAGGAATTTTTGGAAATAAAAGAGCAGCACACCGACTATGTTTTTGCCGAAGCCGCCATTATCGGCAGGGATGCGGCAAATCACATGGGCTCTTTCACCCTCAACAAGGGCTCGGCGAGCGATATCAGCGTTAACGACCCCGTTATTTACGGCAAATATCTTGTCGGCGTTGTGTCGTCCGTAACCCCGACCCGCTGCACGGTCAACACCATTCTCAACCCCAAGGTAAACGTGAGCGCCTATGAGGTGCGCACTCGCGACCTCGGCTTTGTTACCTCAACGGTTGAGCTTGCGCAGGACGGCAGCTGCCATATGCCCGGTCTTTCGGCATCAACGGCAGTCACAGCGGGCGGAATTGTCTGCACCTCGGGCGTTGGCGGCATTTTCCCGCGCGATTTGATTATCGGCACGGTTGTTGACATCGTTGACGGCACGGTTGACATTTCCGCAAGCGCAATTATCGACCCCGGCGTTGAATTTGACGAAATAACCGATGTTTTTATCATCACTTCTTTTGACGGACAAAATTCTGATTAAGTGAAGAGTTAAAAGTGAAAAATGAAGAGTTAAGGACGGGTTTCACCCGTACCCGATTTTTGTAGGGGCGATTCACGAATCGCCCGCATAAAATTGCGGCGTAGCCCATTAACTTTTCACTTTTCATTATTCACTTTTCACTAACACAATAAAAGCCATGACTCTTGAAACACAAAACAAAAAGCTCATATTCCGCAGGTTATGCCTTGCACTGATTCTTCTGCTGCTTTCCGTTCTTCAAAATACAGACGGCTTGTTTCCGCAGATTTTCGGCGTCAGGGCTTTGTTGCTTATACCCGCGGTTGTCTGCGTTGCGATGTTTGAACGCGACATTTTCGGCATGATATTCGGGCTATTTGCGGGCGCGCTGTGGGATGTTTTTTCATCGGGGGCAAGCTATAATGCGCTGTTTTTGCTCTCGGTGGGCTTTATCTGCGGCACGCTTATCAACACAATAATGAGAAACAACGTTGTGACTGCAGGCATTCTTTCCTTTACCGCAATCACACTTTATACTCTTGTTTACTGGCTTTTCCATTTTGTTTTCGGCGGGCTCGACTCCGCGGCACACATGCTTTTGCGCTACTATCTGCCGGGTATTTTCTACACAGCGTTATTCATTCCGTTTATGTTTATCATCGTCAGAAGCGTAGAAAAGCATTTTTCGGTTGAATAAAAATGCAGGGGCGATTCACGAATCGCCCGCATATAATGCGGCGCAGCCCCTTAACTTGCCGCAGGCAAATATCACATTGCGAAGCAATATATCACACGGCGCAAGCCGTATATCACTGTTTTGCGCAGCAAAACCACAAAGGAGGTCAAACCATGCATGTAAAAATAACCCCCGCAAGGCGCGTTATATCCTTTTGCGTGCTGTTGGCTTTCTTTGTTTTTTTTGCCTTTGACCTTGTTAAAATTCAGATTATCGACGGACCCGAATACGATGCGGCAAGCTCCGCCGTTTCCGAAAAAACGGCAAGAATTTCTGCCGCAAGGGGAGAAATCGTTGACTGCAACGGTCAAAAGCTTGTCTATAACGACCAGGGCTATTCGATTATTTTTGACTACGCCTATTTTCCGTCATCCTCCGAGCAGGAAAGACGCAACGAAATCATATTGAGCCTCATTAATCTTTTTGAGAAAAACAATCTTGAATGGATTGACAATCTGCCCCTTGTTTTTGACCAAAACGGCAACATCGCTTTCAAAGAAAACAGCGAAAGCCTGATTTCCCAGATGAAAAGCGAGGACATGCTCAATCTCAACGAATACGCAACCGCGCAAAACTGCTTCGATGCATTGATTGATGAATATGATTTGCAAGGCTATTCACCCGCCGATGCGCGCAAGATTGCCTCGGTGCGCTATGAAATGGTGCGCCTGTTTTTCAGCATCGGCTACCCCTACACCTTTGCAACCGATGTGCCCGATGCGATGGTTTCGCTGATAAAAGAAAACAGCATATTCTATCAGGGCGTTGACGTTGAGGTTGTGCCCGTAAGGCAATATGCCGACGGCACGCTTGCCCCTCACGTTTTGGGCAGAATAGGCGCGATTGATGCCGAAGAATATAAGGAACTCAAGTCCGAGGGCTATAAAATCACCGATTACCTCGGCAAAAGCGGCATTGAAGCCGCAATGGAAGAATATCTTAAAGGTACCGACGGCGAAGAAACCGTTTATCGCGACAGCGAGGGCAACCGCTCAACCGCTGTAACAACCGCTCCCATTCAGGGCAACACGGTTGTTTTAACCATTGATGCGGGGCTTCAGAAGGTTGCGCAGGATTCCTTGGAGGACACTCTGCTTGCCTTTGCGGGCTCCGACGAGGGCAACCTTGTTGACAACGCGGGTGCTGTTGTTGTTCTTAACTGCAAAACGGGCGGTATTCTTGCCTGCGCATCTTATCCCACCTATGATATTTCAACCTACAGCGAAAACGTTAAAGCTCTTAATGAGGACCCCGCCGCTCCGCTTTGGAACAGAGCACTGCTTTCAACCTATGCAACGGGCTCAACCATGAAGCCCTCTGTTGCCCTTGCCGCATTGGAAGAGGGGATTATTGAAGAGGACACAACCGTTTATTGCTCGGGCATGTATGAATACCTCGGTCAGAATTTCAAGTGTGAGCAAAGCCACGTTACCCGCTTTGTGGGCGTTGTTAACGCGCTTAATGAATCCTGCAACACCTTTTTCTATGAGGTCGGCAAACAGCTCGGCATTGAAAAAATGAACGAATACCGTACCCTTTTCGGTCTTGGCGCAAAAACCGGCTGTGAGCTGGGCGAAGCAACCGGTGTTTTGGACAGCCCCGAATACCGCGCATCGCTCAATCAAAAATGGCTTCCCGGCTACACTATCCAGTCCGCGATTGGTCAGGCAGGCAATCTGTTTTCGCCCATTCAGCTTGCAAACTACTGCGCAACCCTCGCAAACGGCGGCACAAGATACAAAACCCACTTCGTTAAGAGCATAAAGAGCTACGATTATTCGCAGACAATTATCGAAAAATCGCCCGAAATCGTTGCACAGATGGATATTTCCGACAAATCGCTTGAAATTGTTCAGCGCGGCATGGCGGCGGTCGGCGAAAGATATAAAACTTCTTATTTTAAAAATCTTAAAGTAAATGTTGCCTGCAAAACGGGCACATCGCAGGAAATAAGGCGCCTTGAGGGTCATTCCGTCAAGGTTAACAACGGCTTTCTTATCGCCTTTGCACCTTATGAAAACCCCGAAATCGCTGTTGCCGTTGTCGGCGAAGGCTTCACCGCGGGCGGCAGGCTTGCGCCCGTTGTTGCATCCATTGCCGAATATTATTTCGGTCAGAGCGACACAATGCAGAGCTATCAGCAGGAAAATGTTTTAATTCCCTGATGGGCGATTCACGAATTGCCCGTTCGCAAATGAAACACACATCATTTTTGAAAGGAGCGCACCATGGCTGAAATTATTGTTGTTGCCTCGGGCAAAGGCGGCTCGGGCAAATCCTCTTTTGTATCAGGGGTGAGCAGGGCACTCGCCAAAATGGGCAAAAAGGTGCTCGCGATTGACTGCGACATCGGTCTGCGCTCGCTGGATTTGCTTTTCGGCGTTTCGGAAAGCGTTGTTTTTGACTGGGGCGATATCGTGCTTGACCGCTGCAGCGCGGAGCAGGCAGTTATAAAAGCGGAAATTGACCTGCTTGCCGCTCCACGCAGCTTCAGCGACGGTCTGACCCTTGAAGCAACCGCCAAGGTTTTTAAATCCTTTTCCGATAAATACGACTATATTTTGCTCGATTCCCCCGCGGGTATTGACCGCGGCTTTCAGCTTGCCGCATGCGGCGCTGATAAAGCAATCGTTATAACAACGCCCGACAGCGTTTGCGTGCGAAGCTGCGCAAGGGCTTTTGATGAGCTTCGCAGGCTCGGCATTGAGGATACCCGCCTTGTTATCAACATGTTTGAGGTAAAGCCCGTCTGCAAGAAAAAGCTGCTCAACATTGACCAATGCATCGACGAAACGGGTGTTCAGCTTCTCGGCATTGTTCCGAGGGATATCAATGTCGGCTTCTGCTCCGTTACGGGCACCGTGCCCGGCGAATTTTCGCCCTCAACCCTTGCATATTCACGCATTGCCAAGCGCATAACAGGCAAACGCATTCCCTTGGTCTGTGAATAAAGGAGTAAATATGGATAACAGAACAATAGCCGCCATTGCAACCCCGAATGCACCCGGCGGAATCGGAATTGTGCGCATTTCGGGCGAGAATGCCGTTGAAATCGCGGCAAAAATATTCAAGCCCGTCAGCGGCAAGCCCCTAACTGAAAGCAGGGGATACTGCGCCCATTTCGGCAATGTTTATGATAATAATGAAAAAATCGACGAGGCTGTATGCCTCGTTTTTCGTGCGCCCAAAAGCTACACGGGCGAGGACACCGCGGAAATTTCGTGCCACGGCGGTCTTTACATAACAAAGCGCGTGCTTCGCGCCGCCCTCGATGCGGGCGCAACGCCTGCCGAGGCAGGGGAGTTCACAAAACGCGCATTCCTCAACGGCAAGCTCGACCTTGCCGCCGCTGAAAGCGTTATGTCGCTCATCGGTGCATCGGGCAAGCAGGCGGCAACCGCCGCTCTCAACACCCTTGACGGCAACCTCAGCCGCGAAATCCGCAAATGTGCCGATAACATAATCGGTGTCTGCGCTTCGCTTGCTGCATGGGTCGATTACCCCGACGAGGATATCGAAGAAACAAACGAAGCGGACATGCTCCCCATTTTTGAGGAAAGCCGCGTCGCCCTTGCTGATATAATCCGCCGCTACGACTGCGGCAGAGCTGTCACCGACGGCGTGGATGCCGTTATCGTCGGCAAGCCCAACGTCGGCAAATCCACGCTCATGAACATGCTCACGGGCTTTGAACGCTCTATCGTAACCGATATTGCGGGCACTACCCGCGACGTTGTTGAGGAAAGAATTGTGCTCGGCGAAATCGTTATGCGCGTTGCGGACACAGCGGGCATACGCGAAACCGAAAATGTTGTTGAAAACATCGGCGTTAATCTTGCCAAGCGCAGGCTGGAGCGCGCCGAGCTTGTGCTTGCCGTGTTTGACGGAAGCACAGCCCTCAATGCAGATGACTTTGACATAATCGAGCAATGCCGCGAAAAACGCGCCGTTGCTCTGCTTAATAAATCCGACCTGCCCCTTGCGGCAGACAGAAAAATCATTGATGAAGCCTTCCCCTACACCGTGGAGCTTTCAGCATCAACGGGCGAGGGGAGAGATGAGCTTGAAAAGGCCGTTCGCGCAATTTTCAAAACGAATGAGTTCGACCCCAATGCCGCATGCCTGACAAGCGAACGCCAGCGCCAATGCTGCGTTAATGCACTCGGTCATATCGACGAAGCGATAGCCGCACTCAACATGGGCGTAACGCTTGATGCTGTCAACGTCTGCGCCGACTGCGCTATTGATGCTCTGCTTGAGCTCACGGGCGACAAAGCCACATCCGCGGTTGTCGATGAAGTTTTCTCGCGTTTTTGCGTAGGCAAATAATTTGTAATACGTAATGGGCAATTAATGTTGTTTGATTATGCATTGTAGGGGCGATTCACGAATCGCCCGCATCCGGCGCGCAGGGCAGGGCATGCTCCCGCCGAGAAAATCACAGCATTCGGGACGACACAGAGGTCGTCCCCTACACGATTGACAAAACCTATTAACAGAAATAAAACTCCTTGATTTTTCTTAAATGCAATAATAAACGTTGTTTTTAATGCCTTTTTAGCATAATAACCCCAATTTCCGATTACAGCCAATGGAAATTTTTGAAACGATGCCGAGTTAAATCCGCTTCACGCAATCGGCTGTAAACGAGAGGTTTATTTTTTGTAAATTAGAATATTCTATTTACAATTTTCGTGTCCGATTTTTGATGTCACAAACAATTTTCGCGCTTTAAATCAATGAATCAGGTAGCATTTTCTGCACCCGCCAACCCCTACATCGCGTTCATTCAATTTGTAGGGGCGATTCACGAATCGCCCGTAAAACCAGAAAACAAAACAGGCGGATGTTATCCACGCTACCTAATTTAAATTTATAGCTTATTATGCACCTTCGGTGCATTCGGGACGTCGGGGACGCCGTCCCCTACAAAAATAATTGCGCATTTCGAATTGCGCATTACGCATTTATAAAGTGGTGTTACTATGGAATACTTTTCTGAAAATTTTGATATTGCCGTTATCGGTGCGGGTCACGCCGGAATAGAGGCGGGGCTTGCCGCGGCGCGCCTTGGCTGCAAAACCGCCGTTTTCACGATAAATCTGGACTGGGTGGGCAACATGCCCTGCAACCCGTCGATAGGCGGCACTTCAAAGGGTCACCTTGTGCGCGAAATTGATGCTCTCGGCGGTGAAATGGGCGTTGCGGCGGACCGCAATACTCTGCAAAGCCGCATGCTCAACCTCGGCAAAGGCCCCGCAGTCCACAGCCTGCGTGCGCAGATTGACCGCCGCGGCTACTGCGATTATATGAAATTTGCGCTTGAAAAGCAGAAAAATCTTTTTCTGCGCCAGGCGGAAATTATTGATATTAAGCGCGACGGTGACGAATGGCTGCTCAAAACCCGCCTTGAAGCAATCCACAGAGCAAAGGCGGTTATCATCGCAACGGGCACCTTCCTTGCGGGCAGAATTTTCATCGGCGATATTTCCTATGAAAGCGGTCCTGACGGAATGTTCCCCGCCGTGGAGCTTGCAAAATCGCTCAAAGAGCTTGGCGTTATGACCCGCCGCTTTAAAACGGGCACCCCCCCGCGCATCAACCGCCGAAGCGTTGACACCGAAAACCTTGAGCCGCAATACGGCGACGAAAAGATTGTTCCGTTTTCATTCAATAATGATATCGAAATCCGCAATGTTGAGCCTTGTTATATAACATACACGGGCGCGGAAACAAAGCAGACAATACTCGATAATCTTCACCGCTCTCCGCTCTATTCGGGCAAGATAGACGGCGTTGGTCCGCGCTACTGCCCGAGCATTGAGGATAAAATAGTCCGTTTTTCCGAAAAAGAACGCCATCAGATATTCGTTGAGCCTTGCGGCGCAAACACCGACGAAATGTATCTTCAGGGTCTTTCGTCATCCCTGCCCGAGGACGTTCAGCTCAAGATTGTTCACAGCATACCCGGGCTTGAAAAAGCGGAGTTTTTGCGCACGGCTTATGCGATTGAATATGACTGCGTTGACCCGCTTTCGCTTCGCCAGACCCTTGAATTCAAGGATTTTCCCGGTCTTTACGGCGCGGGTCAGTTCAACGGCTCCAGCGGATATGAAGAAGCCGCCGCGCAGGGACTTGTTGCGGGCATGAACGCCGCTTTGAAAATCCGGGGCAAAGAGCCCGTTATCCTTGACCGCACAACCTCATATATCGGCACTTTGATTGACGACCTTGTAACAAAAGGCTGCTCCGACCCCTATCGCATGATGACATCGCGCTCGGAATACCGCCTTGTTCTGCGCCAGGATAATGCAGACCGCCGCCTGACCGAAATCGGCTACAAGGCGGGGCTTATCAGCGAGGAAAGATATCAAAAATTCCTTAAAAAGCTTGATTTGATTGCCGCAGAACGCGAAAGGGTTGAAAATCTTTCAATCCCCAAAACACCGGAGATTGATGCAATGCTTGTTTCACGTGAAACATCCGCACTTGAGAAAGGCTTAAAAATGATTGAGCTTCTCCGCAGACCGCAGATTGACTATGAGGCTCTCACCCCGTTTGACAAAACAAGACCCGACCTGCCCGCCGAAATTTTTGAGCAGGTTGAAATAGATATAAAGTATGAGGGCTACATAAAACGCCAGCAAATGCAGATAAACGAGCTTCGCCGCCTTGAGGTTAAGCGTCTGCCGCAGGATTTGGACTATAATGCCATAACGGGTCTGCGCCTTGAAGCGATTGAAAAGCTCTGCAAAATCCGCCCCGAAACAGTCGGTCAGGCTTCGCGAATTTCGGGTGTTTCCCCCGCCGATATTTCAGTTTTACTTATTTACCTTGAGAGGAACGGTATAAATGTTATATAATCCGTCGCTTTTGCTCGAAGATGCCGCAAAGCTCGGCATTTCCGTCACAGATGAAATGCTTTCTCGCTTTGAAAAGCTTGCATTTCTTTTAGTTGAGCAAAACAAAACAATGAATTTAACCGCCATCATCGACCCCGACGGAATTGCCGTCAAGCATTTTGCGGACAGCATTTCCGCCCTTTCCGCCGCGGATTTTCCGCAGGGTGCAAAGGTGCTTGACGTCGGCACGGGCGCGGGCTTTCCGTCAATTCCCCTATTGATTGCAAGACCCGACCTTGATATGACCATGATTGACTCAACCGCAAAAAAGCTCAAATATGTTGCTTCTGCCGCTGAATCACTCGGATTGACCGCCGAAGTGCTTCACACGAGAGCCGAGGAAGCGGGTCAAAACAAGGAATACAGAGAAAAGTTTGATATTGTCTGCTCAAGAGCGGTTGCAGCTTTGAATGTTCTTTGCGAATACTGCCTGCCGTTTGTCAAGGTTGGCGGAGTGTTCCTTGCCATGAAAGGCGCAAAGGCGCAGGAAGAAATCGCCGATGCAAAGGCGGCTATAAAGACCCTCGGCGGTAAAATAGTCGATGAAAAGTCCTTCACCCTCTCCGACGGCGGCGAAAGAACAATCGTTGTTATCAAAAAGATATCGCAAGTTCCGCCAAAATATCCGCGCGTATCCGCACAAATTGCGAAAAAGCCCCTTTAAATTTAATATCGACTGTCGATAACGGCAGTTTTATGGCTATCGAATTAGCTGGACAAACCCCCTCTCCGATGTTATCATTGAATCAATGAAACGGACAGGGGGTTTGATTTTTGAAATCCGGTAAATACAAAATTGGCGGGCAGATAATTCTTGTGCCGCAGGAGGAAATTTATCCGAATCCCAACCAACCCCGCCGCCGCTTCGATTTTGACGAGCTGGAGGGCTTGGCACAGAGCATAAGGCAAAACGGCATCATTCAGCCAATCGCCGTGCGTATTAACAGCAAGGGCAACTATGAACTTATATCGGGCGAAAGACGCCTTCGCGCTTCAAGGCTTGTCGGCATAACGCAGATACCGTGCATAATAATGGAAGCAAGCGATGAAAAATCCGCTCTTTTCGCTCTTATCGAAAACATACAGCGCAGCGACCTCGGCTTTTTTGAAGAAGCCGTTGCTATTGATAAATTGATAACGGATTACGGCATGAGCCGCGACGACGTTTGCAAAAAACTCGGCAAAGCTCCCCCGACTATCTCAAATAAACTGCGTTTGCTACGGCTTCCCGAAGAAATACGCCTTAAAATAACGCAGGAAGGCTTGACGGAACGCCATGCAAGAGCACTTTTGCGCCTGACACAGATAAGCCAGATGGAGCGCGCATTGTCGATAATCGCGGATAAACGGCTGACAGTCAGTGAAACGGAAAAGCTTGTTTCGCAAATACTGACCAACGACAGCCGCCGCAGACAGCCGCCCGTCAAGCTTTTTAAGGATGTCCGAATTTTTGTTAATACCCTTAACCACGCGGTTGACACAATGCGACGCGCAGGCATTGAAGCGGATTCCGCAAAAAGCGAAACCGACGAATATATCGAATATATAGTCCGCATCCCAAAAAGCAGAAATTGCTGTATAAAGGCAAAGAAAACCTCTGCTTAAATCAAACAACTCCTAACTTACCATATCTTTCTCTTTCACACCCACATCCACAGCGGGAGGGGCAGGCTTTCGGGTCTGCCCCTCTTGCTGTTTCACGTGAAACAATGTTTGAGGTGAGCGGGCGATTCGTGAATCTCCCCTACTTCTTAATTTAAACTTTTATTTTTTTCTTCCATTTTTATATACATTATGATATACTGTATATACACAGATTATATTAATTACATCAGATTATATCAGGAGCGATTATTTTGGGTAAAATTGTTGCAATCGTTAACCAAAAAGGCGGCGTTGGCAAAACAACTTCCGCCGTTAACCTTACCGCCGCGCTCGGCAGTAAAGGATATAAAACCCTGCTTGTTGATATCGACCCCCAGGGCAACTCAACCAGCGGACTCGGCATAAACAAAAAGGGGCTTGAAAAATCCTCTTACAGCGTGCTTATCGGCGGCACTTCGGCGGCAGATGCGGTAGTTAAAACTCCGTATGAAAACGTTTATGTTATGCCCTCAAGCATGGACCTTGCGGGCGCGGAGCTTGAACTTATCGATTTTCAAAAGCGCGAGTCAAAGCTCAAAAATGCGCTTGCCGCTATTGTTGATGATTTTGACTTCATTTTTCTTGACTGTCCCCCCTCTCTCGGTCTGATTACTCTCAACGGTCTCTGCGCGGCGGATACTCTGATTGTTCCCATTCAATGCGAATTTTTTGCACTTGAAGGTCTTTCACAGCTTATCTCAACCGTCAGAACGGTTAAACGTCTTTATAACCCATACATAGAGATTGAGGGCGTGCTGCTGACAATGTATAACGGTCAGCTCAACCTCACACAGCAGGTTGTTGAAGAAGTTAAAAGATGCTTCCCGAAAAAGGTTTATTCAACCGTTATTCCCAGAAACGTGCGCCTTTCGGAGGCTCCGAGCTACGGTCAGCCCGTTATGTATTATGACAAATCCTCAAAGGGTGCGCATGCTTACAGCGACCTTGCAGACGAATTTTTGAGAATGAATAATAAATAAGGAGTATTATTATGGCACCGAAAAAAGGCGGTCTTGGCAGAGGACTCAGCTCTCTGCTTGCGGATAATTCTTTAGAAGAAACAAGTTCAGCTCAACCCGTGAAGCTGAATTTAATGGATATTGAGCCTAACAAGGAGCAGGCAAGAAAGCAGTTTGACGAAGCGGCTCTTTCGGAGCTTGCCGATTCAATCGCGCAGCACGGCGTTTTGCAGCCCTTGCTTGTTCGCCCGATAATCGGCGGCGGATATCAGCTTGTTGCGGGTGAAAGACGTTGGAGGGCAAGCCGCATTGCTGGCTTAACACAAGTGCCCGTTGTTATTAAAGAGCTTTCAGACACAGAAGCCGCCGTTATTTCTTTAATAGAAAATTTACAGCGCGAGGACCTCAATCCCGTTGAAGAAGCTCTCGGCTTTGCAAGCCTTATGAAGGATTTTGATTTAACGCAGGAAGAAGCGGCGCAAAAGGTCGGCAAATCCCGCCCCGCCGTTGCAAACGCTCTGCGTCTTTTAAAGCTGCCCGAAAAGGTGCTTGACATGGTGCGCGAAAACAAGCTTTCCGCGGGTCACGCACGCACCCTTGCGGCACTGGACGATGAAAAACTTATTATTTCCACAGCGGAATTAATAATTGCAAAAGGTCTTTCCGTCAGAAATACGGAAAAGCTGGTTAAATCCCTCACAGCCGAAAAGAAAGAAAAGAAAAAAGCCCCCGCCCGCCACACATTCTTTGACGAGGTTGAGCTTTCATTAAATAATTCTCTCGGCAGAAAAGCAAAGGTTGTTACAAAAGGCGGCAAGGAATGCGGAACGCTCGAAATCGCATTCTATGACAAGGACGACCTTGCAAGAATCGCTTCAATTCTCTCTGCTTTAGAATAATATTATAATATGTATAAAAAAAGCAGCACCTGTTTTTTCAGGTGCTGTTCTTTTATACATTTGTTAAACTGTCAACATAACCAGTTCTTTTTAAGAGCGTAGATGAGGAAATCTGCGAAATATAAACTCTGTCATTGCCGTTTTTATCGCGGCAGACTATGAAAGATTTCGGAATATCATAACAAACGTTTTCAACAATACCCTCTTTTTCCGCTTTTGCAAGATAATCTCTTGTGCGTTTTGAAACGGTGGTTGTGTCTAAGTCAAATATTCCAATTATTTCATCAAAGGTGATAACCTTATCCATTCCGAGATGAAGATACATTTTTTACTCCATTTCTTTTATTTCGCCGTTAATAACCTCAAACGCCTTGCCTTTTTTGGAGCGCAGAAGCTGCGACGGGTCACAGCAGGTGATAAATACCTGCCAATTATCAAGATAATTTAAAATAAACGTCTGTCTTCCCTCGTCAAGCTCGCTCATAACATCGTCAAGCAAAACAACGGGGCATTCGCCGGTGATTCTTTCAATAATAGAAGCCTCGCCAAGCTTCATTGCAAGCGCGCATGACCTTTGTTGACCCTGCGAACCGAAGGTTCTGGCATCTCTGCCGTTGAGAGTCAGCACAAGGTCGTGTGTGTGCGGACCTGCGTTGGTATAAAGCCTTTTTATATCGGCTTCACGCGATTTTTCTATTTCAGAAATAAGTTTTTCTTTTATTTCTTCTTCGCTTATGTTTTCTTTTGAAAAATCATAATAAAACGAAAAAGCTTCTCTGCCGGAGCTGATTCCGTTATATATTTCGCTTGAAAGCGCGGAAAGCTGCTCGATATAATCAAGACGGTATTTGATTATTTTTGCGCCGAGGTTTGCAAGCTCGGTGTCCCACGGAGCCATATAATCAAATTCAAAGCTTCTTTCGCCAAGCTTTTTCAAAAGCGCATTTCTTTGGTCAAGCACGCGCAGATAGCGCGACATTAAAACAGCGTAATTCGGCTTTATAAGGCTCAACGCAATGTCAATAAGCTTTCGCCTTTCGCCGGGACCGTCCTGAACGATTCCGAGGGTTGCGGGCGAAAAAACAACGGCAAAATATTTGCCCATCATCACGCGCGGTGATTCTTCTTTAACGCCGTTCAAAACCAGCTCTTTGCGCTTGTTTATCTTCATAACGGCATTTTGTTCACGCGAGTGTGAATAAAATATATTTTCAATTTCGGCTTCGTCTTTGCCCTGCTCAATGAGCTGGGCATTTTTTCTTGCTCGGAAGCTGTAAAAACCCGTCAAAAGCCAGATGCTTTCAATTATATTTGTTTTCCCCTGACCGTTTTCGCCGTAAATAACGTTCATTTCGGGATGCGGTGCGAATGAAACCGACTCAAGATTTCTGAAATTTTTTGCGGAATGGTGTTTAATTATCAAATTTTACCATTCCTTTCAAAAATCATTCAACGTTATAAACAACGCGTTCAAATTCGGCGCAGTCACCCTTGCGGAGCTTTTTGCCCCTCTGGGTGCATACTTCGCCGTTGACCCTGACCTCACCCTCCTGAATAACAATCTTTGCGTGTCCGCCCGTCTGCACGGCATCACACATTTTGAGGAAAGCGTCAAGTCTTATAAAATCGGTATCAATTTTTTTTGATAACTGCTGTTTTTCGGCAACCTTAACTTTAATCTTCATTTTTCAGCCTCACGGGAAGAATTAAGAATATGAAACCGTCACCCTCGTTGGGAACGATAAGAATGGGCGCAACTGCGCCGTTGAGCATGATTCTGACCTCGTCTGTGTCGCAGGCACGAAGAGCATCAAGCATATACTTATTATTAAAGCCTATTGTGCAGGTTTCGCCCTCAATCAAAGCGGGGATTCTGTCGTTTGCCGTGCCGAGAGATGTAATGCTTGACATCTTAATCATATTTTCATCAAAAACGCACTTAACTGGGCTCTTGATTTTTTCGGTGATGATAAGAGAAGTTCTGTCGATGCTGTCAATAAAGCTTCTTGTATTTACGCGGATAACAGTTTTTGTTGCAGAGGGAATTGCCGCCTTATAATTAAGAAATTCGCCGTCAAGCAAACGGGAAATGATGTTATAGCCTCCAACCTCAAAAATGATGTGTCTTTTACCGATGCCGAGAGTTACCATTGCATCGTCATCACTCATGAGCTTAACAACCTCTGAAAGAGTTTTTGCAGGCACAACGAAAGAAAGATTTTCGCCGCTGTAGCTGATGTTTTCGTTTCTTATAGCAAGGCGAACGCCGTCAACTGCAATAAGTCTGATATGATTTTCTTCAATTTCAAACTTAATGCCGGTGTGGACTATCTTACTATCCTTAACAGCAGCCGAGAAAATTGTTTTTCTGACCATATCCTTAAGAATACCCTGCTGAACGGAAATGGGATATCCGCCCGAAACTGAGGGAAGGTCGGGATATTCCTCTGCGGAAATACCTATAAGAGTTGATTCAAAATCGCCGCAAGAAATAGAAGCGATATGTCTTGAATCGCTGTAAATGTTAACATTGCTGTCGGGCAGCTTTCTCAAAGTTTCGCTGAACATGTGTGCATTGAGAACAAGCTCGCCTTCTTCCTCAACTTTTGCGGGGATTGAGGTGGTTATTCCCATTTCGAGGTCATAGCCCGTCAGGGTGAGAGTGCCGTCCTTGGCAACCATAAGAATACCCTCGATTGCGGGGATAGCTGTTTTGGTTGAAGCCGCTCTCTGAACATTTTGGCAAGCCTCTGAAAGCTCAAGCGTGCTGCATATTATTTTCATTGGAATATCCTCCCTTATAGTGTCGCATTAATGGTTATAAACTTTTCCACATGGGGTAAGCCTGTTTTATCGGCTTTTAAGATTTTTCAATTCCCCGCTCCTATTATGAATATATATTTAATATATATATTTATAGTAGTAATAGTAGGGGGCGTTGAAATATGGTATAACTCTGAAAAGCGTTGATTTTATTGGAAAGTAAGGTAAAAAATATCAACATTTTTTTGTGGAAAAGTCAGGGTTTTCAACGTCCCATTTTTTGACAAAGTTGAAATGTGGAAAACCCGTATGTGAATAAGTATAACTATGTGGATAACTTTTCCGAAATTTAAAGCTCTTTTCTGCCCTCTAAAGCGCGGATAAGAGTAAATTCGTCCGCATATTCAAGGTCCGCTCCGACGGGCACGCCGTAGGCAAGGCGGCTCACGTTAACGCCGAGCGGTTTAATAAGGCGCGATATATACATTGAGGTTGCCTCGCCCTCAACCGTGGGGTTGGTTGCCATGATAACCTCTTTCACCGTGTCGTCGCCCAAGCGGAGAATCAGCTCTTTGATGCAGATATCCTCCGGATTTATGTCGTTCATCGGTGAAATAACGCCGTGAAGAACGTGGTAAAGCCCGTTATATTCGTGGGTGCGCTCAATGGCGATAACATCGCGCGGGTCCTCAACAACGCAGATTGTTGATTTATCCCTTGACTGTGAGGAGCAGATTCTGCAAACCTCGCCGTCGGTCAGATTACAGCAAATATCGCACTTTTTAATGGATTCGCGGGCTGTCATAATTGTGTCGGTAAACTTTTTGGCATCTGCATCCGACATGTTGAGAATGTGGAATGCCAGCCTTTGTGCGCTTTTTTTGCCGACAGACGGAAGCCGCGCAAACTGTTCGATAAGTCTTTCTAAAGACGGTGTAAATCCGCTCATCAGAAAAGACCGGGAATTGAAAGACCGCCTTTAGCTCTTTCCATGCCCTGCTCCATTGCATCGTTAGCCTTGCGGATGCTCTCATTGAAAGCGGAAATGATAAGGTCCTGAAGCATTTCGATATCGTCGGGGTCAACAACCTCGGGCTTAAGGTTAACCGCGGTTACCTCGTGAGCGCCGGTAACAACAACCTCAACTGCGCCGCCGCCGACTGTGGAGGAAAATTCCGTTGCTTCAACCTCCTGCTGGATTTTCTGCATATTTTCCTGCATTTCCTGAATTTTTTTCATCATGTTGCCGCCCTGGGGAGCGCCGGGGATTCTTGCTTTCATTTTATATTCCTCCAATTATTATTTATTACGGTAGGGGACGGCGTCCTCGACGTCCCGAACAGACCGTAGGTCTGTAATTATTTTTTTAATATATCATTTATTTAATTGATATATTTTTCAATGGTATAATTTTTATTATGCACCTTTCGGTGCATACGGGAGGTCGAGGACGCCCTCCCCTACAAAAAATATCGTTAATTATTTGAATTAAACTGATTTATTTTTGCTTTTAAATTTTCAAGCGGATTTGCCGCCGCTTTTTGTTTTTCGGGGTTTGAAACCGCAATTTTCATCTTTCTGCCCATAACCTCAAAAACCGCTCTCGCAAGCTCCTTTGAATGAGTATCCGTGCAGATGAAATCGAAAAGTGTCGGGTTTTCGGAGCAGATAACCACTCTGCCGCTCTTTATCAATGCGGTTGAGTTAGCCAAAATTCCGAAAAGCGGGATATCATAAATTTTAATCTTATCAAGAACGTCGGGCCAGTTTGCAAAAGGTCCGTCAGGGATGTCGCTCTGCTCTTCTGCAGGCGGCGGAGGCGGTGGAAGCGGAGCTTCTTCGCTCTCCAGCTTGGGTGCGGGAGCTTCAGGCTTCGGCTCTGCAGGTTTTTCGGCAGGTTTTGCTGCCGCGGGAGCGGAAACGGGAGCGGTGAATGCTCTGTTTGCAACCATTTCTTCAAGCTTGCAGATTCGCTCTTCAAGCCCCTCGGGGATTACGCCCGATGCCGATGCGGGGGCGCACATTTTTATAACAGCCGCTTCAAGCTGAATTTTTTTGTTGGCGGCATTTTTTATATTTTTTGAGGTCTGTTCGAGAATTTCAATGCAGTCAAGAATTTTTGAAAGCTTGAATTCCCCTGCTCTTTCTTTGAGCTTTGAAAGCTCATCTTTTGAGCAGACTATAAGACCCTCGCAGTCCGAAACTGTTTTTGCAACCATAAGATTGCGGAAGTGGAGAGTCAGCTCCGTGCAAAGGCTGTCGATATCGCAGCTTTCGCTGTGAAGCCTTGAAACAAGCTTTAACGAGCTTGTGAAATCACCTTTTGCAACAAATTCCGAAAATGAGAAAAGGTGGATAGTGCCCGCAATGCCCGCAGCATCGCTGACTGTGTTTTCGTCAATATCCGTGCCCATTGCAAAGCAGCGGTCAAGCAGAGAAAGAGCGTCGCGCATGCCGCCGTCCGCAATTCTTGCAATAAGACTTGCGGCGTTTTGGGTGAGGCTGACATTCTCTTTTTCGGCAACAAACATAAGCCTTGCCGTTATATCCTCGGGAGCGATTCTCTTAAAATCAAATCGCTGGCATCTTGAAAGAATTGTTGAGGGCAGCTTATGTATTTCTGTTGTTGCAAGGATAAAAATAACATGTGAGGGCGGCTCTTCAAGTGTTTTAAGCAGCGCATTGAACGCGCCGATGGAGAGCATGTGAACCTCGTCGATAATATATACTCTGTATTTTGCATTTGCGGGTGTGAAATTTGCTTCCTCACGCAAATCGCGTATATTGTCAACGCCGTTGTTGCTGGCGGCGTCGATTTCTATAACGTCAAGAATTGAGCCGTTTTCTATTCCGCGGCAGATTTCGCATTCGTTGCAGGGGTTGCCGTTAACGGGTGAAAGGCAGTTGACCGCCTTTGAAAGGATTTTTGCGCAGGTTGTTTTGCCCGTGCCTCGCGAGCCCGTGAAAAGGTAAGCGTGAGAAATTCTGCCGCTTTCGAGCTGGCTTTGCAGGGTTTTTGTTACATGGGGCTGGCCGTAAACGTCGCAGAAGCTTTTTGGCCTCCATTTTCTGTAAAGCGCCTGATACATCCTTTCACTCCTTCTGAGGATTATTTTAAAAAAGCTTTCTCTTAGTCATATGGCGGCAGGCAGACTGTGGCGCACAAGACTGTCCGCTTAATGCTGCTCGGTTCACCCGCCTGACATGGTTCACGGTGCCCTGTCGCACAGGACCCACACGCCACATGACTAAAAGAAAGCTACTCTGCACTATATTATATAATATATTTTAAATAATATCAAGTGAAATTTTTGCTTTTGAGGGCTATATTTTCATTTTGTAGGAAAAAAATAAAAAAAGTGCGC
This sequence comes from Clostridia bacterium, assembly GCA_017623615.1. GTDB lineage: Bacteria > Bacillota > Clostridia > Oscillospirales > Acutalibacteraceae > CAG-177. The sequence goes on along the minus strand of JAGAOT010000007.1, from coordinate 45,716 downwards.
TGAAAACAGCCTTATTTTTCACAAAATTCTGAAATTTGAATATTTTGATATCAAAGGGGGCTGATTATGAAAGAGTCATATTTTTTGGGTTCAAGCGGTAAAAACGGATTTTTCTCATGCTTTTCACAGCTTACGCCGAAAATAGAAGGTCAGTATACTTATATAATCAAAGGAGGACCCGGCACGGGCAAATCCTCCATGATGAAAAAAATTGCGGATGAAATTGAAAAAAGGGATATAGAATGCGAAAGAATTTACTGCTCGTCGGACCCGTCATCGCTGGACGGCGTTATTTTTCCGTCGCTGCGTGTCAGCATTGCGGACGGCACCTCGCCCCACACGATGGACCCCGATTACCCCGGCGCAAGCGGCGAAATAATCAACCTCGGCGACTGCTGGGATAAGCAAAAGCTTCTTTCAAGAAAAGAAGAAATAATTGCTCTGACCGATAAAAACAAAACCTGCCACAAGCGCAGCAGACGATTTATCGAATCCGCTTTTTCAATTTTCGGCGACGGCGAAAAAATATGCCGCGACTGCCTTGATGATGAGCGGCTTATGCGATATGCCGCACGGGTTGCCAACCGATATTTCAAGAAGCCCGTCGGCAAAATAGGGCTTGAAAAAATACGCATGCTTGATGCGATAACCCCGAAAGGATATTATTTTTTAACCGAAACGGTTAATGAGCTTTGCGACCAAACCGTTATTTTTGAGGATGATTTCGGCGTTGCCGCCGCAATGCTTATCGAGCAGCTTCGCACCTATGCGCTGGCAAGCGGATTTTCCGTTATTTCAAGCCCGAGCATCAGCAGCGAAAAGGCAATCCGCCACATAATAATAAAAGAGCTGTCGCTCGGATTTTTTACCGCCGACAAGCTCTGTAATCTCAATATTATTCCCACAAAAAACGTGTCGCTCCGCCGTTTTTATTCGGCTGATTCTCTGGCATCGCACAGAGCAAGGCTTGCCTTTTCGCGCAAGGCGGCAAAGGAGCTGCTTGACGAAGCGGTGTGCGCGCTGAAAATGGCAAAGGATATTCATGACGACCTTGAGGCATGTTATATTGATGCCATGGATTTTGATAAAATTGCCGTAATTTCAAAAGAGCTGACCGAGCGAATCTGGCAAAGCGAGTGGTGGACGGAGTAAGCTGTTAAATAAAGCAACTCATATATAAGTATTGACTTTTAGGGAACAATATCATAAAATATAAATATATTTGTTCCCTAAAGGGTGTGATATTAATGAAAAGTAATTTTGATGCGATACAGAAATTGCTTCGTAAAAAGGCGGATTTTCAGGCAAGGCTTGCACTTTTGCCTTATGACGGTACTCCCGAAATAAAAGAAAACAGCTCCGGAAAATATTTGTATATGCGCAAGCGTGAGGCAGGCAAGCTTCGTTCCGTTTATGTTGACAAATACAGCGAAGAGCTTTATGCCGTTCTTCTTCGTTCATCCCGCGAAGCGAGAGAACTTAAAAAAAATATCCGTCAGGTTGAAAAAGAGCTTGCTTTGCTCGGATATAAGCAATCAGCTCTTTCGCCGAGAGTTGAGTTGAATCTTTCATTCGCAAGAGCGAATATGAAAGCTAATATATATGACCAAGCTGTTCTTGAAGGAGTAACAACAACCTTTCCGCAAACCGAAACAATTCTTGAAAACGGCGTGGTAAACGGCATGACGGCAACGGATATTCAGAAGATTCTAAATCTTAAGCATGCATGGGAATTTATTTTGGATAGGGATGTTGTTTCGTCGCCGAGTAATTACTATGTGCTTTGCCATATTGCAAAGCTCGTTAATGAAGGTTTTTTCAGCGACGGCGGAAGAATACGGGGTGTTCCCGTTACAATCGGAGGCTCAAATTATGTGCCGCCGCTGCCGATTGAGCATGATGTAAAAGAAAAAATCAGCAGTATAGTTGAAAAATCAAGCGATTCAACAGAAACAGCGATTGAATTATGTCTTTATTGCATGAAAACACAAATTTTTACCGACGGAAACAAGCGCGCTGCAGTTATTTTTGCAAATCACTATTTGATTTCGCAGGGCGGCGGCTTGCTTGTAATTCCCGAAAAAGATGTGCCCGACTTTAAAAAGCTGCTTGTTGCATATTATGAAAGTAGGGATAACGGAGAAATCATCGCCTTTATGAAAGAAAAATGCTGGCGCAAATTCTGATATAAAAAATTAACGGGGACAGCTTTGAACTGCCCCCGTTATATTTTTGTTAGCCTGCAATGTAAGCGGCAAGCTTGCCGACTGTTCTGCAATTTCTGAAATTTTCGGCATTGAGCCTGACGCCGAATTCGGCAAAAATTTCTTCTGCAAGGCAGACAAGGTCAAAGGATGACATGCCGAGGTCTTCCTTTATGCTTGTGTCTGCGGTAATATCTTCATCGGGCTCAACGTAGTTGAGAAAAAGGTTAATTAACTTTTCCATTTTATTTCACCTTATCTTTCTTAATTTTTTCAAGAATTTCCGAAACCTTAATGTCGGGATTTTCCATACCCATAAGCAGGGTATCAAGCATTTTATCATAGAAATGATGAAGCTCATCCAAGGGATTGCTTGCAAGGCGGTATTCAAAATTGAAATCAAGACCGCCGTCATGGTTTCTGTGCATAACGGTAAGATAAAGGGGCTGAACGGAAGCATCGTTGTTGTACCAGAAGCCCCTGCTTGATTTTTTCATTTCTTCGCCGTAATACGGCATGGGAAAATACGGATGATATGAGAAGGTTATGCATTCATAGGTGTAGCGGGTGCCGGTTTTCATGGCAAGGTGCCTTAAAATAACCGCCTCCATGGGGCTGATGTTTGAATGCTCAAAAACATCGTTCTGTGATTTTTCTATAACCCTTACCGCCTCGGCAAAAGTCATTTCCGGCTCAACAATGTTTCTCATTGAGTAGAAATGCATTCTTACGCCGCCCGATTTTTTATCAAGCAGGGTTGCGCGGCGGTTAACCATAACCTTGTATGAAATATCCTTTTCGTTATCGTTAAAGGATGAAAGCGCGCTCCTCATGCCCATCATCAGCACGCAGGGCACGGAAAGCCCGTTTTCGGTGCACATTTTGATAAGCTTTTCGGATGTTTCGGCATCCAGGCTGAATTTGAGAGTTCTTGATGCGGGATTTGCGTCAAGAACTTCCGCTTTTCGCAGATTGGGTTTATTTTTCTCTATTCTCTGCTGAAGAAGCCTGCTGGGTCGCACATAATCCGTATAGATAGGCTCCGATGTGTTTTTGATTGTACCCTTCCAGTATTCCTTATCCTTTTTGTGCTGCTCGGATTTTGAATATTGAAGCTCTTTTTCAACCATGTCAAAATAATTGCGCATGGGTTTTGGATAAGCCGTGCCGTATTTTTTGTTGAAATAGATTGAAAGAGCATCGGCAAGGAACACCTTTGAGGAGTAGCCGTCAAACGCAAGGTGGTGCAGCTTTGTGTAAATGCCGTTGTAGCCGTTTTCAAGGTGAATAATTCTTATCTCGTTAACGGGCTTATCCCACATATCTATAATTGAGTGAGAACGCTGCTTGAGAAATTCATGGGCATCGTCCCACTCCATTGCGGACAAATCCTCTTCAATAATTTCAATCCCGTGCCTGTCGGCAAGATACTGATAAACCTTGTTGAAAGGGCGTTTTGTGAAGCGCAGACGCATTGTGTCGCATCTGTCCATTGCCTCATAAAGTGCCTCTTTCATGGCTTCGGTGTCAAATTCGCCCTGCCAGTAATAGCCGGTTACAATGTTAAGAACGGGTGCGTCGTCGCTGTGATGCTGTGAAACATAGAGCATCAGATGCTGGGCGGGAATCAAGGGATATGCTTTAACTTTTTTGCCGTTTTTAAGCTTTATTTCCATTTCTTCCCTCCGTTTTAATATTTAACATAGTTTCTCTTTATCTTGTTTGTTGTTGTTTTCGGGAACGGGGTTTCTCTTAAACGAAGCTTTGCAATCTCTCTTTCGGGTTTTTCGCCCCTGTTTGCTTCCTCAACTTTTTGTTTGAGATATTCTTCGATGTTTTCAATTCCCATTGCGGCGGCAAAGTCGCTGTCGGGATAAATTTCGGCAACAATTCTGTCATTTTCCGCGCTGACAACGATTTCTTTAACAACCTTTTCGTCGGCAAATTTCTTTTCAATCTCTTCGGGTGAAACATTTTCGCCGTTTGAAAGGATGATAAGATTCTTTATTCTGCCGGTAACATAAAGGTGAGTGCCTTCCTCGCTGAATCTGCCGAGGTCGCCCGTTTTAAGATATCCGTCATGAGTGAAAACAGCGGCGGTTTCTTCGGGCTTTTTATAATAGCCCATCATAACGGACTTGCCCTTAACCTGAATTTCGCCGTCAACAATTCTGACATCGCAGATGCTTTTCATAATTTTGCCGGAGGAATATTTGTTTTTCTGACTGTAGTCTGCGGTTGTTATTTTGGGGCTTGTTTCGCTCATGCCGTAGCCCTGGCGAAGCATAATTCCGTATTTTTCATATTCATCAACAAGCGCGGGGGCAAGATACGCGCCGCCCACGGCAATCCAACGGATGTTTTTGCCGAATACCTTTTCGGCAGCCTCGCGGGGGGCAAGGTCGGGAAATCTTTTATGAAGAATGCCGACTTTTCGAATAAGCGTTTCGCAAATCATCGGAACAAGCCTCATGGTTGAGGGCTGAAAAACCGCAAGATTTCTGCCGATGTTGCTTAATTCGCCGTTAAGGCAGACGGTAAGACCGTCAAGAAGCGGCTTGAAATAGTCGCAGGAGAAGCAGAAAATGTGGTGCATCGGCAAAACCGAAAGATAAACGTCATCCTCCGCAAGCTCAAGCTCGGGGTAGGTTATGTTGGCAATAAGATTTGCCGATGAAAGCATAACTCCCTTTCTTACGCCCGTTGTGCCCGATGTGTAAATAATCGCGGCGCATTCCTCGGGATTAAGCTCGATTTCGGAAAGTGATGCATATTCGGAGTCCGAGCCGTATTTTTCATAAATATCCGCAAACCAATCTGCGCTGCCCATGTTGACAACTGTTTTGAGACCCGAATATTTTTCCGCAATTTCCTTTGCGCTGTTTTCATAATCGTTTTCATAGAAAATGGCGTCAATGTCGCCGTCCTTGAAAAGCTCAACCGCTTCTTCAACCGAGGTATTGGGCGCAAACGGCACAAACACGTTGCCGCTGGCAAGGATGCCCGTGAGAGCGGTTATATATTCATAGGTTGTTTTTCCGATAATTGCAATATGCATTTTTTCCGGGCAGACGGAGCGGATATATCTGCAAATTGCAAGGCTGTTTTCGCGAAGGTCGATAAAGCTTTTTTCAATTATTTCGTCGCCGATAAGATACTTTATAAAAGGCTTTTCGCCGTAAAGCGCGGCGCTGTTGTCTATTAAATCCCTGACGGTATGAATCTTTGAATAAAAATCTCTGTTGATGCTTGTATTGCTCATGATTGCCTCGCTTTCTAAAAAAATATTACTGCCGAATTATATTTGTTTTTAATAATAAAGTAAATAGTCAAAAACAGCAAAAAGACTGAATTTTCTCGAAAAAACAGACATTTGCGTGAAACTATGTTTATTTTTGCGGGCGAAAACAAGATAATTCTATAATAAAATTGTTAACTGAAAGACAGAAAAGTGTTAGAATTTTGTTAAATGCTGTCCGACAATGGCAAAGATTTGCACACTTGCGAAAAATTAAAAATAATGTTATAATAACAATATTCTGCAAAGCTGTGCAGGATTTAGGGACAAAAGATTTTGAAAAAACGGAGGGAAAAAATGGGCAAAGACACAAAAAGACTTATCTACGAAACATTCATTGATTTGCTTGGCACCAAACCGTTTGACAGGATTACGGTCAGAGATATCGTCGAAGCATGCGAAATCAATCGCAACACATTCTATTATTATTACAGCGATATCTATGAGCTGCTTGAAGAAATTTTTACAAAGGAGCTCAACGAGCTTGTTGAAGCCCAGAAAAACGGCTCATCATGGGTTACGGCGTTTATCAAAATTGCCAATACCGCATACAGCCACAAAAAACAGATTAACAACATTTGCTCCTCGCGAAGCTACGATTACCTTGAGAATTATATGTACAAAGCCTTGCAGAGCATCATGATTGATGTTGTAAGGCATCAGGCAGAGGGAATGAACGTGCCTGATGAGGACGTTGAATTCATTGCTTCCTTCTTTGAATATGCGTTTGTAGGCGTTATTTCGGAGTGGTTCAGAACGGGTATGCGCGAAGACCCTCTTCAGTTTGCAAACCAGCTTTGGCTGACTGTTGATAACATAAGATTTGCGCTTCGCCGCAGCGAAAAAAGAATGAAGTTAAGGATTGAAAATGACGATATTGTTTGAGGATAAATTTTTGGCGGTGTGCTTAAAGCCGGCAGGAGTTTTGAGCCAGAGCGGCGGCAACGACATGATTTCGCTCCTCAATGCGCATTTTGCCGAAAACGGCGAAAATGCCGAGGCTTTTCCCGTTCACAGGCTGGACAGAGAAACCGCGGGGCTTATGGTATATGCCAAAAATTCAAAATCTGCGGCGGCTCTTTCAAAGCAGGCGGAGCAAAACCAAATTAAAAAACGCTATTATGCCGTTATTAAGGGCTCTCCCGCCGAAAAAAGCGCGGTTTTAAAGGATTTGCTTTTCAGAGATAAGCAAAAAAATAAAACATACGTTGTTAACCGTATGCGTAAGGGCGTGCGCGAGGCATCGCTTGAATATGAAGTTATGAGCGAAAACGGCGGTCTGTCGCTGGTTGATATTCTGCTCCACACGGGCAGAACTCACCAGATAAGGGTGCAGTTTGCAAGCAGAAAAATGCCGCTTTACGGCGACGGAAGATACGGCGGAGGCGGCGGAAGCCTTGCTCTTTTTGCACATACTCTTGAATTTATCCACCCGATAAGCGGCGAAAGGCTCTCTTTTTCGGCAAAGCCGGATATGAACACAGAGCCGTGGAAACAATTTGATATTTGATTTATGCGGGCAGAAATTCTCTGCCCGTTTGTTTTTTAGCAGGGTTTTGCGAAAGGGAGAATACCGTGCAGGGAGGCTTGCTCCTGCCGTATGATTTCATTTTTGTGCCGCAGATAAATTGTTCAGACTTAGCGGTTTGATATCGTCCGTATTCTGAAAACAAAAAGCGCCCTGCCGAAGCAGAGCGCTTAATTTTATATCAAATTAATATTTGATGTTTGAGAACTCAGCCTTTGTAACTGCTGCGCCGTTACCGTTGATTGTAACAACTGCCTTGAGTGAAAGGAGAGCATCGAAAGCATATGAATACTTGATGTTTGTAATCTTGCCGTCAGCAACTGTTACCGAAACCTTGATGTTCTTGTAGTTAACGGTTGTGTCCTTAACGGTGATAGCTGATGTGAAGCCTGCGATACCGTCAACAACTTCTTCGTGTGTGATGAAGTCGTTTGTGAACTTTGAAAGAGGAGTAGCGTTTGTCTTCTTGGGGTTGGTAGCGTTTGCAAGAGTGAAGGTGTAAACGCCGTTGTTTACTGCGAAGTTGCCGAGGTCAGCTTCTGCAAGCTTTGTAGCCTTAATCTGATAGTCTTCCTTAAGGCCGTCCTTGGGCATTGTGCCCTTCTTAACGCCGATGCCGAGGAAATCGCCGACAACTGTGTCAAGGTTGGAGTTTTCGTCGATTGCGCTGATGATGCCGTTAAGGATATCTGTTGCGCCGCCAACGTCGATGGGGCTTGTGTATGAGCAGTTTCTGTTGTAGTTGTATGTGCCCTTTGCAGCCTTAGCTGTTTCAGCGTTAAGGAATGCAACGAATTCAGCCTTTGTCATGTCGGCTGCGGGAGCTGCTGTTTCGCCTTCAGCGAGGGTTGTGTCTTCAACTGATGCCGCTGTTGTGTCGTCAACAACTGCTGCTGTTGTGTCATCAACTACTGCTGCTGTTGTGTCGTCAGCAACGGGAGCCTCTGTTGTGTCTTCAACTGCTGCTGTTGTGGTTGTTGTTTCGTCTTCGGTGTTTCCGCCGCAAGCAACAAGTGCAAAGCACATTGCAAATGCGAGGAGAAGTGCGAGAAGCTTTTTCATGGTTTTTCCTCCTGAAAAATAAAGTTTTGTTTTGCGGCTTGCTCACCAAACCGCGCTTTATCAATTATAAAAATAACCCATATTCGAATTTTTGTCAAGTAAAAAAGCAAAAACGGGCTTCCAAAAATACAGGCAAAAATTTATGAATGTTTACACAATATTAATATTTATTAGTGACATAATTAAAAAATTATGCTATAATATTAAAATCTATAATGGAGGATTATGCGACATGGCGGTTAAAAGATTTGTTTCATGGAATGTCAACGGAATAAGAGCGTGCCTTAACAAGGATTTTTATGAAAGCTTTAATGCGCTTGATGCAGATATCCTCTGTTTGCAGGAAACTAAGGTGCAGGCGGGTCAGGCGGAGCTTGCTCTTGACGGCTATCACCAATATTGGAACTATGCCGAGAAAAAGGGATATTCGGGCACGGCGGTTTTTACCCGCGAGGAGCCGATTTCCGTCACCTACGGTCTCGGAATCCCCGAGCATGACACAGAGGGAAGAGTAATCACCCTTGAATTTGAAAATTATTATTTCATAACGGTTTATGTTCCCAACTCGCGCGACGGGCTTGTGCGCCTTGACTACCGCATGGAGTGGGAGGATGCGTTCAGAGCCTATATCAGCGAGCTTGATAAAAAAAAGCCCGTTATTTTCTGCGGCGATTTGAATGTTGCGCATAAAGAAATTGACCTTAAAAACCCGAAATCCAACCGCAAAAACCCCGGCTTTACCGATGAGGAGCGCGGCAAATTCTGCGAAATGCTCGAAAGCGGATTTGTTGACACCTTCCGCCATTTTTACCCCGACCTTGAGGGCGCATACAGCTGGTGGTCCTACCGTTTTTCGGCAAGGGCAAAGAACGCGGGTTGGAGAATCGATTATTTTATCGTTTCCGAAAGATTAAAAGAAAGCTTAAAAGACGCAAAAATTCACAGCCAAATTTTCGGCTCCGACCATTGTCCGGTTGAAGTTGAGATTGAAATTTAAGGAGAAGTTTATGAACACAAAAATTCTTTCAATAATTCTTGCGGTTGTTATGGTAATATCGGGCGTTGTTTTCTTTGTTTCGCGCGGCGGCGACAGCCCGAAAATTGAAAACAACATGCCGATTGCTTATTCCTACGAAAACAGCGAATACACTCTGAACACCGCTCTTTCCGTTAAGGGCGCAAACGGCGAGGTCTATCTGCCCACGGATTTTGACGGCGTTTATTTCACCGCTTCTCTCGACGGCAGGGTTAATTTTTATGAATATGCGGGCGGTCAGATGCATGCAAGCTCTCTTGCCGTTAAGCAGATTAAAACAACCCTTGCCGCAACATACGAGAAAATCCCCGTCACGGTAAATTATATTGAAAAAGACGGCAAGGCATGCGGCTACGGCGTATTCACCGCCGACATGAGCGCGGATGTTGATGTTTATGCCTATGCTTTTGTTAAGCTTACCGCAAAGCCTGCAGGCTACGGCGGCGGATATCTGCTTCTTGCGGATTTTGACAAGGATAATTTCTATAAGGCAGACAAGCTTTATTCCGAAATTTATAATTTTGACCTTGCAAGCGGCAAGGCATCAACCTATGTTTCAAACAACACCCGCCTTATCGACAAAAACGGCTCGTTCAGGCAGGATTGGACTCTTTTGACCGAGGATTTCATTGCAAATCTCGGCAATGCGAAATATTTTCTTTCTTCAAGATACTATAACGAAAGCGAAAAGGGCAGACGAGCCGACGTTATGGAGCTTTCAAACGCATACCGCCCGAAAATCGTTGTTAAGGATATCATCGGTCTGTGGTTTGTAAATGACGAGAGCGGAATGCACTATCTCAAAAAAGCCGAAAACGGCTTTGTCAGCATCGTCAACAACGGCTCGGGCGAGCAGGTGACGGGCAAATTTGAGGGCGATTATTTCACCCAATATATGCAATGCGGCAATTATCTGGTAAACAAAAAGAGCCTTGAGCTGACCGACCTTATGACCGGCGCAGTTAAGACTCTTAAAGATATTGATATTACTTTGGCCGACGTTTTCTCAATCAGCCCCGACGGCTCAAAGGCTGTTTTTGCAACCCTCGGCAAGGCAAACAGCAACGGAGCAATGGTTCAGACCTTGATTTACTGCACGGCTGACGGCTCCGCAGACCCCGTTATCTATAACGAGCCTATGCTCTATTCCGAAAGCGCGGACTTCGTTTGGCTTGATAATTCAAGCGTTATGAGTGTAAGAGCGCTTGATGCAAGCGGAGCGAAAGTTGGCTCGGTTGCATATACTTTTTAATCTGTAATGTAGGGGTCGATGCCAACATCGACCCTAAAAAACGGCGGGAGCAAGCCCCCGCCCTACACTTATTATATATTTTCCTCTCTGAAATCCACCGTCAGCTCCTGCCTTTTGGGCTTGAGTTGGGTATATTTTATCCCCGCGGCGTCAAACATTCTTTTTGAAGCTCTTGTGCCGGGAGTGTCGGCATATTTATCGGAAATATAAACAACCTCTTTTATTCCGCATTGAATGATGGCTTTTGCGCATTCGTTGCAGGGGAAAAGAGCAACATAAATTTTGCAGCCCTCGAGGTTTGAGCCTCTGCTGTTAAGAATTGCATTAAGTTCAGCATGGCAGACATAGGGATATTTTGTGTCATACATTTCGCCCGTTCTTTCCCAGGGGAATTCATCGTCGCTGCAGCCGAGAGGGAACCCGTTGTAGCCGACGGACATTATCTTGTTGCGGTCGTTGACTATGCAGGCGCCGACCTGTGTGTTGGGGTCCTTGCTGCGATAGGATGAAAGCATGGCAATACCCATGAAATATTCGTCCCAGGAAATATAATCTTCTCTTTTCGGCATGGCAAACTGCTCCTTATTTTTAATCTGTAGAAATATTACCATAAACAAATAAATTTTACAATAGCGATTTATAATTGAACTTCTGAAACAGCCCGATATCTGGTAGGGGCGGCTATCAGCCGCCCGCAAAAACAGCAGATTCCCCGAACGGGCGGATAATATCCGCCCCTACAAATTTTGAAATTTTTTCAATTTTGTTTATAAAAAAATAATTACGAATTAATCATACAGAGGTGTATTATGGGTCTTTTAACAAAAATTTTCGGCGACTACTCTAAAAAAGAGGTTAAGCGCATCCGTCCGCTTTGCGACAAGGTGCTTGCCCTTGACGAGGAGTTTTCAAAGCTGACCGACGAGCAGCTTCAGGCAAAAACTCCCGAATTTAAGCAGCGTCTTGCAAACGGCGAAACGCTGGATGATATTCTTCCCGAGGCATTTGCCGCCTGCCGCGAGGCTTCGTGGCGCGTTATCGGGCTGAAGCATTTCCCCGTTCAGATTATCGGCGGCATTATTCTGCATCAGGGCAGAATTGCCGAAATGAGAACGGGCGAGGGCAAAACCCTTGTTGCTACCCTGCCCGCATACCTTAATGCTCTCACGGGTGAAGGCGTTCATATCGTTACGGTCAACGACTATCTTGCCCGCCGCGACAGCGAGTGGATGGGCAAGGTCTATCGCTTCATGGGCTTGACCGTGGGTCTTATCATCCATGAAAAAGAAAATTCCGAAAGAAAAGAAGCCTATGCCGCGGACATCACCTACGGCACCAACAATGAAATGGGCTTTGACTACCTGCGTGACAACATGGTGGTTTACAAGGAGCATAAGGTGCAGAGGGGTCACAACTTTGCAATCGTGGATGAGGTGGACTCCATTCTTATCGACGAGGCGAGAACTCCCCTTATTATTTCGGGCAGAGGCGAAAAGTCAACCGACCTTTATAAAATGGCAAACCGCTTTGCCCTTTCGCTTAAATGCACAAGGATAAAGGAAGTGCAGTCCAAGGAAGAGGTTGACGACCTTGTTGACGAATCCTGCGACTATGTTGTTGACGAAAAGGCAAAAACCGCAACCCTCACAAAGAGCGGCGTTGCAAAGGCAGAGGCTTTCTTCAACCTCGAAAACCTCATGGATGCCGAAAACATGACCATTCAGCACCATATCAATCAGGCAATCAAGGCAATCGGCGTTATGCGCCGCGACGTTGACTATGTTGTTAAGGATAATCAGGTGCTTATCGTTGACGAATTTACGGGCCGTATCATGATGGGCAGGCGTTATAACGAGGGCTTGCACCAGGCAATCGAAGCCAAGGAAAACGTTAACGTTGAGCATGAGAGCAAAACTCTTGCAACCATAACCTTCCAGAACTATTTCCGTCTTTACAAAAAGCTTTCGGGCATGACGGGTACGGCGATGACCGAGGAAACCGAATTCAACCAGATTTATAACCTTGATGTTATCGAAATCCCCACCAACAAGCCCATGATAAGAAACGATTTGCCCGACGTTGTTTATAAAACCGAAAAGGCAAAGTACCTTGCCGTTATTCAGACAATCGAGGAATGCCATGCAAAGGGTCAGCCCGTGCTGGTAGGTACTGTTTCTATCGAAAAATCGGAGCTTTTGAGCATGCTTCTCAAAAAGAGAGGCATCAAGCACGAGGTGCTCAACGCAAAATATCACGAAAAAGAAGCCGAGATTGTTGCTCAGGCGGGCAAGGAAAATGCCGTAACCATCGCCACCAATATGGCGGGCCGCGGCACGGATATCAAGCTTGGCGGCAACTCCGAATACCTTGCAAAATCCGAGCTTCGCAGAATGGGCTATTCCGAGGAGCTTATTGCCGAGGCAACGGGCTTTGCGGAAACGGATAACGAAGAAATTCTCAATGCCAGAGCGCAGTATTCCGCCCTTGAAAAGAAATATGACGATGAAATTGCACCCGAGGCGGAGAGAGTCCGCGCGGCGGGCGGTCTGTTCATAATCGGCACGGAGCGCCATGAATCCAGACGAATCGATAACCAGCTCCGCGGACGTGCGGGCCGTCAGGGCGACCCCGGCGCAAGCCGTTTCTTCCTTTCGCTGGACGATGACCTTATGCGTCTTTTCGGCGGTGAAAGAATCACCAACATCATGAACACCCTCAAAACCCCCGAGGATATGCCCATTGAGGCAAAGATGATAACCAACACAATCGAGAGCGCCCAAAAGAAGATTGAGGGCAGAAACTTTGCCATAAGAAAGAGCGTTCTTCAGTATGACGACGTTATGAACCGCCAGAGAGAGCTTATCTACAGGCAGCGCAACCAGGTGCTTGACGGCGAGGAGCTTAAGCCCGTTATCACAAGAATGATTGACGGCAGCATCAACGATGCGGTTGATTTCTTCTGCTCCGACAGCGTTTCCAAGAGCGATTGGAATATTGACGGACTTCGCGACAAGTTCAAGGGCTGGTTGACAAAAGAGGACGATTTCACCGACGGCTTCGACAAGGAAGATGCCCGCGAAATGCTTCTTGACAGAGCGCATAAGAGCTATGAAGCCCGCGAAGAGCTTTTCGGCGTTAACGAAAGCGGCGTTCCCGTTATGCGTGACCTCGAAAAGATGATTCTTCTGCGCAATGTTGACAGACAGTGGATGGACCATATCGATGCCATGGACCAGCTTCGCCGCGGAATCGGACTGCGCGCATACGGTCAGACCGACCCCGTTGTTGCTTACAGAAATGTCGGCTCCGATATGTTTGACGGCATGAACGAGGCTATCCGTGAGGATACCGCAAGACAGATTTTGACCGTTATGATTAAGAGCCAGGAGGATACAAAGCGCGAGCAGACTGCTAAAATAACCGCAACAAGCGGCTCAACAGACGGCAGCGACAAGAAACAGCCCGTCAGAAAGAAAGAAAAGGCGCGCCCCAATGACCCCTGCCCCTGCGGAAGCGGCAAAAAGTATAAAAATTGCTGCGGCGACGTAAGAAAGCAGTAATTTTGTCAGTCAAATGCCTTATTTTTCCCATTGAACGGAACAATATCAAATGATATAATATAATCAAATAAAACGGGAGGTATTTAATATGGCATTTATTGCAATTCTCAGCGATATTCCGCTTTATCTGGCAACGCTTATTTCCGAGCTTACCGGTGCGGATATGTCAGGCTTTATCGACATGGCAAACGGCGGCTTCGCCGCAATTATCGAGGCTTTTGAAAAGCTTGCCGGCTTTATCGGATGATTATAAGACAAAAGAAGGGGCTGTTTTAACAGCCCCTTTTGTTATTTCAGTTTGTTTATTCTTCTGTAAACCTCTGCAACGGGCAGACCGACAATGTTGAAATAATCGCCCTCTATGCGCTCAACAAGGGTGCAGCCGCGCCCCTGAATGCCGTAAGCTCCCGCCTTGTCCATCGGCTCGCGGGTTGCAACATAGCTTTTGATTTCGTCGTATGTAAGGTCATAAAATTTAACCTTGCTTATTTGCGCAAAGCTCTGGGAATTTTCACCGCATAAAATGCAAACGCCCGTTATAACCTCGTGTTCAATGCCCGAAAGCATTTTGAGCATCGCTTCGGCATCGGCTTCGTCCTTGGGCTTTCCGAGTATTTTTCCGCCCGCAACAACAATGGTGTCCGCGCCGATAACAACATCATTTTTATGTGTTCCCGCAACAGCCGCCGCCTTTTTGGCTGCGGTTATTTTGGCGGCTTCGGCGGGCAGAGTGCCCTCGGGTATGCTCTCGTCAACTTCCTTAACGTCAATTTCAAATTCCAGCCCCGCGGTTTGCAAAAGCTCCCTGCGGCGGGGCGAGGATGAAGCAAGAATTATTTTTTTCATGCCTTGCCTCCGTCAATAATGCCGCGGCGAAGCATTTCCGCAACGCGCATTACAAGAGTCTGGGTTTTGCCGTCGGGGATTTCGCCGCTCAAAACCATGTCAACCGCCTTTTCAACGGGAATTTTTTCAACCTCGAGGAATTCGTCCTCGTCGGGGTTCATTTTTGTTGATTTTAATTCGCTTGCGGCATAAAGATGAATTATTTCGCCGCAGTAGCCGGGGGTCGGGTAAAATTTGCCGAGGTCGTAGTATTTGCCCGCAACCGTGCCCGTTTCTTCCTCAAGCTCGCGCTTGCCCGCCTCAAAGGGGTCCTCGCCCTTTTCAAGCTTACCTGCGGGAAGCTCAAGAATAACCTCCATATAGGGGTACCTGAATTGGCGCACAAAAATCAGCTCGCCCTTATCGGTCAAAGCCGCAACGCAAACTCCGCCGTTGTGCTCAACAACCTCGCGGGTGCAGGGCTTGCCGTTGTGAAGCTCCGCCTTGTCGCGGCGCACGTTGATGATTTTGCCCTCATATACATAATTTTTTTCAACAGTTTTTTCAAAAAGCTCCATGTTGCTTCCTCCGTTGGTTTTATTTGAAAATTTTGTGAATATAATTTTTTGAGGTGATACCATGAATTATATCACAAATCCCGCTGTAATGACAGCCGAAAATCAAAGAAAAATGATTTTTTCGTTAAAAAAAGCTTATCCGTTCCTCGGCGTGCGCCTTATCGGCAGGTCGTTGTGCCAAAGGGGGATATATGCCCTCTCGATAGGCAGGGTTGAAAACCCGCTTCTGATTGCGGCGGGGTTTCACGGGCAGGAATGGCTGACTTGCCTGCTTGCCCTGCGCTTTGCGGAAACCGTGCTTGCTTCAAGGGCGCGGAAAATGCCCGTTTGGGGCATTGACCCCGTGTGCTTCAACAGAGGAGTTGTAATTGTTCCGTGCGTTAACCCCGACGGGGTGCAGATAGCGATTAACGGCGTTGACGGTGCGGGAAAATACGCTGAAAGCTACCACAAAATCTGCGCCGCATCGAGCGAAAAATGGAGCGCAAACGCGCGCGGAGTGGATATTAACCACAATTTTGACGCGGGATGGCATAAACTGCGCGAAATGGAAATTGACAGCGGCATTCTTGCCCCCTCGCCGCGAAGATACGGCGGATATATGCCCGAAAGCGAGCCGGAATCCAAGGCGATTGTTGATTTTTCAAAGCTCATAAAGCCGCGAATGGCGATAGCCCTGCACAGCCAGGGGGAAGAAATTTTTTGGGAATACGGCGATAAAAAACCGCCCCGAAGCGAACGCCTTGCCCGCATTTTTGCAGCCGCAAGCGGCTACACGCTTGTTGAAAACAGCGGGCTTGCCTCACACGGGGGCTTTAAGGATTGGTTTATCGAATATTTTAATCGCCCCGCCTTTACCGTTGAGATAGGCAAGGGCGAAAACCCACTCCCCCTGACCGATTTCGGCGAAATCCTTGAAAAAACAATTCCGATGCTTGCTCTCGCCGCGGTGGTTTAATATATTGTTTTTTGTAGGGGCGATTCACGAATCGCCCGAAAATAAAAAATCCCGCCTCACCGAAGTGAAGCGGGATGATTTTTATAATCAGTCACTTGTGTAGGGAAGAAGAGCAATCTGACGTGCACGCTTGATAGCGGTTGTCAGCTCACGCTGATGCTTAGCGCAAGTGCCGGTAACGCGGCGGGGAAGAATCTTTGCTCTGTCCGAAGTGAACTTGTTAAGTCTGTTTACATCCTTGTAATCGATGCATTCAACTTTATCAACACAGAAAGCGCAAACCTTTCTGCGGCCCTTTTTGTTGGGTCTTCTGTCGTTCTTATCGTAAGCCATGGATTAAACCTCCTTTTCAGTTTCAGTTTTTTGCGACCTTAAAACGGAAGGTCGTCTTCGGGAATTTCCTTGAAATCGCCCGCATCTGCGGTTGAATATGAGGGAGCAGGCTGTGCGTTCATGAAGCTGTCATCTCTTGTGAAAGATGAGCCGCCGTTTGATTCGCTCTTGGAGCCGCAGAAACTTACGTTATCTGCAACAAGGTCAACAGCCTTTCTCTTGTTGCCGTTTTTGTCTTCATACATTCTGGTCTGAAGTGAGCCCTGAATTGCAATCATAGAGCCCTTGCGGAAATATTTGCAAACAAAATCCGCAGTCTGGCGCCATGCAACAACGTCGATGAAGTCTGCCTGACGGTCTTCACCCTGGCGGTTGAAGCGCCTGTCAACGGCAACGGCAAATGAAGTAACGGAAATTCCGTTCGGTGTAGTGCGAAGCTCGGGGTCCGCAACAAGTCTGCCCATAATTACGGCACAGTTAACCATTTTGCGACCTCCTTACTTTTTAACAATGAGTGAGCGAAGAACGCCGTCTGTAATCTTTACAATACGGTCGAGCTCTGCGGGGAATTCGGGAGCAGCCTGATAGTTGAAGAGAACGTAAAGTCCCTCTGATTCGTCATTGATAAGATAAGCGAGCTTGCGCTTGCCCCACTCATCAACGCTCTCAAGAGTGCCGTTAGCTTCAATCATAGCCTTGAACTTCTCAACAAGAGCCTGTGCAGCTTCTTCACCGTTGGCAACTGAAAATACCATCATTGTTTCGTAGCTGATGTTTGCTGACATTCTTAAAGCACCTCCTTCTGGTCTTTGGCCACGGTGCATCCGTGGCAAGGATAAAAATTCGTTTTAATCCTGCTGCTTTTGCAGCGGTTTATTATTTTAACAGAAGAAAAGCGTATTGTCAAGCATTTTTTTGCACTTGCGAAAAATATTATATAAGGTTATAATAAATAAGTGAAAAGTTAAAAGTGAATAGTGAAAAGTTTCGGACGGGTTTCACCCGTACCCATTATAAATTAGGTGTGGGCAACGCCCACCCTTAACTCTTCACTTTTCACTCTTCATTTTTCACTTAACAGGAGGTGACCCCATGAACGAAAGACTGCCATATCTTCGCAAAAAATCCATGAGCCTGCCCCTGACCCCCGGGGTCTATCTCATGAAAAACAAGAAAAACGAAATAATCTATGTCGGCAAGGCAAAGGCGCTCAAAAACAGAGTAAGCTCCTATTTCGGCTCGCAGAATAACCACACGGTCAAGGTGCGCAAAATGGTTGAAAACGTTGAGGATTTCGACTATATCATGTGCGACAGCGAGTTTGAGGCTCTCATTCTTGAATGCTCGCTGATAAAACAGCATTCGCCGAAATACAATATCCTTTTAAAAGACGACAAGGGCTATCACTATATCAAAATCACTTCAAACGGCTGGAAAAATATTCTTGCCGTCAAACAGAGGCTTGACGACGGCGCGGAATACATCGGACCCTACACAAATTCCTACGGCATAACCAACGCCATTGACACCGCAAAAAAAATATTCATGCTTCCCCAATGCTCAAAGGTTTTTCCGAGGGATTATAAAAAGAGCCGTCCCTGCCTTAACCATTTTATCGGGCAGTGCGCCGCCCCCTGCGCGGGCAAAACAACAGCAGAGGCGCACGCCGAAGCGATTGACCAGGCGATTGATTTCATAATCAACGGCTCAGGCAAGGCTATCGAAGATTTAACCGAAAAAATGACCGCCGCGGCAGAAAATCTGGAATTTGAAAAAGCGGCAAAGATACGCGACAAGATAAACGCAATTAAAAAAGTTACGGAAAAACAAAAGGTTGTTGCCGCTTCCGTTGAGGAGCAGGACGTTTTTGCCGTTGTCTGCTCGGAAGCAAAGGCATGCCTTTCGGTTATCCGATTCAAGGATTCGCGCCTTTATGAATCGGAGCATTTCATAATCGACACGCCCGAAAACCTGCCCGAGGCAAGGCATGAGCTTATCAGAAGCTATTATTCAATCCGCGATTTCGTGCCCCGCAGAATTGCCGTTGACGGCGAGGTGAGCGGCAGCGAGGTGCTGTGCGAATGGCTTTCATCGCTTGCAAAGCGCAAGGTTTTCATTGTTACCCCTCAGCGCGGAGAGCAGCATTCGCTGGTTGAAATGTGCCGCTCCAACGCGGCGCAGAAGCTCGGCATATATCTGGGCAAAACGGGCAAGGCTACCGCCGCGCTTGACGAGCTTGCAACCCTGCTCGGTCTTAAATCCGCACCCGAATTTATCGAATCCTACGATATATCCCACACCGCGGGCAGCGAAAACGTTGCGGGTATGGTTGTTTTCAAGGGCGGAGTGCCCTATAAAAAATCCTACCGCCGCTTTGCCATAAAGGGCTTCAGCGGGCAGGACGACTACGCCTCCATGGCGGAGGTTATTGAGCGAAGAATCCTTCGCTATTTTGAAGAAAAAGACAGCGGAGAGGGCTTCGGCAGGCTGCCTGATTTGATTTTGCTTGACGGCGGCAGCGGTCAGGTTAACGCGGTAAAGCCCGTGCTTGATAAATATAATCTGGACATACCTCTTTTCGGCATGGTCAAGGATTCCCACCACAGAACGCGCGCCATTGCCTGCTCGGGTGACGAGCTTTCGCTCACGTCAAAGCGCGCGGCATTCACGCTTGTTTCCACCATTCAGGAGGAGGTTCACCGATATTCGGTTGAATACCACCGAAGCCGCAGAAAGAAATCCTCGCTTTCATCGTCGCTGACCTCAATCGAGGGCATAGGCGAAAGCAGGTGCAAGGCTCTTTTGAAGCACTTCAAAACGGTCAAAGCGGTGTCGCAGGCAAGCGTTGACGAGCTTGCGGCGGTAAAGGGAATGAACAAAAATGCCGCTAAAGCGGTTTTTGAAGCGTTTCACGGTAAAAATAGTCATGATGAGGATTGATTTCACAAAATTTTTCCATTTGTTAACATTTTGTCTTGACATTCAATCCTATTTAATGCGATAATAAATTGATAATACTCTTCGGAGGATTTTAAATGAGAGTAATTACAGGTTCGGCAAGAGGCATGACCCTCAAAACGCTCGAAGGCACCGACGTAAGACCCACAACAGACAAGGTTAAGGAAGCTGTTTTCAGCGCAATTCAGTTTGAGATTGAAGGGCGCAGAATCCTTGATTTGTTTGCGGGCTCAGGTCAGCTCGGAATAGAGGCACTCAGCAGGGGCGCGCAGCATGCAACCTTTGTTGACGCGGATAAAAACGCGGTTAAGGTTGTTAAAGAAAACCTCGAAAAAACAAAGCTTATCGCAAATGCCACGGTTGCGCAGACTGACGCCATAGCGTTTCTCACAATGACCGACAAGATTTTTGACATCGCTTTGCTTGACCCGCCTTACGGCAAGGGTCTGCTTCAAAAAGCGCTTGCAAAGGTCGGCGAGCATATCGCAGAGGGCGGTCTGGTTGTTTGCGAGCATCCCTTCGGTGAAGAGCTTGAGGGTGCCTACGGCGATTTGGTGCGCCAAAAAGAATATAAATACAGCAAAACTGCCGTAACCGTTTATCGGAAGGAATGATTGTATGAAAACGGCAATCTGCCCCGGAAGCTTTGACCCCGTAACAATAGGTCATATCGACATTATCCACCGCGCGGCAAAGCTTTTTGACAAGGTTATCGTTGTTGTTATGGTGAATTATCACAAGCCCGCCAGCTATTTTACGGCTGAAGAAAGGGTTGAGCTTTTGAAGCGCAGCCTGACGGACGTTGATAACATCGAAATAGAAATGCACGGCGGTCTGCTTGCGGAATATGCAAAGGAAAAGGGCGCGTGCGCGGTTGTTAAGGGATTGCGCGCGGTTTCGGACTTTGAATATGAATTTCAGCAGGCGTTGACCAACAAAAAGCTCAATCCCGAGCTTGAAACCGTGTTTGTTACCGCAAATGCGGAAAACATGTATCTCTCCTCCAGCGTTGTTAAGCAGGTTTGCGAATTCGGCGGAGATATCAGCGAGTTTGTTCCCGCACAGGTATGTGACGACATAATCAAACGAATCAAAGAAAGGAACAGGGTTTCAAAATGAACATTGAAAGCTTACTTGACCAGATTGAAGATATAATTGAGGCGGGCTCAAAGGTTCCGCTGTCAAACAAGGTTGGTGTTGATGCAAAGGCAATCAAAACCGCCATTGAGGATATCAGACTCAACCTTCCCAACGAAATTACTCAGGCGAGAGCAATCGTTGCCGACAGAAACAATCTTCTTGTTAAGGCAAAGAACGAGGCTGTTGCCGCAGTAACCGGTGCGCAGGAAAAATCCAGAGCACTTATCTCAACCGCAGAGGATAAGGTAAGAGCCCTTGTTCTTAAAACAGAGGATTATTCCAAGAATAAGGTTGCCGAGGCAGAGGCGCAGGCAAAGCAGATTGTTAACGCTGCAAACGAGGATGCAAAAATCATCCGTGCAAATGCCCAGCTTGAGGCTGCCGCAATGGTTGACAACAGCGAGATTGTTGTTCAGGCAAAGGCAACGGCAGAATCAATCGCAAAGGCTGCGCAGGACGAAGCCGCTTCAACAATCGCAGGCGCAAAGGCGCAGGCTGAAAACATTGTTAACGCCGCAACGGAGCAGGCGGAAAGAGCTATCGAGGATGCAAGACAGCGTTCAGACGAGGCGATTGAAAAGGCAAACAAGTGGTCTGCCGAAATCCGTATTGCCGCAGGCGACTTTATTGAGGACATAATGAAGACTGCCGACGAGGCTATCGCAAACAGCCTTAACGAAATTCAGACAGCACGCGCCAACATCAAAAACGTTACGGGCAAAATCGAAGCTCCCGCCGCAAACACGGAAAACTGATAAAAACGAAGCCCCCTGCTAAAAACAGGGGGCATAAATATGCTTTAATTGCTTTCAATTTCTTGTATGAGTTCGTTATCCGCATTGAATATTTTTTCTGCGGTTTTCATGATTTCCGCCTTGCGGATGCTGTTTCTGTAAAGCATAACAAGCCTCTTTTCAAGCAATGAAACCTCAATCAAATCCTTTTGCTCCGGCGCGGAAAACACGGCTGTCGATGTTATCTTGCGCGGCGGCTCGGCTTCGGAAAAAAACGAGCTCATAAATTCGTCAAGAGAAATATTATAGAGAACGGAGAGCTTTAAAACAACGTCAATTTCAGGCTTGCGCATTGTTTCGTATTTAGCGTAGGTAGAGCGGTCAATTCCGAGATATTCGGCAACTCTTTTTTGGGTCATATTATTGGTTTTTCTGTATATTTTCAGAACTTGACCGAAGGTTTTTTCGTCCGCTTCCAAATATTCACGCATGCCAAACCGCCCTCCTTTCTTAAAGCCTTAAAACTATTATATATAGCTTTTTCGGCAATTTCAGCAAATGTTCCAAATAGTCACAAAATTTTTTTCAAGGAGAACTTTTTATGAAAAGCGGCATTTTCGAAAACACAAAATATTTTATAATCGACATGGACGGAACCTTTTACCTTGACGGAAATATTATTGACGGTTCCGCCGAATTTATTGAAAAAGCGCGCGAAAGCGGCAGGGATTTTTATTTCTTCACCAACAATTCCTCCAATAATGTTGAGGTGTGCCGCGCAAAGCTCGAAAAAATGGGCTTCCCCGTTGACGAAAACAGAGTTATAATTTCTTCGCATGTTGCGGCAGATTATCTCAACAAAAACTATGCGGGCAAAAAAGTTTTCCTGCTCGGCAACGAGAGATTGACGGGCGATTTTGAAAAGGCAGGCATCAATCTTGTCAGTGAGGACCCTGATGTTGTTGTGCTCGGCTTTGACACAACCCTCACATATCAGAAAATGTGGGATGCGGTTAAGTATATTGACCGCGGCGCGGTTTACCTTGCAACCCACCCCGACCTTAACTGCCCCACGGCGGACGGCTACATGCCCGATACGGGCTCAATGATTGAGCTTTTTGCAGCGTCCACGGGCAAAAGACCCGTTGTTCTCGGCAAGCCCATGACCGCAACGGTTGACTACATCACCGAGATGCTCGGCTGTGAAAGAAGCGAGCTTGCGTTTATAGGCGACCGCCTTGCAACGGATATTGCCATCGGCGCAAACCACGGCATCCCCTGCGCCCTTGTTTATACGGGTGTCACCACCCCCGAGGAATATGCAAATTCGGATATCAAAGCAAGTGTTGCGGTTGAAAACCTCAAGGCACTTGCGGAGTATCTTTAAAAGTGATTTTTGAAATAATATCGTATTGCTTTTTAATTTGCAATTCGCAATGAAGGGTCGCTTTGCTAAGATTTTATATTGTAGGGGCGATTCACGAATCGCCCGTAAATTCCGCGCAAATGAAAACGGGCGTATGATATCCGCCCCTACCCCGAAATCTTGCAGGGCGGGGTCTTGCTTCCGCCGCAAAACAGAAGCAAACCCGATTTTATGAATTATTATTTCGAAATTTTTATATACAGAGCATAACGTCAGTTCGTAACCTTCCTGACGGGCACCTGCTCGGTGCCGAACAAAACTAAAGGCGCTGCACGGCAGCAAAAGGAGCATAAAATGAACAGAAAAAAACTCACCCACCTTGCCCAAGGGGCAATGATTGCGGCAATTTATGCCGCGGCAACATACCTGAGCGCGGTTTTCGGTGTTGCATACGGCAACCTGCAGTTCCGTTTTTCCGAAGCGCTCTCAATTCTTTCCGTTTTCACCCCCGCCGCCGTACCCGGCTTAACAATCGGGTGCATTCTCGGCAACATCTCCAGCCCGTTCGGAGTTTGGGATATTATTTTCGGGTCGCTTGCAACCCTGCTTGCGGCAATAAGCGCAAGAGCTTTGAGAAACGTCAAAATAAAAGGCTTCCCCTTTCTCTCGCTTCTCATGCCCGTTGTTTTCAACGCGCTGATAATCGGAGCGGAAATAACCTTTCTCATGCCCGCGCAGACTCCGAGCCTTGCGCTCTTTGCGGTTTCAGCCCTTGAAGTTGGCGCAGGCGAGCTTGCCGTCTGCCTTGCAGGTGGAATCCCGCTTTTCTATGCGATAAGAAAAACAAATATTTTTAAATAACAAAAACCGCCAAATTTTGGCGGTTTTTGACTGTTGATAAAGTTGTCAGAACATAAAAAATATTAAGAGTAGGGCGGGGGCTTGCTCCCGCCTAATTTAATTGTAGGGTCGGTAACCCTGACGATCCGAGTTTCCTAACCTCTTGCAATTCATCGCTTTAAAGCGTGAAAATATATTCGATTAAAAGTGCGTTTGGGGACGGATGTCACCGCCGTTAAACACAATTTTTTGAATCCCCCTTTGACAATGGGGACTACCCACTTTTTAGAGAAGCAGTATTTCTAATATTCAAGATAGCCGATATCGTCGATAATTCTATTTATTACATGCGCATTTTCGGAATTTGAATATGCATAGAGAACTGTATTGCCGACCCAAACGGTAATGCTGTATTTTCCGTTTGATTCAAAAAAATAATCAGAATAGTTTGATATACGAGTTCCGCGATGTTTTCTTCTCCCCTGCAAATTGTGCTCTTCAGCAATGAGCTGTACCGCTTGAGTATGAATATCCCATGCCGAATTATCGTTATTAAATTCCAAAAACTCAAAGTGAAGGTCATTCTCATTAAAAGCAACGCATTTAATCAGACTGTGTTCAAACCACGGGTCGTGCTGATAATACGTCTGTGTCAAATCTTCGGCTTCGTAGCCGCTTTCAGCAATAGCTTGCACAACAAGATGCGTTTCGGTTGTTTTCTTGGGAGTAAAGCACACGGTAAAAATGCCGTACCCCACAATCGCAATCACAACTGCAACAACGGCAAGTTTTATTATATCCCCCGTCCCCGTGTTTTGATTATAATAATTTTTCGCCACAAAACCCCTCCGCTTACTGTGTTCTTCTCCAATGAAAAAGGTACTGCTGGGCGATGCCGCGCACGCCGTTAACGCATTCGGGCAGCCCGTCGGGATACATTTCCTGCATAATGCGCTTGACCCACACATCAACGGGGAATGCATCAACCTTACCGAAGCCGTAAAGCAGCGAGCATTGCGCAACCTTTTCGCCTACTCCCTTGATTTTTATAAGCTCGTCCCTGCCCTCTTCAAGGGTTGAAGTATAGATTTTTTCAAAATCAATCTCACCGTTTGCAACCTTTTGCGCAGCATCGATTATGTATTTTGCACGGAAGCCCGCCCTGATTGGCGCAAGTGCATCAATCCCCGCTTCGGCAATTCTTTCCGCGCTCGGAAATGCATAATCATCTCCGCCGAGAGGTTCACCGAGCAGGCGGCAAAGGCGGTCAATTATCCCCTTGATTCGGGGTATATTATTATTTGATGATATTATAAACGAACAGATTGCCTCCCACGGCTCCTGGCGCAAAACGCGTATTCCGCTGCACTCGCAAACCGCTTTTTCAAGATGTTTGTCAGCTTTGAAGCGTTCGCACAGCGCCGAATAATCGCGCTCCAAATCAAAATAGGGAATCCATATTTTTTCAACGTCCTCTGCGCTTGCGCCGACAAATTCGATTTTATTTCCGCTCTGTCTTACTGTCAACGGCTTTGCAAAGGCGACTCCGTGCCACTCGTTTTCGGCTGTCTGTACCCAGCGGAAGGACTGCCCGCAGTCGAGAGTCAGTCCGAGATTGAAGCAATCAACCTGCAAAACGGGGTTGCCGTTTTCTGTTTTCAAATAACTTTTAGCTGTCATTATTAATTTCTCCAAATTGTAATATTATGACTTTTTGCACAAAAATATTGCCATAAAAACCTCGACATAATCCAACATTTTGTAAAGATTGTACAACCTTTTGTATATTCTAAAAACGAATTATAAAGTATTCCACACTCAAAACCCCGTTAAAATAAGGCTTTTCTACCCGAGTTATACACATTATCCACACAGTTATCCACATTCATGACGGAAAAGTAAGTTATACAAAGCGTATATTTTTCTTGCGCATTGTGCATTTTTATGTCATTTAAAAGGCGGGAATAATAACGCCCGCATCTGCCAAAAATAACATAGAAAATCAAACAGATAGGGGAAGCACGATGATAAAAGGGGTAAACAGACAGGTAGTTGAAATAACTCAGACTCAATGCGAATATTTTGAAAAGGTTCTGTTTTTCATAAAGCCCGAATATTCCGCCGTCAGCGAGGGCGACCTTAAGGAAAGGGCAACAATTATTGCTCAGAGTGCGGGCATGCCGCCCGCTGCGAGGCTCAAAAAGAACAGACTCCGCCTTGCGCTGAGCATGGGTGCCGCCGCCTGCGCAGGTGCCGCCGTGAGCGGAACGGTTTTTCTTGTGGCGTCGTTTATTTGATTAAGAATTGCAGGGGTCGATGCCCACATCGACCCTGTCAATTAAAATGCTTACAAAAATCCTTCATAACACATTGCTCGCACTTCGGCCTGCCCGAAATGCAGATTGCCCTGCCGTGAAGCACGCAGCGGTGGCAGAAATCGTTGCTCTCCTCGGGGGGCAGAATTTCGCGCAGCTTCATTTCAACCTTGAACGGGTCTTTTGTTGAAACAAGCCCCAGCAGGTTTGAAATTCGGATAAGGTGCGTATCCGCAACAACTGCGGGCTTGCCGTAAACATCGCCCATAATAAGATTTGCCGTTTTTCTGCCGACACCGGGCAGAGAAGTCAAATCCTCAATATTATCGGGCACCTTGCCGCCGAAATCGCTTATCATTTTGCGGCACATTTCAACAATATCCCTCGCCTTTGTTCTGAAAAATCCGCATGAGCGCACAAGCTCCTCAACATCGGCAATCTCTGCCGCGGCAAAATCCTCAACGGTTTTGTATTTTTCAAACAGCGCGGGGGTAACAAGATTAACCCTTGCATCCGTGCATTGCGCCGAAAGCCTGGTTGCAATGATAAGCTGCAGGGGATTTTCCGCATTAAGCGAACATATTGAATCTGGATATTCCTTTTTGAGAGCCTGCACCGCAAGCAGAGCTCTTTCTTTTTCTTTCATGATATCACTCCTGCAATAATTATATAATAATGTCTGCATTTTTTAAAGATTGTTTTTTAATTAAATATGAATTTTTCTTTATATATGCTCAAAAACTGTTGCTTTTAAAGCTGATTTATGATAACATAACTATACCTAATCTATAATAGGGGGATTATTATGAAGAACAAATTCACGGCAAGGCTCAGTATTTTCATGTGTCTTGTTTTGATTATGTCAACATTTGCTGCTTGCAGCATCAAAAAGGATGGCGGAGAAACAACCACCTCTCCTTTTGTTGACAACAACGATTATTGGAACACAGCAGGCGGCTACGAGCCTGTAACAATCACAAATGTTGAGCTTGTTGAGCTTGTTTCCGAAGCTCTCGGCAACGATGCCGCAGGATTTAACGGCGATTTGAGCACCCTCACACCCGAGCAGCTCGAAAAGGTTGAAGACCTCGCTGCGGACAAGGGTCTTATCGTTGAAAAGGACGAAAACAACAACACGGTTATCAAAAAAGAGGAAGTGCCCACAACGCAGGTTACTCCCGAAGAATACAGCAACATAATGAATCAGGTTTCGGTCAGCGACCCCAACAACCTGACTCCGGAGGAATTTGAGGAGCTTTCAAAGGTTGCAGGCGACAACGGCATGGCAGTTGTTACCAACCCCGACACAAGCGAGGTTCAGATTGTTAAGCCCGTTCCCACAACAAAGGCTCCCGCTCCCGTTGTAACAAACACTCCCACAGCGTTCCCCACCCTGGGTCCTCCCATCACAACAAAACCCGTTAAGCCCACAAAGCCCATCTACAACCCGCCCACACAGGGCTATGTGCCCCCCGTTCCCACAACCACTCCTCCCGTTTCCGCGCTTTCCTCTGCATGGGTAAACACATCGGGCGAAAAAGGTCACCAGGTTCTTGTTGACAGCGTGGCTGTTGACGGCGGCGTTGTTTCCGTAGGCATCACCTTCCAGAATCCCGACGGCTCCTCCAGCGGCAAGTCCTCGGGCTTCATCGTTAAGTATAATGAAAAAGGCAAGGTTGCTTGGTCAAGCATTATCGGCGGCGGCAACACCGTTGCAAACGATAACAACACCACATCCTTTGAAAAAGTAGCCGTTCTTAAAGACGGCAGCATAATTGCAGTTGGCTACACTCACTCGCAGGATGTTACCGGCGCAACCGATGCAGACTACAAGTGCAAGGGCACTATTGAAGGACTTGTTGTTAAATTCAACAGCAAGGGCGAGCGTCTTTGGACAAAGCTTTACGGCGGCAGCAGGGGCGACATGATTTATTCCGTTGCGGCAACTCCCGACGGCGGCTTCGTTATCGGCGGCAAGGCAGAGTCCGATGACTTCGACCTCAAAAACCTTGCATCCTCAATCAGAAAGGCGTTCATTTTCAAGTGCGACGCAAACGGCAACATTCAGTGGAAGCGCGCTCTTTCGGGCTCCAAGCACAATGCCGTTCAGGATATGGCGGTTACTCCCGCAGGCGAAATTTATGTTGACATCGAATGCATTTCGGGTGACGGTGAGTTTGCCGAAATTCTCGGCACACAGACAACAAAGAGAACAACCGTTATTCTCAAGCTTGACCCCAACGGCAAAACTCTTTGGCATAAGGCTCTCTACGATTCAGGCGCAACCAACCTTCTTTCCATTGAGCTTGCGGATGACGGCGGCTGCGTTGTTGCTGGCCAGTATTCCTCAAAGGCAACAGGCAACGAAGCCACCTTCAAGGGCATTTATAACGGCGGCAACCCCGGCACCTTTGACGGCATGATTCTTAAAATCAACCCCAACGGCTCAATCGGCTGGTATCTGCCCCTTATCGGCTTTGAAAACGACTTTATCACCGGCATCACTAAGATTGGCGGCGGATATGCCGTTTCGGGCTACACCACCTCAACAAACAGAGATTTCTCGATAAACAACAGAGGTAACTACGATTCATTTATTTACACTTTGAACAACTACGGTTCAAAGAAAAACATCTATTCTCTCGGCGGCTCCATGGCAGACAATGCCCGCGGAATCTGCTCCGACGGCTCAACCGCTCTTTATCTTTGCGGCTCAACCAACTCCGGCGACGGATATTTTGCAAACTGTGACGTTAAAGGCACGGAAAGCAGTGCAGCAGGCTTTATCAGCAAATTTAATCTCGGTTAAATAAAAATTAAGATGTCCCGCAGATTTCTGCGGGACATCTTTTTTATACCATTCTCTTCTTTTCCAAATTAAATATTTTACCCACGGCGGCAAGACCGATAACCGTCAGCAAAAGCTCAATCGCCATGTATGAGCCGTTGTATATGAACGAATACAAAGCAACCGCCATTCCCTCCGGGGTGTAGCCCGCCCAGATTGTAACGCCGCTGATAAAGTGGCAGATAAATCTGATAACGCAGACAACCGCGCCGCCGAGCGCAAGCTCTGCCGCCTGCTTGCCTCCGAAGCGACCTTTGAACATGCCGCCGAGCCCGAGGCAGCCGAAGGCGACGATATAATCGGCAAAGGCAACTATAAGATAGGCGGCAAGCCCCGTTACATAGCTGAAATTCTTGTAGCCCATAATCATTTCAAAAATTGCAAGGGCGAGTGCCGCGGGGATGCCGTTTTTTATTCCGTGGCGGTAAGACACAATAACAATCGGCACCTGACCGAAAAAGCTGAAGCCGCCGCCGTATAAAAACGGCCACGGAAGCAAATCCGAAACAGTAAAAACGGCGATTGAAAGGGCAATCATTATTGCGCTTTCAGCAAGAACTTGGGTTTTGGTGAATTTTTCTTTCATTTGACAAACTTCCTTTCTTTTGAAAGGGGATGCAGAAAACAAAAAGCCCGACGCAAAAAACGTCGGGCATAGAATCTGCACTGAGCCTTTTTCCTACGCCCGCATTACCGGGATCAGGTTTGAGGGTATAATCTCAGCCGCCGTAAGGCAGCACCCCTTTGTCGAGGCTAATTATATTATATCCGATAGAATTTGTCAATAGTCCGATTATTTCTCTTGACAAATCCCCCCATAATGCTTATAATTCCGCATGTAAGGCATAGCCTGTACGGTAGGCGGTTACAATCTCGCCCTCAGAAATGGGGGTGATGCGTGTGCAGTATGTAACATATTCGGATTTGTTTCAATTCGTTCTTGTTATTATCGGCATTATCGGACTTGTTGTTTCAACGGTTTGTGAGCATAAAAAGAAATAACCGCCCCAGCGTCCAAACTTAGGCGGTTAATTTCTTTAATCACTTAATATGAGGGCGTAACCGTCTATCGGCTATGCCTTACATTTTTATTATACGCAGAACACAATTAAAAGTCAAGCCTTGTGAAAAATATAAACGAGTGCGATAACGCTTGCCCTTAACTTTTCATTCTTCACTTCTCCGCTTTTCCCTCGGGAGTATCGCGGTAATACTGCGTTTTGGGAGCGGGGTGAGGCTTGGAATTCCAAAGCTCCTCGGCAACGGGTGCCCATTCTGCGGCAAATTTATCGCACTTTGAGCAGAGCGTTTCCGCGCTTTCGGGCTCGATAAGGTCGGTTGACTTTGCGCCGGTTTCGGCAATTATCTTGCGCAGGCACTGCGGATTTTCAAGCATCGGGCAGGGGCGCAGATGATTGTCGTTAAACGGCTGATTGTGCCAGAATGCCTGGAACAGCGGGCTTTTAAGACCCTCAAGAAGCGTTTTGCTTCTGATGTTGGAATCCGAATAGTGAATGAAAACGCAGGGCTCCATGTCGCCCTCGGAATTGATGTGGAAATAGTTCCTGCCGCCTGCGATGCAGCCGCCGACATATTCGCCGTCATTCTGGAAATCCATTATGAACATCGGCTTTCCGGTTTTGCCGCTTCTGGCGGTGCGCAGCCAATTATACATATATACTCTTTGCTCGGGGGTAGGGATAAGGTCAACAACCGCGTCCTTGCCCACGGGCATATAGTTGAAATAAAGACCGAAGCGCACACCCTTTGAAACCATGAGGTCAAGGAATTCGTCGCTTGTGACATAGGGAATGTTTTCTCTTGTGTAGCAAACGGAAATGCCGTAAAGCAAGCCGTATTCTTTGAGCAAATCCATTGCCGCAACGGTGGTTTTGTATGCTCCGCCGCCGCGCCTTGAATCGTTGCTTTCTTCTGTTCCCTCAATGCTCAGGGCAAGAGAAAGGTTGCCCACTTCGCGCATTTTTTCACAAAATTCGCGGTCGATGAGGGTTGCGTTTGTGTAGGCAAGAAAAGCGCAGTCGGGGTTTTCGCGGCAAAGGGTAAGAATTTCGTTCTTTTTGATAAGGGGCTCGCCGCCGGTAAGCATATAAAGGTGAGTGCCAAGCTCCGTGCCCTGATTTACGATGCTGCGCATTTCGTCAAGGGTAAGGTTGGATTTGTGACCGTATTCGGCAGACCAACAGCCCTTGCAGTGAAGATTGCATGCGCTTGTGGGGTCAAAAAGCATAAGGAACGGAATGTTGCACTTATATTTTTCTCTGTTTGCGCGGACAGCCTTTGTGCCGTTAACGCCTGCGCCCAAACCGAGCGCGAGAAGCATTTTTTTGATAACGCCGCCGTCGCACTCATTGATAATATTCATTGCGAAGGTGCGCCAAACATTATCCTTATCCTGAATGGCATTGCGGAATGCATCATAGTTCTTTTCGGGGAATGCGCCGCCCATAAGCTTTTGCGCAATGTCGATGAGCTTAATGATATTTTCTTCGGGATTTTTCTTGACGTACTTATAAATTCCGTCAAAGGCAACCGCAGCGGATGCTCTTTCTATTTTCTCTTTTACTGTCATCATAACAGCCCACCTCCTTATAATATTAAAAAGATATACACTTTAATATATCACAGTATTTTGTTTTTGTCTACAGAAATTTTTCTTGATTTAACCGATAAATTAGAGTATATTTTAAAATATAGTGAAAAGTTGGAAGTGAATAGTTTCGGATAGGCTCCGCCTATGACCGAATATGTTGGGTACGGGCAAAACCCGTCCTTAACCCTTCACTTATCATAAGATTGGAGTGCACAAATGAAAGAAAAATTTTTAAGAGGCTCGCATGCTGCGGGGCTTGCAGTAAGAATTATCGTTTCGGTTTTTATTATTGCCGTAATTATATGGAAATATGACGATTTCAAAAATGTTGACATAAGGGCTCTTGTTGAGGCAAGCTCAAGCACGCTTGCGGCAATATTTGCAATCTGGGGCGTTTATCTGCTCAAATCCGTTGTTTTTGTTGTGCCCGCATCGCTGGTTTATATCGCCGTGGGCATGGCTTTCCCTGCTCATTGGGCTATCCTCATTAACGCGGCGGGCATTCTTATCGAAGTCTGCGCAACCTACCTTTTCGGCGTTATCATGGGCGGACCCTACGTTATAAACAAGCTTGAAAAAACAAAGCACGGCGACAAAATTTTGGAGCTTCACGGCAAAAACAAGCTTTCTGCGATTTTTGCGATACGCGTTTTGCCGATTTTTCCGATTGACCTTGTCAGCCTTTTCCTCGGCGCGGTGCGAATGAAGTTTTTACATTATCTTCTGCTTTCTCTCGGCGGAATTCTGCCCCGCGTTATCCTTTTCACCATTCTCGGTGACGGACTTTATGACTACATACCCATGCAAAAGCTCATGCTTGCCGCGGCAATTCTTTTGCCCGTTGCTCTTGTTATCTGGGTTGTGCGTTACGCGGTAAAAATGACGAAAAAAGAAAATGATTACGGCAAATCACCCTATGAGCCGCTCAAGGACAGCCGCAGATATGTTATTTTTGACACCGACATCGGCCCCGACTGCGACGATGCGGGTGCAATGGCTGTTTTGTTTGAAATGGCAAAAAAATACGACATTAAAATCCTCGGAGCCGCAAACTGCACCTCCAACCCCTACGGCAACGGCGCAATACGCGCGATAGCGGATTATTACGGCATGGAGGATATAAACATCGGCGTACACAGCGGCTATGAAATTCTGAAAGACGGCGACAAGTACAACAAACCCGTCACAAAGAAATATTTCAAATATATCAACAGCGCAGTTTATGCTCAACCCGCTCTCGATTTTTATAAAAAAGCTCTTTCGGGCGTTGAGGACGGCTCCGTAACCGTTATTTCGGCAGGTCCGCTCACAAACCTTGCGGAAATCCTTGAAAACGAGCCCGATTTATTCAACAAAAAGGTTAATTCCGTTGTTGCCATGGCGGGCAAATTCCCCAAGGGCAGGGAATTCAACATTGAATGCGACATAAACGCGGCAAAAATCTTTTTTGAAAAATTCAAAAACATTGTTGTTTGTTCAGGTTTTGAGATTGGCGAAAACATTCTGACGGGCTTTTCCGCGGAAAAAGAAAACAACCCCGTTTTCGACAGCTACAAATTCTATATCGGCGGGGACAAGCCGCCCTATATGCGCCACAGCTGGGATTTGACCGCCGTGCAATACGCTTTTGAGGGCGAGGGAGAATTTTATTCTCTTTCAAAGCCCGTTAAAATCACGGTTGATGACAGCGGAAAAACCGACGCCGTCAAGGATAAATATTCAAAGAGATACTATATTATTAAAGAAGCCGAAAACGAAAAAATCGCGGAATATCTTAACGGTATCCTTGACAATCCGATGTGTTGACAACATCTGTTACAGTTTGTATAATAAAGATATATTTTATGGGTTTAGTGAAAAGTGAAAAATGAATAGTGAAAAGTTTAGGGTGGGCGTTGCCCACACCCAATATAATAATTCGGTCATAGGCGGAGCCTCTCCGAAACTCTTCACTCTTCACTTTTAACTCTTCACATTAATATAATATCGTACAGAAACGAGGTTTGGACATGACTAAAAGACTTTTTGCCGTTATTCTGGCATTTGCGATGCTTCTCGCCTTTGCGGGCTGCACCGACACGGGCACTACGCAGACACCTACCGCAGGAAACACAGACCATATCCGCGAGGTTAAAACAAGGGTTGCCGTTGCCGAAATGCCCATGACGATAGCTCTCGAAAAGCTTAAAACGGACCGCTCTTATGCATACGAGGTAACAAACGCACAGAACGCCGCGGAGCTTATCAAAAACGGCTCGGCGGACATTGCTGCGCTTCCGCTTGATGCCGCCGCAAAGCTTTTTAACGAAACAAACGGAGGAGTAAAAATTCTTTCGGCAATCACCCTCAGCTCACTCTATGTTGTAACAAGCTACAGCGGCATCAACTCCGTTGACAAATTAAAGGGTCAGACAGTTTATGCCGTCGGCAAGGGCACGGCGAACGAGCATATCATAAACCATGTTCTTTCCGAAAACGGTGTTGACCCCGAAAATGATGTTGACATTCAGTATTCCGACGATGCCGAAGCACTTGTTGCAAAGGCGATAGACGACAAAAAGGGAATTTATATTCTCCCCGAGCCCTATGCAACGCAGATTGTTGCGGGCACCGTTGTTGAAACGGAAACAACAACAGCCGCCGCGTCAACCGCAGCAACAGACGAAACGACCGAATACAAGCAGACCTCCACAACCTCAATTTTCGGCAAAACCGTAAACTTTGCAAAGGAATTCGGAAAGCTTAATGAATCACCGCTTGTTTACGGCTGCATTGTTGCAAAAACGGAATATATCAACGCAAACCCCGATATTATTTCGGAATTTATGACCTTCAGCGAGGTTTCCGTCAACTATATCGGCGGCAACATCGAGCAGGCAACAATAGAGCTGACCGACAGCGGATATTTCACCGACAACACCGCCGCTTACAACTCGATT
Organism: Clostridia bacterium; assembly: GCA_017623615.1. GTDB lineage: Bacteria > Bacillota > Clostridia > Oscillospirales > Acutalibacteraceae > CAG-177. The sequence goes on along the minus strand of JAGAOT010000007.1, from coordinate 11,331 downwards.
ATTTCAAGCAACATCACTTTCCTTGAAGCCGACGCGCTTAAATCGGGCGCTTCAAAGGCACTTGAAACTCTTTATTCGGCAGACCCCGCACCCATAGGCGGCTCAATCCCCGACGAAAGTTTTTATTATTGATGCAATATTTTTCTTGCAATTATAATAATTTTATATTATACTTATTTCATACGCCGTTGCGGCGGAATATGACATGTTTCGCCGCAATGAAAATATGCATTAAAACCTACATATCAGGAGGAAAAACCAATGTCAAAGAAAATCATTGCCATTCTTCTCGCTCTCACATTTGTTTTTGCTTTCGCAGCTTGCGGCGGCAAGGACGGCGGCGAAACAACCACAACAGCTCCCGTTGAAACAACAGCAGACCCCTTCGCAGAGGTTGACGACACAACTGCTCCCGCTGCAGATGACACAACTGCCGCTGTAGTTGACGACACAACAGCTCCCGTTGAAGACACAACTGTTGCCGATGCAACTGACGTTTCCGGCGAAACAACAACAGAAGCTGCAAACGCTATGCCCGAGGGCAAGGAAGCAATCGTTGCTTATTACAACACAGCTATCAACAACGCAAAGAAAAACTCCAAGAGCATTCACTCAAACTACATGAAGCATGCTGTTGCAGGCGAAATCACAGGTATCCCCAGCGCACTTGATTCAATCGGTCAGAGCCTTATCAAGGATAACATGGGCGAAGACGATTCCAAGAAGAATGTTACATGGACTTCCGCTGAAGACAAGAATGCTTTCTTCCCCGTTGAAGGCGAAACATACGCAAGCAAGCTCACCGCTGCTGACGTTAAGGACGCAAAGATTGTTGAAAAAGACGGCAAGTGGATTATCAGAATCACAACCAAGGATGACCCCCGTTCAGAAGGCTATTCACACAGCAACGGCCATGCTCCCAAGGCATTCAATGCTGTTCTTCCCGGCATCATCGACGGTTATATCCCCGGCATCGCCAAGAGCCTTTTCAGCGTTGGCACAGTTGCTACAGGTTACCCCGCAAGCACAGTTCAGGTAACTGTTGACCCCGCAACAGGCAACGTTCTTTCCGCTAACTACATGCTTTACTGGACTCTTTATATCCCCCTGAGCGGCACAGACGTTGTTCTTCCCTTCTCAACCGAGAACGACTATACAATCAACTGGTAATTTTAACGGTGACCGTCTTTTCGGCGGTCACTTTTACTGTAAAATTTACGGCGGGAGCAAGCCCCCGCCCTATATGAAATAAAAGTAGGGGCGATTCACGAATCGCCCGCAGCAAATTAAAATATTATAAAAAGGTGATTTATCATGAAAAAGGAAGTTCTTGTTGAAACTTCAGCCCGTCACGTTCACGTAAGCCGCGCTGACCTCGACATTCTCTTCGGCGAGGGCTATGAGCTCACTCACAAAAAGGACCTTTCACAGCCCGGTCAGTTTGCATGCGAAGAAAGAGTCGGCGTTGTCGGCGATAAGGGCAGCTTCCCCGCTGTTTCAATCCTCGGCCCCGTTCGCCCCTCAACTCAGGTTGAGCTTTCACTCACAGACGCACGCAGCATCGGCGTTGTTGCTCCCGTTCGCGAAAGCGGCGACATCGCTTCAAGCGGAAAGTGCAAGCTTGTCGGCCCCAAGGGCGAGGTTGAGATTGACTGCGGCGTTATTTCCGCAAAAAGACACATCCACGCAACCCCCGCGGATGCAGAAAAATACGGTCTTGAAGACAAGCAGGTTGTTTGCGTTAAGCTCGAATCCGACGGCAGAAGCCTCATTTTTGACGATGTTGTTGTAAGAGTTAACCCCAACTTTGCTCTCGCAATGCACATTGACACAGACGAATCCAACGCCGCAGGCGCAAAGCCCGGGATGATGGGTGAAATCCTTTAATAAATAAAATTACCGCCAAGCCGTGAAGGTTTGGCGGTTTTTGTTTCAATACAGCATTTCAACTTCGGGTAGGGGCGGATAATATCCGCCTGTTTTCATTTGCACGGTTTTTCACGGGCGATTCGTGAATCGACCCCTACATTAAAATGCTAAAAAACCGCTCGATGCATTCATCGAGCGGTAATTTTTTTCTCTGTTTTATGCCGCTGCTGCTGTTTCAGCGGGGTTTGTTCTGTCGATTGAATATGTAACGGTGTTTCTGTAACGGAAGGTTACGGGAACTGTGCCCATGTCAGCGAGCGAGCCTGTGCCTGTTACTTCTGTTTTAACATCAATGTTCTTAACATATTCGATGGAAAGAACTTCGTCTGTTTCAACATTGGCTGTAATGATAATCTGGCAGTCCTTATATTCAAGGGTGGGCTGTGCAACTGTCATATATTTTTCAGCCTTTTTGAACTCTGCAAGAACATCGTCAACATTGCCCATGTCGTATGCCTTTTCGATTGTTGCGGGGAGTGTGGGGCTCTTGAGGTTAACGGTGATTGTTCTGATAAGCTCGTTGTCAACGCAGGTTGCGCTTTCAACCTCGTCAAGAGTGATTGCGCTCACATAGCTTGCGCCCTTAACGGGAAGGAACGCTGCAAGGTCTTCGCCATATTCAATATTTGCGCCGTCTGTGTGGAGCATGTAGCTGTCAAGAGCGGTGATAGCTGCATTGACATATTCATTTTCGCTCATGGGAAGGTCGTTGCCCTCCGCATCCTTTGCCTTTTCGATGCTCTTGCCCTGGCTCATTTCAACAGCAGCCTTTGCGCCCTTAACCTCGTTAACGTGGAGGTTGAAGTATTCAAAGATTGTTGCCGTGTTGGCAGCAAGTGCTTCGGGTGAATAGGTTGTGTCTGTAACAACGTTGCTTTCTTCGTCAACAGAAGTTGTTATGTCTGTGGGAAGGGGAGTTTTAACATTGATTGTTGTTGTGGTTGTTGACTCTTCTTCCGTGCCGGTTGAGGAACAGCCTGCAAAGCCGAGAACCATCGAGAAAACAAGAACAACGCTTATTAATGCCAATATCTTTCTATTCATATTATGTCTCCTTTCGCAATCGGCGCGCCGATTACGGATTATAATGGAAATATTATAACATATAAGCCGATAAAATACAGCCAATTTTTACGAAATAAAAAATTTTGTGGAAAGTGAAAAAATTATGAGCTCTCCGTTTGTTGAAAATGCATAAGGAGTAAGGTGAATGGAGTAATCCGAGCCTGCCCGAAAGCGAGTATTTTCGCCGCTTTTCGGAGTTTCGGCATTGAAAGGCGTTAGCCTTCCTGCAACCTCAACAACCAAAAATCGGCAGAAAATTCTTCACTTTCGGGTCGAAGAATTTTCACGGAGCAGATTTTTGGTTAACCAAGGCACAAAACGCAGCAAATCCTGACGGATTTGCGAGTATTTTAACGAAGGGTGAACGAAAATATGCCCGTGAAAATCACGGTTCGTATTATTCCATTCACCTTATACGCCTTTTTCGTCGAAAAGGAACGCGGTTTCAAGGCAGATGCCCACAGCAGCCTCAATGGTTTTGAGGTCAATATTTTCGTGAGTGTCAAGCCTTGTGTGATAATAGCGGGCGGGGGTGGGGTCCATTGCAACAAAGGAAGCCGCCTTTATGCCGCACTTGCTCTTGCTGACCGCCGCGGCATCGGTTGAGCCGAGGGGGATTGTTTTGAACGGAATGTTTTCAAAGCCCGCAATCTCTGCGCCCTCTTTAATAAGGTTGCAAACCTCAAGGCTGTTTTTGACCGTGCCCGTCATATCCTTATTATATATGGTCATGTGGTCAAAGTCGCGGATGGTGTCAAGCGCAACATAAACGGTTTCAACGTCCGAAAATTCCTTGCCGTGCTTTTTGCAGAAATCCTTTGCGCCGCGCAGGCCGACCTCTTCGGAGCCTGTGCAAAGGGCAACAACCTCGGTGTTTTCAAAGCGGATGTCGTTATCTTGCATGAATTTGAGAACGGCGATTGAAGTGAAGCAGCCCGAAAGGTCGTCATTTGCGCCCTCAACGATGCGCTTTTTGTCATAGAAGAAGGATGCGCCGATAAAGAAAACAATAAATCCGAGCATAATGTAGCTCAAAATATCAACTGCTTTTGAGGTAACAAATTCGGGGTCGGTGAAGCTTTTAACAACAGCAATAATGCTGCAGACAGTGCAGAAAAGAACGCCGATAAGCGCGCCGCCGACAACGGGGTAAAGCAGCTTGCCGTTTGCGTAGTAGGTGAAACGCCATTCCATTGCGGAATCAGCATGACCGGAGAAAATTATGCGGCGTTTTGTTTCGCCCGAAGCCTTGCGCACGCCGTAGGTGTTGTATGAAGTCTTTTTCGGCAAAAACTTGTCGAGAGTTTCTCTGTAGAAAAGAAATTCGGTGATGATGAAGAAAATGCAGACTGCCGCAAATGCAACCGGAACATAAAACAGCGGGGTTATCTCAAACTGCTGCGCAACAAAGAACAGCACCGATGAAATGCTCATCAAAACAACCGAGAGGGGAATCCAGCCGAGGAATGCCTTGGGGTGAACGGAAAAAGAATCAATCTTCACATCGTCGCAGCAGGTTTTAAGCTCCTCTGCCATGTATTCGATGCCCTTTTTTTCCTGCTCGCTGCCTGAAAATCTGGGGCCGATTTCCTTGCACACCTTTTTTATGCTTCTTGCGGCATAGTTGGCATACATTCGCCTTTCGGACTGATAGTTTTTAACGCTTTCGTTTGCTTTCAAAAACAAACACTCCTTCCCTGAGAAAAAGTAATATTTTTATGAATAATGCGGTTTTTATTTGACAACCGCCCGTATTCCGATTAAAATATATGTGCCAATAAATTTATTGAGGTATGACAGATGAAAAAAACATTGAGTTTAATTCTTTTCGGCATTCTTGCCGTTGTGCTTGTAGGCTACGGAATCTCCTCTCTTTTTGAGGACGATAACTTAAAAATCACCGATTCAACTGTCACCGACTTAACGGTCACAGATTCAACCGCCGCGGACACAACCGCCGATGTTTCGCGCACCGAGCAGGTTTTTGCTCCCGTTGAAACAACCGAGCCCGATAAAATCGAGGATTATGAATATGCATATGCGGGCTTTGAGCCTGCTTATGCAAATGTTGATATTGAGGATTGGAAAATGCTGCTTGTCAACAGAGATTATATCCTGCCCGAGGATTTCGAAGTTGAGCTTGCGCCCTGCATAACCTCCGACCCCGACAGCCTTAAGCTTGATTACCGCGTTGCGCCGCATTACAATGAAATGTATCTTGCCGCGCTTGATGACGGCATTGAGCTTATGCCCGTTTCGGGCTATCGCTCGGTTGAACGCCAGCAAAGGAATTTTAAAAATAAAATTCAGCTTTATATCGACCAAGGTTACGGAAAAATTGAGGCAACCCAAATGGCGGCAACAATTATTCTTCCGCCCGGAACAAGCGAGCATAACGCGGGGCTTGCAATGGATATCTGCAGCCTTGAGCAGAATTTTGAAGAAACCGAAGAATTTGCATGGCTTTGCGAAAACGCCGCGGACTACGGCTTTATCATGCGCTGCCCCGAGGATAAGCAGGATATAACCAAAATAATCTATGAGCCGTGGCATTGGAGATATGTCGGCGTTGAAACCGCAAAGGAAATGAAGGCAAGCGGCGAATGCTTTGAAGAATATCTGGGTGTAGCATAATAAGTGAAGAGTTAAAAGTGAATAGTGAAGAGTTTCGGATAGGCTCCGCCTATGACCGAATTATTATATTGGCTGTGGGCAACGCCCACCCTTAACTTTTCACTTTTCACTCAATTAAATATTGCGTTTATTATTCGGCTCGCCGCCCTCGGCTATGTTTTCTCTTTTGAGAACAACCAAAACAGTTTTAAATAAAATTTTAATATCGAAGCCTATGCTCTGTTTGTCAATGTATTCTTTGTCAAACAGGGCTTTTTCATCTATTGTGAGCTTGTCCCTGCCGTTAATCTGTGCCCAGCCGGTTATGCCGGGGCGAACGGAATAGACGTTATATTTTTTGCGCAGCGCGCGGATTTCCTTTTCTTCGGGAATCAGCGGACGCGGGCCGACAAAGCTCATGTCGCCCAAAAGCACGTTAACAAGCTGAGGAAGCTCGTCAAGGCTGGTTTTGCGCAAAAATCTGCCGCTTTTTGTTATCAGTCTGTCGGCATCCTTAAGGTCGGCAGTGGCGGCGTTTCTTGCATTCCTGCGCATTGTGCGGAATTTATAAATATAGAAAAGCTTGTTATCCTTGCCGACACGGTATTGCCTGAAAATAACGGGTGTTCCCGCATCGATAAGCACGATAAGGCTTATCAGCACAAACACGGGGAACAGAACAATGATGAGCAGCAGGCTCACCGTAAAATCAAATGCTCGTTTCATTTCACACCTCGGATGGAAGTATTCTTTTTGAATACAGATGTTATGAACGCTTTGCCCAGAAAATGTAGTCCTCGATAAGAACTGCTCTAACGGGCGCACCCTCCAGCCCGTCATAAAGAACGGGGGGAGCGAAAAGGAAATAGCTGCCCGGCTCAACCTTTGAAAGGTCAAGCCCCTCCAAAACGGCAACGGAATTTTGCAAAAAAGCCTTGTGCGGACCCGTTTGGTTGCCCTTGCAGCCAACGGAAAGGGAGTCCGTGCCGATAAGCAGCAGACCTCTGTCCGCAAGCTCCTGCGCCGAGGAGTCCATAAAGAACGCCTTGCCGCCGCCTTTTATGAGCAAACGCTCACATTTTTCGGGGAAATGGCGGTCAACATATTCGCCCGTTATAACTCCCGCGGGCACCTGCAAAACCGTGCAAGGTCCTATGTATGCATCAAGCGGCATTTCGTCAATCGGCTTGCCGCCCGATATAAAGTGCAGGGGTGCATCCGCATGGGTTGCCGTGTGTGAGCACGCATGCACAGCCGTCAGATTGCATTCGGAGCTGTCACCGATTTCGCAAAGCTGCTCGTATTCCGGCTCGGGGTCGCCGGGATAAACATCGGACTGAAAAAACTTTCTTGAAATGTCAATCAGTTTCATGCATGCACCTCCGATTGATACGTTGTTTGTAGGGGACGATGCCCACATCGTCCCTTATGCGCCTAAGGCGCATCTTTTCGCCGCGGCAAAGTTTCATGCAAAAAACATTGGCAAATAAAAACCAATGTTATTTTTAATGCGGTTAACATGAACAGTTTGCAGCCCTATGGTCTGCAAGGGTCGATGTGGGCATCGACCCCTACGGAAAATTTAATTTGCGTTATCCTTCAGCGATTCCATTTTGAGATAGGCATTGATGAAGCCGTCAATTTCGCCGTCCATAACGGCGTTGATGTTGCCCGCTTCAAAGCCCGTTCTGTGGTCTTTCGCAAGGGTATAGGGCATGAAAACATAGGAGCGAATCTGGCTGCCCCATGCAATTTCTCTCTGCTCGCCCTTGATATCGTCAATCTTGTCAAGATGCTCTCTTTCCTTGATTTCGATAAGCTTTGATTTGAGCATCTTCATTGCAACCTCGCGGTTCTGATGCTGGCTTCTTTCAACCTGGCATGCGCAGACAATGCCCGTGGGGATGTGGGTGATACGGACTGCCGACGAGGTTTTGTTAACCTTCTGTCCGCCTGCGCCGCTGGAGCGGTAATAGTCAATCTTCAAATCGTCGGGGTTTATTTCAACCTCAACGGTGTCATCGATTTCGGGCATAACTTCAAGAGAAGCGAAGGAAGTGTGGCGTCTGCCCGATGAATCGAACGGAGAAACGCGAACAAGGCGGTGAACGCCCATTTCGCCTTTGAGATAGCCGTATGCATTTTCGCCCTCAACAAGCAGAACGGCGGATTTAAGACCCGCTTCGTCGCCGTCAAGGAAGTCAAGCATGCTGATTTTAAAGCCGTGCTTTTCGCCCCAATGCTGATACATTCTGACAAGCATCTGGTTCCAATCCTGCGCCTCTGTTCCGCCCGCACCTGCGTGGAAGGTCAGAATGGCGTTCTTTGCATCATATTCGCCCGAAAGCAGGGTGCTCAAAGTCATGGCATCAAGCTTTGAAACAAAAGCATCAACGCCCGACTTACATTCGTCAAACATGTCGAGGTCCTCTTCTTCGTTTGAAAGCTCAATGAGCACGAGCGTATCGTTAAAATCGTTTTCGAGCGCGTTATATGCGCTGACCTTATTTTTAAGCTGGCTTATTCTCTGCTGAACCTTTTGAGAATTTGCAAGGTCGTTCCAAAAGCCCTCCTCGGCGGTCTGCGCCTCAAGAGCTTCAATTTCGGCATTCATGGCGTCAAGACCGAGTGCCTCGCGAAGCTGACCGAGCTTTTCTTCATAATCGAGCAGAGCAAGCCTTAATTCTTCAAACTGAACCATAAAAAATCTCCTGATGCATAATTTTTCATCGTATATTATAACTAAAAAATAAAGGATTGTAAAGAAGTTTAAATATTTTTTAATTAATAATTGCAATTTATCCAATAATTAGTTAAAATATATGATGTATTATTGTTTCGAAACGTATGTGAAAGGAAGATATCCGTTGAACTACAGCAATCAAACCTGCCCCCATTGCGGAAAACCGCTTGCGGAGGGCGAGGATATAGTTGTTTGCCCCGTGTGTGCAACCCCGCAGCACAGAGAATGCTGGATGCAGGCGGGTCACTGCGCCAACGATTCGCTCCATGCATCGGGCTATGTTTGGCAAAAAGGGGAAACAGCGCGTAATAATAATGAAGACACAACCCCTGCGGGCGACTCCAAAACCTGCCACATCTGCGGCAGCGAAAACCCCGCCGACAGCCTGCATTGCGGCAACTGCGGCGCACTTTTCGGAGAAGAAAACAACAACGGCCCCAAAACCTGCAGCTTTTGTGGCACTCAAAACGACAACGATGCGCGCCATTGCAAAAACTGCGGCGCTCCGCTTCAGGGCACGGGCACATTTTTCGGAACCAATCCCTACCTGCGCAATTCGGATATAGCTCCCGATGAGCTTATCGGCGAACATAAAGCAGACGACCTTGCCCTTTTTGTTCAGGCAAGCGCGCACAGATATCTGCCAAAGTTCAAACGCTTTGCAAACGGCAAAAAGCTTTCGTTCAATTTTGCGGCGTTCTTTTTTGCGCCCTACTGGTTTTTCTACAGAAAGCTTTATAAAATCGGCATTTTCTTTATGATTATGTTCGTAACCTCGTCAATGCTTCTCACGGGCTTTTCAAATCAGCTTCTGGATGCCGCAACGGAATACTCCAACGCGATTTCCGCCCTCAACCTTGAAAACGCTACCGAAGAACAGCTTGCCGCCGCGGAAGAGGATGTTATCCGCATCGGCAACGAATTTGTGAGCAAAATCAAAAAGCCGATGCTTGTTATGGCGGCGGTAACGGTTGTTTTACGCCTTATCTGCGCGCTGACCGCCGACCTTTTCTATTATAAAAAGATTGTTGCGGATATGAAGATAATCAACGACAGCGTGCGCGAAGAAAACCTGCGCAAGGTTATGATTACAAGGCGCGGAGGTCTTGCACCGCTCGCTTTCGCGGCAAGCCTTTTGGGCGAAAACATGCTGATAAGCGTTCTGGTTTACGCGGCAGATTTTATAATGAACAGTTTTTAAATATTTATAGTGAAGAATGAAAAATGAAAAGTGAAGAGTTAAGGGTGGGCATCGCCCACACCCATTTAAATCGGTCATAGTCGTAGCCTATCCGAAACTTTTAACTTTTCACTTAACTATTAACATTGTGGAGGAAACATCATGAAAGTCAGAAAAGCGATTATCCCGGCAGCGGGTCTGGGAACAAGAGTTTTACCCGCATCAAAGGCAGTCCCCAAGGAAATGCTCAACATCGTTGACAAGCCTGCAATTCAGTATATCGTTGAAGAAGCGGTTGCAGCAGGAATTGAAGATATTCTTATCATCACAAACCGCGGCAAGGGCGCGATTGAGGACCATTTTGACCATGCATTCGAGCTTGAAGCGGGTCTTAAGGGCAATCCCTCAAAGGCAAAGCTTTACGAGGACGTTAAGGCTTGCGCCAACCTTGCCAACATATATTTTATCCGTCAGAAAGAAACAAAGGGTCTTGCCCATGCGCTTCTCTGCGGCAAGAGCTTTGTCGGCAATGAGCCGTTTGCCGTGCTTTACGGCGACGACGTTATAGTTTCCGACGACCCCGTTACAGCCCAGCTTACCCGCTGCTACGAAAAATACGGCAAAGGCGTTGTTGGCGTTAAAGAGGTTACAAGGGAGCTTATCAAGCTTTACTGCACGCTTGACGTTTCTCCCATCGAGGGCGAGGACAGAGCAATGACCTGCCGCCGCATTATTGAAAAGCCCACAGACGACCAGATTCTTTCGCTTTTCGCCATTCTCGGCAGAGTTGTTTTGCCGCCCGAAACCTTTGAGCTTATCGAAAAAGGTCTTGCCGCAACCCCCGAGGGCGAGGAATTTTATCTGACCGATGTTTTCACCGAGCTCGGCATGAACGACAAGCTGCTTGCCTATGACTTTGACGGCAAGAGATATGACATGGGCAACAAGCTCGGCATTATGAAGGCTAACTGCGAGGTTGCACTTGACCACCCCGAAATCGGCGAGGGCTTCAAGGAATATCTTAAAGAATTAGTTAAAACATTTTAAATTACAGCGGCGGGAGCAAGCAGTTCCCAACGCGTATTGTTTGTTTGATAAGGGTCGATGCACGCATCGACCCTGTTGATTTTAAAGAATACTGAATAAAAATGATGTTTTTTGCGGGCGGATAATATCCGCCCCTACGCATATTGGGGTTTATCAGCAGTTGTTTCAATATTGTGGGGCGATTTTTTCGGAATTTTAATGCAATTTACGGCGACAATGTAGGGAACGACCTCTGTGTCGTTCCGAGTGCACCGACAAGGCTTGTTCCCAACGTCGTTTCACGCTTTAAATTGATAAATTATCCGGAGCAGGTGCAGTAAGGGTGTGCCCTTTGGTCTGTGCAAGGGTCGGTGTGGGCATCGACCCCTACGGAACGGTTACCGACAAAACACGGTTTCACGCTTTAAATCGATGAACAGCAAAGGCAATGGACAGAGGCGTAAGGCGGGTAATGGGTGTGGCGGTCTATTTAAAGAGAACATTGTAAACAAAAAATCGGCTTGCGGGGGAATCCCAGCAAGCCGATTAGCTTTATTGAATTATCTTGCGTAGTCGCCGACCTTCATCATGTAGTCGCCAATCTGTGCGCCGAATTCGGGTGCGCCGTCCATGATAAGCTTGCTTTCCTTGGTGAATTCAAGCATATCTGCGGTGCCCATAAGAATTCCGAGTGCGCTGTCGAGGCAGTCAAATCTCATTGTGAAGAAGGGAAGAGCGCGCTTGTAAGTGCCTCTGCCTGCCTTCGATTTGCCTG
>JAGAOT010000006.1 GCA_017623615.1 Clostridia bacterium | reverse complement strand
GAGCAATTTGTTTCAAAAGGAATGTGTTGCGATTTCGCCGTTCACGATAAAGGTGACGGCAATCCGCACACACATATTATGCTGACAATGAGAGCGATTGATGAAAACGGAAAGTGGCTTTCAAAATGCAGAAAGGTTTATGACCTCGATGAACACGGAAACAGAATCGGTAGTCACCGTGAAGATACAGTTGATTGGAACAAAAGAGAAAATGCGGAAATCTGGCGGCACGCATGGGAAGAAAAAGTAAATTATTATCTCGAGAAAAACAATCGACCCGAAAGAATTGATATACGTTCTTATGAACGGCAGGGAATAGATTTAGTTCCGACAGTTCATCTCGGACCCGCTGCATCGGAAATGGAACGCAGAGGTGAAGTAACAATTCTCGGCACTCTGAATCGTGACATTGTTAAATTCAACTCTGTGAGAAAACATTTACGAAAAGCACTTGCGGAATTGAAAGAATGGATTGAAGAAATCAAGAAAATTCTTTCCGAACTCAAAGAAGAAAAAGAACCGACAATCGCAGATGTTCTCATCGACTATCTGAACTCACGACAAGAAGCTCACAATGGTAAGAACCGATATTTTTACAACAATGATTTGGCAGTTGATTTGAAGCAAGTTTCACAGATAGTAACATTTCTTCAGCAACGTAACATCACTACCGCAGATTCTTTGTGGGAAATGATTGAAGAAGTTTCCGAAATTCAAAGCCGTATTGATTCTGCTGATGACAAAATTAAAGAACTCAAAAAGGGAATTAAATTCCTCGGCGATTATCTAAAATATAAATCCGTTGCAGATGAATACAGCAAAAAGAATTTCGGCAGAGATAAATTCAAAACCGAACACAGCAAGGAGTTAAATTCTTTCTACCGAGCGAAACGTTGGATTGACGAAAACCCGAATGCAACAAGCAAATCTCTGAAAGCCGAAATCGAAAATTTGCAAACAGAAAAAGCCGCCGATGAAGCTTTGATTGAAAGCAACTACGGCAACCTTGAAGAACTCAAACGAGCAAAATATATCATTTCGGTTGTTATGGCAAATGTCAAAGCAGCAGAGCAAAACCAACCTCAAACCGAAAGACAAAATATCAAAACACAAAAGCACAGTATTGAATAAAGGAGTAATAAATTTATGAAAAACGAAAACGATTATGAAAATGAGAACATCAATCTTTGCGAATGTTACGATTTCACAGAAACTGTTCCAAAATCTTTTGAAAACGAATGCAAAAAATATTGGCTTGATAAATGGAAGGAGATTTGCAAACCACAGTTTCTTCCCGACTGCTTTTATCTTAAGGATGATGACGGAAAACTTTATTTCGTCTGTGACGGAGAACTGATTGAAGTATCAGAACATTTTGCAGATAAGGGCAAAACAATCGACCAACTCATTGAAGAATTTATTATTTATCAGGCAAAACAAATGTAACTGTCCGATAAATAGCCTTGAATAAAACTCACAACTGCTTTATAATATGTTTGAAAGTATTATAAGCGTGGGTTGTTTCTACGAAAGGAGATTTTTATTTTGAAACAACTTTATAATACTGCTCTATATATGAGATTGAGCCGTGATGATGAAAACTACGGCGATAGCGTGTCAATCGAAACACAACGCACTATTCTCCGTCAATATGCAAAAGACAACAACTTGAATGTTGTTGACGAGTACATAGATGACGGATGGAGCGGAACAAATTTTGAAAGACCTGCATTTATCAGAATGATGAATGATGTTGAAGCAGGCAAAATCAACTGCATCGTTACCAAAGACCTCAGCCGTTTCGGCAGAGAACACGTAATGATGGACTATTATCTTGAATTTGTATTCCCCGAAAAACAAATACGGTATATCGCCGTTACAGAAAACGAAGATACAGAAAAGGGATTAAGTGATTTTGTTCCTTTCAAAAATTTGTTCAACGAATGGTTTGCAAAAGACACAAGCCGAAAAGTTAAAGCTGCTCTTCAAGCAAAGTTTGCCGCAGGTGAAAAAATCTGCACATACGCACCGATTGGTTACAAAAAAGACCCCAATAACCGCAACAAACTCATAATTGATGAGGAAACCCGATGGATTATCGAAAAGATTTTTGATTTAGCGGTACACGGTGCGGGTTCAGCAAAAATTACAAGGGCTTTGATCGACGAAAAAGTACCGACCCCGGGTTGGTTTAACTACACCCGATATGGAACATTTGCAAACATCTATGCAAATCAGCCGATTGAAAAGAGTTATCAATGGACAACTTGTCAAATCAAAAGCATCCTGAAAGATGAAACCTACATCGGCAACACTATCCACAACAAACAGACAAACATATCTTACAAGAACAAAAAGAAAATACGAAAACCGCAGGAAGAATGGTTTAAAGTTGAAAACACTCACGAAGCCATCATTTCAAAAGAGGTTTTTGAACAAGTGCAGGAACAGATTGCTTCAAGAAAACGGAAAATGAAAGATGCAACTACGCAGATATTTTCAGGTCTTATAAAATGTTCCGATTGTGGGAAAGCAATGAGCTTTGCGAATAATACTCAGAACAAAACCCCGAAAAAATACTATGTTTGTTCTTCGTACAGACAATACGGATTAAAAGGTAAGCTTTGCACTTCTCACTATCTGCGGTACGATGTTCTGTATTCATATGTTCTTTTAAGACTTCGCTATTGGGCGGAATATGCACAACGAAACGAAGACGAACTGCTTGAAATTCTCATACAGTCTGGCACAAAAGAAAAAGCCGCTTTGTTCAAAAAGCAAACAGATGAACTGAACAAAGCAAAAAAGCGAAAAGCCGAGGTTGACCGACTTTTCGCAAAGATGTATGAGGATTGGGCAAACGAACGCATCACGGAATACAACTTTAATATGATGTCACAGAAGTTTCAGACGGAACAGCAAGAGCTTGATGAGAGAATTGAAAATCTTGAAACCGAGCTTGCAACCGAAAAGGAAACGGTAGATAACGCAAAGAAATGGATTGCTTTGATTAAACAGTTTTCAATTCCAACTGAACTGACCGCCGAACTTCTGAATACTCTGATTGAAAAAATCGTTGTTCACGAAGCAACGAAAAACGATATGTGCCTTAATCAGCGAAAAATTGATATATATTTTCGCTTCATAGGCAAAATTGATTAACCAATATCCTTAACTATGGGAAAAGGGCAAAGGTTATCCCGACATCGAAACGATTGAAGAAATCGCAAAAATATTCAATGTTACAATCAACGATGTTTTAAGCGGAAAAATAAACAAACCTAAAGAAAAAGAAACAGCGGCGGAACAGAATATTATTGATGCTTTAAGGGAAATTCTGCGAGTGAAAAAGAAGGGTATAATAAGAACGGTTGCTACTGCATTAATCTTTTGTTTCATGATTACAATTATTATTCCGACTCTTTATCTCACCTTGATTCCCGATTTGAGAGAAGGCAATTACATTCTTTACAACGACAGATATTATTCATATATCGACACTAATAAAATCCCCCCTGATTTTGTTTTGTTTGCTCAGGAATCGGGCATTGAGGGGGATATAATCGGCAGAGAGGGACTCGGTCTTATACGAAAAACCGATTATGAAAATGTTATTTATAACTACAACACACTAGGAGCAAATTATGTTTATGCATCGTTCAAAGCCGAAGATATACCCTCGGTGAAGGAAGCAATGAATCGCACGGTTTCAATGCGTTATCTCGGAGAAGCGGTAAATCAAAAGAATTTTTTGTATGATGTAGAAAAGGTAACAAGCTATCTTGAAAATGTTCAAAACGCAAAACCAACAGACTATTTCAGTATAAACGATAATATTACGGAAACCTTTACTGTTTGTATGGATTGTGAGGAGTTTGCAGGATATTATCTGTTGGGAGATATTCTGATTTGCAATAATGCAGTTTATTTCAGACCGATTGAAAACATGGATTATTGCTATGAAATATCCTTGTCACTTATGAGCACAAACTAAAATAAAATTGAAACCATCACGCCTTGCGCAACGTGATTTATCCGAGTTTTTTACATATTTTTCAAAAAAATCTCCACGGTAATTGACAATAAAACAACTAAATTCTATAATATATTTGAATTTCAACCGAGGTGATTAAAATGTACAAAATCTGGGGTTTTATCAGACAAAGCGCAGTGCGCATCCATTTGGCTGTTGCAAAGCTGATTTATAAAATCAGCGGCGGCCGCAGACCGAAATCGCTCTTTTGCAGCAGGGCAAATCCCGCAAAAATCGGAACGGATGTTAAAATTATTTCTCAAAACGATTATTCAACAACCATCGCCAAGGTGGATGAAAACGGCAATATAAAGAACGATGATTTTGTTATTGTTTCCACAACCGATTTTCATTTTGATGTTGACCATGATATCAACACAAAAGCTGTTGACCGTTTTGTGCGCCACATCAAGGAGGTTAAGCCCGACCTTGTTGTGCTTACGGGTGACAACATTCTTTCCAAATATCAGCAGATTGATGCAATACAGTTTGCGCAGATGATGGAAGAAATCGGCGTATATTGGACTGCCGTTTTCGGCAACCATGAAACCCGCGAGGACAGAGGCTTCTACAAGTGGCTTCTTTGGAAAAGCTTTTGCGACTATGACCACTGCCTTTGCAAATTCGGTCCCGATGAGCTTTTCGGCTACGGCAACTACACGGTCAATATTCTCGGCGAGGGCGGCAGGCTTTTGAAAACCTTGTTTTTCTTTGACTCCGGCCGTGATATTCTTGACCGCGACAGAGAAAAATATAACATACCCGCAGATATGAACGGTTATGACTTCCTCAAAACTGAACAGATTGATTTTTATAAAAACGAAATTGACACGCTCAAAAAGAAATACGGCGAAGTCAAATCCATGATGTATATGCACATTCCCATTCCCGAATACGCTCACGCATTCAAGCTTGACGAAAACGGCAGCTATGTCCCCTCAGGCGAATGCGAAATTCTTTACGGTAAGCAGTATGAAAGCGTCGGCAGCTCAGCTTACAACAGCGGCATGTTTGATGCAATTCTTGAAAAAGGAAGCACCCAGGCGGTATTCAGCGGCCATGACCACGTTAACGACTGGTGCGCAAAATACAAGGGCGTTTATCTTGTTTACAGCCTCCCCGGCGGCTACGCCGTCTATAATCTCGGCGATAAAACCGGCAAGCCCGAAAGCGAATGGGTTGAGGGTGTAACGGTAACGACCCTGCGCGCAGACGGCTCTCTTGATTTCAAACCCCGTTACAACAGAATGTATCTTTAATATATAAGGAGGCACTATGGCTTTCTTTCTTGTGATGCTTGCGGCTCTCTGCCTTTTGGGGATTAAATTCAGCGGCAAAAACGGCTTTGAGGATTATATGTCCCCTCAAAAAACCGGCTCGATAAAAGGCATATTCGTTATCATAGTTTTACTCTCGCATGTCAGGCAGTATATCGACCTTGCAAATGACCCCTACAGCGCTCCGTTCCAGAACTTCATGTTGTTTTTGGGACAGCTTATGGTTGTTATGTTCCTTTTTTATTCGGGCTACGGCGTTTTGCTCGGTCTTTCAAAAAAAGAGGGCTATGTAAAAACGCTTCCCACAAAGCGCGCATTCAAGGTTTTGCTCCACTATGACATTGCAATTCTTATTTTCTATTTCACGGGGCTTGCTCTCGGCAGAAACTATTCAATAAAAAAGCTGCTGCTTTCCTTCATCGGGCTTGATGCAGTCGGCAACAGCGTTTGGTTCATATTTGTTATTATAATTCTTTATTTAATAACCTATGCGGCGTTTATATTTGTCAAGAAACGCATTGTTCTCGGCACGGTTATCACAACAATCCTTTCCGCGGCAGCTTTGGCAATTCTCGTTATCGTTAAAAAGAATGAATATTGGTGGTATGACACCCTGCTTTGCTATCCGCTCGGAATGTGGTACGCGCTCGCAAAGCCGCATATCGACAAGGCTCTGCTTCCGAGCGCAGGCAAATGGCTTGCAGCCACGGCAGCGGTTGGAGCGGTTTTCGGAGTTTTGATGTATATACTCCCGCTTTACGGCAAAAGCCGCGTAATTTTTGTTCCCGCCGCTCTTTTCTTTGCAATACTCATCTCCCTGCTTTCCATGAGAATAAGCATAAATAACAGCATTCTTCAATGGTTCGGCAAAAGAGTTTTCGGAATTTATATTCTGCAAAGAATCCCGATGATGATATTAACCCACTTCGGCATGAACGGCAAGCCATTTCTCTTTGCCGCCGCAAGCCTTGCAATAACCGTTGTTCTTGCGGAAATATTTGAACGCGCCATGGATAAGCTTGATATACTTCTCCGTTTAACGAAATAAAGATTTAAGACATAAAAAATCCGCTATGCGATTTGCATAGCGGATTAATTTTTTACGGTAAATTACTGCTCAACAGCGTAAACGCTGACCTTCTTGCGGTCTTTGCCCATACGCTCGAACTTAACTGTGCCGTCGATGAGAGCGAAGAGAGTGTCGTCCGAACCCTTACCAACGTTGTTGCCGGGATGGATATGTGTGCCTCTCTGTCTTACAAGGATGTTGCCTGCAAGAACAAACTGACCGTCTGCTCTCTTTGCACCGAGTCTTTTGGACTCTGAATCACGGCCGTTACGGGTTGAACCCATACCTTTTTTATGAGCGAAAAGCTGAACATTTATCTTAAGCATTCTTTACACCTCCGTAGATTATTTTGATGTTGTCGGGATACTGCTTTGAAAGCTCCGTTAAGTGAAGCTCCAGCCCCTTGAGCACGGTTTCGGCTCTTTCGTCGGGCTGATTAAGGGTTATGCTCATTGCGCCGTCCTCTGCCGCTGCATCGGCATTTGCGCCGATAACATCGGTTATTGTGTTGGCAGCCATATAAGCCGCCGAGGAAACCGCCGCGCAGATTATGTCTTTGCCGCTTTCGGCAAACCCCGCATGACCGCTTATTTCAAAGCCTTTGTGCTGTCTGTCACCGATTAAGAATTTGACCTTTATCATAGGTCAGATGCTTATGCGTTGATTGCAGAGATTTCAACCTTTGTGTAAGGCTGTCTGTGGCCCATCTTTCTCTTGGAGTTCTTCTTGGGCTTGTAGGTCATAACGGTGATTTTCTTTGCCTTGCCGTTCTTAACAACCTTTGCAGAAACGCTTGCGCCTGCAACGTAGGGAGCGCCAACGGTGATACCGTCGTCGGTTCCGACAGCGATTACCTTATCAAAGGTGTATTCGCTTGCTTCTTCAGCGCCAAGCTTTTCGATGTAGATAACATCGCCGGCTTCAACCTTGTACTGCTTGCCGCCTGTTTCGATAATTGCGTACATTCGGAATTCATTCCTTTTCTTATAGACTCGCTATTCTTGTAACTCTTATAAGTGGGTTACCGGAGGCACAGGCAAAGCCTGTTTTTGGGCATAACTCACCCGCCCCGAATATGCGGCATGAAAGATTATAGCACAACAATCAAGTGTTGTCAAATCTTTTTTATGATTTTTTAAATATTATTTATTATCGTCAACGGGCTGATAATTTGCTTCCTGATATTCGGGGTTTTCGGGCTCCTCGGGAATAATAAGAGCCGCGATAAGATAAATAAGTATAGGGCTGCCTATTGCAAAAAGTGCAAGCAAAACATAGATAATCCTTAAAATTGTTGCATCAATATTAAAGTATTTTGCGATGCCGCCCAGAACACCCAAAAGCTTTTTATCCGTTCTGCTTCTGTAAAGTTTTCTTGTCATTTCTTTCTCTCCTTATCTGTTTTGTATATCTGCCGCCGTGAGAGTGTTTCTCATCAGCATTGCAATCGTCATGGGTCCCACGCCGCCGGGCACGGGGGTTATGAATGAAGCCTTTTCCTTGACCTCGTCAAAATCAACGTCGCCGCAGAGCTTGCCGTTTTCATCTCTGTCCATTCCGACATCGAGCACTATTGCGCCCTCTTTAACCATATCGGCTTTAACGAATTTTGCTATGCCGACAGCCGCAACAAGAATATCCGCCTGCCTTGTTATTTCGGCAAGGTTAACCGTTTTGGAGTGGCAGATTGAAACGGTTGCGTTTCGTGCAAGCATAAGCATTGCCATAGGTTTGCCGACGATATCGCTCCTGCCGATTATTACGCAGTGCTTGCCCGTGGGGTCTATGTTTTCATATTCGAGAAGCTTTACCATGCCCATCGGGGTGCAGGGCACAAGCTCACCGTTGCCGATTGAAAGCCTGCCCACGTTTTCGGGGTGGAAACAGTCAACATCCTTTTCGGGGAGTATTCTTTCAAGCACGGCGTTTTTATCGATATGCTTGGGTACGGGAAGCTGGCAGAGAATGCCGTTAACCTCTTTATCTGCATTAAGCTTGTCGATAAGCTCTAAAAGCTCCTCGGTAGTTGTTTCTTCGGGAAGAGCGTATTCGAGTGAGCGCATTCCCGTTCTTTCACACGCCGCTTTTTTGTTGTTAACATAAATTCGGCTTGCGGGGTCGTTGCCGACAATAATAACCGCAAGAGTGGGTAAAACGCCCTTTTCTTTGAGCTTTTCAACCTGCTCGGCAATTTTGTCAAGGTTATATTCTCTGACAGCCTTGCCGTCAAATATCTTTGCCATTGGAATCCGTCCTTTCCACTTTAGCTTTTTTCAGTTCTTCTTCAAGAAAATAATCAACACCGTCAATAGGCTTGGGATGCTTTATGAATTTTATTAAAAGCACAACAAGAAGCACAGCGCAGACAAGGGCGATTCCTGCAGAAAGCGCCTGCGAAACTCTGATTGCCGTGCCTGCAATATAAAGGCTGTCCGTGCGCAGACCTTCAACAATCATGCGCTCAACGCCGTACCATACGCCGTAGCAGAGAGCTATCTGACCGCTGAATTTTCTTGCCTTGCGGCAGATGATATAAAGCACGAGAACGCCTAAAAGGCACCAGATTGATTCATAAAGGAACGTGGGGTGAACGAATTGATTGGGGTCAACGGAAAATCCCTTTTCGGCATAAAGAGCCTGGTTTCGCGTTATATCCTCGGCAACCTTTTCGCTCCACATGCCCCAGGGCAGGTCGGTGTTAACGCCGAAAGCCTCTTGGTTTGTGAAGTTGCCCCAGCGTCCGATGCCCTGCCCGATAAGCAGGCTCATGCAGGCAATGTCAAGCAGATTCCAGAAATTCATCTTTCTGACCTTGCAAACAATAAACGCCGCAAGGATGCCGCCGATAATTCCGCCGTAAATGGCAAGGCCGCCCTCCCAAATCTTGGGGATTTCGGAAAGATGCTCGCCGTAATAATCCCATTTTGAAAAAACATAATAAAGCCTTGCGCCTACTATGCCTGCAAGAGTGCCGTAAATGAGAACATCAACCATTTTATCAAGGCTCATTTTCCATTTATAAGCCATTCTGCCGCCGAAAAGCACGGCAAGCAGAAAGCCGAATGCAATAATTGCGCCGTAAAATTTAATCTGAACATC
This sequence comes from Clostridia bacterium, assembly GCA_017623615.1. GTDB lineage: Bacteria > Bacillota > Clostridia > Oscillospirales > Acutalibacteraceae > CAG-177. The sequence goes on along the minus strand of JAGAOT010000006.1, from coordinate 14,224 downwards.
CATGCCGAATATTGAAAAATCGGCAAGCACGCTCGGCACGCTGAAGCCTCTTTCAAGCCCGGCAAAATAAACAACTGTATAATCCGACATTTTGTTATTCCTTTCTACGATTAAATAGGGCTGATAATCGAAAGAGCCACGGCATCGTCTTTGAGCACCGCGAGCCTTTCCTGCGCCTTTTCAAGCGTTACGCTCTTGCAGGCTTCAAGCTCCGCAAACGGCTCATATTCGTTGAAATAAAGATTCATCATCAAATTTGCCGTGTCGTCAATATCATTATAGCCCATAACCATTCTGCCGTAAAGCTTGCGCTTTGCTCTGTCAAACGCCGCGGGGTCAATGCCATCCTTTTGGATGCGTTTGATTTCTTCGCGGAGAGTTGATGCGGTTTTTTCGGGGTCCGCACTTATTCCTCCGAGCATTACGCACGAAAAGCCGAAGCCGTTGAAAAGCTCCGAACCGAAGCCCATGTCAATAAGCTCCTCGTCAAGCAGTTTTTTGAAAAGCGGCGAGGATTTGCCCGCAATCGCTTCGAGCATGATTTGTGATGCAATTTCATCCTCAAGGCTAAGAAGCGGTTCGGAGATATCCTCCTTGTAGCCAAGCAAAAACTGCTTGGTTGCAACGGAAAGATGCTCTTCTATATAATCCCTGACGGGCTTTGCACTTTCTTTTTCAAACTTTCTTTCGGCGGGTCTGCCTTCGGCGGGTTTTATGCATCGGTCAACAATGTCAAAAACCTCCTGCGGCTCGATTGCGCCGACAACCGAAAGCACCATGTTTGCAGGGTTATAGAAGCTCTTATAAAGTCTGTAAAGCAGGTCAGCATCGATTTTTGCAATGGACTCCTGCGTGCCCGCAATATCTATTCTGACGGGGTGATTGGCGTAAAGAGCCTTGAGCAAATTGAACATAACCTGCCAATCGGGCAAATCCTGATACATGCGTATCTCCTGCCCGATAATCCCCTGCTCTTTTTCAACCGTCTGCTGCGTGAAATAGGGATTCTGAACAAAATCAAGAAGTATTTCAAGGGATTCGCCGATGTTTTCGGAGCCCTTGAAAAGATATGCCGTTTTTTCAAAGCTTGTGTATGCATTTGCGCTTGCACCCGTTTTGGCAAAACGCTCAAAAGCATTTAAATCCTCGCTTTCAAACAGCTTGTGCTCCAGAAAATGCGCCGTTCCCTCGGGAATCGTCTCAAACTCTCCGCCGTCGTTCATAACCGCGGTGTCTATTGAGCCGTATTTAACGCCGAAAACCGCATATGCGGAGGTGTAGCCCTTTTTGGGCATAACTCTTATTTCAAGACCCGACGAATGCTTTGCGCAAAAAACGGTTTCGCCGAGCTTATCGTTTGTGAGCTGTTTAATCTTCATTTTCAGCCTCCTCCTGCGCCTTGAGCATAAATATCGTATCTATCGAAAGCTTCTTTGCCGCCTCGCAGACCTGCTCCATTGTTACGGCTTCAACGCCCTCAATTATGCTTGCCGGGGTGAGGATTTTATCCTCCAGCACCTGCGAAGCATACCATGAACAGATTCCCTCGGGGGTTGTGAAAGTATATCTCTCTTTGAGTGAACGTTTGGAGGAAACGAGCACCTCGGGGTCGGTTTTTCCGTTTCTCAAATCGGAAAGCTGGCTCAAAATCTCGGCAGACACCTTTTTCTCTTTATCCGTGTCAATTCCGCCCTCAACCAAAACAATGCCTTTGCTTGCAAGCAACTTTGACCAGCAATAATATGCAAGGCTGAGCTTTTCGCGCACATTCATAAAGAGCTTTGAATATGTGCCCATGCCGAAAATATCGTTCATAACCGTTATTGCAAAAATGTTGTCGCGGCTCGACTGCATGCCCGCCCTGAAGCCGATAACAAGCTTGCCCTGATTAACGGGGAAGCTTTCTTCATAGCGGTTAAAATGCCTGCCCCTTTGGATAAACACGGTTTCGGACTTTACGGGACTGCGCTCTATCTTTGCAAAACGCTTTGTGAAAATATCGCCGATATTATCTGCACCCGCTCCGCCGACAACGGTAATCTGAAAAACCGCGGTTGAAAGCATGTTTTTCCACGCAGCATAAACATCCGCCATTTTAACGGCGTTTATTTCCTCAACCGTGCCGTATTTATCCCTGCCGCAGGGCTCGTTTTTGCACATATATTCAAGGCATTTGTTGAGCGCATAGGTGCGCTTGTCGTTGAGCTCCTCTTCAATTCGCTGAATGAGCAGTCTCTTCTCTGCCGCAAGGTTTTCCGCGCCGAAGCTGCCGCTTTTGCAGTTGGGGCTGAAAATCATGTTTGCAAGAAGCTCGGCACATTGCTCCGCAATGCTCTCCTCGGTCAGCGCAAAACGGTCATCAAGGCAGGTGAGCGAAAGAGAAAGCACCTGCGAATCCCCTATTTTTGAAACTGCCGCCGAAAGGCTTGCGCCGTAAAGCTCATCAAGCTTTCCGTTAAGAAGCGAAAAATCGGGGTATGCCTTGCATGAACGCTTCAAAAGATATATAAGCAGGGAATTTGCCGCCGCATTTTCACCCATCGGCATTGCCATGGAAACTATTATGCGGCTGGTTTTGAAGCTGTCCGTTTCAACCGAAACCAAACGCACCTGCTCCGCTAAAGTTTTGACCTGGGGCATTGTGTCACTTCCTTAAAACTTTTTTCTTTATTATTCCAAAAATCAGATGTCGCATTCCGCAACATGCTCATAAGATTCTCTTTTAACAACTATTCTTGCTTCGCCGTCTTTAACCATGATAACGGGCGGCTTGGGGATTCTGTTGTAGTTGGATGCCATAGAATAGTTATAAGCTCCCGTTGAAAGCACGGCAAGAATGTCGCCGGGCTTTACTGGCTGGAGCTTTGTGTTTTCCTGAATAAGGTCGCCGCTTTCACAGCATTTGCCCGCAACGGTTACCGTTTCGCTTCTTTCTTCTGCTGCCTTGTTTGCGCAAACAACCTCATAATCGGCGTGATAGAGAGCATAGCGGGGGTTATCCGCCATGCCGCCGTCAACGGAAACATAGGTGCGGATTTCCGGAATTTCCTTAACCGCGCCGACAGTATAAAGCGTTATGCCCGCCGCGCCGACAACCGAGCGACCGGGCTCGATAAGAATGTGCGGCATTTTAAGACCGAGGCTTTCGCATTGCTCTTTAACAACCGCCGAAACATTTTTCATATATTCGGCATAGGGCTTGGGGCATTCGCTTTCAAGATATTTTATTCCGAAGCCGCCGCCGAGATTAAGCTCGGCAAGCTCAACGCCCGTCTGCGCCTTGATTTCTTTATAAAGATTGAGCATAACCTTTGCGGCAAGCTCAAAGGGGTCAATGTCAAAAATCTGTGAGCCGATGTGGCAATGAAGCCCGCGGAGCTTAACATTTGTCATTGAAAGAGCCGCCTTGACCGCCTGCATCGCTTCGCCCGTTTCAAGCGCGAAGCCGAATTTCGAGTCAATCTGACCCGTTTTGATAAAATCATGCGTATGCGCATCAATGCCGGGCTTTATTCTGAACATAATTCCCGCAGTTTTTCCGCGCTCTGCGGCGATTTTGTTGAGCATTTCAAGCTCCGTGATATTATCAACAACTATTCTGCCGACATTATTGTCAACCGCCGCTTCAAGCTCCGCAGGGGTTTTGTTGTTGCCGTGAAAAATAATATCCTCGCTCGGGAAGCCGACGGAAAGAGCCGTGTAAAGCTCGCCGCCCGAAACAACGTCAATCCCCGCCCCCTCGCTCATGCAGATGCGGCACATTTCCTTGCAGCAAAACGCCTTGCTCGCATAGGAAACATGGCCGTTGCCACCATAGTGTTCATCGATTGACTTTTTGAATTCTCTTAAATTTTTTCGTATTTCATTTTCGTCAAAAACATAAGCGGGTGTGCCGTATTGCTTTGCAAGCTCAACGGTATCCGCGCCGCCGACAGTCAGATGACCGCTTTCATTTATCGAAATACAATCCGAAACATACATCGTAACATTCTCCTACCTGACGGCTTCTTCAACCGCCGCCTTCATTTCTTCAACACCCGTGCCTTTAACCGCAGAAAACTCAATCATCTTTATATCCGCATAATCCGCAAGCTCTGTTTTAAGAGCTTCTCTGCGCTTTTCGGTTTCGGTTTTGTTGAGCTTATCGCATTTTGTAAGCGCAATCACAAACGGAATTTCAGTTTCGCGCAAAAAATTGAGCATAATCATATCATCGGCAGACGGAGCATGGCGCATGTCGATAAGCTGGATTACAAGCGCAATGTTTCTGTCGGAGTGGAAATAGCCCTCCATAAGGTCAGCCCAACGCTTTTTTTCAGCCTGTTCACGCTTTGCATAGCCATAACCCGGCAGGTCAACAAAATACACACCGTCGCCCTTAAAGAAATTAACCGTTATCGTTTTGCCGGGCACGGAGCTGACACGCGCAAGATTTTTTCGGTTGAACAGCTTATTTATAAGCGAGGATTTGCCGACATTTGAACGACCCGAAAAAACTATTTCCGCTTCTTTTGAGGGCGGAAGCTGCTTTGCCGTGCCGTATGCCGCCGTAAATTCTGTTTTATCAAATCTCATTTTATCTATTCCTGCCTTTACTGTGCTATTGACGCACGTGAGGTCTTTCTGACTTCAACGGGTTTAACCGCCTTTTCAACCGTGGAATTTTCCGCTTCAAGAGCGATTTCCCAAACGGCATCAACCGTTTTAACGGGCTTAAAGGTTATTGCCTCTTTGACTTTGGGGTCAACCTCATCCAAATCGGAAATATTATCATAGGGAATAACAACGGTTTTTATGCCCGCTCTGAATGCCGCCATCGATTTTTCTTTGAGTCCGCCAATCGGAAGCACCCTGCCGCGCAGAGTGATTTCACCCGTCATGGCAACATCCTTGCGCACCTTTCTGCCCGTAAGAGCGGAAACAAGCGAGGTTGCTATCGTAACGCCCGCAGAGGGTCCGTCCTTGGGGGTTGCTCCCTCGGGCACATGAATATGGATATCGGCTTCTTTATAGAAGCTGCCGTTTATGGGCAATGAATCCGCCTTTGAGCGAATGTAGCTGACTGCAGCCTTTGCGCTCTCCTGCATAACGTCGCCGAGCGAGCCCGTAAGCTCCAGCTTACCCGTGCCTTTTAATACGGCGGTTTCAATTTCAAGCATATCGCCGCCGACACTCGTCCACGCAAGTCCGTTAACAACGCCGACCTCGTTTTCCCTGATGATTGAATCCGCTTTGTAGCGGCGTGTGCCGAGAAGCGTTTCGATGTCCTCGGGCTTTACGGAAATTTTTTCGGCATTGCCCTCAACAATTTCCATTGCGCATTTTCTGCAAACCGAGGCGATTTTTTGCTCGAGCAGTCTGACGCCCGCTTCACGGGTATAGCCCTCGATAATGAGCCTTAAAGCCTTGTCGGTTATCCTCATTTTGCTTGCAGTTAAACCGTGACGCTTAATCTGCTTCGGGATAAGATGCTTTTTGGCAATCTGGAATTTTTCTTCGCTTGTGTAGCTGCCAAGCTCGATTATTTCCATTCTGTCGCGCAGAGGCTCGGGTATGTTAGCCTCAACATTTGCCGTGGTTATAAACATTACCTTGCTCAAATCAAACGGCAATTCGATATAGTGGTCTCTGAAGGTTGAATTCTGCTCGGGGTCAAGCACCTCGAGAAGTGCCGATGTCGGGTCGCCCTTGTAATCGGACGAAAGCTTGTCAACCTCGTCAAGCAGCATAAGCGGGTTGCTTGAGCCTGCCTGCTGCATGGCATTTATGATTCTGCCGGGCATTGAGCCGATATATGTTTTTCTGTGTCCGCGGATTTCAGCCTCGTCTTTAACACCGCCGAGCGAAATCCTGACATAATCCCTGCCCGTTGCGCTCGCGATTGAACGCGCTATAGATGTTTTGCCGACACCCGGAGGACCTACAAGGCAGATTATCTGACCTTTGATATCGGGAGCAAGCACGCGCACGGCAAGGTATTCAAGAATTCTCTTTTTTATCTTTTCAAGACCGTAGTGGTCATTTTCAAGGATTTTTCTTGACTTTGCGATATCGGTGTTTTCGGGCTTCATGTTGTTCCACGGAAGTGAAATACAGGTTTCTATATAATTCCTGCTGACTGCCGCTTCGGGCGAATGCGGGGAATATTTTTCAAGTCTGTCGCATTCTTTAAAAAGCTTTTCTTTGACTTCGTCGGAGGCTTTAAGATTGAAGATTGCTTCTCTGAAGCTGCTCATTTCTTCCTCCGGTGAGCCGCCGCCGAGCTCCTCGGAAATCACTTTCATCTGCTCACGAAGATAATATTCACGCTGATTTTTGTCAATCTGTTCCTGCACCTTGTCATTTATATCCGCCTCAAGGGTGAGCAGGTTGCTCTCGCTTGCAAGCATAATGCACATTTCTTCAAGGCGTCTTATGGGATTGATGGTAGACAGAATATGCTGCCTGTCCTCATATTCAAGCATGATGTTGCCCGCAATATAGTCCGCAAGGGCACCCGCTTCTTTCTTTTGCATAACTCCCGTCATAACATCGGCGGGCATCTGCGGCGCGCAGTCCGAATACTCGGCAAAAACATCCTTTGTGTGGCGCACAAGCGCCTTTGCGTAGTCATCGTCAGCCGCTTTAACGGCAGGCTCTTCAATCGGGAATATCATTGCTTTGAGATAATTTTTGCCGTCACCCATGCCCTGAACAAGCCTTGCTCTGTAAAGACCCTCAACCGCAACGCGGACATTGCCGCTCTTTCCGGGAAGCTTCAAAACCTGCTTGACGTTGGCAACAACGCCTATCTCATAAAGCTCGCCGTAATCTGGGTCATCAACGCTTATATCCTTTTGAGTGACAAGAAAAATTTCCTGGTCGGTATCCATCGCCTTTTTCAGCGCATTAACGGATTTTTCTCTGCCAACATCGAAATGAATGAACATATCGGGAAAAACAACCAGACCGCGCAGAGCGACAGCCGGCATTATTCTTAAATTTTCGCTTTTAACCATGGTATAACTCCTAATGAAACACTTTTGTAAATTAATATTATATATTATTATATTAAATCCGTCAACAGCAATAAAGGGATAAAAATTTATTAAATTGATAATTAATTGTTAACAAAAAAATCTCCCGTCTGTCAGGACGGGAGAAAAATCATCAAAGAACCATCTTCAAAACGATATTCAATGCGTTTGTGATATATGTGATTATGTCACTTGCGATGCCGTAAAGCTTTGCAAAAACGTTTCCGATGCCGTTTGCATCCGCGCCGTAGCCCTCGATAACGCCGTTGTTGTCGTTAACTCCGTCGGTATCAACCGCAAACTCATAAACGATGGGTGAAACGATTGCAAGAAGCAGATATTCAACGGGAGTTACGCCGCCGAGAATCTTTGTTGCAAGCTTTGTGATATCGGTAACAAAAGCATCCGTTCAAAGATGAGCAAAAATCTTGTTTGCCGCCTCAAAGAATACTTCATCGGCAACGGTTGAAAGGTCATCGCGAAGAACAAGGGCAACAAGGCGAAGGAAGATTGTTACTTCCGTTGAGTCGAAATAGAAGGCTTCTTCGCCGCCGTAGTGAGCCGCAACAAGCTCAAGCGCAACATCCCAGCCGGTTTCATAATTGCTGTCGGGGATTTCTATGTTGTATTCCGCCGCAAGCTGCTGAATGCCGCCCTCGCCGTAAAGAGGCTGTTCAAGCACCTTTCTCAAGCCGCCGACTGCTGTGTTAACAAGGTCATAGAAGATTGAATCCTCCTCAATGCCCATCTGCTCCATTTTGAGAGAGCGGGTCAAACGCCACTGAACGCCCGCTTTAAGGAAGCCCTTGCCGTATGCATTAAAGCCCGCGTTCATAAGGTCAATCTGCTCCTGCGAATAGCCGCCGATTGCAGCAGTCAGGCTGTCGGTATCAATCTTTTCAATAGTCTGTGCCTCATATTTTATTTCCTTCTCCGTAACGTTGAAAGTTCTGTACTGGAGAGGATACATTGTGAGAGATGTGGTTGCAAAGTCATAGATTTTGTTGCCGAGTGAGCTTGTGTAGGTTGCAACGTCACTGCAATGCTCGTGACCCGTGAAAACAAGTTTAATTCCCCAGTTTGCAAGCAGGTCAGCGGTTGTAAGGTGGAATTTAACGATGAAGTTCTTGCTGAAAATGCTCTGCACGGGCATATGGTCGAGCAGATTATGATGCATCATGAGAATGGGATATCTGCCGTCCGCTTTTGCAAGCTTTGCCTGCTCCTTAACCCATGAAAGCTTCTTTGCTGTCATGCCGTCCTCTGTGGAAGCATCGTGATTGCAGCTGTCAAGGGAAATAAGTCTGTATTTTTCGCCGAGGTTTGCGGTATATGAGCAGTCGTCCTCAACAACCGTGAGAGCCTGGTCATAACCGAAATCTGCGTAAATCCTTTTGAAATCTTCGGGGGTTGTTTCGCTGTTATAGCCCGCATCGTGGTTGCCGACGGTTACATAAATCTGCTTGCCCGATTTTTCTTCAAAAGCGGCAAACTTTGCGGCAACATCGATGTGCTCCTGCGCGATTGCTCTGCCGTTATCAACGATATCGCCTGAAATCAAGACAAAGTCAACCTCGTCATTTTCGGCGCACTGATTGAGAAATTCGTCAATAATCCAGCCGCTTTCGTTTTCCATTGCTGCGCGGCGGTTTGCATACCAATAAATTTCATCGTCGATTTCGCCGCTTGCGGTAAGCTCTTCTTCGGGCACATTATAGTGCAAATCCGAAGCAAAGGCAAAGCTCAAATCAGTTTCTTTTTCTGCCGCAAATGCTGCAGCCGAAACTGTGGTTAAAAGAATAACCGCTGTGAGAACAAAGCATAAAATCTTTTTCATTTTTTGCACCTCTTTTTATATTTTCATTATTCCCAACGCATCGAGAACGGAAGAAATAAGAATCAAAATAATGCATATGGGGGCAACGTATTTAATAACGATTGTAAAAAGAGTTTTGCTTTTGAATTTGCCCGTAAGCTCAATTTCCTCAATAAGGCACTTGGGCTTGATAACGTAGCCGACAAAAATACATGTAAACAGAGCAACAATCGGCATAAGAATGCTGTTGCTTGCAAAGTCAAACATATCGAGAATTGTCATTCCGTTAACGCTGATATCGCTCAAAACACCAAAACCGAGAGACGAGGGCAATCCGAGAGCAACGCTGAAGATGAAAACGGCAAGCCATGAGCCTTTTCTGCTCCAGCCAAACTTATCCATAACGATTGAAACAACTGTCTCCATAAGAGAAATTGATGAGGTGAGTGCCGCAAAAAGAACAAGCAGGAAGAAAACTGCGCCGATAACCGTGCCGCCGGTCATGCTGTCAAAAACCTTGGGGAGAGTGATAAACATGAGTCCGGGGCCCTTGCCCAAAGCGGATTCGTCGCCGCCCGAAAAAACGAAAACAGCGGGGATAATCATAAGACCCGCAAGGAATGCAACGCCCGTGTCAAAAATTTCAATCTGTCTGACAGAGGATTCAAGGTTAACGTCCTTTTTCATATATGAGCCGTAGGTTATCATGATACCCATGGCGAGTGACATCGAATAGAAAAGCTGACCCATTGCCGAAAGAACGGTTGTTGCCGAAAACTTGCTGAAATCAGGGGTCAGGTAATATTTAACACCCTCCATTGCACCGGGCATAAACATTGAATAAACAGCAATTACGATTGTTAAAACAACCAAAACGGGCATCATGAATTTGCTGACCTTTTCAACACCCTTTTCAACGCCGAGAAGAACGATTAACGCCGTTAAACCGATGAAAAGCAGGAACCAGCCGATAGGCTCTATGGGTTTAGCAATGAAGCCTTCAAAATAGCCGTCCGCCGCCGCTTCGTGCGCGCCGCCGCTGACAAAAACGGCAAGATACTTTGAAACCCAGCCGCCGATAACCGAATAATAGGGCAGGATTATCGCAGGGATAACCGAGGCAATAACGCCGATAAACGAATACTTTTTGTTAAGTGTTGTGAATGCATTGATTGCGCTCTGACCGGTTTTTCTGCCGATTGCAATTTCTGCGCACATAAGCGCAAAACCGAACGTAACGGCAAGAATAAGATAGACAAGCAGGAAAATTCCTCCGCCGTATTTAGCCGCAAGATACGGGAAACGCCAGATGTTGCCCAAGCCTACCGCGGAGCCTGCAGCAGCAAGAACAAAACCTATCTTCCCGGTAAAGCTGCTTCTTTTTTCGCTCATTTAAAAGTCCTCCTGACAATTCATTATGGAAATTGTGCCAATAATAAGAGATATTATCTCATATTTCTAAAAATTTTACAAGTAATTTACATAATATTTTTGTAAATATTGATATTTTTTGTCTGTTGTGCTAAAATCCAATTCAAAGGGGGCGTTTTTATGGATATCAACAAAATGCTTTGCGGCTGTGACGAAAAACCGCTTGAAACGCTTGTTAACAACGGCGGTTACACCGCAATTTTTCGCCGCATAGGCGTTGTGGGCGACAGCCTTTCTTCGGGAGAATTTGAAAGCCTTGACGAAAACGGCATCAAGGGTTATCACGACTATTTTGAATATTCATGGGGTCAGAATCTTGCAAGAATGTGCGGCAGCACCTGCTTCAATTTTTCTCGCGGCGGAATGACCGCAAAGGAATATTGCGAAAGCTTTGCCGACAGCATGCGTTTTTGGGACCCGCAGTATGCCTGCCAATGCTACATTATTGCGCTGGGCGTTAACGACATTCAGAATCAGGGGCAGGAAATCGGCTCAATCAAAGACATTAATCCCGAGGACTACACAAAAAACGCCGAAACCTTTACGGGATATTACGCACAAATCATCCAGCATCTCAAAGCTATTCAGCCACGCGCTAAATTCTTTTTGATGACGATGATGAACGAGCGCGAAAACCACAGAATACGCGAAAAAACCGAGGCACACAGAAAAATCCTTTTTGATTTGGCTGAATATTTTGACAACACCTATGTGCTTGATTTTTATAAGTACGGACCCGTTTATGACGGCGAATTCCGCAAAAAATTCTATATGGGCGGTCACCTCAACCCCATGGGATATGTTTTAACGGCGCACATGGTCGCTTCATATATCGACTTCATCATCCGCCATAACTTTGAGGACTTCAAAGAAGTCGGCTACATCGGCACGGATTTGAAATATTGTGAATAATTCAAAAAAAGAACAAATGCCCAAAAGGCATTTGTTCTTTTTCTCTGGTACGAGTGTTCATAACGGATTCAATGAATAAATTGTTAACGGCGGTTAAACACACATTGTTTCAGGCTATCATTAACAACTGAAAGGAATTGCAAATTATGAAAAACGATATTTTATCTTGTGAATTTAACATTGACACAGCTTGTGTTGAAGTAAAATTAACTGATGGCTCAATGGTGTCGGTTTACTGTATTGCCGTTGAAAACAAATATGCAAACAATATGTATGAGGCATCGGAACTCGGTTGCGTCGGACCGCAGAACGCAGTTTAACACCGATATGAACACTTCAGATAAAAGCAACGGCTGCTTCGTGTGTGAAGCAGCCGTTATTTTATCTGAAAAGCGATATGATTGCGCCGATAGTTTTTATGAATATGGCAGAGATTTTTTCGATTATTGTATCTGCGGTATTAATATCGGGGTCAAACTGCATCTTACCGTCCAAAGTATCGGGTGCAAAACGGATATTATCAATGCTGATATCGGCATCGTTTTCGCTTGCAAAAGCAAAGCGGATTTCCTCAACCTTATTGAGCTTGGCGCAAGGTCTGCCTGCTCCACCCTCATTGCCGAAAAGATAAAGTCTGTTAAGGTCAACGGTTACAAGGTGCCACTGACCGTCGGCAGGAATTGTTGCTTCAACACCCTTTGTGCCGTTAACCGCAGGCGAATACCATTCAAGTGAATTTTTAATAATCCTGATTTCGCTCAATTCAACGTCTGCGTCGCCGTTGTTGCGAACATAAAAGCTCATCTTGCCGTAATCGGAATAATCATTATCGGTATCTTCAAATTTTTTACCCGATTTAAAATTGAGTGCGGGGCTTAAGGTGAATTCCGTGCCGCCTTTTACGTTCATAACACCGTTTGCAAAGGTGATTTGCGTACCCTCTGCCGACCAGGAAGAATAATTCCTGTTGGCCTCCATTTCGCTCATAACGTGCCAGGTAAGCTCATCGTTGCAGTCCGTCCACGGTCTGTCAAACCAATAATGAGTGCCCACGGATTTATCTGTTACAAACTGGCTTACGGGCAAGGCAAGATTGCCGTCTGCCGTTGCGTAAAGATTGGAGCGCATATTGCTCACGCAGTATGCATAGCTTGCGGATGCGGGTGAGGTCACGTCACCGCTCCACACCTTTACCGTATCAGCCGAAACGATTTCGGCATTCGCCTGAACGTAAACGCCGTCTGCGCCGCAAACCGCAAAGCCGTGAAGCTCATCGCCGCCGCAGGCAAGTCCGTCGCCCGCATTTCTGAAAGTAACGTATACGGCACCGTCACGGATTTCTGCTTTTTCAACGGTCGCGGCTGTGTAATCATCATCGCCGCCGTAAACAAGACCCTTTGCGGCAAACGCCATTCTCTCGCCTATTTCCTGCTTGCATTCGGGGTGGATTGACCCTACCTCGGGCACAAACGTGAGAGGCACGTCATAAATCGTTACGGTTGCCCTCGACTCGGGCTGTGCCGCCTGAATATTGCAGTAATTGATATTCCAGTCCAACATATTCAGACCGTCATCGGAGTAAAGATAGGATGCAATCTGCGTGCAGATAAAGGGCATACGCTCATTCTCATAGCCGAAAAGCTCCGAATATGAACGCTGCATCAGGTCATAGAAATCAGCATAGCCCTCCTCTGTACATTCGAGCATCAGGTCGGTTTCGCCCTGATACCATATCATACCTGAGGGTCTGAAATTTCTGAGCGGATGAATCTTGTGGTTGTAGTTAGTGGTCATATCCTGGTAAATGCTGGGGTTTTCCTTTTCCCAATCCGATTTTTCTATGTATTTCTCGGTGGAAATAAGATAATTTTTGACCTTGCTGTCGCCGTCAATGGCTTCTCTTGAAAGCCAGCTTGCTATTGCAGAGCCGCCCAGCGAAGCGTTGAGTATGCCTACGGGCATATCAAGTTCTTCCATCATCTGCGCCGCAAAATAATAGGCAACGGCACTCATATTGTAAATGTGCCCATTCTCGCCCGTAGTCCATACTGCGCCGACAGCATCCTGCTGAGGGTCAACAAAAGTATCGTCCTCGTTGTTGTTGCAATAAACAGGCATGTGCAGAACACGGAGCCATTTGCTGAGCTTCTGCGAATTTTTAAACATATCCGCGCCGCCCTTTGCCTGAGCAAGCGGATACTGCATATTGCTCTGACCGCTTGCCAGCCACAGTTCACCGAAAACAACGTTATCAAGCTTTGCAAATTCAACGGAATTATTTTTGAGAATTACTTTATATTCCTCGTAGCCGCCTGAAGGAGCAATGAACGACACTGTGAAAGTACCGTCAGGCAACGCGGTTGAGCTTCCGCTTGCAACAAGCTCACCTGCCGCATTATACATTTCAACGGTTATTTTTGCGCCTGCGGATGCCGTACCGGCAAAAACAGCATCCTTATTCTGCTGAAAAAGCATGCTGTCGCCGTAGGTGCCGTAGAGTTTTGCAGATGAATTCTCTGCGTAAGCCATACTAACCCCTCCGACTACAAATAAAAATGCAAGAAAAAGTGAAAGTATTTTTTTCATTTTAATCACCTCAGGTTATCAAAGCTTTCACGCATTTCGTCAACCGTACCGGTTGCTATATAGTAATTATATTCGTTCGGAACGAAGCTTCTGAAAGTGTTATGCTTAACAGTCGCAATATATGATGTTTGCGGTGCTACGGACGGGTCTTTATCTGTGGTGGTTTCCCTGGCCAGGACACCGGCAAGGAAATTTCCGTGGTGAGGCGTATAAATACCGATTCCGAAGCTGTCGTCAAACTCGCCGATAAATGCCGACCAATTTTCCGTTGCCTGGAAATTGGGGTAGCCTGCATCCGGCCAGAAAATAAGCTTATTCTGATATGAGTAATTCTTATCTCCCGTCCAAGGTGCATCGCCGCCGTAATAAACGAATCTGTTGAAGGGCTCTATACAGTAAAAGGCGGGAAGCTCCTGAGTTGTGTAATATTCGGGATAACCCGAAAAATCAACGAATCTGCAGG
>JAGAOT010000005.1 GCA_017623615.1 Clostridia bacterium | reverse complement strand
TACCACAGCAGCAGACGGAACATGCACAACCACAGATTACAAGCCCGCATCGGTAGTTGCCGGTAAGCGCGGTGATATACTCACAGCAGACTGGTCAGATACAGTTCCTAAGATGACAGCTTGCTTGGCAGCTCAAGCCGGAACAGGCACAAAGAGATGGCAGGCAGTTAACTACTTCAACGTTGACGACACTGTTCACACCTTCACTATCGGTGAGGCTCCCACAGGTCCTGCAGTTGAAAAGAAGACAGCTACATTCCTTGAGAATGACGGCACAACTCTTCCCGAAACAGCAGAATATGAGCCCGGCAAGCCCGTTACTCTTCCCGCAGCAGTTGCTGACCAGTACGGCTGGGCAGATGTTGCAACAGGTGCAATCGTTGCTCTTGAAGACGGCTTTGCAATGCCCGAAAAGAATGTTACATATAAGCGCGTTCTTACAACAGACAAATTTGATATCACCGTTAACCTTGACGGCGGCGCGGTAGCAGATGCTTCTCTTCTTCCCGAGGGCACAACAGTTAACGCAGACGGCTCCGTCACAATCAAGGCTCCCATCAACACAGAAATCGACCTTAACGATGCTCTCCCCGCAGAAGCTCTTGCAAAGGCAGGCTATAAGGCAGCAGAATGGACCGATGCGGCAAAGATTGAAAACATCAACGGTCTTAAGGTTAAGATTTCATGGGTTGCAGATGTATTTAACGTAACCTTCTATTCCAGCAAAGAAGACTATGAAGCAGGTAACGTTCTCAACGCAACAACTGTTGAATACAATAAGAGCGTAAACTATGCAGACATCAACAAAGGAAACACCAATGCTGATATCAAGAGCAAGTTTGCAGGCTGGGCAGATGCTGAAACAGGTGAAGTTGTTTCCACAAGCACTTCAATCAAATACACAATGACTGAAGACAAGGCTTTCTATGCTACATGGACTGACAAGAAATATACAATTTCTCTTAACGTCAGAGATTATGAAAACGGTGGCTGGAAGCTTCTCGCAGCAAAATATGCAGACAACGGCACCCTTTCTCTCAACGATATCAAGGCGGTTGCTGAAAATGCCGGCTATATCTATTACGGTCCCTCAACAACACCCGATGAATTCAACAGAATCAAGGATGCTGTTGCATACGATGCAGACAAGACAATCTACGTCTTCACAAAGACAAACATCAGCGTAACATGGCAGGTTCCCACATTTGATGCCGAAACAGGCGAGGTTACGGAAAATTACACCACAGAAACAGTTACCGGCGAAACCGGTGCCCTTGCTTCAAACGCATTTTATGCAAACCTCAAAACAACCTTGAGCACAGATGCTCACACAGGCTATAAGTTTGCAGGTTGGTTCGATGAAGACGGCAACGAGGTTTCATATGACAGCAAGGTAGGTGCAAAGTTTGAAACAGCAGACGGTCTTGAGCGCACAATCACCGCTAAGTATGAGCTTGTTGAATATACAATTAAGTTTGACCTCCAGAACGGTGCGCTTAAGGATGAGTATGTGATTGAGGGCACCTTCAATATCGGCGATGAAGTTGATGTTGCCAATGCAAAAATCACCAATATAAAGACTGGCGCAACAGCATATCTTCCCACAATCGGTCTTGAAAACAAAGAGCAGCCCAACGGCTCATATAAAGACAAAGACGGCTACAAGTTTGTAGGCTGGCAGGTTTCCGAAGGCGGCGGCAAATATAATCCGGTTGATGTTTCCAAGCCTATAATAATTACCGAAGAGATTATTAAGAAATCAGTTTCAAATGATGCACTTATAATCTACGGTATATGGGAAGCTGAGTACTATGACCTTGTGTTCTATTATGAAACAGGCACAGACGCAGAAGGCAATCCCACCTATACAGCGATGGAACCCGTGAAGGTTAAGACCGGCGAACCTCTCGCTGCTTATGAAGATATTGCAGAAGAAGTTGCAAAGGCAAATCTTCCTGCAGGTAAGACCTTCCTTTCATTCAAGCTTAACGGTGATGCATCTTCCAACATCACAAGCATGCCTGCATACGGTGCAGAACTCTATGCAACATACAATACCAAGCAGATAAACATTTACATCGACTACAACTACGGCACAGAAGAAAACCCGCTCACAGCTAAAGAAACAATGAGCTCATATAAGGGCAAGTATACTTACCTCTATTACGGCATGGACGTTGATTTTGTTCCCGAGCCGACAGAGCTTGACATCGCTCCCATCAGCTTGACTCAGGACGTTATGAGCACTTCATTCGGCGAAGATAAGATGCCCGGCGAAGGCTACGAAGTTGTTGAGTGGAAGATTTACCACGTTGCAGACGGTAAGGATATCTACGACAGAGCAAACTGGGTTGAAGGCGTTAACGACGAAGGCAGCTCACTTGCAAAGTCAACAGTTATCTATCAGATTCAGTGGAAGTCACACGGCGAATTCTTCTTCAGAATTTATGACACAGACCACGGTCTGTCCAGAGCTCTCGGCAAGAACTTCAAGCTGTATTATTGGTATAACGGCTTTGTTCGTGATAAGGATACAGTAGGTGAACTTAACAAGTATCCCGAAACAAACATTATTATCTTCTTTATCATCGAGCTTGAAAATTGGGATTGGAACGGTTTCTTCGACATCAACATGTGGAAGTCACTTACTCTCAAGATTGAACCCTATTCAATCAACAAGTCAGCACTTAATCCCAAGAACTGGGGAGCACTTCTTGAGGCTCTCTTTGCCGGTATCGGCAGCGGCTTCGGCAGCGACAGCGGCGAAGAAGAAGCAGAATAATCTTTGAATTTTTTTAAAATCCCTTGCGTTCATTTGAACGCAGGGGATTTTTTCCTTGAATATTTTAATTTCACTCCCGACAACCTATTACAAAAGAAGAATTTTCAAAGCGGGTGGAATTATGTCTGTAAAACGCCGAATATTTATCAGAGCCGTTTCGTTTTTTGCGGCGATTTGTGTGATACTTGCGGCGACGGGTCTTTCTGAACAAAAAGCGAGGGCATCATATGAAGAAACTCTTGGCAAAATGAGGCTCGGAGGGCTGACTTCGCTGTGTGAGTTTTCGCGCGATATAAGTGTGGGTTTGCGGCTTCTTGCGGTTTCTGCCGATAATTCAATGAGCGACAGCGCAGCCTATGTCGGTGCACGGGTGACGGGGGCAATCGGCTGCCTTAACAGCTTTGAGAGTGCGAACGTAAAAAACATCTCCGAGTTTTTGAACGGCACAGAAAGCTTCGTGCAGGATTTTTCGGGCAGCGAGGCGCAGCGAAAGGCGGCGGTGATGCTTTCGGATTATGCGCAGGAAATGTATTATCACCTCAATGATTTGACTTCTTCGGTAATGAACGGAAAATATTCTCTGACGGAATATTCGTCCGTGTACGCCGGCGAAAGAATGCCATATTATGAGGAATATCTCGATTTTTCAAACGGCAGTGAAAATGATATCTTTAAAATGATAACACCCGCTTCTGCGCAGTTTCGGGAAAGTGAGTTTTTGTCGGGAAAGGGCAGGATTTCACAGAAAGAAGCGGTAAAGACCGCAAGCGGCATTATGTCCGTAAACGCGGCTCTTTGGCGCTCAGGTAAGGCGAAAAATGAAGGCGTAGAGGTTTATTCTCTGACTTACGATGACTTTTGTGCGGATATCTGCAAGGTTGGCGGGGCACTTTGCAGATTGGTGCGCCCAATGCCGTGTTTGACATCTGTTTATTCCGTGGAGGAAGCTGAAAGAAAAGCGATTGCTTTTGCCGATGCGAACGGTTATCGCGATTTAACGACGGCGGAAGTGCTTTCAAACGGGTTTGAGGCAAGCTTCAATATGTTCCCAGAAGTGAACGGGATATTGCTTTTAAACGCCCGAATTGATATATCTGTGTGCCTTGCAAGCGGTGAAATAACCTATTTTGATGCGAGTGAATATATCAAAAATTTCCGCAATGATGTGGCAGCGGATATAGGGAACCCTGATTTAAACATGGTTTTGCCTGAAAATCTTAATTTTGAAAAATGCATCACCTGTATTTCCGAAATCGGCGGCAGGGATATGCTTTGTTATCTTGCGGTTTGTGATTTTGAGGGAGATACGGTGCTTAGTTATATTGATGCATCTGATTTTGAAGTGTTGAAAACTGAAATAAAATATGCTAAAATGCAATAAAGATGAATTGGGAGGAGATATAATGAAAACAACAGTTAAAATTTTTTCTCTTTTGCTGGCAATGATTTTGCTCCTGCAGGTGCCTTTTGCTTCGGCAGGTGCGGCTTTTGATGCGCCTACGCTCAACCGCGAGGATTGGGACAGCCTTTACGGCTCTCTGTGCGATGAAAACACTCTGCCCATGCTTTGTGTCGGCGCAGATGAAAATTCTGTCAGCCTTGTATGGCATGCTGATGCCGAAACGGCGAAGCCCAAGGTGCGCCTTGCAAAAAGTGCATCAATGGCAAATTATGTTGAATTTACCGGAAAAACCACCGAGGCGGAAACCGATGACCAGCTTGTTTGCCGCGTTACGATTGACGGCCTTGAAGAAAACACTACATATTACTACAAGTGGTATTCCGACAACGGCTGGAGCAAGGCTTATAAATACGAAACAAAGTCTTTCGGCGACCATAAGGCGCTTGTTGTGGGCGATATCCAGATTGGCGGACAGACCGAGGATTCGAGCGTTCAGTCCGATGTCGGCTACAACTGGAACAATGTTCTTGCCGAGGCATTGCAGGAAAACCCCGATATAAGCTATCTCGTTTCTCCCGGCGATAACACATCGACGGGCAAAACAGCCGACGAATGGCAGACCTTGCTCATGCCTCAGGGTGTGCGCGGATTGCCTATGGCTCTCGCTATCGGCAACCACGATAAAAAGGGCATGGCATATAATTATTATACAAATATGCCCAACGAATATTTCGGCAAATATTTTGAGGGGCTTGACCGTGACTTCTGGTTCCGTTACGGCGATGTTCTCTATCTTGTGTTTGATGCATGCTCCGCCTCTGCCGCAGACCATATGGCAATGGCAAAGGAAGCGGTTGCAAAAAATCCCGATGCAAAATGGCGAATCGGCGTTATGCATCAGGCACTTAACGGTCCCGCATTCTGTGCATTCAGCGCAGAAACCCAGATTCTTCTCAATGCGGTATTCTCACCCATATTTGATACCTTTGATGTTGACCTTGTTCTTACGGGTCACAGCCACATTCAGGGTCGTTCCCACTTTATGTATCAAAGCATGACAATCGGCAAGGCAAATAGCGGCGAAACATATACAGACCCCAAGGGCACGGTTTATCTTAACACCAATGCATTCTGTGACCATGACAGCTTTGAGAAATATGAATCCCTTAATCTTCCTTATGTTGCCTACAGCTTCGGCAGAAACGATGTTACAACATACACAACCCTCGATTTCAAGGGCGACACAATGAAAATTGAAACCAAGCGCGGCGACAACAGCGAGCTTTTGGATTCGCTGACAATCGTTAAAACTGATGATGACCACAACGATGATTCGATTTTCAAAAAACTTCACCGACTGCTTTATAAGGTTGTTGAAGTTTTGGGCTGGGTTTATCTTGAGGGTGACAAAATAACCGTTGCCATAAGAGGCGGTCATTTTTAAAAACTGAACGACAAAAAACGGCTTGTACGGAATTCCGTACAAGCCGTTATCTTATTTATTAAAGACTTTCCGCAACCTTTTTCATTGCGTCAAAGCCCTCTTTGCTTAAGGGGAGGAAGGGCTTTCTGCAGGGACCCATGTCGATGCCCATATGTGTGAGAACAGCTTTTTCACACTGGAAAACGCCGTATTTAATCATTTCGGTGATGATTTCGTTTGCTTCGTTCTGGATTTTCTGTGCCTTTGCGATGCTACCGTTATGGAATTCATCGTAAATTTTGAGGAATTTGTCGCCCATGAAGTTGTAGGTGCTTCCTATTGCACCGTCTGCACCCATTGAAAGACCGCCGAGGCACATTTCGTCGAAGCCGTTGAAAACGGTAACATTTTCAATCTTCTGCTTAAACTGCTGAAGAGTGAAAAGGTCAGCCGAGGTGTGCTTAATGCCGATGAAACGTTTGTCTTGGAACATTTCTGCGGCATAGTCTGCCGTGAAGGTGAAGCCGTTGCCGCCGGGGAAGTTATAAACAACCATGGGGATGTTTACACTTGAAACGATGTCGGTGTAATACTGCTTGATAGCAGCGGCGGGGAATGAATAATAAAAAGGAGCAACTGCGGAAATGGCAGTATAACCAAGGCTTTCGGCGGTTTTTGCCATGTCGATTGCAGCGTCTGTTGAGATTGCGCCGCAGTGAGCAATCATGGGCACCTTGTCGCCCGCAGCTTCCTTAACAATGCGAAAAACTTCCTTGCGTTCCTCGTTGGTCATAACCATGCTTTCGCCGGTGCTGCCGCCGACATAGAAGCCGTTAATGCCTTTTTCAAGGTTGAATTCAACAAGCTTTTTGAGAGAAGCTTCGTTGATTGAATAATCGTCTTTAAAGGGGGTAAGAAGTGCTGTAAAAATACCTTTCATGTTAACATCTCCATTATTCGTAGATGGGGTAACGCTCACAAATTTCGGTTACGCCCGCCTTGATTTTTTCTTTGCTGTTTTCAAAGTCTGTTGCGCAGAGATAAATGAATTCCGCAATCTTATCCATATCCTCTTCGTTGAGTCCTCTGGAGGTTACTGCGGCTGTGCCGAGCCTTATGCCGCTTGTAACAAAGGGCTTCTCGGGGTCGTTGGGGATTGCGTTTTTGTTTGCTGTGATATAAACCTCGTCAAGCCTGTGCTCAAGCTCCTTGCCTGTTATGCCGAGGGAGCGAAGGTCAACAAGCATAAGGTGGTTATCCGTGCCGTGCGAAACAAGGTTAACGCCTCTCGATGTGAGCCCTTTCGCAAGAGCTGCGGCATTTTTGATGATGTTTTCCTGATACACTTTAAAAGAGGGGTCAAGCGCTTCGCCGAAGCAAACAGCCTTTGCGGCGATTATATGCATAAGAGGACCGCCCTGGTTGCCGGGGAAGATTGACTTGTTGATAGCCGCAGCAAGCTCCTGTTTGCAGAGGATAAGACCGCCTCTGGGACCGCGGAGAGTTTTGTGGGTTGTGGTTGTAACGATATCGGCATGGGGCACGGGCGAGGGGTGAAGACCTGCCGCAACAAGACCCGCGATATGAGCCATGTCAACCATGAAATATGCGCCCACAGCTTTTGCAATTTTGCCGATGCGCTCAAAATCAATAACTCTGGGATATGCCGATGCACCTGCAACGATAAGCTTGGGCTTAACCTCATTTGCTGTTTTTTCAAACTCGTCATAGTCAATAAAGCCGTCATCGCCTACGCCGTAGGGAACGAATTTATAGAGCTTTCCGCTTGCGTTAACGGGTGAACCGTGGGTAAGATGACCGCCGTGAGCAAGGTTCATGCCCATAACAACATCGCCGGGTTCAAGAATTGCCGCATAAGCCGCCATGTTTGCCTGCGCACCCGAGTGGGGCTGAACATTTGCCGCTTCTGCGCCGAAAAGCTTCTTTGCGCGCTCAATCGCGATGTTTTCAACAACGTCAACGCATTCACAGCCGCCGTAATATCTTTTGCCTGGGTAGCCCTCGGCGTATTTATTGGTCAAAACGCTGCCCATAGCCGCCATAACTGCGGGGGAAACGATGTTTTCGGAAGCAATAAGCTCAAGATTTCGCTTCTGTCTTTTAAGCTCCGCTTCCATTGCAAGGCCGACTTCTTCGTCGTATTTTATGATGGGGGATATTGTATCAATATAATCTGAAAACACGCAACACACCTCTTTTTTAAAATATAGTCTTACCTTGTTATAATAACACAAAAAAACGGCTAATGTCAAACTGCATTGTTAACAAAAAAGACTTGTATTATTTTAATAAATAGGTTATACTGTATGATAACAATGCAAAAAGGAGACGGACAAATGGACCCTATTAAGGTTGATTTTTCAAAAAAAGACGGCGGAAAGAAAAAAGAGATTGTTATTCCCCCCGAAAAAGCCGCGCTTAAAATAATTTTGAGCGTTTTGTGCACTCTTGTTTTCGCAGCAATAGCATTTTATGTAATGCTTCCCGCAATAAACTTCAAATCATATGATTTCTATCTTTACATCGGTCTTGTTGCGGCATCATATGTTGTTTTCAACGGCTTGTTTGCCAATGTTATGAACAAGCCCGAATATCTTCCCTATGTTAAGAAAAGAGCAATCGTGCCCGGAATTGTTATTGCCGCGCTTGTTGTTGTTGTCGGCATAGGCTATGCTGTTTCAAGCGAATTTTTCAGAGCTGAAAGCTACAGCAACATCATTGATGTCAGAACAGACAGCGATTTTTCTGCCGAAATTGAAGAGCAGAATGCCGAAAGCTTCAGCGCAATCCCCAAGCTTGACGAAGAAGCTGCCGCACAGCTTGCAACAAGAGCTCTCGGCGTGCTTGAATCAAAGGGCTATGTTTCACAGTTTACCGTTTATCCCGAATATACACAGATTAACTATAAAGAAACTCCCGTAAGAGTTGCTCCGCTTCAGTATGCCAACATCATCAAGTGGTTTACCAACACAAGAAACGGCTTCCCCGGCTATGTTGTTATCGACATGGCTAATGAAAGCACCGAGTTTGTTGAAACCGAAAACAGCATCAGGTATTCTCCTGCAGAGCATTTCGGAAAGCTCCTCAAGCGTCACCTTCGCTTTGAGTACCCCACCTACATGTTTGCGGATGCAACCTTTGAGATTGACGATAACGGAGTTCCCTACTGGATTTGTGCCCGCCTTGACAAAACAATCGGTCTTTTCGGCGGCACTGATGTTATAGGTGCGGTTGTTGTCAGAGCAGACAGCGAAACGGGCGAGAGCGCATACTACACGGTTGAAGAAATCAAAAACAGCCCCGAGCTTCAGTGGCTTGACAGAATTTATGATTCCGACCTTCTTGTTGAGCAGTATAACTTCTACGGCAAATATCAGAACGGCTTCTGGAACTCAATCCTTGGTCAGAGAGATGTTATCACAACCACCGCAAACTATAACTACATTGCAAAAGACGACGACGTTTGGATGTATACGGGTGTTACTTCCGTAACCTCTGACCAGTCCATCACAGGCTTTGTTCTTGTTAACCAGAGAACCAAGGAAGCTGTTTACTACAGAGTTACGGGCGGTACGGAATATTCCGCACAGCAGGCTGCACAGGGCCGCGTTAAGGACCTTGGCTACACCGCAACATTCCCCCTGCTTCTCAACATCGGCGGCGAGCCCACATACTTCCTTTCTCTTAAGGATGACAGCAACATCGTTCAGCAGTATGCGCTTATCAACGTTGCACAGTATAATAATAACAAGATGGGCGCAACCGGCACAGACCTTAAGAAGTGCCTCGAAAGCTATGTTGCAGCTCTTAAGGGCAGCGGCATCAAGGTTGATATTGACACAGATGCGGTTATTGACCCCTCAACCAACAACAATGACGAGCCCGCAAAAGAGGCTTTGACCGTTTCAGGCACTATTGCAGATATCAGAACTGCGGTTATGGGCGGCGAGAGCTATTACTATATCAAGCTCGATTCAAATGCGGCTTATTTCTCAATCGCGGCTTCAAAGGACGAAACCGTTGTTATCCTCAACAAGGGCGACAGCGTAACAGTAACCTACGAGGACGAAGGCGCAATTATCGACGCAAAATCAATCAAACTGAACTGATTTTACAGGGCGGGGGCTTGCTCCCGCCTTGATTTATTAAAGCATAACGGATATAATAATCGTGAATAACAAATATAAGGTGAACTTATGGAATTTTACGAAAACAAACAAGAGCCCGAAAAGGCGGTGCTTATTGCCGTTGACACGGGCGAATATGACTGTGAGCTGTCATTGGACGAGCTGGAGGAGCTTGCAAAAACGGCGGGCGCCGAAATAATCGGCAGAATGTGGCAGAAAAGGGATAAGCCCGATTCCGCAACCTTCCTCGGCAGCGGCAGGCTGGAGGAGCTTTCGGAATTCTGCGAGAATAACGAGGTTGACCTTGTTATTGCGGATAGTGAGCTTTCACCCGCGCAGCTTCGCAACATCGAAAAAGAAACAAAGGTCAGGGTTGTTGACAGAACAACCTTGATTCTCGATATTTTTGCCGAAAGGGCAAGGAGCAACGAGGGCAAGCTGCAGGTTGAGCTTGCACAGCTTCGCTATTCTTTGCCACGCCTGACGGGTCAGGGCACAAAGCTTTCAAGGCTCGGCGGCGGTATAGGCACAAGAGGTCCCGGCGAAACAAAGCTTGAAAGCGACAAACGCCATATCCGCAGAAGAATAAAAGCTCTTGAAGATGAATTTGATGCTCTTGAAAAAAGACGCGGGCTTGCAAGGGCAAGGCGCGAAAAAGACGGAGTTGAAACTGTTGTTATTGTAGGCTACACAAACGCGGGCAAGTCCACCCTTATGAATGCATTAACGCAGGCGGGAGTTTTGGCGCAGGATAAACTTTTTGCCACCCTTGACCCCACTTCGCGCGCGTTAACTCTGCCCGACGGCAGAAAGGTTATGCTTATAGACACCGTCGGCTTTATCAGAAGGCTTCCTCACCACCTCGTTGAAGCGTTCAAATCAACGCTTGAAGAAGCGGCCTGCGCAAAGGTTATCCTTAATGTATGTGACGCTTCCGACCCCGAGTGCAGCGAGCATATAACTGTTACAAAAGAATTGCTTGAAGAGCTTGGCTGCGCGGGCAAGCCCGTTATAACGGTTTTTAACAAATGCGACAGACCCGAGGCAAAAGAAAACTTCCTTTTCGAGCATGATGCGGTTATGATTTCCGCGCTTGAAGAAACGGGCTTTGACGAATTGCTCAACGCCATCTCAAAGGCATTGCCTCCCACAAGGGCGAAAGCAAAAATGCTTATCCCGTATTCGGACGGCGGTGCGGCGGCAATTCTGCGCAAGGACAGCATAATAAATGTTGAAGAATACCGCGCAGACGGGCTTTATTTTGAGCTTGTTGCCGATGTTGCAATGATTGACAGATATCAGAAATACTGCGTTTAGTAACAATGCGGCAATAAACTGTTAATTTATTGAGTGTTGACAAGCACATAATATTGGTTTATAATTATAATGCAAATTCAGTTTGCATTACATACTAAAAAAGGGGGACCCAATAATGAATATCGATACCACAGGAATTGAAGAGCTTATCATGACTATCATGACTGCTATCGCAAATCTCGACCTCAAGAGCCTTGACCTTGACTTCCTCGGCGAGATTCTTACAAAAATCGCTCCCATCTGGAATCCCATCTGGGCGGCAATTACCGACCTTCTCAGAGAGTATATCGGTCTTTAAAAAAACTTGGGTCTGCGTTTTTACGCAGACCTGTTTTTTTGTTGACAAAAATCACGTTCTTTTTCTTGAATATATGCGTAAAGTTTGATATAATAAATCCAAGTATTGATTGAGGTGATACACAGATATGTTTCAGCAGTTGATTGAATATTTTAAAGAGAGAAGCGTTCTCATTCTCGGCTTTGGCAGAGAGGGTCGCTCAACCTATAATGTTATAAGGCACAGCCTGCCCGAAAAGCAGATAGGCATTGCCGATATGCGTGCTGTTGAGCTTGATGACCCCAATGTTACCCTGCATTGCGGCGAGGATTATCTTGATGCTGTTGAAAAATATGATACTGTAATCAAAACCCCCGGCATTTCGTTCAGAGATGTTATGGTGCCGAGTGAGGTTGAGGTAACATGCCAGACTGATTTGTTTTTGCGCTTTTCAAAATGCACCTGCATCGGAATAACCGGCACAAAGGGCAAAACCACCACCTCAACGCTGATATATGAAATGGTGAAGCAGGCGGGCAAAAAGGCTTGCCTCATCGGCAACATGGGTGTGCCCGTTTTGGATACTCTTGAAAACGGCGATGCCGAAATTGCGGTTATCGAAATGTCGTCACACCAGCTTGAATACACAACCGCATCCCCTCACATAGCGGTAATGACCAACATATATCCCGAGCATCTTGACCATTACAACGGCTTTTCGGGCTATGTTACCGCAAAAATGAACATAATCCGCCATCAGGTCGGCTGCGACTATTTTATCTGCAACGCGGAGCAGGATTTTGACGAATTTTTCAACTTTTCCAAGGCTGTGCCCAGCGTTATCAAGGTCGGCAAAAACGGCGGCAGGGGCGATGAAAAAATCATTGCCGCGGCGGCAGTCAATGACCGCTTAAAGGGCATTCACAACAGACAGAATGTTTGCGTTGCGGCAACGGTTGCAAGGTGCCTGGGCATAAGCGACGATGATATTATTAAAGCCGTTGAAAATTTCAAGGGTATTGAAAACAGAATGGAGCCTATCGGCGAATACTACGGCATAAAATTCTATAATGACGCCATTGCAACCATTCCCCATGCGGTGGAATGCGCGATTGAAGCCCTTGAAGATGTTGATACGCTCATTTTCGGCGGCATGGACAGAGGAATTGATTATTCGGGCTTTGAAAAATACCTTGAAAAATGCAAGGTGCGCAATCTTATCGGCATGCCCGACACGGGCGTTAACATCTGCAATGCTCTGCTGGAGCGCGGATGCACAAAAAACCTGATTATTGCCAACACCATGGAGGAGGCGGTTGATGCGGCTTTCCGTTTCACGCGCAAAGGAAAAAGCTGCATAATGTCACCCGCCGCGTCAAGCTACAATGTCTACAAGGACTTTGAGCATAAAGGAAATCATTATAAAGAGCTTGTAAAAGCTTGGAAAGAATAAAGGCTGTCAACGAAGCAAAGAACAAAACAAAATAAAACAAGAAGCGGTTTGCAGAGATTTTCACCTTTGCAAACCGCTTTTATTTATTCTTATATTTTAGTCCTTATCAACATAATCGTAGAAAACAATCTTAACCGCTTCTCTGGGGAAGTCGAAACGGCGGTCTTCGCAGGTTTCGCCCTTTTTAATTCCGTCAAGCTTTGCAAGCAGATAGCTGTTTCTGACAATGTTGCCGTCCTTATCATAGGCGGTGTAGCCAATCTTCACGCCGTCTTTTCTTGAGCCAATCGCATCAACTCTGACATCGGCATAGCCGCTTGCGCTGTTTGAAAAGCCGTCATCGGTGATTTTAACATCGGTAATTGCCGCAACGGAATTGCCGTATACATAATAGCTTGAAAGAACAACCTCAACATCGTTTACGGTTTCGATATATTTAACGGGAAAGGTTGTTTCACCCGAATTATCAACGTTAACGGGGGGAGCGGCTGTTTCACCGTAGGGGTCAACATATGAGATTTTCATTGTGTCTGTGGTTGCGGGCTCTTTGGGAATGTTGGAGCAGCCCACAAAGCAGAGTGCAACAAAAATAACTGCAAAGAATATGCAAAGTGTTGATTTCATTAAATCAAATCCTTTCATTCTGTATGTTAATATAATATCACATGTTTTTGGCTTTTTCAACCGTATTAATGATTTCGGCAACGGTTTGAGCAATTTTTTCGGCGGTTTCGGGGCCGAGAGAGTTTGTTTCCTCATAGTGGCGGCGCTCGTGATGGTCCCTTGCGTTTTCAAAATACGGTGTTTCGGGGTGCAGAATGTAGTCATTCGGCGGCAAAACATAGCCGAGCTCGTCGTTCGCAAGGCCGATTATCATAACATCGTCGCCGACAATTTCTTTGAGCGGCACGGGATTGATTTCTGCGCCGTAGCCGGTTGCGGACTCCTCTGCGCCGAGATATCCGCCGTAGACAAGCTCGGGGAAGATTTCGCAGGGAATGAGCAGGATTTTCAGCGAATCAATTTCGATATAGCTTATCTCGGATTTCATCGCAAAGCCCGATTTATCGGGCATTCTGAATTCATTTGCTTTGAGAATTCCGATTTTTGCGGCAAGCAGAAGAATTGTGTTTTCCGCCTTGAAATAAACTTCTTGGCGGATTAAGCCGATTTTTGCGTTCAGTCTGACTTCTTCACGGATTGCAAGGGCATAGTCGGCAAGCTTTTCACCGATTTCCTTTGTTGACTGTGAAAAATCGTTTCCGCTGTCGCGGATTTCCTGCTCGTTGGGGATATCCATGCTTATCATGCCGCCGATTGCACCGACGCAATATAGCGTTTCTGCACCGGTCTTTTCGCGTATTCTTTCACGCAGATAATGCGGAAAATCTGCGCTGACAAGCTCGTTGCAGCCCTGAAGCGATTCGGAATGCGAGGCAAAATTGATTATATAAACCTCATTTGAGCCGTCAGCGGGCGCAAAGCGCAAGCGGGTGAGCGTTTTTGAATAAACAATCGGAGTGCGGATATCCTCCTGCATGTCGGGCACTTCAATTTTGCCCAGATAAAGGCTGCCGCGTTTTCTTTGAGTATACGCCTGTTTGACCGCCTTGACGGTCTGCGAGAAAACAAGCTCCATGTATTTCGGGTCTTTTCCGCTAAAAGGCAGGGGACCCCAGATTCCCATTGTGTCAATGCCCGCGTGGTTGTGGGTGCTGACTATGTTAATGCTGCGGCATCCCGAAAGCTTAACAAAATCATTCAGGCGGCGGCGAAGCTCGTTGACATCGCTGTTGAGCATGCCGACAATATCGAGCGAAACAAGAACAATTCCGCCGAGCCCCGAAAGGTCGTCAATCCAAACGGCATGGGTGTGCGGAGCGTCCAAAACGCCCTTGGCAGGCTTGTTTTCGCCGTAGCCCGCTATATAATATTTCTTTTTGTTAACATCATCGGGCAGAATGCTTGCCCTTGCATAGCCGAGTGAAAATTCGCTGCCCTTCGCCTTGAAAGGGCATGAAAACTCGGCTTTTTTGAGCGGCTTTGCCGCCTTGGCTTCGGTTACGTGCTTGGACTGCGCGGTGAGCACGGAATTAAGCACATTGTAAACTGCGGTCATAGGCTTCATGGTTACTCGCTCCAATCAAATTTGGTCAGCTTGCCTTTAAGAAGCAATTCGGGAAAATCCCATTGGCGCAAAACCTCGTATGCACCTATCGCAACCGTGTTTGAAAGGTTGAGGCTTCTTGCGGCGCTGTTGTTAATCATCGGCAGGCGGACACAATTTTCGGGGTTTTGCAAAAGCAGCTCCTCGGGCAGCCCCGCCGTTTCTTTGCCGATAACGAGATAACAGTTATCGGGATATTCAACCTGTGAATATATTTTTGTTGCCTTTGTTGAAAAATAAAAGAACTTGCCGTCTTTATTTTTTTCGAAAAAGTCGTCAAGATTTTCATAATATGTTATGTCGAGCAGGTGCCAGTAATCAAGACCGGCTCTTTTGAGCTTTGCATCATCAACGCGAAAGCCCATCGGCTCAACAAGGTGAAGCTTTGCTCCGGTTGCGGCGCAGGTGCGTGCAATGTTGCCCGTGTTTTGAGGTATCTGCGGCTCAACAAGAACAATATTTAAAGTTGGCATTATATAACTTCCTTAAAAATTATTAACAATGTTTTTATTATCCCCGCAGGATACAATATTAATGAATATTATTGATTGGAGGGATAATTTTGTTTGAAACATCTAAAATGTCCATGGTCAAAGGGCTTGGAATCGGGCTTGCCGTCGGCACAGCCGCCGCGGTTGCAAGCACAAAAATGATGACCAAAAAGGGCAGAAAGGCTTGCAAAAAGAACGCCGCAAGATGCATGAAGAGCATGGAGAGCGTTATTGACGCCATGATGGGCTAATCAGCTGTTAAAACTGCTCATTGCCTTGTCGGTGTCGCCCGCAACCATAAGTTCCGCGGCGGAGCATGCCTTTTCGGCGGCTTCACGCAGGGCATCAAGCTCCGACTTTTTGAATGAAGAAAGCACCCAGTCCGCAAGGTCATAATCCGGGTGAGGCTTTTCACCAACGCCAAGCTTAATGCGCGGAAATTTATCGGAATTCAGCAGATAAATGATGCTCTTTATGCCGTTGTGGCCGCCGTCGCTGCCTTTGCGCCTTATGCGGAGCTTGCCGCAGGGGAGCGAAATATCATCAAAAACAACAATGATTTTTTCGGGCGGTATTTTATAGAAAGCTGCCGCCTGCTTTACCGCTTCGCCGCTGTTATTCATAAAGGTTTGCGGCTTCATCAGCAGGCATCTGTGACCGCCGAGCTCAATGCAGGCGGTCACGGATTTGAACTGTATTTTGCTTATTTTTTCACCTTGCTTATCTGCCAGCAGGTCCGCAAATAAAAAGCCTGCGTTGTGGCGGGTAAGCTCGTATTTTTTGCCGGGGTTTCCAAGCCCTACAATCAAAAATTCGGGCGGACCGGCGGGGGCTTTGCGTTTGAATAAAAAACTCATTGATAAATCTTCCTTATTCGATTGCTTTTGAGATTGCGGCAGTCTTTGTTTCCTCAACGCTTTCCGTGCCGTTCTCATATTCTTCGGGGCTTTTCGTGAAAACAACATTTACATCCATTTCGTCAACAAGAGCCTTCGCTTCGTCGGTTGAAGCCTCAATATCGGAGCAAAGAATGCTGAAAACGGTTGTTGCAGTGCCTCCGGGCGGAATGCCTATTTCACCACCCGCAGAGGTGGAAATATAAATGCCGTTTTTGCCGTTATCCTTTATTTCGTAGCCGTAAACGGTGATATCGTGGTCGCCGTCATTCTTTATAACTATTATCTGCTCATATGCGAGCCATTCTTCGGCGTTTTCAAAGAATTTTTCTGCGCCTTCTGTGCCCATCTGATATTCTTCCGCAAGAGCGCGCATATATCTCTCGGGGTTTTTCATCATGGCATCATAGCGTGAATGGCTTTCAATGAAGTCATCCATGGTTACGGTGACTTTGATGTCTTCAACGGGCGGATTGCTGTTTTTGAAGAAAAGGAAGTATGCTCCCGTTGCCGCCGCAGCGACAACTGCAACAACGATTATTGCGATAATTGCTTTTTTCATATTTTACGTTCCTCCGTATGTTTTTGCGGTAAAACCGTTTATGACATTATGACAGATTTTTGTTAAAAAAACAATAGCTACTTATTAAAAATATAATAATTTACATCTTATTAATCAAAAGAGCCGCCCCAAACGGGACGGCTCTTGATATTATTCTGTTTCCCTGAACTCAAAAGCTCCGTTTTCAAAAACGCAGGTGTATTTTTGACCCGCTTTCAGCTTGCCTTCCAGCATTTCTTCTGAGAGCTTATCCTCAATCTGCTGCTGAATTGCTCTGCGCAAAGGTCTTGCGCCGTAAACGGGGTCAAACCCTGCTTTGCCGATTTCCTCAACCGCATTTTCCGCAAAATCAAGCTCAAAATCAAGCTCTTTAACTCTTTTTGAGAGTGTTGCAAGCATTCTCTTGGCGATTTCGTTGATGTTTTCTTTGTTGAGTCTGTGGAAAACAATTATATCGTCAACTCTGTTGAGAAATTCGGGTTTAAAAACGTTTTTCAGTTCGCCCATAACGGCTTCGCGGATTTTCTTTTCATTTGCCGTTTCGCCGCTTTCGGGAGCAAAGCCGAGAGTGCCGGCGCCCGTCTGCGAAATCTGCTTTGCGCCGACGTTTGAAGTCATAATTATAATGCAGTTTTTGAAATCAACGCGCCTGCCCTGCGAATCCGTCAAAATGCCGTCCTCCAAAATCTGGAGAAGCATGTTGAAGATATCGGGGTGGGCTTTTTCAATCTCATCAAACAACACAACGGAATACGGTCTGCGGCGCACCTTTTCGGTGAGCTGACCGCCCTCGTCATAGCCGACATATCCCGGAGGGGAGCCGACAAGCCTTGATGCCGTGTGTTTTTCCATGTATTCGGACATGTCGAATCTTATCATTGCGTTTTCGTCGCCGAATAACGAGGCGGCAAGGGTTTTGCAAAGCTCGGTTTTGCCCACGCCCGTCGGACCGAGGAAGATAAATGAGCCGGTGGGTCGTTTGGGGTCTTTCAGCCCCGCTCTGCCGCGGCGGATTGCTCTTGCAACCGCGCTGACAGCTTCATTCTGACCGACTATTCTGCCGTGGAGCTCTTCTTCCATATGCAAAAGCCGCTGGCTTTCCTCCTGCGTGAGCTGAACAACGGGGATACCCGTCCATTGCGAAACAATGGCGGCAATTTCCTGTTCGCCGACCTCGCCCGTTGAGCGGTTGCTCTTTTCTCTCCAAAGGCGGCGTTCATTTTCCAAATCGTTTGCAACCTTGTTCTTTTCGTCGCGGATTGAAGCGGCGCGCTCAAAATCCTGCGAATTTATCGCGGACTGCATCTCTTCACCGAGGGATTTCACCTTTTCTTCAAGCTCCTTCAAATCGGGCGGAGCGGTGAATGCCTTAAGACGTACCCTTGAAGCCGCTTCGTCAACAAGGTCAATCGCCTTGTCGGGCAGATATCTGTCGCCGATGTAGCGTGACGACATTTTAACTGCGGCAAGGATTGCGCTATCCGTGATTTTAACCTTGTGATGTGCCTCGTATTTATCGCGCAGACCCTTGAGAATTTCGATTGCTTCTTCCTCAGTCGGCTCTCCGACTGTAACGGGCTGAAATCTTCTTTCAAGCGCGGAATCCTTTTCAATGTGCTTTCTGTATTCTTCAAGCGTTGTTGCGCCGATAACCTGCAGCTCGCCCCTTGCAAGCGAGGGCTTAAGAATGTTGGCGGCATCAACCGCGCCCTCTGCAGAGCCTGCGCCTATGAGCGTATGCACCTCGTCGATGAAAAGGATAACATCGCCTGTTTTTTTGACCTCTTCAATGGCGTTGCGTATTCTTTCCTCAAAATCGCCTCTGTATTTTGTGCCTGCAACCATGCCTGTAAGGTCAAGTGTGATTATTCTTTTGTTGCGAAGAAGCTCGGGGACCTCGCCCGTTGCAATTTTAAGGGCAAGCCCCTCTGCAATGGCGGTTTTGCCGACACCCGGTTCGCCGATAAGGCAGGGATTGTTTTTTGTTCTGCGGCTCAAAATTTGGATAACACGCTCAATTTCTTTCTGCCTGCCGATAACGGGGTCAATCCTACCCTGCGTTGCAAGAACCGTCAAATCTCTGCCGTATTGCGAAAGGGTGGGTGTATCCGATTTTTCCTTTGCCTCGCCCTTGTTCTGGCTCGGCTGAGAACGGTTGCTGCCGAGTGCGTTGGTCAGGTCGCTGAGCAAATCCTGCGGGAAAACGCCCATGCGGTTAAGAATTTCGGTTGCCGCTCCCGTTCCCTCGCGGATTATTCCCATAAGAATGTGTTCCGTGCCGATGTAGGAATGCCCCATGCCTCTGCCCTGCAGAATTGCCGTGTCGATAATGTTTTTTGCCCTTGGCGTAAAATCATTGGGCGAAAGGACTGTGGGCGAGCCGATGCCGATGGAGTCTTTGATTATTGCTTCAACCTCGTCAAAGGTTACTTTTTTGGCGGAAAGTGCCGTGTGCGCCATGCCTCCGCTTTCCGCAAGCAGACCGAGCAGAACATGCTCGCTGCCAACGTAGGTATGACCAAGGTTTTCCGCGGATGTTATTGCGCTGTTGAGCGCATCGTTGGCTTTCTGAGTAAAGCCCGTAAATCTGTACATATTTTCATCCCCCTAAATAAAGTGAAAAGGTAAGAGTGAATAGTGAAGAGTTAAGGATAGGCTCTGCCTATGACCGATTTGTATTATGGGTGCGGGCAGAGCCCGCCCGAAACTTTTCACTTTTAACTTTTCATTTTTCACTATAGATTATGCCAACGCTTCCCTGACCGCCGTAGCCCTTGCCGCGTCCCTTGCGGCTGGGCTTGAAGCCTCGCTGTTGCCCGCGCTGATGGTTGCGGGCTGCATGTTGACAATAAGTTCGTTTATTTTTTCAAGCGGCGTGTCTATAAGTCCCCTTGCTGCGCCGAGGCGGACAACGGAGATAAGCTCCATGAATTCGTCCGTGCTCAAAAGCCTTGCGTTTTTCAAAACTCCGAGTGCGCGGAAAATCTTATCTTCTTCTGCGGGATTTTTAACCATTTCCGCAGCCGCCGCCCTTTCCTGCGCAACAAGCTGCAAAACGATTGATTTGAGGTTTGCAATCGCGGTTTCTTCCGTTATGCCGAGTGTAATCTGGTTGCTTATCTGATACATGTCGCCGCGCGGCTGTGAGCCCTCACCGTTTGCGCCCCTTATGGTAAGACCGAGCTTTGAAACCGTGTTTGAAAGGCGAGTCATCTGACCGCAGCGGGTGAGTGCGGGCAGGTGCAGCATAACCGAAGCACGCATCGCCGTGCCGAGATTGGTGGGGCATTGGGTGAG
The DNA here is from genome assembly GCA_017623615.1 of Clostridia bacterium. GTDB lineage: Bacteria > Bacillota > Clostridia > Oscillospirales > Acutalibacteraceae > CAG-177. The sequence continues at coordinate 10,079 of JAGAOT010000005.1, read as the reverse complement.
ATAGCCTATTCTTTCGTCAAACGCATATTTGACCTTGCCGTCAATCATGCTGTCGAGCTTATCCGCAATATCGTAGGCTTCTTCAAGCGCAAGACCCGATTTCATAACCTGAAGCCTGATGTGGTCCTCCTCGCAGAGCATGATGCTCACGCTGTCGTCGGAAGAAAGCACAAGTGCGCTTCCGTCTTTTTTGGAGGCAAATTCGGGGCTAATCAGATGGCGCTCCGCAAGCGAAACCGCCTGAAGCCTTGAAAGGTCTTTCATTTCGATATAGCTGAAATCCTTGCGGTCATTTTCAAAAAGAATTGATTTTATAAGAGAATTAACCTTGTTTTTGCCGCCGATATCAAGCTTTGCGGGGAACGGAAAATCGTCAAGATTTCGCGCAAGGCGAATGCGTGTGCTTATCACAACGTCACCCTGGTCGCCCTTTTCAAAATACCATTTGTTCATTTTGCTTCGCCTCCTTCAAGAGCCTTGATTTCATCTCTGATTTTTGCCGCGGATTCAAAATCCTGCTTTGCAACGGCATCGTTCATCGCCGTTTTAAGTTTTTCGATTTTTTCTTCCGTTGTTTCAATTTTCGGCTCTGCGGGTGCGGCGGTGCTCACCTTGCCGCTGTGCTTTATTTTGCCGTGGATTCGCTGAATTGACGGCAAGAGTTTGTCGTAAAAAGTTCTGTAGCAGTCCGCGCAGCCTACTCTGCCGCTGTGAACAATTTCATCAAACGATGAGCCGCATTTTTCGCATCTCTGGGTTTTGCCCGCCGATATCGACGGCATCATGTCGCCGAGGAAGCCGCCGAAAAGCTCCGAAAGATTGAGTCCGAAGCCCGAAAACACGTCGGAATATCCGAGGTGAGAAGCGCAGTCGGAGCAAAGATGGCTTTCCGCCATGTCGCCGTTGATAATCTGTTTGATGTGGGTTGTTGCTTCATTCTTTCCGCAGTTTTGACATAACATAATTAATCATCCTTTCCCGAATCTATTGAAATAAGCATTTGTTTGAATATTGCGGCTCTTATTCTGTCCCTGACGGGGGTAGGCAGAGCCTTGAGTGCGTTTTCGCCCGTTGCCGCCAGCAGCAGCCTTGCGCTCTGTGCGTTGATTGCGCCGTTGTGGAGCAGATTCATTATATTTGCGCGGCAGGTTGCGTAGTCTATTGCCTCGCCGATATAGTTGACCGTGTGCATTATCAGCGAGGGGCGGTCAAGCTTAATGCGGGTTATTTTGATGTAACCGCCGCCGCCGCGCCTGCTTTCAACAATATAGCCCTGCTCGGGTGTGAAGCGCGAGGATATAACATAGTTTATCTGGCTGGGCACACAGCCGAGGGTCTGCGCAAGCTCGTTGCGCTGGATTTCGGTTGTGCCGTCGCTTTCAAGCATTTCCATGAGCATTCTTGCTATCTGATTGCTTAAACTCATAACATCATCTCTCTATTTCAAAATTTGACTTTGACTTTCTTTGACCTTGACTACATTATAGTCAGAAAAGGTCAAAAGGTCAAAAGTCAAAAAAGGTCAAATTTGATGTTTGGTGTGCCGAAAATCAAAAATATCTTCGATTATCTTTAAATTTCTCGTTTTTTCTTAATTTTTCGTTCCGTAAACATTATGATGCTTTTTGTGCTTTTATATTCTTAATTATTGATTTTATTTGACTTTTATGTTATCGTTTCTGATTTTTTGCCGCTCTTTACTTTTTTGTGCTGTAATGATATAATAAACCATATTATTTTTCGGAGATTTGCCATGGAAGATTTCAGAAAGGAATATTTAGGCTCGGGAGTGACTGCCTTTGTTTCGGATGCCCATTCATTCGGAACGGATGCGGTTTTGCTTGCCGATTTTGCTTCGCCCTCCAAACGGGCTGTTTGCTGCGACCTCGGCTCGGGCTGCGGAATTATTCCTCTGCTTTGGTGCAAAAAAGAAACGGGCAAAATAACCGCCGTTGAAATTCAGCCGCTCGGTGCAGAGCAGATTAATGCGGCGATAGAGTTTAACAATCTTTCCGAAAGGCTGACGGCGGTCAATGCGGATTTAAAGGAGCTCAAGGGCGTTGTTCCGTTTGGCTGTTTTGATGTTGTCACAATGAATCCGCCATATAAGGCAAGCGGTGCGGGGATTGAAAGCCGAAGCGGTGCGGATAAGATTGCAAGGCACGAAACGATGTGCACCTTTTCGGATATCTGTGCTGCGGCAAAAAAACTGCTCAATTTCGGCGGCAGGCTGTGCATGTGCATACGCCCCGAAAGGCTTGCGGAGCTTATATGCGAAATGCATGCGGCGGGCATTGAGCCGAAAAGACTCAAGCTTGTTTCAAAATGCCCCGGCAAACAGCCGTGGCTTGCGCTTGTTGAAGGGCGCAGGGGCGGCAAGACGGGAATTATTGTTGAGCCGGAGCTTTTTGTCCATTCTGCAGACGGCGGATATTCCGATGAAATGAAAAAAATCTACGGTGACTATCTTTTGGAAAACAGAGGTGAGCAGGCATGAGCGGAATTTTATATGTTGTCGGCACTCCGATAGGAAATCTCGGCGATTTTTCGCCCAGAGCGCTCGAAACTCTTGAAAAATGCGATTTTATCGCGGCGGAGGATACGAGGGTAACGCTCAAGCTTCTCAACCGTTTCGAAATAAAAAAGCCCATGGTCAGCTATTTTGAGCATAACCGCTTTGAACGCGGACCGATGATTGCAGAAAGGCTGCTTGCGGGCGAAAACTGCGCTTTGGTGACCGATGCGGGCATGCCCGCAATATCCGACCCCGGCGAGGATTTGGTAAAGCTCTGTATTGAAAAGGGGATTAAGGTTGAATCTGTGCCCGGTCCGTGCGCATTTGCAACCGCTCTTGCCGTTTCCGGCATGCCGTCAAAGCGTTTTACGTTTGAGGGCTTTCTGCCCGTTGAAAAATCCGCAAGGCGCGAGCATATTTCATGGCTCGTCGGCGAAACAAGAACGATGATATTCTACGAAGCCCCTCATAAGCTTTCGCAAACCCTTTCCGACCTTGCCGCCGCTCTCGGCGACAGAGAGATTGCCATTGTCAGGGAGCTCACAAAAATACATGAGCAGGTTATAAAAACCACCCTTTGCGCCGCCGCCGAAAAATATTCAAAAGAAGATTTAAAGGGCGAGATTGTGTTGATAATCAAGGGTGCAGAGCCCGAAACAAAAGAAAAAATGAGCCTTGAACAAGCCGTTCAATATGCAAAGGAGCTTGCCGAAGCGGGCGAGAGCAAAACTCAGGCTGCAAAGCTTGCCGCAAAGGAAAGCGGGCTGAAAAAAGGCGATATCTATAAATTGCTGACGGAGGAATAAGAATGATTCAGTATTTTCTTGACAGACCTTATCTGATTATAATATTGATTGCCGTGCTTGCACTCACTGTGTTTGTGTGCATTAAAGCAGGGCAGGCGAGTGCAAAAAGGTCGCAGGTTAATCAGGCACTCATGAAAAAATTAAAGGAAGAAAATCTTCTTCGCAATGAGTTTTCAATTCTTACCGAGTCCCTTGCCGCAAAGGCGCAGACGGACCGTCTTTTCAAGGGCGTTGCCCTCAATCTTCAAAAACGCATTTCCGATGCTGCTGATATGAACGCCGAATTTGACTCACTCACGCAGGAGCAAAGAGAAATCTACGGTCTGTCGTTTGTTATCGAGGATGGCGGAGAAGCTCTTTCGGCATTTTTTCGCACAAACGGTCAGCCCCTTACCGGCGCGGCATACAGCGCAATGGAAAGGATAATCGGCGGCAGAGCATTTGAGATTTTTGATGCCGAATACAAGGCTTTTGACCCTGAAAATGAAGAAGCATCTTATGAACCCGAAAAAACAGCCGTGCTTGACGGCGAATTCCTTGATGTAATTTCGGAAAACGAGCTTTGCACAAAAGCAGGAAATTATATAAAAGCGAATGTTGAGAAATTTCTTGTTTAGTGAATAGTGAAAAATGAAAAGTTAAAAGTTAAGGATAGGCTTCGCCTATGACCGAATATATAAATTGGGTGTGGGCTCTGCCCACCCGAAACTTTTCACTCTTCACTTTTAACTTTTTTACTATCAAGTAGTGAATAATTCTGCCTCCCGTTACCAAAATATAACGGGAGGTATTTTTATGGAATTTAAAGGAAGCAGAACTGAAGCAAATCTCATGGCGGCATTTGCGGGCGAATCGCAGGCGAGAAATAAATACACATTTTATGCCGCAAGAGCGAAAAAAGACGGCTATGAGCAGATTGCCGATATTTTTATGAAAACTGCCGATAACGAAAAAGAGCATGCGGAAATCTGGCTCAAACAGCTTCACGGCGGCGACATCCCCGAAACAACAGAAAATTTGCGCGATGCCGCGGCAGGCGAAAACTACGAATGGACAGAGATGTATAAGGAGTTTGAGCGCGTTGCAACCGAGGAGGGCTTCACGCAGATTGCCGCTTTGTTCAAAATGGTCGGTGCGATTGAAAAGGAGCACGAAAAGCGATTCAAAACATTGCGAGAAAATCTTGAAAAGGGGATTGTTTTTTCAAGGGAGGGCGAAACGGTTTGGATTTGCCGCAACTGCGGTCATCTCCATGTCGGCAAGGAAGCCCCCGCAATGTGCCCCGTCTGCAGCCACGCACGAGCTTATTTTGAAATTAAATGTGACAACTATTGATTGATACTGCCTCACCTGCGGGTGAGTACATATATAATTTTCAGCAAAATAACAATATTTTTTTTCGTGATTTGGGCATTATTACAAAATATAAAAAATTGCATTTTTTATGTTGAAATCTTGAAAAAATCGCCATATAATGAAGTCGAAATTCCTTATAAAGGGAGTGGATATAATGATACCTAAGGATTTGCTTATCAACAAGCCCGCAAGTGCGCAGATTGCAAAAATTGCCGAAAAGCAGTTTAAGGGCGCGGAAAAACCGCTGTTTGCGGTTGTGGGCGACCTTGCGATTGACAGCAGCTACGGCGAGGGCGCGGTCTATGTTACCGAAAACCGAGTTGTTGCGATAGGCAGCGGCTTTGACGGCGGCTTTTTGAGCCTTGATTTTGCAAATATTGCGGAAATTGCCGTTAAAAGAATGTACGGCAACGCGGTTTTGAAGGCCAAAACCACGGGCGGGTCAACCGTTGACCTTATGAGATTCACATTTGCAACGGCGGATATGTGTGATGCGGTTGCGGATTTTGTGACAAAGGTCAAAGAAGGCGAAACCGTCGAAAACAGGCTTGCCGCAGTTGAGGTTACATTCAGAAACCTGCGTTCGTTCTGCCCCAAATGCGGCAGAAAGCTTGCTTCGCCCAACGCTGAATGCCTTAACTGCAAGGGCAAAAAGAAAATTGCCTCAACTATGCTCAGATACATAAAGCCGCATATGGGCAAACTGATTTTTTGCATAATTCTTTCAATCATAACAACAGCCGCGGCGCTTGTGCCGCCCTATGTCACAAGCCTTATGGTTGACAGCATTATCCCCAACGGCGATAAAAAGATGCTTGTGATTATCATCGCGTTTTTGCTTGGTGTTTATCTGGCGCAGTATGCAATCGGCGCATGGCGTTCATATATCCTGCGCATTGCGGGCGACGGAATAATTGCCGACCTTAAAAAGGAGATTTATGCAAAGGCGCAGTATCTGCCAATGAAGTTTTACGATAAAACCTCAACAGGCTCGGTTATCAACAGAGTCAACTCCGACACAACCGTGCTTCAGCAGTTTATGCTCCGCATAACGCAGGAAGCCGTTGTTCAGCTTTTCATGATGATAGGTATTATTGTCATCATGCTCAGCATGAACTGGAAGCTTACCCTGCTTTCGCTCACACCCGTGCCGATTGTCGTTTTGTGCAGCCGCTTTTTCGGCAAAAAAATCGGTCCGCTTTACCGCCGTATATGGCGCAGAGGCGTTGCAATTTCAAGCATTCTTGCCGACACGATTCCCGGCATCAGAATAGTAAAATCTTTTTCCAAAGAAGAAAAAACCATTCAGAAATTTGCATATCATGTTGATGACTGGCTTTATGAGGACAAAAAGGTTGCAAAGATTGCCGCAATCTTCCCCGCCGTGATAACCTTCCTCATAACCTGCGGCTCGGTTATAATCTGGTTTGTGGGCGGCAACATGGTTATTAACACCCCCGACAAGCTTTCGCTCGGTGTTCTTGTTTCGTTTATTTCATACACCAGCATGTTCTATAACCCCGTTAACTTTTTTGCAAATTTGAGCGACTCATATCAGAACGCTCTTGCATCCACCGAAAAGGTTATGGATATCATTAACGCAGAGCCTGAGCACGATTTCGGAAAAGGCAGCGAAAACGGAGTTATGAAGGGCAAGATTGAGTTCAGAAACGTCAACTTCTCGTTTGACCGCTCCAAGAAGGTGCTCAACGACGTTAACTTTGTTATTGAGCCGGGCGACGTTGTGGGCATTGTCGGTACAACGGGCTCGGGTAAATCAACTCTCATAAATCTGCTCATGCGCTTCTATGATGACTATGAGGGCGAAATCCTTGTTGACGATGTTAACATCAAGGATATCGACATGTCTTATTACCGCTCGCAGATTGGTTATGTTCAGCAGGAGCCCATGATGTTCCGCGACACAATCTTCAACAACATTGCTTATTCTCTGCCGAGTGCGCACCCCGAGCAGGTGCTCAACGCCGCGGATATCGCGAATGCTCACGGCTTTATTTCCCGCCTGCCCGATGCATATGACACAATGCTCGGTGAAAGAGGAGTCGGCCTTTCGGGCGGCGAAAAGCAGAGGCTTTCAATCGCAAGAGCCGTTCTTAAAAATCCCGGCGTGCTTATTTTCGACGAAGCAACCTCGGCGGTTGACTCCGAAACAGAAAAGCTTATTCAGGACGCCATTGACCGCCTTATAAGGGGCAGAACAACCCTTATGATTGCCCACCGCCTTTCAACGCTTCGCAAGGCAAACAAAATTATTGTTGTTGACAAGGGCAACATAATCGAGTTCGGCTCACCCGAGGAGCTCATGGCTCTTAAAGGCAAATATTACAAGCTCATTCAGATTCAGTCCATGAGCGAGCAGGTTGCCGCAGAAAAAGCGGCGGAAAATTTTGAATAAGGAGGGGCTTGAATGGCAAGGAATTTTATCGACGGCAGCGAAATCCGCATAACCGTTAAAGACAAGATATTCTGCGATGTTGAATTTTTCACGGGCGAAAAGCTCTGCAATCTTGAGCCCCGCAGGCTGTTCCCCGTCAGCGGTCTTTCCGAATACATAACCTTTCTCGATGAAAACGGTGAGGAGCAGTTCATAATCAGAAAGCTTGATAACATGGAGCCGAGCCAAAAAGAGCTTCTTCTCGGCTGCCTTGAGGAATATTACAGAATTCCGAAGATAACAAGGCTCATAAGCCGAAGCGAAAAGCATAAAATCTGGCTTTGGAACGTTGAAACCGACAAGGGCGAATATACCTTCGAGATTATCAACCATATCCAGTCCATGAAAATGTTTTATGACAAGCGCATTCTCATTAAAGACGGCAACGACAACCGTTATGAGATACCAAATATTTACGAGCTTGACAAGCGCAGTCAAAAACTGATATTACCCGATATGTAATAAAGGAGAAAACAATATGAAACTTATTCTTGCAATAGTTAATAACGACGACAGCGCGGTTGTTTCCGCAACCCTTACAAAAGAGAATTACAGCGTAACAAAGCTTTCCACAACCGGCGGCTTCCTTATGATTGGCAACACAACTCTGCTCATCGGCGCGGAGGATGACAAGGTTGCCAGGGCAAAGGAAATCATTCACGAATATTCAAGAACAAGGAGCAAGGTTGCAATGACTACCGGCTCACTCGGCAGAGGCCTGCAGAATAACAGCCTTGAAGAAGAGGTTACAGTCGGCGGCGCAACGGTATTTGTGCTTGACGTTGAGAGCATGGACAAATATTGATTTGAATGGGATAAATGCGCCGTATGACATTTTTTCGCAATCGACGTATTCCCGATACGCCTTCATGCGAGAAAAACGCCATACGCCATCATTTCTCACCATTCAAACGGATAAATGTGCCGGAGCATAAACAATGTTTCGTAGCAAAGACAATGTTTTGGTAGGGCGGGGCTTGCTCACGCCGTTAAAAAAGGAGTAAATTATGAAAAAAATAATAAGTATAGTTCTTTCCGCAGCACTTATGTTTTCATTCTGCATTTTTGCAAATGCGCAGGAAAAGGAACTCAAATTCGGCTCGGACGGCAAATTCACCGTTCTTCAGATAAGCGACCCGCAGGATGACCACTATCCCGCCTATGACATGGTTAATTTTGTGAAGCTTGCCATTGAGCAGACGAATCCCGACCTTATCGTGTTCACGGGCGATATCGTTGAGGACAGCCGCTCAGGTGACATCGGCACCGATGATGAAAGCTTCCGCGAGGGTGTTGAGGTTGACGGCGATTATGAACAAACGCTTAAAAATGTTAAGGCAACCTGCGAAGCTGTTTTTGCAGAAGCGGAGAAAAGAGGAATCCCCTTTGCCGTTTGCCAGGGCAACAATGATTATCAAAGTGATGTCACAAACGAGAACTGGCTTGCAATTTATAACAGCTATGAAAACTGTCTGACCGTTGATGAGAGCGGCGACAGCACGGGCAGAATTGATTATAACCTTGAAATCAAGGCGAGCGGTTCAGACAAAACGGTTTTCAACATTTGGATGATGGATACGGAAAGAAGTTCAGTAAACGAAGAACAGCTTGCATGGTATAAAGCCGAAAGCGCTGCGCTCAAAGCGGCAAACGGCGGGAAACCCGTGCCGTCAATCCTTTTCCAGCACATACCCGTTGGAGATATGGGCAATCTTTTTGAAGAATGCAATTTCTGGGACGAGGGTGCAAGCAAAGGCGATGACGGTAAATACTACCGTCTGAATCAGGAAATCGCAAGCGGCTATCATGCAGGCGCGATGATTCCGGGTTCAACAAGCGAACAGTTCAAGGCTTGGAAGGAATGCGGTGATGTTCTCGGTGCATATTTCGGTCATTGGCACACAGAGGGCTACACCGGCACTTGGGATGGCATTGAGCTTGGCTTCACCTACGGCTGCGAATTTGCAAAGCCCGGTCCCTACGGAGTGAGAGTTTTCACTCTTTATGAAGATGATATAACAAGTTTCGATAATGTTCTTTATACCTATGAGGGCAGCGTGAAAAAAGGCAATGCAAGGTTTGAGCTTCAGGTTGACGAGCCCTATGCGGAATATGATAATTTCATTGAGGAATTTTTCGGCGCAATCAAGAATGTGTTCGTTCTTTTGGGAAAAGAAATAACAAGTCTTTTTGCATAAAAAAGCATGCTAAATTTTATGCGATATTGACAAACGCTAAAATTTTGGTATAATGTATAAGGTTAGTTTAAATATATTTCAGGAGTGATAAAAATGGCATTAGTAACAACCAAGAAAATGTTTGAAGACGCTTATAAGGGCGGCTACGCTGTCGGCGCATTCAACGTTAACAACATGGAAATCATTCAGGGTATTGTTGAAGCAGGCAAAGCTCTCAACGCTCCCCTTATTCTTCAGGTTTCCAAGGGCGCAAGAGCTTATGCAAACCACACCTATCTTGTAAAGCTCGTTGAGGCTGCTGTTGAAACAACAGGTCTTCCCATCGCTCTTCACCTTGACCACGGCCCCGACTTTGAAACATGCAAGGCTTGCATTGACGGCGGCTTCACATCGGTTATGATTGACGGCTCACACCTTCCCTACGAAGAGAACGTTGCTCTTACAAAGAAGGTTGTTGATTATGCTCACGCTCACGGCGTTGTTGTTGAGGGCGAGCTCGGTCAGCTTGCAGGCATCGAAGACGATGTTAACGTTTCAGCTGAAGACGCTTCCTACACAAACCCCGCAGAGGTTATCGATTTCGTAACAAGAACAGGTGTTGACTCCCTTGCAATCGCTATCGGCACAAGCCACGGCGCATTCAAGTTCAAGCCCGGTCAGGATCCCAAAATCCGCATCGACATCCTTGAAGAAATCGAAAAGAAGCTTCCCGGCTTCCCCATCGTTCTTCACGGCGCATCATCGGTTAT
>JAGAOT010000004.1 GCA_017623615.1 Clostridia bacterium | reverse complement strand
GCAGAAGGCGGATTATGGGCGGTACGGATGGCGTTAAAGCCTACTTCTTTCAGCTTTCTTACCTTTCTTGCCTCGGTTTCATAAAGGGATTACTTCCTCAAAGAGGGCAAGCATGGGCTTAACATAAATCTTGGTGGGGGTGAGAAGGGTTTCGCCGACTGATTTGCCGCCAAGCTCTGCAACGGGCTCCTTGATGTTTGCGTTTTCAACATCGAAAACCTTTCTTACAAGTGAGAAGCCGTTGGAGTGAACGCCGCTGGAGGGAAGAGCGATAACAACGTCGCCCTCTGCCATCTTTGTGTTGTCAAGCACCTTATCCTTATCAACAACGCCTACGCAGAAGCCTGCAAGGTCATATTCGTCGATGGGATAGAAGCCGGGCATTTCAGCGGTTTCACCGCCGATAAGAGATGCGCCGGACTGAACGCAGCCCTCTGCAATACCGCTTACGATTTCAGCGATTTTTTCGGGCACGTTTTTGCCGCATGCGATATAGTCAAGGAAAAGCAGGGGCTTTGCGCCGCAGCAGATGATATCGTTTGCGCACATTGCAACGCAGTCGATGCCAACCGTGTCATGCTTGTCCATGATAAAAGCGAGCTTGAGCTTTGTGCCTACGCCGTCTGTGCCGCTGACAAGAACGGGCTTTGAGATGCCTGTCAAATCAAGCTCAAAAAGGCCGCCGAAGCCGCCGATATCGGACATTGCGCCCGCTGTGAGAGTTCTTTTGATGTGGGTTTTCATGAGTTCAACCGCTTTGTAGCCGGCGGTAATGTCAACACCCGCTGCTGCATAGCTTTCGCTGAAGCTTTTTTCCATAATTTATTCCTCCTGTGAAAATCACATTATTTATTTTGTTAAGTGAAGAGTGAAGAATGAAAAGTGAAGAGTTAAGGGTGGGCTTTGCCCACACCCATTTATATAATCGGTCATAGGCGAAGCCTATCCGAAACTTTTCACTATTCACTTTTAACTTTTCACTGTGAGCAAAGCGAATTAGCCCTTGCCATTCCAGCAATAAGTGCAAACACATTCCTCGGGCAAGCCTATCGCCTCGATAAGACCTGCAATGCTCTGATAGCCGAGGGTTGTGAGCTTCAATTCCTTGCCGATAATCTCGCGAAGCTTCTTTCCCCTTTCGGTTGAAGCATCAAGATATTCGTCGATATGCTTATCGCCCTCCGCGCCCTCAAGGTCGTGAATAACGCGCCTTGCGATGAGGTCATCATCGGAAGTGTTGCGTGAGAAGTTGAGATATTTGCAGCCGTACATGATTGGCGGGCAGGCGGAGCGCATATGCACTTCCTTTGCGCCGTGGCTGTAAAGGAAATCAACCGTTTCGCGAAGCTGCGTTCCCCTGACGATTGAATCGTCAACAAAAAGCAGGTTTTTGCCCTGAATAAGGTCATGAACGGGCACCATTTTCATCTTGGCAACCCTGTTTCTCTCGCTCTGGCTCGTGGGCATAAAGCTTCTGGGCCAGGTGGGAGTATATTTGATAAAGGGTCTTGCAAACGGAATTCCGCTTGCGTTGGCATAGCCTATCGCTTGGGGTGTGCCCGAATCGGGAACGCCGCTGACATAATCAATGCCGTCGCAAAGACCGTTTGCCTTGTCCTCCCTCGCCATAACCGCGCCGTTCTTTGTTCGCATAACCTCAACGCTGACACCCTCGTATCTTGCGGTGGGGTAGCCGTAATAGCTCCAGAGGAAAGCGCAGATTTTAAGCTTTTTCTGCGGCTCGGCAAGAGTATGGACTCTGTCGGGATATATTCTCACGATTTCGGCAGGACCGAGCTCCTTGACAAAATCGTAATCCAGCTTTTCAAAAGCGAAGGACTCAAACGAAACACAGTAGCCGTCAGAATCCTTGCCGATAAGAATGGGCAGCCTGCCGACCTTATCTCTTGCGGCGATGATGCTTCCGTCCTCAAGAAGAATGAGGATTGAGAGCGAGCCGTCAATCTTTTCCTGCGCAAAGCGGATGCCTTCAACAAAATTTTCTTTCTGATTAATCATCGCGGCAACCAGCTCGGTTGAGTTGATTTTGCCCGAGGTCATTGTTGTAAAATGACCGCCGCCGACAGAAAGAAACTCGTCTATAAGCTCGTCCGCATTGTTAATGCAGCCGATTGTTGTTATGGCATAAACGCCGAGATTTGAGCGGATAAGAATGGGCTGCGGGTCGCTGTCGCTTATGCAGCCGATGCAGGCGTTGCCGTGCATTTCTTCGCAGATGCCTGCAAACTTTGTTCGGAAGGGCGAGTTTTCGATATTGTGGATATCGCGCTGAAAGCCCTTTGTTTCGTTAACTGCCGCCATGCCGCCGCGGCGGGTGCCGAGATGCGAATGGTAGTCAACGCCGAAAAACACGTCCAGAACAACGTCCCTTCTTGACGTTGCGCCGAAAAATCCTCCCATAGATTTTACCTCCGTGATTAAGTGGAAAGTTAAAAGTGAATAATGAAAAGTTTCGGATAGGCTCCGCCTATGACCAAATATATTAATCGGGTGTGGGCAACGCACCCCTTAACTATTCACTTTTCGCTCTTTATTCTTCACTTATTAAACTTTTCTTCTATCTTTGCATTTGCCGCAAGCACCTTTTCGGTTGCGGCTGCTCTTGCGTCGGCAAGCTTTTTTGCAAGCTCTTCATCCGAAACAGCAAGAATCTGTATAGACAACAAAGCGGCATTAACTGCGCCGTCGATAGCAACCGTTGCCACAGGAATGCCTGCAGGCATCTGAACGGTTGAAAGAAGCGCGTCCATGCCGTCGAGTGTTGATGATTTAACGGGTATACCTATAACAGGAAGAGTGGTGTTTGCCGCAACAGCTCCCGCAAGGTGAGCCGCCTTGCCTGCAGCGCAGATAATTGCGCCAAAGCCCTCAGCCTTTGCGTTCTGTGAAAAATTCTTGCTCTGCTCAGGTGTTCTGTGCGCGGAATAAACGTGAACCTCGTAGGGAACGCCGTATTCGGCAAGAGTATTTATGGCTTTTTCAACAACAGGCAAATCGCTGTCGCTGCCCATGATAATTCCGACTTTTTTCATGGTTATCCTCCTTAATACATACTGTATTGATTATACTATACATACCTCGCCTTTTTCAAGAGCTTATTAAATAAAAAATAAATAAATATTACTGATATATTTTGTAAGTAACAACAAAAGAAAAATTACCTTTCCTCTTATATTGACAAACAGCTTTGCCGCATGTTAAAATAATTGAAAATAAAACCTGTCGGGTACGGCGCGTATCCGATTTTTTTATTATCGGGAGATGTGTATTCATGTCATTGACAGAACTCTTTGTTATCGCCGTCGGGCTTTCCATGGATGCTTTTGCCGTTGCGGTCTGCAAAGGTCTTGCCGTTAAAAAGGCGGGAATCAAACAAATGCTTCTTGCCGGCGTATGGTTTGGCGGATTTCAGGCTCTCATGCCCGCAATAGGCTATTTCCTCGGCGCAACATTTGAAGAATACATAACCAAGATTGACCACTGGATTGCCTTCATTCTGCTCGGAATAATCGGCGCAAACATGATAAAAGAGGCTCTTTCCAAGGAAGAGGAATGCTCCAACGATTCCATGGGCTTCAAAGAGATGCTCACCCTCGCGGTTGCAACAAGCATTGATGCTCTCGCCGTGGGAATAACCTTTGCGCTTCTGCCCGATGTCAACATCGGCGCCGCGGTAGGCTTTATCGGCGTTATCACCCTCGTGCTTTCCGCCGCGGGCATTAAGATAGGCAATATTTTCGGCGTTAAATACAAATCCAAAGCAGAGCTTGCAGGCGGCATTATTCTCATCTTAATGGGGCTGAAGATTCTGCTTGAGCACCTCGGTGTTATAGGTTGATTGTAGGGGTTGGCGTCCCCAACAACCCGTGTGCGCCATGGGCGCACGATAATTACAGCGAAATCGCATAAGGGACGATGTAGGCATCGTCCCCTACAATTTTAAAAGGAGGTTTCCCATGCCCAGAAAAGATTCACGCAACACAAAAATGAAAATAGTCAACGCCGCATGGGAGCTGTTTTATGAAAACGGCTATGAAAACACGACCATAGAGGATATCGTTGAACGCTCCGAAACCTCCAAAGGCTCGTTTTACCACCATTTCAGCGGCAAGGATGCCCTGCTTTCAACCCTTTCCTACCTTTTCGACGATAAATACGAAGCATTGGAAAGCGGAATTGACCTTGACGGCGATGCCTTCCAAACCCTTATCGACCTCAACCGCGAGCTTTTCTTTATGATTGAAAACCGCGTTTCTCTTGACCTGCTTGCAAGAATGTATTCCACTCAGCTTGTCACCGCGGGCGAAAAGCATTTGCTCGACAATAACAGAACATATTTCAGACTGCTGAAAAAAATAATTTCCCACGGTCAGCAAAACGGTGTTCTTCGCTCCGATGTTTCAACCAACGAAATACTTAAAGCTTACGCCCTTTTCGAACGCGCGCTTCTCTACGATTGGTGCCTTTGCAACGGCAACTACTCCCTCTGCAATTATTCGCAAAGCCTGCTGCCGATGTTTTTGAACGGGTTCAAAGTAAAATGATAATTGTTGTATGAACAACACTCCATAACGCAACGCATTGAAATCAAAGCGTTGCGTTATGTTTTTGCAAAGCAAAGTATGAACTAAATTCTATAATGCAGTCTGTATTGCATTCGTGTTCAATTTCTGCTAATATATCGGTTACAATATTTTTGAAAGGTTTTTGATTTTTATGACAACACAACTTGCGGCATTCATTCTTTATTTTGTTGCCGTTCTCGGTATCGGTCTTTTCTTCTTCTTCAAGTCAAAAGGCAGCGGTGAAAAGGACTACTTCCTCGGCGGACGTTCAATGGGTCCCTGGGTAACGGCACTCAGCGCACAGGCTTCCGACATGAGCGGCTGGCTGCTTATGGGCTTCCCCGGCAGCATTCTTGCCTTCGGCATGGGTCAGGTCTGGATTGGTATCGGCCTTGCCCTCGGCACGGCGGCTAACTGGATTTTTATTGCCCGCAGACTTCGCAAATTCTCCCAGGCGGCAAACGATTCAATCACAATCCCCCAGTATCTTTCGAACAGATTCCTCACAAAGAGCCCTGCTCTCCAGATAATCTGTGCTGTCGTTTTCCTTGTTTTCTTCACAATCTATGTTGCATCAAGCTTTGTTGCCGGTCAGAAGGTTTTCATTCAGGTTGTTCCTCAGCTTGCTGAAAACCCCAATCTTGCGCTTCTTATCTTTGCTGCAATTATTATTGTTTACACATTCCTCGGCGGCTTTAAGGCTGTTTGCTGGACAGACTTCTTCCAGGGTCTTATGATGCTTGCGGCTCTTCTCGCAGTTCCCTTTATGATGATATTCGTTCAGGAGCTTGATTTCAGCGTATTCGAAACAGTTGACGGCGGCGTAAGCCCCCTTAACCCCTTCTCCGCAAGCTGGCAGGATGTTGTATCGGGTCTCGCATGGGGTCTCGGCTATTTCGGCATGCCTCACATCATCGTAAGATTCATGTCAACAAAAAATTCCAAGGTTCTCAAAAAATCTGCAACAATCGGCATTGTATGGGTTGTTCTCTCACTTGGCGCAGCAATCGCAATGGCTATTCTCGGCAGAGCGTTTGCTCCCACACAGGCTCTGGTTGATGCAGGTCAGCAGGAACTTGTTTTCGTAACTCTTGCTCAGAAGCTTTTCCCCGGCTTTATTGCAGGTCTTCTTCTTTCGGCCATCGTTGCCGCCGCAATGAGCACTGCTGACTCCCAGCTCCTTGTTGCTTCATCCTCATTCACAAGCGATATCTATAAGCCCATCTTCAGAAAGAAGGCTTCCGACAAGGAAGTTCTCTGGATCGGCAGAATCGTTGTTCTTATTATCGCTGTTATTGCTTATTTCATCGCAAGCAGCAAATCCGAAGGCGCGGCAAGCATTATGACCCTTGTTGACAACGCATGGGGCGGCTTCGGCTCGGCATTCGGTCCCGTAATTATTCTTTCACTTTTCTGGAAGAGATTTACTTACAAAGGCGCGATTGCAGGCGTTGTAGGCGGCGCGGTTGTTGACGTTCTTTGGATGAACTTCCTCACAGACGTCACAGGCGTTTATGAGCTTCTTCCCGGATTTATCGCAGGCGCAATTTTTGCAATCGTTGTTTCCCTCATTGACAAAAAGCCCTCCAAGGAAGTTGAAGAGCTTTATGACCTCGCAATCAGCGCGGAAATCGAATAAGAAAATATTAGGCCACGGCATTGCCGTGGCCTTTTCGTTATATTATTACTTTGCAAGACTCAACCGCACAACACATTCAATATGGTTAGTATGCGGGAACATGTCCACGGGGCAGATTTTTTGGACTTTGTAGCCCTTTTTTTCGAGCATTGTCAAATCCCTTGCAAGGGTTTCGGGGTTGCAGGAAATATAAACAACCGTTTTCGGGGCGGCTATCGCAAGCGAATCGATGAATTTTTTGCTGCTGCCGGAGCGCGGCGGGTCCATAAAAACAACGTCAAACTTCTCGCCCGCAAGCGCAAGCTCCTGCATAAAATCGCCCGCATCGGCGCAATAAAATCTCGCGTTTCCCGCGTTGTTGTGCTTTGCGTTTGATATTGCATCCTTGACTGCATCGGGATTCAGCTCAACGCCGATAACCTTGCCCGCGGTTTTTGCGGCAACAAGACCGATTGTTCCTATTCCGCAATATGCGTCCAGCACGGTTGTTTTTTCGCTCAGGTTTGCAAGCTCCATTGCTTTGCCGTAAAGCTTTTCGGTCTGAACGGGATTTATCTGATAAAAAGACTTGGGTGAAATGCGGAAAACCCTGCCGCAGAGAGTGTCCTCGATATAGCCGCTGCCGTAAAGGACTTCCTCTTTTTCGCCCAGCACAAGATTTGTGTTTTTGGGGTTGATGTTGAGAACAACCGTGGTTATTTCGGGGTGCTTTTTAAGCAATTCGGCGGTGAATTTCTTTTTCATGGGGAAATATCCGCTTGCACCGACCAAAACAACCATGACCTCGCCGCTTGAAAACCCGCGTTTGACAAGCACATGGCGCAAAAAGCCCGTGCCCTTATCCTCGTCATAAGTCCAAATCTTGAACTTGGGGAGCATATTGCGGATATCAACGATGATTTCATCGGCAATTTTGTCCTCTGTCATGCAGGAATCGACCATAACAATGCGGTGACTGCCGGACTGATAGACGCCCGAAATGATTTTTCCGCTTTTTGTTCTGCCGAACGCCGCCTGCACCTTGTTGCGATAATGGTAGGGGTTGTCCATGCCTATTATTTTATCAACTTTTCCGAATTTTTTGAGCAAAATTTCACATCGCGCCTGCTTCCAGCGAAGCTGACGCTCATAGCTCATATTTTGAAGCTGGCACCCGCCGCACTTCTTCGCAAGCGGGCAGGCATCGGGGTTTGTTTTCAGATTGGATTTTTGTGACATGAGAACCCTCTATTCTTTATATGTAGGGGACGATGCCCACATCGTCCCTTTCGTGCCTTGGTTTAGTTTTCTTTTTTTGCCGCAGGCATTTTATTGAGAAATGCATAGGCGGTTATTGAAAGCACAAGCATAAGCACGGTGACCGCCATGGGCGATTCGATGCCGTAGAAGGGGGCGCAGATAAGCTCAAACAAAACCTCAAAAACCTCGGAAACGCCGAGAGCCCTTGTCATGAGCACAAGAACGCTCACGGCAAGTCCGACGGCAGAATAAATATTGACAATTCTTATCCAGAGCGCCTCACCGAGCTTGTAGGCAACCGCGATTGAGGCGATAACAAGCACGGCATAGCCCGCCGCCGAAAGCACCTCAACAACGTTGGGGATTTTTTCAAGGATTTCGGGAACAAGCTTTATGAGCTTCCATATGTAGGGTGCGCCGAGAAGCAGTCCGCATACGATATAAAATGTGAGTTTAATATTATTTTTATTATCCATTTTCAACAGCCTTTCTTAATGCTTTTGCAAGCTGGTCGGGGCATGATGTGCTTTTGAAGCCGCATCTGATACCCTCAAGCTTTTTGATAACGTCCTCGGCTTTCATGCCGTCAACGATTGCGCCGATGCCCTTGAGGTTGCCGTTGCAGCCGCCCTCAAAGCGAATATTTTTAACCGTTTCGCCGTCAAGCTCAAATTCAATCGAGCGCGCGCAGGTGCCCTTGGTTGCATATTTATAAACCATTTTGATTCACTCCTTTGCGTGTTTATATCATTCTACAATATTATTTCTGTTTTTTCAAGCTATAACAATATATACATCAAAGAAAGAATCAGAAAAAAGTCGCCTCTGTCGGCAATGAGCAGAATGATTATCGGCAGCAGTATTTCGCTGTCGGAATCCTTGCGGCGGGCGTGAACGGATTTTTCGGGCAAAATCAGCCTTAAAAGGTCGGTGTTCATTTGCCGTCACCGCCCGTAAGCTCCGAAATCATGGGCAAAAGGTCGAAAAGCTTCATCATCTGCATTGCTTCATCTGCCTTTCTTCTGCGTTTTTCGCTCAAAAGCGGTTTGAGTGCCTCAATCAGGCGTGTGCGTTCGTCTGTTTTATTCATCATGCTCATTATCGAACCGAGCTTTGCCATCATCTGCGCATTGCCGAGCATCGCCGAAAAATCAGGCATGCCGCCAAGACCGCAGCTCTCTTCTTTTTCCGTTTTTTCTTCGGAGGAAAAGAGGTTTGCCGCCGCGGCCTTGAGGTTTTCGATATCGTCATCTGTGAGGCTTGATAAAATATCGTTTATGCTGTCCATATGCTACTTCTTTCCAAACTGTTTCATTATTCTTTTTGCCTGCTCGCTGTTAAGAATTTCCTCCAGAGCTTTTTTGTCGCCGAGCACTTTTTTTATCTCATCCATTTTGTTTTCGGGGATTCTGCTTTGCACCGCGCCGAGCATATCCTCGGGCTTTTGGCTTTGGGATGCCTTGGCAAGCCGAAGCAATTCGTCCAATGAAAAATTATCCTTATTCATTGCAATCACCGCCTTTTCGGTTTATAATATGTTAACAAATCACTTGATAGAACGGAGGGATTCTTTGAGAATTCTGGTTTTTTCGGACTCCCACGGCTCTGACAGAACGCTCGAAGCCGCCATGCTGCAGCACAAAGATGCAGGGCTTATCATTCATCTGGGCGACGGTGAGCGAGATTTTGACGGCATCGCTTACGCCGTTGCAAACAGAAAAATTGTTCAGGTTTGCGGCAACTGCGACTTTTATTCCCTTTTACCGAATAACGAAATTATCGACGTTGAGGGAGTGCGCATTTTCTGCTCTCACGGTCACACGGAGCTTGTCAAGCACGGCACACAGTCATTTATTGAAAAGGCAAAGACGCTCGGTGCCCATATTGCATTATACGGTCACACGCACCAAAGCGTGACTGCTTATGACGACGGGCTTCACGTTATGAATCCCGGCTGCGCCCGAAACGGCGAATACGGAGTTATCGACATAACCCCCGCGGGCATAATGCTGCTGAAAATGAAAGTGTAATAATAATCACCGCCCGAGCATATCTTTGTTTCAGGCGGTGAGATAAATGTTTGTATATTCGGTTAAAACTTCAAAAGCAAAAATGGCGGCTCTGCTTGTTGCGCTTGCGGCGGCAGTTATCGCCCTCATCATGGTTATCGGCAGGGGCGAAAAGCCCGCGGCAACAGACGATTCGGCGGTCAATTACAAGGCGGAAAGCGCGGCGGAGAGAACGGCTTTCCTTTCACAGTTCGGCTGGAAAATATCCGAGGACCCCGTTGAGGTCAGTGAGGTTATAATCCCCGAAAATTTTGACGACGGCTACACGGAATATGCCGCAATGAACAAGGCGCAGGGGCTTGACCTTGAGCCGTTCAAAGGAGTGCGCGCAAAACGCTGGACTTATACCGTTCTGAACTATCCGGGGCTTGAAAACAGCAAAAGCGTTCAGGCAAACCTGCTCATTTATGACGGCAGGGTAATCGGCGGCGATGTTTGCTCGCTCGAGCAGGGAGGCTTTATTTCGGGCTTCGATTTCCCGCAGAATGCCGCACCCGCAACAACCGCACCCCCGCAGTCGGCGGTGGTTGAAACGACAACAGAGCAGTAAACGAGGGTTGGTTCACGGAGATGAAAAAAACGGCTAAAAAGAAACAAATAAACATTTTATTGACTCTATATTAAACAAAAGGCGGTTTGCAAAGGTAAAAAATCCGATGCAAACCGCCTGATTTATTTTTGTGTTTCTTTTGTTCTTCGCTTCGTGAGCCAACCCTATTATAATTCTATTTTCCAAAAAGCCACATTGAGCCTTTCGTGGGTGTAGGTGATATACAGCGCGCCGTTCATATACTCTATCGCGGGGTATGAAAACTCGCTGTCCTTTTTCTCTTCTTCAAGCACAAGCACGGTTTCCCACGTTGCGCCGTTATCGGTTGATTTCTGGAGCGTAAGCGGTGAACGCTCACCCCAATTTTCCTCAACGGGGTTTGAGAGCAAGTAAAGGTCGCCGTTGGGGGTTTTAACAACGTCAAGTCCGCTGTTATTATTGGGCAAATCCGTTGCATATGCCTGACACCATGTTTCGCCGCCGTCCTCGGAATCGCTTCTGTATGCCCTGCCGACAGATGTGCGCGTGAGCATATGCACCTTATTAGGTGCAGACTCCCAGAGAGTGGGCTGAATCATGGGGATAAGGTTTGAGGTGTAGTGGTTTTGTCTGTTAAAAATGGGAACAGCCTGCTCGGTTTTGATTTTCGGTGTCTTTCGCCAGGTTTCGCCGTCATCGTCGGAAATATCAACAAAGCAGTTCCAGCCGCGGTTTTCGTTTGATGCGGGTGCAAGCACTCTGCCGCTTTCGAGTCGCAGACATTTGTTTTTAACGGGTCCTCTGCCGTCGCTTCTGTCGCCCTTTACCAATTCATACGGAGTGCCGAAGGTTTTGCCGCCGTCGGTTGAAACGCATGCAAAGGTGCGCCACGAAAAAATTTCTTTGCCAACCTTGAAAAACAGCACAACGTCGCCGTTTTTGCGCAGGAAAAGCACGGGATTCCAATGGGGAATGTGTTTGTTGTAGCTGACTGCCGCGGGCTTGCTCCAGCCGTTTTCGTCGCGGCGGGCATACCATATATCAACATCCGCGGTGCTCTCCTTTGTTCCGCCGAACCATGCGGCGATAACCGTGCCGTCGGGCAGAGGGAGAACGGTTGATGCGTGGCAGTTGGGGGTGGGCAAGGGATTGCAGATAAATTCTTTGATTGTTTTCATTTTAATTACCTCACAGCTCAAAATCCGAGGGGTCCGCCTGCTGAAGCATAGGCGGTTTTTTCGGTCTGCGTTTAAGCGGGTCATAGGAATAGCGCATGCACTTTCCGTCGGGCGCAACAAGCCCCTTTTTTATGCAAAGAACCGATTCCTCGTCGGGAGAAAGCCTGCCGTGCTTGCAGTATTCGCACGCGGCGGGGTATTTTTTCTTTTCAAGAAGCTTGTTTTTCATCAGTTCAACTCCCTTTCTGTTGAATTTTAGCATATTTCAGTTTTATTATCAAGGTCTAATATCAGCAAAGCCGATAAAAACAGAAGCGACACCGAGGCGGGCGCGGAAAAAGACCACAGAGCGGCGTTTTTTGAAAAGGAGAGAAAAACCTGTTCATCTATCGGAAAAAACCGAAGTGCGGCATGGCATACCGCAAAGGCAAGCGCGGCATGAAGCAGGCGAAACAGAAAAAACTCACCGTATTTCATGCCGATGCTTTCGGTGAGGGCAAAAACCTGCAAATGAATGCAGATTCCTCCGAATGCGCACACGGCGGCAAGGGCGGGAATTGAAATTTTTCCTGCTGCTAACGAACAGCCGTTTGTGACTTCAAGAAGGCAGGATATCAGAATACGCAGGCTTTCATTTTTAACCCTTGAGGATATGACCGAAAGAAGCCCCGAAAAAAATATCACAAACGCGCAGGCAGTCAGCATCGCAGCGGCGCTTGACGAAACGCTTTTGACCGTAATTGCAGACATCGATTCGCTTTTCGAAGCAATTTTGCGGGTTTCGCCCTTTTCATCGGGCAAAAATCGGGTGAAAAATCCTGCAATCAGCGAAGAAATACAGAGCGATATAAAAATCACCCTCCCCGCTTCCCGCGACCCGAGCATTATACTGCCGATGGCATTGACGGAAAAGCCCATGCCCGCGTTGACGGAAAAAAGCATCAGCCTTTGCGCCTGCGATTTTGTTATGCTCCCCGCGCGGCAGAGAGCGTCGGCGGCTTTTGCTCCCGAAAGATAACCACCAAGCTGAGCAAGAGCGATAACGGGCAAGGTGTCGGCAGGCAGACGAAATAACCGTTCGGTTATCGGATTTATGATTTTTTTTGCCTTTTCGGGCAGAGTGCCGCTGCCCGCAAGCGAAGCCGCTATAAGGAACGGAAAAAGCGACGGAATAACCGTTTTTGCACAGCTTTCAAGCCCCTGCACGATTCCCCCTGCAAAATCCCGCGCAAAAAAGAACAGAAAAATAAACAGTATTGCACCCGCAAGCGCGGGAGATTTGGTTTTTTTCATTTTTATACACCTGATTTCTTCAATTCGTAATTTCGTATGGGCGATTCACTAATCCCCTGAATTATGATTGCGGTTAGAGTGGCGGGAGCAATTCGAACTATGCCTGAAAGCGAGCCTTTTTATCGCTTTTCGGCGTTTCGTGATTGAAAGGCGCCAGCCTTCCTGCTCACTCAACCGCCAAAAATCATTTTAAAATCCTTCGCTTTCAGGTCGAAGATTTTTTATCGTGAGGATTTTTGGCTTATCAAGGCAAAAACGGAGCAAATCCTTGACGGATTTGCGAGTATTTTAACGAAAATAAGGCGGAAATCATCCGATAAAAAACACAGTTCGGATTACTCCCGCCACTCTAAAAAATCACGAATTGAACAACCCCGCGCTCATTGCTGAAACAACGAAGCAGGTCATATCCGCGAGGAGTGCAGCCGGCACGGTGATGCCGGTTTTTTTTATTCCCACAGAGCCGTAATAAACCGTAACGGCATAAAAGGTTGTTTCTGTTGACCCCATTATTATCGAAGCAACGCGCCCCTCAAAGGAATCGGGCCCGAAATTTTTAAGTATCTGCTCAAACATGGTCAGCGACCCGCTGCCAGAAATCGGGCTTAAAACCGCCAAGGGCAAAACATCAACGGGGATTCCGCTTATTTGAGCAAGCGGACGGAGCATATTTGTTATGACCTCCAGCGCGCCCGACTGCCGAAGCATTGTAACCCCAAGCACCAAGCCCATCAGCGGCGGCAAAAGCCCTATTGCCGAGGAAAGCCCCTTTTTGACCCCTGCGGCAAAGCAGTCAAAAACCTTTATCCCCTTTGCAAACCCGAAAATAATAATCCCTGCAGTTACGGCAGGCAAAATAAATGACGTTATTTTTTCCATTTCACACTCTCCGAAATCTTTATTAGTATGACGGCGGCTGTCAGCCCCACTAAAAGCGCGGCGGCAGACGAAATCCACGAGGCAGGCATTATGTCAAACGGAGTTTTGCAGCCGTAGTCCTGCCGAAGCGCAGCAACGGTTGTCGGAATCAGATGAAATGCCGCCGAATTCATAACAACAAACTTCATCATATCCGCGCTCGCTCTGTCCTTTTTGCCGTTTTCTTCCTGCAGTCTTTTCATCGCTTCAAGCCCCAGCGGGGTTGCCGCGTTGCCGAGACCCAGCAGATTTGCGGTCACGTTCATTGAAATCGCCTTTGCCGTTTTGCTTTTCATATCCATTTTCGGAAAAACTATCTTTAAAAACGGCGAAAGCAGACGGCAGACCGCTCCCGTCAGCCCCGAAGCCTCTGCAATTTCCATAAGACCGCCCCAAAGGCAGATTGTGCCGCCGAGCCTTATGCATAGAGTTACCGCATCGGACGCGCTTGAAATTATCGCGCTTGAAATAACCTCACCGTTTCCGCCGAATGCCGCAGAAATAACCGAAAATATAACCATCCCCGCCCAAATGTAATTCAGCATCAGACCACTCCTTTTTTAAAGATATATTCAAAAAATCGCAAAATATTACTTTTTTCGTTGACTTTTATGTCAAAAAATGGTATAAATTAATCATTGTATTGGAGGTGTTGTTAATGTTCTCCGGATTTATTCGCGAAATTGATGAAATGGGCAGAATCGTAATCCCCAAGCAGTTCAGAAAAGAGCTTGGCTTGCTTGACCCTCACAGCAGATTGGAGATTTTCTCCGACGGCAAGCAGATAATCTGCAGAAAGGCTGTTGCCGTCTGCATTTTCTGCAAAGCGGAAAACGAGCTTCAAGAATTTGAAGGCAAATATATTTGCAGAAGCTGCCTTGAAAAGCTTAAAACAAAATAATTCCAATCCCCTCACCCGCGTGAGGGGATTTTTTTGCCCTTTGCCGAATATATATAATTTGACAAAAACACGGCGGAAAGGGAGAGAAAAATGGATTGGCATTCCGTATCGGCACCGCAGGCAGTGCAAAAGCTCAAGTCGGATGTTGACAAGGGGTTAAATGAGCAAACGGCAAAAAAGAGGCTGGAGGAATCGGGCGAAAACAGGCTTGCGGATAAAAAGAAGCCTTCGATTCTGAAACAGTTTTTGGCGCAGTTTTCGGATTTTTGCGTTATAATTCTGTTCATTGCCTGCATCATCTCTTTTTTAACGGGGATTTTGGAAGGCAACGGCGATTTTGTTGAACCCGTTGTAATTTTATCAATCGTTATTCTGAATGCCGCGATAGGCGTTTATCAGGAGCGGAGAGCAGAAAAAGCGATTGAGGCTCTGCAAAAGCTTTCCGCTCCCTCGGCATGCGTTAAGCGCGGCGGCAAGATAAAAAAAATCCCCTCGTCACAGCTTGTGGCGGGAGATATAATATTTCTTGAAAGCGGCGACATGGTGCCCGCGGATGCAAGGCTGATTTCATGCAGCGGCTTAAAGGTGCAGGAAAGCGCGCTGACGGGCGAATCCGAGCCGTGCGAAAAGGATGCGGAAGCAGTTTTTCCCGCAGACTGCGCGCCTGCGGACAGAAAAAACATGGTTTTTTCATCAACCACTGTTATGGCGGGCAACTGCACAGCCGTTGTAACGGAAACGGGAATGAATACGCAGGTCGGCAAAATCGCCCACCTGCTTGCAAGCGAGGATTCGCCGCAGACTCCGCTCCAGCTACGCCTTGAAAAGATAGGCAAGGCTCTCGGTATCGGCGCGTTGGTGATATGCGCTTTTGTGTTTATCCTCGGAATTTTCCGAAAAAGCGGGCTTCTGCCGTCATTCATGCTGTCGGTCAGCCTTGCGGTTGCGGCAATCCCCGAGGGTCTGCCAGCGATTGTCACGATTGTGCTGTCAATGGGCGTTCAGCGCATGGCAAAAAGCAACGCGATAATCCGCCACCTGCCCGCGGTTGAAACGCTCGGCGCGGCAACCGTTATCTGCTCTGACAAAACGGGCACCCTGACGCAAAACAAAATGAGCGTTACGCAGATAAGAAATGCGCGGCAGGAAATACTGCAAAGCGGCGATGAGGCACGGCACATGCTTTTGCTCGGCTCGCTTTGCAACAATTCACGCGCCTCAAAAAAAGGAAAAAGCGTTGTTTTCAGCGGCGACCCGACGGAAACCGCAATTCTGAGCGCGGCGCATTACGCGGGCGAAAACATTTTTGCACCTGCGGAAAAATATCCGCGACGGCATGAAAACCCGTTTTCCAGCGAGCGCAAGCTGATGTCAACCGTAAACACCGTCGGCGGCGAAAGCGTGCTTATCGTCAAGGGTGCGCCCGATGTTGTTGCCGCAAGGTGCACGCGGGTTAGCATAGGCGGCTCGGTTTTGCCGATATCCGCCGCCCTGCGCCGCAGAATAGACGAGCAAAACGAGCAGATGGCGCGGGATGCGTTGAGAGTTATCGCCGTTGCATACCGAAGCGCATCGGACGGATTTGAAGAAAATAATCTTATATTTCTCGGGCTTATCGGAATGACCGACCCTCCGCGACCCGAGGCGGCAAAAGCGGTTGAAACCTGCAAACGCGCGGGGATAACCCCCGTTATGATTACGGGTGACCACATCGTAACCGCCTGCGCCGTTTCAAAAAAGCTCGGCATTTTTGAAAATGACAGCCGCGCAATGACGGGAGCACAGCTTGACACCATGAGCGACACACAGCTTGCGCATGAAATTGCCGATTGCCGCGTTTTTGCAAGGGTCAGCCCAGAGCACAAGGTCAGAATTGTCAAGGCTTTCCGCGCCCGCGGCGAAATTGTTGCCATGACGGGCGACGGCGTTAACGATGCACCCGCGCTCAAGGCGGCGGATATCGGCTGCGCAATGGGCAAAAACGGCACGGACGTTGCAAAAAATGCCGCCGATATGATTCTGACAGACGATAACTTTGCAACCATAGTAAAAGCCGTTGAGCAGGGGCGCGGGATATATGACAACATCAAAAAAGCCGTTCATTTCCTGCTCGGCACCAATATCGGCGAAATTCTGGCGGTGTTTGCCGCTTCGCTTCTCGGCTTTGCGCCGCCGCTGATACCCATACAGCTTTTGTGGGTTAACCTTGTTACGGATTCCCTGCCCGCAATGGCACTCGGCACGGAAAAAACAGAAAAAACAATAATGACCCGCAAGCCTATCTCGCCGAGCAAGGGCTTCTTCTCTGACGGTTTATGGCTTGATATTTCTCTTGAGGGGCTTGTTATCGGCGTTTTGACCATGCTCGCCTATTCAATCGGACTTTTCATGTTCGGAGCTGAAAATATTGTTTTGGGCAGAACAATGGCTTTCTGCACCTTAAGCTTTTGCGAAATTTTCCACTCCGTCAACATGCGCTCCTCTCTGCCGCTTTATAAGGCGGGCATTTTCTCCAACAGAATAATGAACCTTGCGGTTATTCTCTGCACGGCGGTGCAGGCGTCGGTGGTTATCATACCCCCGCTTGCCGATATTTTCGGGGTTACTCCGCTTACACCCATACAATGGCTCATTGTTGCCGCCTTGTCGCTTGTCACTCTTGCGGTGGGGGAAGCAGGGAAAATAATAAATATGAAAACAAAATAAGGGTCGATGTTGGCATCGACCCCTACATAATATCAATTTTGACGGGCGGATAATATCCGCCCCTACTCTTTTTACGGCAAAATCAACCGCCGTTGTTAATTAAAACACCCAAAGTGCCTGACTCCAGAAATACACTATGGTGTAAACCATCGAAAACAACTCTTTCAAACCGAGCTTGCGCAGGATTGCATCAAAATCGTCGCCGATAAGAATATCAAACGGTGTTGCAGGCTCCGCTCGTCTGAAGCCGCCCTCATCGGCAACAGCCGCACCGTTATCAAGGGTAAAGGTCTGATTTCTGTAGCCCGTGGGGGTGATGTTATCCATACGGTAATAAACTGTTATGCCGACAGCCCTTGCCGCCTCTGCGGGGATTTCGCCGCTGAACTCAATCTCGGTTTTCTCGCCCGGTGCAAGCTTTTTGAAGGGATTCACCTTGAATTTAAGGTCAAGACCCTCGCATGAAACCGCAACTATTCTTACATTTGAGTTTTTGCATACGTTTTCAACAACAAGCTTCTGCGCATCGCCCGTAATCATGCCCTCGGCACAGCCGCCGAAGGATGCATGCACGGTGTGCGACGGATTGGTGGAATACTTGAACTGCGGAAAGCTTTCGTTTGAATAAACGTCGGTGATATCATCCGTCAGCAACAGGGTCATCATCAAAACCCTTGTGTAGTCGTCTTTGTAGGTCATGCCGTGGAAAAGCCCGTCCACAAACCAGGTGTTATCGGGCAGATATGCGGTTGAAGCATCAATCGTCATTGAGGGCGAAACCTTGTTTTTGCCGCCGCAGCCGTTAATCTGAACATAGCCGTCGGCAAATCGCTTGCCGTAGGGTGCGCAGGTTGCGCCGGTTGAAGCCGCCGTTGTGATAATGCCGTCCGAATCCTCAGGCAGACCCGTAACAATTCGGTTGCCCGTGCCCGCGATGATTGAAATATTCATGCCGTTTTCGATGCATTCGGCAAGCTTTTCGTCCATTGTGGGCAAAAGCTCGTAGTGGAAGCGGTCGCTTATCTCAATAAGCCTTGCGCTTTCTTCCTTATCAAGAAGATTGGCTTTTGATTCTTCATATTTATGAATGGGAATAAAGTCCCAAAGGCTGCCCCAATAGCCGAGGGTGGGCATGATTTTCGGGAAAAGGGAGTTGAGAAGAATGTCAACAAAGCCAAGCTGATTTGCCTTGACAAGCCAGTTATAGTTTTCCTCGGTCATTGTGCCGTTTTCGATAAAGCGGAGAAGGCATTCTTCGTCAAACTCAACCGTTGCGTTCATCGCATCATAGGCAATGCCCGCGCCGCCGATGGCAGGAACGGTTAAAACAGCATTGTCAACATCGCCCTTCCGGCCGTAAATGTTGAGGTATGTGGCGGTTACCTGACCGCCGTGGCTGACGGCGAAAAGGTTAACCTTGTCCTTGCCGCTGTGCTCTTTAACGGACTGAATAAATTCATCCAGCAGACCCGCGCAGTATTCCGCGCCCATTCTGAAATCGCTGCTGAAATTATAGATGTTTTCATAGCCGATATATTCGGCAATTTCGGCGGCAATCTCTGTTTCCTGCTGATATTTGCCGTCGGGAACATTTTCTCGCAGATATGCGCTGTTTTTATCCGCGGCGGCTGTGTAGTCCTGATGAAGCTCATATGCGCTTGTGCCGTCGGGGTTGCAGCGAAGCTTTTCAAAAAGCACATTCATTTCCTCGGCAAGCACATCGGAAATATATTCCGCATTGCCGACAGTCAGCGCGCCCAGACCGATGCCGAGCTCGGCAATTCTTGCAAAAACGCGGCTTAAAACATGGTCCCAGTCAAGCCCCCACACGCTTTCGCCCGTTTCAAGGCTGTCGCCGTAATAGAGGTTGGTTGAGCTGTAGCCGGGCACGATGATAACGGGGTATTCGCTTATCTCGCCCTTAACCTCGCCCGAAGCCGAAGCCATTATCACGCAGGAAGAAAAGACACCCGCAAGAGAAAGAACGATGCATAAAAACTTTTTCATAATATCAGCCTTTCTGAATTTCTTTATCCATATAATCCAGCACTCTCTGGATAAGCCCGAGGCGGTTTTCGCCTTTGAGCAAACGCACGGAAATCTGCGGCTTGCCGCCGCCCGCGCTGACAACAAACCTGCCCTTGAAATGGGATGATGCAAGCGCAATTTTCTCCATATCGAGCGAGCTTATCTTGAAAATAATTCTGTCGCTCTGCATGGTAATCTCATAAATATCGTGCCTTGCCGCCTTTCCGCGAAGCAGGGCAATGCGTATAAGCCCCTCAACGCACGGCGGCGGGTCGCCGAAGCGGTCCACAAGCTCGTCTATAACGTCGGATGCATCATCATCGGTTTTGATATCCGCAATTCGGCGGTAAATCTGAAGCCTCTGCGGCACGCTTTCAATATAATCATCGGGAATATGAGCATCAATCGGCAGGTCGATAACGCAGTCCTTTTCGGGGGTTGCGGGCTTTTCGCCCTTTTCCTCCGCGATTGCCTGCTCAAGCAGTTTAACATACATTTCGTAGCCGACGGATTCCATATGGCCGTGCTGATTTGCGCCGAGCACGTTGCCCGCGCCTCTCAATTCAAGGTCGCGCATTGCGATGTGGAAGCCCGAGCCGAACTCCGTAAATTCTCTTATCGAATCAAGCCTGCGTGTTGCAATTTCGCTCAACTGCTTTCCGCGGGTGAAGGTGAAATATGCGCTCGCTCTGCGCGAAGAGCGCCCAACCCTGCCCCTAATCTGGTGAAGCTGTGCAAGACCCATTCTGTCCGCATTTTCAATAATAAGCGTGTTTGCATTTGGCACGTCGACGCCCGTTTCAATTATCGTTGTGCAAACAAGAATATCTATTTCGCCCTCAAGAAGCCTGCGCCAGACCTCGCTTAGCTCATCCTCGCTCATTTTGCCGTGACCTATGCCCACATTCGCATCGGGCAGCATGGCTTTGATTTCCGCCGCCTTTTTCTCGATATCCTCAACGCGGTTATAAAGGTAATAAACCTGACCTCCGCGGCGAAGCTCCTGCTCCATTGCCTGAACAAGCACGGGCATGTTATGCTCGATAACATAGGTCTGAACGGGCAGTCTGTCCTGCGGAGCTTCTTCAAGCACGGACATGTCGCGGATTCCCGTCATCGCCATGTTGAGCGTTCTGGGGATTGGCGTTGCGGTGAGGGTTAAAACGTCAACGGCGGGGAACGCGGTTTTGAGCTTTTCTTTCTGTGCAACACCGAAGCGCTGCTCCTCGTCAACGATGATAAGACCCAAATCGCGGAACTGAACGTCCTTTGAAATGATGCGGTGGGTGCCCACAACAACGTCAACCGAGCCGCGGCGCAAGCCGTTCAATGTTTTTTCAATTTCTTTTTTTGTGCAGAAGCGCGAAAGCATGCCCGCCTCAATAGGGAAGCCTTCAAACCGCCTCAAAATTGTTTGATAATGCTGCAGGGCAAGAATGGTTGTCGGCACAAGTATTGCGCATTGCTTGCCGTCAGCGATGCACTTGAAAACGGCGCGCAGGGCAACCTCTGTTTTGCCGAAGCCGACGTCACCGCAGAGCAGTCTGTCCATTGGATAGGGCTTTTCCATATCCTTTTTTATTTCGTGAATGCAGCGAAGCTGGTCATCCGTTTCAACAAACTCGAAGCGGCGCTCAAAATCGCTCTGCATATCAATATCCTGCGAAAAAGCGTGGCCCTGAACCTTAATTCGCTTGGAATAAAGCTCGATAAGCTCCTTCGCCATATCCTTGACCGCGCCTTTGACCTTTGTCCTTGCCTTCTGCCAGTCCTTGCCGCCGAGCTTGCTCAATTTGAGCGGCTTGTCGTCGTTTTTCGGTCCGATATATTTTGAAACCTGGTCAAGCTGGGTTACTGGCACATAAAGATTATCGCCCTTGTCATAACGTATTTTAATGTAGTCCTTTGTTGTTCCCGACGCTTCAAGGGTCTGTATTCCCTCAAAAATGCCTATGCCGTGGGTGGCGTGAACAACATATTCGCCTCTGTGAAGCTCGTCAAGGTTGTTAAACGCATTTTTGCCCCTCTTTGTTGAAGCAACGCGGTTTTTGGTGACCGTTCTGCTTCTGTATGAAATAAGGGTGAATTTTGCGTTCGGATATTCAAAGCCTGCCGAAAATCCGCCGGGAATAACGCAAACCGTTTTTTGCGGAAGCTCTGCAGGGGGAACGGGGCAGAAAATTGCGGGAATACCCTCATTTTCAAGGTCATCTGCAAGGGTTTTTGCCGCCTTGTCCGTGCCCGCAAGCACGGCGCAGGTGTGACCCAATCTGCCGCGTATTGCGTTCAAATCGTCAAAGATAGCCGAAAAAGTTCCGTTCCACGGGCTTATCTGCTTTGCGGTGAAAGTTATAAGCTCCTTAACGGGCGTGTCAAAGCTGCCGCGGGGCAGGTTATCAAGATAAACCGCGCCCGTTTTTTCATAAACAGAAAAAAGCTCGTGGAGCTGAATGCCGTAGCGGTCAAGCCCCTTGCACAGCGTTCCGTCTTGGAACAACCCCTTGACGGTTTCATTCATAAGCTGGCAGGCGGCGTTGAATTTATCCTTAACCGAAAAGCTTTCGCAGACAAAAAGCATGCAGCCCTTTGCGTAGTCGAAAATGCTCGAAGCCTTCGGGTAAATAAGCGGCATATATTTATCGGCTGAGGAAAGACGGATTCCGTCATTCATTTTTGCGATATCGTCATTAAGATTTTTGAGCGCCTCGCCCTTTATTTTATTCTCCGCGATATGATTTTCAATCAGGGCGCAAAGCATCTGCTCCGAGCAAAGAATTTCTCTTGCCGGAGTTATGCGGATTTCGTCTGCGGTTTCTGTTCTGCGCTGCGTTTCGGGGTCGAAGAACGAAATGCTGTCCACCGTGTCGCCCCAGAACTCTATTCGGCAGGGCTGCTTTGAATCGGGCGGAAAGAAGTCGAGTATTCCTCCCCTTAAAGCGAACTGCCCCGCGCCATCAACCTGCTCCGCGCGGGTATAGCCGCAGGCAACAAGGCTCGTTATAAGCTCGTCGGAGTCATAATCCTCGCCCGCCTCAACGGAAAAGCTGCTGCCCATGAGCCTTTCACGGGGTACTGTGAGCTGCATTGCCGCCTCCGCGGACAGCACAACAACGTCAAAATCACCCGAAAGCATTTTATCCAGCACTTTCAGGCGCGCATGCTCATATTCTCTTGAAACCGTTTCGAGCGTTCGGAACGAAAAATCCCTTGCAGGGTAGTGCAGGGCATTAACGCCGAAGCCCTCCAAATCCTGCCGCAGCCGTGTTGCCGTTGCCTCGTCGGGAACAAGAGCAACCGCCTTTTGCATCAGGCACATGCACATTGAAGCAATCACATGCGCCTTGTGGATATGCGAAAGCCCCGTCACGCCGCAGGGCAGACGGGTTTTGCGAATCGCATTGGCAAGCGACATAAATTCGGGAACGGATTTTGCAATTTCGGAATAACAGTTCATGTTTATTTGCCTTCACGAATTTTATTTGTTTTTTTATATAATACCACTCTATGCGCTTTTCAGTCAAGCAAGAATAAAGATATTCTTGTTTTTTGTTGTCACCGATGATATAATCGGAACAAGGCGGTGAGAATATGTTTTTTCAAAAACTTTTATCAATAATTTTTATGATTTGCCTTGCAGCTTCGTCTGCGCTGGGGCTTCCTTTTGCGCGATATGACTCAAAACAGCTTTTCAATGACAACGAGTTCAAAAACGGATTTTCCGTTTTGTCGCAGCAAACGGCAAACAACGCTTCGGTCAAGCTCGGCAATTTCACCTATCCCGAAAGCGAGGGCACTCCCTCGTGGATGATTGCGCAATGGAACGGCGGCGACTGCCTTTGGACAAGCCGCAAGGAAAGCGACGTTTACACAATAACCGACGGCGTTTCGAAAACCGTTAAATATAACCCCGCCGACCGCTCTGTTTCCATGCGCCTGAACGCGGCAAATATCTATAACGGCAGCCCCGCAGGCGAGGACGGCTGGCCCCATCTTTTGCTTGAGCAGTCACCGATTGTGAATTACGCGGCTCTTTCCGAAGCAGAGAAAAAATTCTATAGCTGCTCTGCGGACAGAACGGTTTTGTCGCTCGATATCAGACTTTCCGATTTTGTTGACACAACCAACAGCGAGGGTATCAACGCCGCGCAGTACCTTGCGTATTTCTATATGTGCGGCACCGAGGGCGACAAATTCATATGGTTCGGTGTCAATCTTTTTGACAGCAGAGGTTATCAGGATGAATACTGGGCGCTCGACAAGGGCAGCGGTCAGATGATTTATTCCCTTTCAACAAAGGACACCTTCGGCTTTGAGTACAGGTCGCTTTTCAGAAACGGCAAGCCCTATGTTTCCGATGAATGGGTGCATGTTGAGCTTGACCTTGCGCCATACATTGCAGATGCAATAAACAAAGCGAACGAAGCAAACACCTTTGGCGAAACGGTTGCCGCAGAGGATTTTTATTTCGGCGGCACAAACATCGGCTTTGAAATCCACGGCAATTACGACTGCACGGTGGATATCAAGGATTTTACGCTGACAGCATATAACCGCAAATAAACGCAAAAAGCACCCGCCGTCGGCAGGTGCTTTCGCTTTTATTCGGGTGTTTCGGTTTCTTCGGGAATTGCGGTTGCTGTTTCCGTCACTTCGGGTGCGCCGTATTTCGCATTTATCTCCGCTTCCATTTGCTCAACGTCAACCCAATCGGTTGTGCGGGTTTCATATGTGCCTGCTTCAAGGGCTTCTTCGTATTGATATTCGTTCAAGAACGGATAATCAATACCAAGATAATATTCGTTTATTATTTCATTGTTGAAAGTATAAATAATATCCGTGTTATAAATCTCCTGCATTTCTTGGTCTGCATAATCTTGGGGGTCTAAACAAATATGGGAATAGTGTTCCTCAATAAATTTTGCATAATTTAAATTTGCTCTTTCAAAATCCTCTTTTGAAATGTTAAATTCCTTAACATATGCAACCATAACCATTTCGTTGGAATAATCAGGATAATTCTCTTCCAGATAAGCATCTTCCCATTCTTCAAAACCTGCTCTTCCAACTATTTTAATGAAAGATGCCGGAATAGAGTAGTAGTTGTTTCTGTATTTGCGAGGTAAAAGTTCTCCGCCGCCGATATCATTTTCTGTTGTTTCAACATTACTCGATTTTGTTGCTGTTTCTGTCGGTGACGGTGCGGTTGAGCTTTCGGCAGAGTTGATAACGGTTGACGTTTTCTCTGTGTTGTCAATGTTCGGTGCGGGCTGTTTCAAATATTTCACACATGAAAGTCCGGCTATGATTACCGCCGCTGCCGCCAAAACCGCCGCCGTTCTTTTCGCCGCAGCAGTCAGCATTATACCGCCGCGTTTTTCTCTTTGAACAGCCTTGCAATTCGCCGTTATTTCGGCTTTCGCTTCGTCGGTCAGTTTTATGCTCTGACCGTATTCTTTCAGCTTTTCATAATCCATAATCACAGCCCCCCTTTGTAAAGATTTTCCAGAAGCTTCCGCCCCTTTTGAAGCCTCATTTTTACCGCAGAGGGCGTCTTACCTATAAATTCGGCAATCTCGTTAACCTTGTAGCCGTCTATGTAGTGAAGGGTGATTACAACAGAATATTTTTCGGGCAGCGAGCCGAGCGCTTCAAGCACGGAAACTGCTTCCTCATTCTGAACAAAGCTCTTGATGCTTTCAACCTCGATTTCAGCAATTCTCCCCCGTTTTTTTATCATATCGCGGCTTCGGTTGGTTGCAACTCTTATAAGCCACGCCTTTTCATGCTCGGAATTTTCAAAATGCGGTGCTTTTTGCATGTATTTTATGAATGTATCCTGCACGGCATCCTGCGCATCGGCTTCGTTTTTAAGCGCAACAAAACACACCCTAAAAACCATGTCACCGTATTCCTTTATTGCCTTTTCAACATTGTTTTCAGGCACTCGAATTTCCTGCATACCCTCACCCCCTGCATTAATAATACGATTAAAACACGCTTTTGGTCAATTATTTTTTGATTTTTCGAATTGCCCGAAAAAAATTATTATCTGTTATCTATTCAATATTCTCTATTATCTTAAAATTCAAAGGGTCGATGTGGGCATCGACCCCTACAATATATATCCGTTTTCATTTGTGCTAAATTTGCGGGCGATTCGTGAATCGCCCCTACAACAGATACGCAAAAAGCACCCGCCGTCAGCAGGTGCTTTCGCTTTTTAATTTGGAATTTCAGGCATTGGTTGTTCTGCAGGGACCTCAACAAAATCTGTTGTTCGGGTTTCATATGTGCCGTTTTCAACTGCTTCTTCATATTCTTGCATATATAAGAATGGATAATCGGGGGTCAAATAATATTCATTTATTAGTTCATTGTCAAAAGTATAAACTATATCTGCGTTATAAACCTCATCATCCTCTTGATTGGCATAATCTTGTGGATTCATTACAGGGACACCGTCAAGAAGATTCTTGATTCTCCATGCGCTTTCGTTGTTTGCTCTGTCAAAATCTTCTCTGGATATATTGAAATCTCTAACAAAGTTCACCATCATCATTACATTGCTCACATCAGGGTCAGGCTGAACTTCTCTCCACTCCAAATATGCTTCTTTTCCAATAAGAGAAACAAACGGATAAGGAATATCGTAATATCTGTGGCGATAATGCTTCACCTTTATAATACCATCGCCAGTTTCTTCAAGCGGCAATGTCTCAAAAACAGTTTGGTTTTCTGTTTTCATTTCTTCAGTTACAGTAACTCTTTCTTCGGTAACAACGTGTATTTGAGAAGTCCTCCATATTGTTTCTTTTATTTGACTCGTGTTTCTGCTACATGCTGAAACACATATTGTAAGGCATATTAAAGTAACTAATGCCAAAACTATTTTTTTCATAGCTCATCCTCCAAATTATTTGTTTTCGTTGTACCAATATCCGCCATGTTCTTGATACGATGCATTGTTGCTGAACGTCGGTGTAGTATCCATATAGAAATAAAGCGGATTAATCGTATTTGTATAATTACTTCTCCCGGTGTCTCCAACAGCAGCATTCATGTTATTCGCTTCCATGTGAAGATGATAGCCGCTTGATGCTCCTGTTGTGCCTACATAACCAACAACATCTCCCTTACTAACTTTTTCTTGTGAGCCATATAAGGCAGATGAATTCATGTGCATATAAATAGCGATTATTTTTTTCCCTGTAACAGGGTCAGTTTCTTCAGATGAAATGCAAATATAATTTCCGCAACTCGATTCATATTCTGCTTTTTTTACAATACCATTAAATGGTGCAACAAGCGGTTCTCCGGCAATTTCGCCTTTTATTCCTGTAGTTACATCTATTCCGCGATGATTCGAACTTCCCGTTGAAACCGTTCTCGGTCCATAGGTTGAAGATATATATTTTATGCTTGCATCTTGTAACGGCCACAGCCAATTAAGTCCGTTATAATACGAAACCGTGTTCTTCGTCGAAATATCCTCAATCCTCACGAAGCCCCATATGTCCGTGTTGTATATCTGCCCGTATGCCCAGCCGTCCGAGCCGCCTTCATCGCCTTTGACAACAAACCTTGTGTCTTTTGCAAGCGAAGCTCTCGCGCCATAGCTCTCATCCGGTCCCTTATATATGGTTGTAGAGGTAAGTGCAACTGCCGTCCACGGCTTTTCCCATTTATAGACACAATGAACATCCAGAGCCTTTTCTATTGACCCCGCTTTTACGGTTAACTTAACCGTTCCGGGCTTTAGACCGGTGATTCTTATCCCGTTTTCGACAACATCACATTTGATGATTCCGTTTTTCGAAAGCAAACATTCAACTTTTTTAGCTCCGTTATAGCTGAAAGCAAGTGTTTTGGTCACATCTTTATATACATGTTCATAATCTTTAGACACAACCAGTTTCGGGTCGGGGTCATCAATACAAAGCGTGTGTATATAACCTTTCTCTTCCGTTTCGACACACTTGACATAAGCGTAATTTCCCCAATAATCCAAAACTTCAACTTCAGTACCTATCCAGAGCCACGATTTAATATCCGTTAAAAATCCGGGCGAATCCTGAAACGGCGCAATTATAAACGGAAACCTCACATCAGCCTTATCATCGATTCCATCGGTCTGCGTACCCCCGAAAAGCAACGAGCCAATGGTTTGTGACAACACTTCCCACGGACTTTTATCTCTTTCAACGCTCACCGCCGTTTCGCCTTCCTGCTCCTGCGCTGATGCATACAAAAAAACCGAGCCGCCGAAAACAACCGATATGCATAATATAAACGCAACAACAGAAATAAAATTCTTCCTCAAATTATCTGCCTCCTTAATTCTAACTTCCTGCATTTTAATTGTCAAATTACAATTTTGTAATTTCAGATGACAATTTTGTAACCTTTTAACGGCACACCGGAAACACTCCTTTTTGCGCTTTAATTGCAGTTTCAAAAATATATGACAAATTTTATTAAATGTTACGCAAAAATTTGCAGTTTTTTAAATCTTCTGCGTTTTGCACAAAATTATCGCTCGGTTTCTGTTCAAAATAACAGCAAAAAGCGGCTTGCAAAGAAATTTTCTCTGCAAGCCGCTTTTGTTTTTCTGTTTAGTTTTTTATTCCTTAAATTCTGCTTCTTCAATCATGTCGCAGACCTTGAAATCGGTCAGCAAAAAAACGCGTTCGCCGAGCGAAGCATAAAACTCGTCGTCATCTCTGTCGCAGAGCATTGCATAGTTTTTGCCTATGCTTTCCTCCGCGTTCTTTTTATTCCTAACAGAAAGATAATAGAAGGTGAACGATGAGCCGTCCGAAATATTCGCAAAAAGTCCGGGGGATTTTTCGCTGATTTCGGCATACATCGCATTGATTGCCTGCGATGCAAGCATTGCGTGCGGCATATATTTGTGGAGCGATATCTGCACCGAAAAAATTATCAGCGCGCGAAGCTGGCGAAGCTCATTTGTCTTGAGCTTTTCCGCATCCTTGGGGCAGAGATTTTCGGGCTTGAGCTGCGCAAGCTTAACGCCCAAATCCGCCGCCTTCTGCATGTTGCCGTTGCTGCGGTAGGTATCCATCAGCAGAGCAAGCTCCGCCAAATCGGCACCCGCTCCGTCCGTTTTTTTCGGGTGAAAAATCTTAATATCTTCGTCGTTAGCTTTCATTTTTATTTGTTCTCCGTTGCTGCTTTTTTCTTTTTCATTTTAGCCTTGTAGCCCATAAGCGCCTTAACGCTTGCTTCAGGGGTTGAATATTCGCCAACACTTATCGGGCTTTGCGAATACATGCCCTTGAAGTCCGTGCCGCCGACTGTGAGCAGACAGTTTTTCTTTGCAAGCTCCAGCAGCTTATGTTCAAGCTCCGCATCGTTTGCGGGGTTCCAAACCTCAACGCCGTCGAGACCCTTGGGGATAAGCTCCTCAATAATATCAAGGCTTTCGATGCTGCCGGGGTGGGCAAAAACGGCTATGCCGCCCGCCTCATGAATGGCTTCAATAACCTCTGCGGGCTCGGGATAGCTGACCTTAACAAGCACGTTTTCGGGGCTTTCGGGGGAAAAAAGCTCGTGATAAAGTTCGCCGTAAATCTTATCCGTCAAGCCGCATTCGAGCAGAGCGTGCATGATATGCTGCTCAAAAACAGCCGTTGAGCCCGTTGCACACTTGAGAACAAGCTCGGGCGTTATCGGATATTTGCGGGCAATTTTAAGAGTCATGAGCTGGCTTGCTTTTTTTCTTGCAACAATGTTGCGATGGCAAAGCCCCTCGAGCCTGTCCGGACTGTCGCTCAAGTAGCAGATTATCTCAACATA
The DNA here is from genome assembly GCA_017623615.1 of Clostridia bacterium. GTDB lineage: Bacteria > Bacillota > Clostridia > Oscillospirales > Acutalibacteraceae > CAG-177. Next base: position 56,999 of record JAGAOT010000004.1, on the reverse strand, counting down.
TTTGTCATGTTTGGAGTCATAAGCAGAGATTTCAACACCGGGGATAACGGTTATGCCTCGGCGTTCTCCGATTATTTTACCCCTGACCGTGCCCGCCTGGCAGTCGCGGTCTGTTATGGCAATGGTTGTTATTCCTCTCTTCTGGGCAAGCACAATAAGGTCATCGATACCCATTGAGCTGTCAGAAAGTTTTGTGTGGCAATGCAAGTCAGCAGACATAATTTTAACCTCTTTCAAAAAATGGCGCAGAATGCTCAATATACCTCAATTATATACTATTTGTGAACATTGTGCAAGCATTTTTTGAATTTTAAATGCTGTTTTAAGAGCATTTTCCCCTTGTTTTTTCGGCGTTTCTGTTTTAAAATGATTTATTATGTGATATAATAATAATTACTTTTAAATCAATAATCACATATGGAATTATCGATTCAAAAAGTATAAAGAATGGAGGGGTTTTGTGAAAAAAATTGCGATAGGTCTCAGCGGCGGAGTTGACAGCGCGGCGGCGGCGCATATTCTGCTTTCGCGCGGTTACGACGTTACGGGCATCATTCTGCGTTTAAAGCCCGATGAGCTTGCCGACGGCGATATAGCCGATGCGCAGAGAATCGCAGACCGACTCGGCATTGAGCTGCGCGTGCTTGACAGACGCGAATTTTTCAAAAAATCCGTTATCGACCCCTTTGTTTCGGAATATCTTGCCGCAAGAACTCCCAACCCCTGCATCGAATGCAACAGCATGATAAAGTTCGGCACAATGCTTGATTTTGCTCTTGAGATTGGCTGTGACGGCATTGCAACGGGGCACTATGCGGCGATTGAAGAAAAAGACGGCAGGTTTTTGCTCAAACGCTCACAGAGCAAAAAAGACCAGAGCTATTTTCTTTACAGATTAAATCAGTTTCAGCTTTCCCATGCAATTTTTCCTCTGGAGGGCTTGGAAAAGCCGCAGATAAGAGAAATTGCGGAAAAAGCGGGGCTGCCCGTTGCCGAAAAGGGCGACAGCCAGGAGATATGCTTTGTTCCGAATGATGATTACATCGCCTATCTTTCCTCGCTCGGAATAACCTCGCCTAAAGGCAATTTTGTTGACGTTGACGGCAATATTCTGGGCACTCACAACGGAATTATCAACTATACAATAGGTCAGCGCAAGGGGCTGGGCGCTTTCGGCAAGCCCATGTTTGTTACGGGCATTTCAGCCGAAACCAACACCGTCACCATCGGCGAAAACGGCAGCCAGTACAGCCGCGCGCTTATCGCCGACAGAATAAATATAATTGCTTTTGAAAAGCTTGACGCTCCGATAAGAGCCGATGTCAAAATCCGATTCCGCGCAAACCCGGAGCCCGCCTTGATAACCCCCAACCCCGACGGCACGGTTACGGTTGTTTTTGATGAGCCTCAACGCTCCGTCACCCCCGGTCAAAGCGCGGTTTTCTATGACGGAGATATTGTTCTCGGCGGCGGAAGGATTGTTGCTTCGCAACGGTGAAATACGTCTTACGACATACGATATATCCCCATACCCTCTTATCAAAGCAGGAACGCTGTAGGGGCGATTCACGAATCGCCCGTAAAATTTGCGCAAATTCAAAGCGGGCGGATAGTATCCGCCCCTACCCGAATCCAGTTGCACTTCAGTGCGGCACAGCCCCTTAACTTTTCACTTTTCATTTTTCGCTCTTCACTTAAAACTCCGACTCAATAACCTTATCGCTCTCCGCGGGCGAATAAACCCAGCGGTCAATATGACCCGAATCAATAAAATATTCTGGCGGCTCAACGGGATAATCCGCGTCAAACGAATCAACGATAATCAGCTTGATTTTCATTTTTGACGGGATAATGCTTTTAATGTAAACCCCCGCGTGGCTTCCCGGCTCAATCCCCTCCGAAAATTCGGCAAGCCCCGCAAGGTTGGGCGAAAGCTCAACAAAAATTCCGTATTTTTCAACGGAGCGCACTATTCCCGGCACGGTTTCGCCAACGGAAAACTTTGCGGCGTTCTCCTCCCATGTGCCGAGAAGCTCCTTGTGGCTCAATGTAATGCGCCCGTTTTCATCAACGCTTCTGACAACGGCAAAAATATTCTGACCCGCCGTAAATCTTGCGCCGGGGTGCGGAATGCGCGAAACGGAAATGCTGTCTATCGGCATAAGCGCGCTGAGGCCCGCTCCGATGTCGCAGAAAACGCCGAAGCCCTCGATATGGGTCACGGTGGCGGGTATAACATCCCCCGCTTTAAGGCTTGAAACATAGCTTTGAGCGCATTCCTGCTGAACTCTGCGGCGGCTGAGCATGGCAACCGTGTTTCCGACTGCATCCGTTCGGAATCCCGTAACAACAAAAACAACGGGCTTGTTGACCCGCGATATCAGCGCGATATCCCTGACAGTTCCTTCCTCAATGCCGACAGCCCCCTCGTTTCGGGGGATTATGCCTTTCATGCACCCCAAATCAACGTGCAGATTATGCTCGCTGTCGCATCGGGTGACTCTGCCCTCGATGAACGCCTCGGAATAAAACGCATCGCGCAGGGCAAACGGGCTTGAAAGATATTTTTTGTTTTCCTCGGTTGATATTATCTGACCCTCAGGTTTAAAAAGTTTCATTTTTAACCACCATTCCGCCGCATCGGCTTGATTTTTTCACTTTAAACATATGGCAACGCCAAAAAATTTATGCATGCCATATACTTTTTAAACAATTCATGATATTATAAGTTAAGAGTGAAAAATGAAAAGTGAAAAGCTAAGGGTGGGCGTTGCCCACACCCAATATATTCGGTCATAGGCGGAGCCTATCCAAAACTTTTCACTATTCACTTTTAACTTTTCACTATCCGTTTATCAAGGATATTATTAACAAATTTTCGGAGAGATATTTATGGATGTCAGAGTAGGCGACACTCTTGTTATGAAAAAAAAGCATCCCTGCGGCGGCGAGCAGTTCGCGGTTTTGCGCATCGGGGCGGATTTTCGCATAAGATGCGTGAAATGCGGCAGAGAGGTTATGCTTGAAAGAGTTAAGGTTGAAAAAAACATAAAAAAAATAATCCGTGAAGAATCGGAATAATTCGGAGGCTTTATGCTCGATAAATTAATCAAAGTTGAAGAACGTTTTGAAGATATCAACAAAAGGCTCTGCGAAAGCGATGTTGTTGCAGACATGGCGCAATATAAAAAGCTTATGCAGGAGCTGAAGGTTTTAACCCCGATTGTTGAAAAATACCGCCAGCTTAAAGCCGCGCAGGCAACAAGGCAGGAAGCAAGAGAAATGCTTGATGCGGGCGGGCTTGAAAAGGATTTCCGCGAAATGGTGCAGGAAGAATATGACGAGGCGGGCAAAAGCATTGAGATTTTTCAGGAAGAATTAAAAGTTCTTCTTCTCCCGCGCGACCCTAACGACGACAGAAACGTTATTGTTGAGATACGCGGCGGTGCGGGCGGCGAAGAGGCTTCGCTCTTTGCAGGCGTGCTTTACAGAATGTATTCAATGTATGCCGAAACGAAGGGCTGGAAATCGGAAATTCTCAACTCCAACCCCACGGAGCTTGGCGGATTCAAGGAAATCAGCTTTATGATTGAGGGCGAGGGAGCGTATTCGCGCTTCAAGTTTGAAAGCGGTGTTCACCGCGTTCAGCGCGTGCCCGAAACGGAGAGCCAGGGCAGAATCCACACTTCAACCGTAACGGTTGCCGTTTTGCCCGAGGCGGAGGAGGTTGACGTTGAGATTAACCCCGCCGATTTGCAGATTGACACATATCGCTCGGGCGGCGCGGGCGGTCAGCACGTTAACAAAACCGAAAGCGCAATAAGAATAACTCACCTGCCCACGGGCACGGTGGTTGAATGCCAGGACGAGCGAAGCCAGCATAAAAACAAGGACAGAGCCATGAAAATCCTGCGCTCCAAAATCCTTGAAGCGGAGCAGGCAAAGCAGCACGATGCCATTGCGGGCGAAAGGCGCGCGCAGGTCGGCACGGGCGACAGAAGCGAGAGGATCCGCACCTATAACTACCCGCAGGGCAGAGTCAGCGACCACAGAATTAATCTGACCCTTTATAAGATTGAAGCCATTCTCAACGGCGACATTGACGAAATCGTTGATGCGCTTGTAACCGCTGACACAGCAGAAAAGCTGAAAGCGGATACGGAGTAAACTAAATGAAAAGTTAAAAGTGAATAGTGAAAAGTTTCGGATAGGCTCCGCCTATGACCGATTTATATTGGGTGTGGGCAACGCCCACCCATAACTCTTCACTTTTCATTTTTCACTATTCACTTCATATAAGGACTAACAATGAAAACTCTACATCTCAATTCACAAGATAATAATGCAATAAAAACCGCCGCCGAAATTCTGAAAAACGGCGGCTTGGTTGCCATACCCACCGAAACGGTATACGGTCTTGCGGCAAATGCGCTTGACGGCGAGGCGGTTAAAAAAATATTCATCGCCAAGGGCAGACCCAACGACAACCCGCTGATTGTTCACGTTTCTTCTCTTGAAGAAATCGAGCCGCTTGTTGAAAAGGTTGACCCGCGCCTTTATGAGCTTGCGGAAAAATACTGGCCGGGTCCGTTGACGGTTATATTAAAAAAATCCGCACTCATACCAAACGAGGTCAGCCCCAATCTTGACACGGTTGCCCTGCGCATGCCGTCGCACGAATGCGCGCGCAAAATCATAAGGGCGGCGGGTGTTCCGCTTGCCGCGCCCAGCGCAAATTCATCGGGCAGACCCAGCCCCACAAAGGCATCGCACGTTGTTGAGGACCTTGACGGCAAGATAGATGCAATCGTTGACGGCGGCGAAAGCGACGTTGGCGTTGAGTCAACGGTTGTAACCCTTGCCACCGACCCACCGACCCTGCTCCGACCCGGCGGAATAACCCCCGAACAGCTTACCGAGGTGTTGGGCGAAATTCAGATTTCCTCCGCGGTTTATGAAAAACTTAAAGAGGGCGAAAAGGTGCAGTCGCCCGGCATGAAATACAAGCATTATGCGCCCTCGGCACAGGTTACGATAATCAAGGGCAGCTTTGAGCAATATAAAAGATTTTTGCTTGCCCAAAAAGACAAGGTTTGCGCCGTTTGCTTTGAGGGCGAAGGCGTTCATTTTGAAAATTATATCGAATACGGCAAAGAAAACGACGATGCATCGCAGGCACACAAGATTTTCGACGCCCTGCGCGAGGTTGATGCAACAAACTGCAAACGTGCGTTTGTGCGCTGCCCCGTGTCAAGCGGAGTAGGGCTTGCGGTTTATAACAGACTGCTTCGCTCCGCGGCATTCAGGGTTATCGACCTTGATATAAAAATCCCCGTAATTGGCTTGACGGGGCAGACGGGCGCGGGCAAAACAACCGTTGCCGCTATGCTTAAAGATAAAAATTATGCGATAATCGACACGGATTTGCTTGCGCGTGAAGCGGTAAAAAGCCCCGAGGTTATCGGAATGCTTTGCGAAAAATTCGGGAATGATATTATAAAAGACGGCATCCTTGACCGCCGCGAGCTTGCAAGGCGCGCATTCGCGACAAAAGAGGGCTCGCTCGCGCTGAATGAAATAACCCACCCCGAAATAACCCGCCTTGCCGTTGAAGAAATACACAAGGCTCACGAAAACGGCGCAAAGGCGGCGGTTATCGACGCGGCGCTGCTGTTTGACAGCTGTCTGACGGCGTTTTGCGACAAAACGGTGAGCGTTATCGCTCCCGAAGATGAAAGACTTGAAAGAATAATCAAGCGCGACGGTCTTTCTGCCGCGGATGCAAAGCTGCGAATCAACGCCCAGCCGCCCGCAGAATATTATATTGAAAAAGCAGATATAATCATTAATAACGGCGCGAATGACGATTTGAGTTCTCAACTTTCTCAAATATAGCGGTGATATAATGACTTTACCCAAACGAAAAAATAACAGGCTTAAAGGATATGATTATTCATCTGCAGGTGCTTACTTTTTAACTGTTTGCACTTTCAACCGTAAATGCTTGCTGTCCGATATCGTTTTAAACACCGACTTTCTGCCTGCGGAATTTTTGAAAAATCCGCCTTCTGACTATGTAGGGGCGATTCACGAATCGCCCGAATGCAAGCCCGAATTTATATATGAAGCGGCAGAAAGCAAGCTTAAATCATACGGAATAATTGCTGAAAAAGTCATTGAAGATGCGGGCAAAAAATATGATGTTGAAATAAGTGATTATGTGATAATGCCCAATCACATTCATTTGGTTGTTTTTATTGATGAGAAGCGGGCGATTCGTGAATCGCCCCTACAAAAACGCTCGCTTATTTCAAAATTTGTGGGATATATGAAATCTTCTGTTTCAAAAAGAATCCATGAGTTTTCCCCCGAAAAGGAAATCTGGCAACGCGGATATCACGACCATATAATCAGGAACGATGAAGAATATTTAAAAATAGCGGAATATATACACACCAATCCCGGAAAATGGAAAGAAGACAGATACTTTACCCGTTCTCCACAATTATAATTTTAAAAAGGATGATAAACATGAGCGAAAAAACACAGGCAGAAATTTTAAAAGAAGAGCTTTTCTATTCTCCCGAGCATGCGGCATATGCCTGCGAGGATGAAGAAATTGCAAAGGCAGATGCTTTTTGCGAGGGATACAAGCAGTTTTTGAATGCATGCAAAACAGAGCGCGAAGCCGCGGCCTTTGTTAAAGAGCTTGCCGAGAAAAACGGCTATGTTCCCTTTGACCCCAAGGCATCTTATAAAGCGGGCGACAAGGTTTATTCCGACATCCGCTCAAAGGCGCTCATTCTCTGCACCTTCGGCTCGGAGAGCCTTGAAAAGGGCGCAAAAATCGTTGCATCCCACATCGATTCTCCAAGGCTTGACCTCAAGCCCAACCCGCTCTATGAGGATGCGGAGCTTGCGCTTTTCAAGACCCACTACTACGGCGGCATCAAAAAATATCAGTGGACCGCAATCCCGCTGGCTCTTCACGGCATTATTTACCGCCGCGACGGAAGCTGTATTAAGGTATGCCTCGGCGAGGACGAGGGCGACCCGCAGTTTGTTGTTACCGACCTGCTTCCACACCTTGACAAAAAGCAGGCAAACCGCCCCATGAGCGAGGCTATCGAGGGCGAAAACCTCAACATTCTTGTCGGCAGCCGCCCCTTTGCAAAGGATAAGGGCAGCGAAATGGTGAAGCTCAACATCATGAAGCTTCTCAACGAAAAATACGGCATTATCGAAGCGGACTTTTTGAGCGCGGAGCTTGAAGCCGTACCCGCTTTCAAGGCATCCGACATCGGCTTTGACCGCAGCATGGTCGGCTCCTACGGCCACGATGACCGCGTTTGCGCCTATCCCTCCGTTATGGCGGAAATCGACACCGTTATGCCCAAATACACAAGCGTAACCGTAATCACCGACAAGGAGGAAACCGGCTCCGACGGCAACACGGGTCTGCATTCGGCATTCCTCAAGCATTTTATTGCGGATATCGCAAAAACGCAGGGGCTTTGCGGCAGAGATGTTCTGCGCGCGAGCGAATGCCTTTCGGCTGACGTTAACGCGGGCTTTGACCCCACCTATCCCTCGGTTCACGATAAGCTCAATGCCGCTTTCATTAACAGAGGCATTGTTGTCACAAAATACACCGGCTCACGCGGAAAGAGCAGCACCAACGATGCAAACGCCGAATTTATGGCAAAAATCCGCACTCTGTTTGACAATTCAAAGGTTGCATGGCAGATTGGCGAGCTTGGCAAGGTTGACGAAGGCGGCGGAGGAACGGTTGCAAAATACGTTGCAAACCTTGGCGTTGAGGTTGTTGACGTCGGCGTTCCCGTGCTCTCAATGCACGCCCCGTTCGAGGTTGTTGCAAAGCTTGATGTTTATATGGCTTACAAGGGCTTCAAGGCATTTTTGGAGCAATAATCGCGCAAATTTAAACAAAAAACCCTTAAAATTATCATTTGTTTACAATTTGTTCATATTTTTACAACAAAATCAAAGCAAGTATGCAATATTATACAAGTAAATATTAATGTGTAATATTTTTGTTACTTGTTTTGACAACTTCTTTTTTCATTTTTATTTTCTCTTTCCCCATGCACGGCCGAATGCTGCACACATTCGGCCGTGCACCCTTTTTACGGCAACATATCTGCTGAGAAACACCGCTCCCTGCTTTGCATTTCCGACTATGCAAAGATATGCATACAAAAATCTCTGAATTCATAACATTGTTTCGGGGGGAATTAAAATGAGAAAGAAGAATTGCAGAACACAGGGCAGAGGCGAAAGAATCATCGAAGCCGTCAGCCGAAATCTTGACCTGCCGCCCGATGCGGTTGCGGGCTACGCGCACATTGAGCTTTGCGGCAACCGAGAGGCGATAATCGAGGGCTGTCAGGGCGTTTTGGAATACGGCGACAGCGTTATCGCGCTCAACACGGGCAAGCTGACCGTGCGTATCTGCGGCTGTGAGCTGACGATTGCCTCCATGCAAAACGGTCAGGCGATAATCAAAGGCATAATCACCTCTCTTGACTATCGAAATTAGGGGGTAATTATGCTTCTTTTAAGATTTTTGAGATTTGTTTTCGGCTATGTCGGCTTCACGGCTCAGGGCGGCTTCCCCGAAAGATTCATAAACCTCTGCCGCCACAACAAAATTATTCTGTGGGAGCTTAAAAGCCGCAACGGCGTTATCAGCGCATGCGTTGACCGCGAGGGATATAAAAAAATACGCCCCGTTGCCCGAAAATCGGGTATGCGGGTACGTATAAGGCGAAAATACGGGCTGCCGTTTTTTCTTGCGCGCCACAGCAGACGGGTCGGAGTTTTGATAGGCGCATGCCTTTGCGCTGCCGTGCTGCTTATCTTATCAACGCGCATATGGAGCATTGATGTTATCGGCAATGTGAGGGTGCCTGCCGAAACGGTGCTCGGTGTTTTTGAGGAATTGGGGGTCAGGCGCGGCGTTGCGGGGTCAAGAATCAACATATCCGCCACCGAAATTGAAGCCCTGCGCAGACTGCCCGAGCTTTCTTGGCTCAATATAAACATTTCGGGCAGCGCGGCTCTCATCGAAGTGCGCGAAACGGTGAAATCGCCCGAGCTTGCCGAGAACGGTGAGCCGACGGACATTGTTGCCGCCAGGGACGGTCAGATTGTTATTCTGCGCCCGTTCAACGGCACGCAGGAGCAGAAGATAGGCAATCCAGTGCTCAAGGGCGATTTGCTCATAAGCGGAATCGAGCAAAACAAGGATTTAACCGTCAGCTTCTGCAAGGCGAGCGGCTACGTGGTTGCGCGCACAAACCGCGAGATTACGGCGGCACAAAGCGCAAAAATCAAGGCAAAAAAAGCTGTTTCACAAAACAAAAGCTATGTTTTGGACTTTCTTTTCTTTTCAATTCCGCTCGGCAGACAAGTTGAAGATGCCTACAGCGAAAAAAGCGAGCTTTACATAAACGGCGTAACCCTGCCCGTGGGGCTGACAGAGCGCACACAGACGGTTTATGAAGAAACGGAAATAAACCTCACCCAATCTCAAACGCGACTGCTGGCACAACTTCGCTTTTTCAAAAACAGCAGCGAGGATTTTCGGTATCTGCAAGTTGAGCAGTCGGAAATTACGGCAGATGAGCAGAGCGGCTGCACCGTCAGCGGCAAATTCACCTGTCTCGAAAACATCGGCTTGGAAAGACCCATGCAGATTGAGGAGATTAACCAATAAAAAAGGGCGGATTCCCCGCCCTTTTTTTATTTATCCTTTTCAATCGTTTGCAGGAACTGGTTTGCCATTGAAACAATATCGCCTGCGCCGAGCTTTGAGGCAAGCTTGCTGATGGGCTTTAAGGGGATTTTGCCGATGGGCTTGAGAACGGGCATGTCGTTATCAATCGTGATGTTGGCGTGATTCTTGACAAGCTTCTGCACCTCGGAATTGAAAATTATATCGCCGAGATTATCGTTGAGCGAGAGCTTGTCGGGGTCGATGTCGTCGCCCGCGTTGAACCAGTTGCGCACAAAGCTTTCGCAGCCCTCAGGCAGAACATAGTCGGGATTGGGAATATCCGTTCCGTTAATTTTGATTTTGTGAGTGCACTTGCCCGATTTTGCGGTGATAACGTTTTCGCCCTCTTTGATAACCGCATCAAAAACAAAGATTTTGTCTGCGGTAAGCTCTTGCTTTTCGCCGTTTACGGTGAGGATAACGCTTTCGCAGTTGGAATAAACCTTGATTTTCTGCGCTCCCGTGGGTCTGTCAACAAATCTTTCGCCCGCGATATGAACGAATTTTTCGCTTGACCAATGAGCCTTATATACATAGAAAGAATCTTTTTTAATCTTGCGGTCAAGGGTAACAAGACCCTTGTTGTTTCTGCCCCTTACCCCGCCCTCGTTGCGGATTGCGGAGCCGAAGTCAAACATATTCCACACATATGAGCCCCAGAGCCAGTCGCGCTCGTTGATTGCTTTGATATAATGCTCGTGATAATATGCCTGATATTCCTCGGTGTAGTCGCCCTGAACGGGGTCTGCGGAGTGGAGATTGGGCATGCCCTCTGCACCGTATTCGGAAAGGCAAAGCTTGATGTTGGGCTTCTTTTCGTGGAAGCTGTCGAGCCATTTGTCAAGCCCGTCAACCGTCTGCATATACCAGCCGAAATAGTGGTTATAGCCGAGAATATCGGGGATTTCATTGAGCTTTGAATTTGCTCCGACCATTGAAAGCTGGGCGGTTACGGTGGGTCGGGTTGAATCCAGCGCATGGGCGATGTTGTTAAGCTCGGTTATACCGCTGACAAGTCCGGGCGCCGCGCTGTTGATTGAAACCTCATTGGCAACGCTCCAGCAATAGATTGAGGGATGATTGTAATTCTGCCTGATAAGCTCTTCAAGCATGAATTTTGCCTGCTCCTGCTTTTTCTTGCTGAAATTCGAGATAACGGGGATTTCCGCCCACACAAGCAGACCCTCTTCATCGCAAAGGTCATAGAATTTTTCATCGTGCTGATAGTGAGCAAGGCGCACAGAGTTTGCACCCACCTCTTTAATAAGCTCAATATCCTCTTTATGCTCCTTAATTGTGAGCGCGTTGCCCAGACCCTCGCGGTCCTGATGTCTTGAAACGCCCTTCATTTTAACATGCTTTCCGTTAAGGAAAAAGCCCTTTTCGCTGTCAAAATAAAATTCGCGAACACCGAAACGGTCAGCGATTTCATCAATGATTTCGCCGTCTTTAACGAGCCTTGCGGTCATTGTGTAAAGATAGGGGTTCTCAACGCCGTTCCAGAATACGGGGTTTTCTATAAGAAGCTTTGCGGCGTCTGTTTCTGCGGGAATTTCGGTTTTTGCAACCTCATTGCCCTCGGCATCGGTGATAACAAATTCCTTGGTCAGCCCCTTGCAGCTGCCCTCAACAAGGCTTTTTACAAAAACTCTGCCGTCTGCCTTGGGGGTGATATACATACCGCAAAGGCTCATGTCAAGCAGAGCAAAGTGCGACTGCGCAACCTCGCTGATGATATTGACATCTCTGTAAATGCCGCCGTAGAAGGTGAAATCCGCCATCTGGGGATAAACAAACTCGTTTTCGCTGTTGTCAACGATAATTCTTATCTTGTTTTCGTCGGGGTTGAGAAAATCGGTTATTTCAAAGCGGAACATCGAATAGCCGTTTTCGTGGCTGCCGATATAAATGCCGTTAATATAGACCTCGCAAACCGTGTTTGCCGCGCCTATCTCAAGATATACCCTGCCCTCAAAGGCGGGGATTGTTTTTTCATAAACGCATCTGCCTCTGTAATAGCTCTCCGCCGCGCCCTGACCGTCCAGTGCATTCCATGTGTGGGGCAGAGAAATCTGCTCAATTTCGCCGTCCTTTATGAAAGACCAGCCCTCGTTGATATTTGTTATTTTTCTCATTTTTGTCACCTTTGCTTTCCCTCGGATTTATAATTACTTTGTTAATTATATCAGTTATATTTTCTTTTTTCAAGAGTAGGGCGGAAGCTTGCTCCCGCCGAAAAACCAACGCTTGCATAGACGGGCGGATAATATCCGCCCCTACCCTAATTTGGGGTTACAGCATGGGACGGGACGACACAGAGGTCGTCCCCTACACGGTTGGCAAAACAACATCGTAGGGACAGACCTCTGTGTCTGTCCGTTTGTGCCACAGGCGCAAAAGCTCAACGGGCTTTTGCCGTGCTTGCTCCCGCCGTTAAACGGTCAAGGGTCGATGCGGGCATCGACCCCTACATACATATTCAGACATAAAAAGAACCTCCCGAAAATCGGGAGGTTCTGAAACCCATGCAGAAATTATGCCTTTTTCTTTGTAACAGCCTTGATTACAAGAAGTGTTGCAATCATGAGGACTGCGCCGATGGGAAGAGCAACGATTGCAAAGCCCGTCTTTGCGAGAGCTCCCGCAATAATGTATGTTACGAATGAAACGCCCGCAACAGTCATTGCGTAGGGAAGCTGAGTTGAAACGTGGTTAATGTGGTTGCACTGTGCGCCCGCGGATGCCATGATTGTTGTGTCCGAAATGGGTGAGCAGTGGTCGCCGCAAACCGCGCCTGCCATACATGCCGAAATAGCAACTATCATAAGAGGATTGGTTGCTTCGAATACGCTGAGAACGATGGGGATAAGGATGCCGAAGGTGCCCCACGATGTGCCGGTTGCGAATGAAAGACCGACAGCGATAAGGAAGATGATAGCGGGAAGAAGCATCTGGAATGCGCCCGCGCTGCCTTCAACAAGCTGTGAAATATAAATCTTTGCGCCGAGGCTGTCTGTCATAGCCTTAAGAGTCCATGCGCAGGTGAGAATAAGGATAGCGGGAACCATTGCCTTGAAGCCGTCGGGCAGAGAAGCCATAATATCCTTGAAGCTGATAACTCTTCTGATAAGGAAATAAACAACGGCAAATACGATTGCGATTGCCGAGCCGATAACAAGGCCGACGGAAGCATCGGAATTCGAGAATGCATCAATAAAGCTTTCGCCGCTGAAGAAGCCGCCCGAATAAATCATGCCGATAACGCATGTGATTATAAGAACAACAACGGGAAGAACAAGGTCGATAACCTTGCCCTTGGGGTTAGCCGCAACATCATCGTTTGAAACTCTGTCGCCGGTTGTGAAGATGTCACCCTTTTCAAAAGCATTTCTTTCGTGGAGCTTCATGGGGCCGTAGTCCATCTTTGCAAATGCAAGAACAACCATCATGAGAATGGTGAAAAGCGCATAGAAGTTATAGGGAATAGCCTGGATGAAGAGGCTGATGCCGCTCTCTGCGCCTGCGCCTCTTGCAAAGCCTGCAACCGCTGCCGCCCATGAAGAAATGGGAGCGATGATGCAAACAGGAGCTGCTGTTGCGTCGATAAGATATGAGAGCTTTGCTCTGGAAATCTTCTTTTCGTCGCATACGGGTCTCATAACGGAGCCTACTGTGAGGCAGTTGAAATAGTCGTCAATGAAGATAAGGCAGCCGAGAAGGATTGTTGCAAGCTGTGCGCCGACTCTTGACTTGATGTGCTTTGAAGCCCATCTGCCGAATGCCGCAGAGCCGCCCGCCTTGTTCATGAGAGAAACAAGCATTCCGAGAAGAACAAGGAAGATGATGATACCCATGTTGTAGCTGTCCGAAAGGCTTGCAACGAAGCCGTCGAAAAGAACATGGTTGATTGCAGTTTCAAAGTTGCCGCCCGCAAAAATAAAGCCGCCCGCAACTATACCGATGATGAGCGAGGAATAAACTTCCTTGGTGATAAGAGCAAGAACGATTGCAATAACGGGGGGAACGAGTGCCCATATTGTTGCATACTTGCCTATGCTTTCGCGTACCTTTGCGATAGCCGTTTCGATGTTAGCCTTGAAGTTTGCATCGTTTGTAAGGTTGTCTGCGTAGTTATCAACATACTCGTGAGCCGAGTCCGCGTCAGCGAGGTCGTATTCTACGATTTCGCCGTCAACGTCAACGGAAACGATTGTTGATTCTGCAGGTGCTGAAAGAAGAACTGCCGCTTCTTCCGCAGCGAATGCGCCTACGCAAAACATTGTGCCGATTAAGGCGATTGCCATAATGATTGCAAAAAATCTGTTTCTGCGTGTCATGGGATTACCTCCGTAAAAAAATAATAAGCTCCGATACACGGCTGTATATCGAAGCAAAATCAATGTTATATCAAAGATTTTTGATAGCGCTCCACAACCGTGACAGTACGCTGCATGTTTTGCAGCGTCCCAGCAAATGCAGCCTCGGGCAAGCTGGCATTCACTTCGGCGAAAGCCCCTTTCATTCTCCGTGATTTCCCTGCGCAGAGAATTACTCTTAACTTTCGCACCTCTATCCCTTTGATATTAACTTAATATGGATTTTTTGTCAAGAAGAAAATAAAATTGTCGATGTTACTTAAGCAATGCGCCGATTTTTTCGCTCAGGTCTGCAAGCTCGCTCATCGTCAGCCCCTCGGCACGCACGGCGGGGGCAAAGCCGCATTCCTCAATCGCTTTTATAACAACATCTTTCGGGATTCCCGCCCCTGCGCTTATTGCGTTGGATGCGGTTTTTCTGCGCTGACCGAAGGCGGCATGCACCATTTTGAAGAATAAATCTTCGTCGGTTATCTCGATTTCGGGGGTTTTGCGGATATCCATGCGGATAACGCTGCTGTCAACCTTGGGGGCTGGCATAAACGAGCCTGCGGAAACGTCAAAAAGCTTTTGCGCCTTTGCATAGTAATCCACCGCAACGGTTACTGCGCCCGAAAGGCGGCTGCCCACGGGGGCGCAAAGCCTTTGCGCCGCTTCCTTTTGCACCATAACGGTTATCGCTTCAATCGGAAGCCTGCTTTCAAGCAATGTCATGATAACGGGCGAGGTGATGTAATACGGCAGATTTGCGCAGACGTAAACGGGCATGCCGTCAAATTTTTCTTTGATAAGCGCGGCAAGGTCGGTTTTGAGCACATCCTGATTGACAATCTCAATATTGTCAAAATCCTTTAAGGTTTCGTCAAGAATAGGCAAAAGCTTTGTGTCAATCTCAATAACAACAACCTTTTTCGCCCTTTTTGCAAGCTCCGCTGTCAAAACTCCGAAGCCCGCGCCTATCTCGATAACGCCGCTGTTTTCGTCAATTCCGCTTTCCTCCGCCATGCGGGGGCAGACCGAGGGATTGATTATAAAATTCTGACCCAGCGATTTTGAAAAATGGAAGCCGTGGCGGGCAAGAATATCTTTTATTGTTGAAACGTCTGTTAAATTATACATTACAGCAACCTCGTATCGTTAATTATAAGCTCAAAATCACAGCCGAGAAATTCTGCGGACTTTTTGCAAAGCACCATTCTGTCAAGGAAAATCTCAAAATATTCCATAACGGGGCACACAAGAGTGTCAATTTTAAGGGTCAGGCAAATCATGCGCTTTTCGCGGTCAACATCGAGCTTTGAGCTGAAAACGGCGTAATTTACTCTGTCGTGAATATCGTCATGCACGGTTTTTTTGTTGCGCACCCTCGATGTGCGCACATCGCTTTTGTCGGCAAGAATAAGCGCGGCGGCAAGCGGAGTTACCGCGGCGGCGGTTTTTTCATCGTGATGACCGATGGCGGTTGTTATTTTTATAACCTCGGCAACGGGGAAATTCCTTGCCCTCAAAAGCTCAAACGCAAGGAATGCGCCGCTCTGCGCGTGGTCACAGCGGTTAACGGCGTTTCCTATATCGTGCATCAGCCCCGCGATTTTTGCAAGCTCGCACTCTCTTTCGTCATATCCGAGCGAAGCCAAAACGCGGCTTGCATCCTCGCCCGTTTTAACTGCGTGCGCCATTCCGTGCTCGGTGTAGCCTATTGCGCCCAAAACGTTGTTTGCCGCCTCGACATAAGCAACAATCTCGCTGTCTTTTCTCAAATTTTCATAGCTTAACAAAAAACACACGACCTTTTTATCAAATATTGTTCAGACTTCCGTTGATTTTTTTTGAAATTGTAATTATAATAGCATGGTAAGTTAAAACAGAAGTGAAAAATTAAAAGTGAAGAGTGAAAAGTTTCGGGCGGGCTCTGCCCCTTAACTTTTCATTTTTCACTGTTCACTTAACATTCGGAGGGATTTATTATGTCAATTCTTGTTACAGGCGGCGCGGGATTTATCGGTTCGCACACCTGCGTGGAGCTTCTCAACGCGGGTTATGATACTATTATACTCGATAATCTCTGCAACAGCAAGAGCGAAAGTGTAAAACGTATTAAAGAAATCACGGGTAAGGATGTTAAATTTTACGAATGCGACATCCGCGACCGCGAGGGTCTTGACAAAATTTTTGCGGAAAACAAAATTGACGCGGTTATTCACTTTGCGGGTCTCAAGGCTGTCGGCGAAAGCTGCTCAATGCCTCTTGAATATTATGACAACAACATCGGCGGCACGGTTATCCTTTGCGAAGCAATGAAAGCCGCAGGCTGCAAAAAAATCGTTTTCAGCTCGTCCGCAACGGTATACGGCAGCGAAAACCCCTCTCCCCTCAAAGAGGACATGCCCGAGGGCAAAACAACCAACCCCTACGGCACAACAAAGCTTTACATAGAAAGAATTCTCAAGGACCTTTATGCTTCCGATAACGAATGGAGCATCACCCTTCTTCGCTATTTCAATCCCATCGGCGCACACAAGAGCGGCAGGATAGGCGAGGACCCCAATGGAATCCCCAACAACCTTGTGCCCTATATTGCTCAGGTTGCCATCGGCAGAAGAGAATTTCTCAACGTTTACGGTGACGATTATGACACCCCCGACGGCACGGGCGTGCGCGACTATATCCACGTTGTTGACCTTGCGCTCGGTCACATCAAGGCGGTTGAAAAGGTGCTCGGCGAAAACGGCTGCTTCACCTATAACCTCGGCACGGGCAACGGCTACAGCGTTCTTGACGTTGTAAAGGCATTTGAAAAAGCAAGCGGCAGACCCGTTAAATATGTTATCGCTCCGCGCAGACCCGGCGACATTGCAACCTGCTATTCCGACCCCTCAAAGGCAAAGGCAGAGCTTGGCTGGGTTGCAGCAAGGGGAATCGACGAAATGTGCGAGGATTCATGGCGCTGGCAGTCGCAGAATCCCAACGGCTTCGGTGAATAAGCAATGAAAAATTATATCTGGGATTTCGACGGCATGCTGTTTGACAGCTACCCCCACATAACCTCGGCTTTTCTCAAAATGATGCGCGATTTCGGCAAAGACGCCGATTATGACGAAGCAAAGGCTTTGCTTGAAATCACTTTTGCAGACTGCTACGAGCATTACGGCACAACAGACGAAGAAAAAGAGCTTTTCAGAAAGTATGAACACGATTATTCTCTGCGCCCGATTGCCGTGCCGTTTGAAAACACCGTCAGAACTGTTCAGACACTTCACGAAAGAGGCTGCAAGCATTATCTTTACACCCACAGAGGTCACGAAACCTCACAGTATTATCTTAAAGAATATGATATCGCAAAATATTTTTCGGGTTTTGTTGATTCCTCAAACGGATTCCCCTCAAAGCCCGCACCCGATGCGGTTGAATGGATATGCAAAACCTATAATCTCGATAAAAGCGAAACGGTTATGATTGGCGACAGAGAGATTGATGTTTTGTCGGGCAAAAACGCAGGCACCTACGGATGTTTGTTTACAAAAAAAGAAAATGTTGACACCGCCGCGGATTTTGTTGTTAAGGATATAATTGAAGTTTTGGAGATATAGTTATGAGTACGGAATACGATTATAAAATCTGTTACAGTTTAGACGACAACGACTACTTTGAGTTTAATAAAATTCATATGTTAACATCTGCTGTGGGCAAAAAAGCATTGTTTAATTATAAGCTTTCAGTACCCTTACTCTCTATTATTTTAATCGTTTTTATCGCAATTCTTCGTTTCGATCCCCTCTTGATTATAATTGAACTAATAGCTATGGCTGTTATGGATATACTTTGGGTTCTTTTTTCGTACAAAAGCTATTTCCGCAAATTAAAGAAAAATTTCGTCAAATTAAAGAAGGACGGAAATCTTTCGTACGACAAAAACGGAGAACTCATTTTTGGCAAAGAGGAATTCATTGATACATCAGAGAATTCCGTGATTGCCAGAGGTTATTCTGCTATTGAAAAAATCATTATCACAGAAAAGAACATTTATCTGTACACAAGCGCAACAACCGCAAATATAATAAAATCAGATTCTTTCAAAAGCGAAAGCGAAAAATCGGATTTCTTGAGTTATATAATTTCAAAAGCACCAAAAGCAAATGTCATTAATAAATAAACCTTTCGGAGGCATGATATGAGAGCAGTTATAACAGTTATAGGCAAAGACATGGTCGGCATTCTTGCAAAAATTTCAACCGAATGCTGCAACCACAACATAAACGTTCTTGAAGTTACACAGTCCATTCTTCAGGACATGTTTGCGATGATAATGATGGTTGACATTTCAAAATCCGATATTCCGTTCACCGAATTTTCGGATATGCTTAATAAAATCGGCGGAGATATGGGTCTTTCAATCCATGCCATGCACGAAGATATTTTTAATGCAATGCATACTATCTGAGGTGACTGACTATGCTTAATGCAAGAGATATTCTTGAAACAATAACCATGATTCAGGACGAGCATCTTGATGTTCGTACAATCACGATGGGCATTTCGCTCCTTGACTGCTGCCACAGCGACGTTGACGTTATGTGCCAAAGGGTATATGACAAGATAACGCGCTATGCAAAAGACCTTGTTTCAACCGGCGAGCAGATTGAAAAGGAATTCGGCATTCCCATCATCAACAAAAGAATTTCCGTTACTCCCGCGGCAATGATTCTCGCTTCATGCGAAGATAAAGACGCCGTTAAGCTTGCAAAAACGCTTGAAAAGGCGGCGGTTGCATGCGGAGTTAACTTCCTCGGCGGTTTTTCCGCGCTTGTTCAGAAGGGCTTCGGCCCCGGCGACAGAGAGCTTATCGAGGCTATTCCCGAGGCTTTGAGCGTAACCGACCACATCTGCTCCTCCGTCAACATCGGCTCAACCAAAACGGGCATCAACATGGATGCCGTTGCAATGATGGGTCATGTTGTCAGAAAGAGCGCGGAGCTGACTGCGGACAGGGATTGCATCGGTCCCGCAAAGCTCGTTGTTTTCTGTAATGCTCCCGAGGATAACCCGTTTATGGCGGGCGCATTCCACGGCGCGGGCGAGCCGGACTGCGTTATCAACGTCGGCGTTTCGGGCCCCGGAGTTGTAAGAGCCGCTCTCGCAAAAGCGGGCGACTGCGACTTGACCGAGGTTGCGGACATCATAAAGAAAACCGCTTTCAAGATTACCCGCATGGGTCAGCTTGTTGCAAGCGAGGCTTCGCGCAGGCTCGGCGTGCCCTTCGGCATTGTTGACCTTTCTCTTGCCCCCACCCCCGCAATCGGCGACTCCGTAGCACACATTCTTGAGGAAATGGGTCTTGAAGCCTGCGGCTGCCACGGCACAACAGCGGCGCTTGCCCTGCTCAACGATGCGGTTAAAAAGGGCGGCGTTATGGCTTCGTCACACGTTGGCGGTCTTTCGGGCGCATTCATCCCCGTAACAGAGGACGCAGGCATGATTGACGCGGCAAGAAGCGGCGCGCTCACCCTTAACAAGCTTGAAGCAATGACGGCGGTTTGCTCCGTCGGTCTTGACATGATTAACATTCCCGGCGACACACCCGCAGAGGTTATTTCCGCAATTATCGCGGACGAAGCGGCAATCGGCATGGTTAACTCCAAAACCACGGCTGTCAGAGTTATCCCCGCAATCGGCAAGGGCGTGGGCGAGGAGCTCAGCTTCGGCGGCCTGCTCGGCAGCGGACCCGTTATGCCCCTTTCAACCTATTCCCCCGCAAAGTTCATCGCGCGCGGCGGCAGAATCCCCGCCCCCATGCAGAGCCTTAAAAACTAATAAACAGAACGAGACACACTTCGCAGGAAGTGTGCCTCATTTTATATTCGTATTTTCCGTAACACTTTCCCCAATCTCACATAAGATGTGAATGTAAGCGGTTGAAACCCGCTTCAAAACAACAAGGGGAGGTTAGATTATGGGTTGCGGATGCAATAACAACTGGTGCCTTTTCATCATCCTCATTCTTCTCTTCTGTAACGGCGACTGCGGCAACAACGGCTGCGGCTGCGGCGTAACAACAAGAAGCAATGACTGCGGCTGCGGTTGCGGCTGCTGACGTTTCGGCTTAAACCGAAGCGAGAATATCCGCCGCTTCCCCCTGCGTTAATCCGCCCGGGGAGGCGGTAAAATTCCGAGGAATCACGTTCTGCCAGCGCAGGGCGTGATTTTTTGCTTCTTCGGGGCTGATTTTAACGCCGCCGAGGTCTGTCAGAGAGGCAATAACCGCCTTAACCGTGTCAATATCCTCGGTCATTGCAACAAAATCGGCAAATTTTTCGGGCGCAAACTGCCTGCAGCGGTCAATGAACGGCGCAAAGAACGCGGCGCACGCCGTGCCGTGGGGAATGCCGTAATTTTCGGTTAAAACATAGCCGAGCGGGTGCGGGAATGCCGTGCCGCAGGTGTTGATAACAAGCCCCGCATAAATTGAGGAATAATAGAGCGGCTCTCGAAGCGCGGGGTCAACGCAATCCGATTTTGAAAGCTCTTTCAGGCATCGGTAAAGCTCGGGGATGCATTTTTCCGCGAAAAGGCGGATTATTCCGCAGCCCTTGGGGGTAAAAAAGCCCTCAATCGCGTGGGCAAAAGCATCCAGAGCGGTTGAAACCGTTGATTTATAAGGGAGCGAGGCGGTGTATTTCGGGTCGCAGAACGAAACGGCGGCATAGCAGTCGGGACCCGAAATGCTCTTTTTAACACCCGTTTCGTCGTTGGTCAAAACCGCAACGGCGGTTACCTCGCTGCCCGTGCCTGCGGTTGTGCCGACAAGCGCAACGGGCAAAGGCTTGTTCGAATATTCTCTTTTGTAAATATCGAGCGGGGCAAGGTCAGGATTTGAGGCATAAATTGCGATTGCCTTTGAGCCGTCAAGCACAGAGCCGCCGCCGACTCCGAGGATGAAATCCGCGCCCGCATTCCTTGCGGCTTCGCCCGCCTTATGGCAGGCGGAAACAAGCGGATTTTCGCCTATTTCATCAAATATCTCAAAAGAAATGTTTTCGGCGGCAAGGGCGGATTTTGCATCGCACAGCGCGCCGCTTTTTATTGCGCCCGTTTTGCCCGTTACGATAAGGCATTTTTTGCCCAGCGCGGCAAGGGCGGTTGAATTTTCAATAACTGCGTTGCTGCCCCACAGACATTTTACGGGCATGTATATTGAATTTGACATGATAACACCCCATTCCGGTGAAAAGTGAAGATTGAAGAGTTAAGGGGCTGCGCCGTTTTCCTCCCCTTTGACAAGGGGGACTATTACGGGTACGAGTGAAACCCGTCCTTAACTTTTCATTTTTCACTTTTAATTTTTCACTAATTTTACCATATTTTGCGCAATTTTCAAATATAAATCGTTAAAAATGTAACAATAATTGTTGAAATGTTTCAAAAATAGGTGTATTATATAAAAATAAAGAATATTAAAATGGGTGGGTGTCGGTTGATGAAAAAAGCTGCTGTTGCGGCGGTTGCTGTTTTGGCGGCGGTGCTTGCCGCGCTTCTTGCTTATGACGGCATCATAAACAAAGAAGCAACGGCGGATTTTTTCGCGATGAACACCTATGCTTCCGCCAAGATAACGGGCGCGGATTCCGAGGAATGCGCGGCACTTGCGGAAGAAATTACCCAAAGCCTTGATACGGATATTCTTTCCCGCACGGCGGAAAATTCCGAGGTTTTTCTGCTGAATAAAAACGGCGGCGGTGCGCTCGGCAAAAAAATGCGCGGCTATGTTTCCGTTTTGCTTGATGTATGCGAAAAAAGCGGCGGCGCATTCGATTTCACCCTCGGTGCTGTCAGCGACCTTTGGAATTTCGGCGGCAATCCGTCAATCCCCGACAGTGCGGCTCTTTCCGATGCGCTTTCACACAGCGGATATAAAAAGCTTGCACTTGCCGAAAACACTTTAACCTATGCCGACAAAGCCGCGGTTATTGATTTCGGTGCGGCGGGCAAGGGCATTGCTCTTGACGAGATTAGAGAAGCTTTTGCCGAAAAAAGCATAAAAGAAGCGGTTGTCAGCGTTGGTGGCAGCGTTTTGCTCATGGGCGAAAAGCAATTCACCGTGGGCATAAGAAATCCGAGCGGAAACGCCGGCAGCTACATTGCAAAGCTTCACATCCCCGCGGGCTGTGTTTCAACATCGGGCAGCTATGAACAGCAGTTTGAAGAAAACGGCGAAAAATATCACCATATCCTTGACCCCGAAACGGGCTGCCCCGCAAAAAGCGGGCTTTTGAGTGTAACAATAATTTCCGAAAGCGGAATTATGAGCGATGCTCTTTCAACGGCTTGCTTTGTTCTGGGTCACGAAAAGGGCGCGGCGCTTGCAAAGGAATACGGCTGCACGGCGATATTCATAACCGAAAACAACGAGGTGTTTGTTGAAAACGGCTCAAAGGACATCATTGAAATTACCGACGGAGCATATACTTTGATATGAAAATAATCAGAAAAGGCGACATTGCGCTAATTGCCGTTATTCTTATCGCGGCGGCGTGCTTCATGCTTTGGAGCAATTCCAAAAGCGAAGCTCCGCAGGCGGTTATAACCGTTGACGGCGAGGTTGTTGAAACGGTGGATTTGCAGTCTGTCGGCGAAAAAATAATAATCGAGCCTGTTTTGGGCGTTACCGTTGCTGCGGAAAACGGCGAAATTTGGTTTGAAAAAGCAGACTGTGAGGACAAGCTCTGCATCGCATCGGGCAGACTAAGCAAGCACGGCGACACGGCGGTGTGCCTGCCCGCGAAAACGGCAATAACCGTTACGGGCAGCGATGTGGATGCGGTTGTTTATTGATATGAAAAAGAATACCACTTATAAGTTATCCCTCTCGGCGATACTTTGCGCATTGGCACTCGCTCTCGGTTTTCTTGAAAGCCTTTTGCCGCCAATGCCGTTTTTGCCGCCTGGTGCAAAACCGGGTTTTTCAAATATAATAACAATGTTTGCCGCGGGCAGCATCGGCTTGCCGTCGGCTTTGGCGATTGCCGCGGTCAAGGGCTGCTTTGCCTTTGTAACAAGAGGCTTTACGGCGGGAATCATGAGCCTTTCGGGCGGAGTTTTTTCCGCGCTCGCGATGTATCTTCTTTTGCGGCATGCAAACAAAATTTTCGGGCTTATCGGAATTTCCGTTTTAAGCGCGCTGTGCCACAACATCGGTCAGCTTTTTGCGGCGATTTTTATAACGGGCACGGCAAGCATAGCATATTACGCCCCCGCTCTTGCGGTTTTCGGCATAGCAACGGGCGCGGTGACGGGCATTATCTTCAGAGCGGTTATGCCCGCGCTTCAAAAAGTAACTAATCACTTTCATTTATAATAAACACAAGGAGGACAAGATTATGACCCATAAGGTTGACGGCGCATTGAGAGCCGTCAAAAAGGTCCGCGGCGGTGTTAAGGTTGACCACCACAAAAACACAGCCGAATCGGAGGTTGTGAGAATCCCGACCCCGTCAAAAGTAGTAATCCCCATGCAGCAGCATATCGGTGCGCCGTGCGAGCCGCTTGTTAAGGTTGGCGACGAGGTTGCTGTAGGTCAGCTTATCGGTGACACGGATAAATTCGTCAGCGCGCCCATTCACGCTTCCGTTTCGGGCACGGTAACGGCTGTCGGCGACGTTAAACTGCCCAACGGCGTTATGTCAAAGGCGGTTACGATTGAATCTGACGGCGAAATGAGGCTTTGGGACGGCATTGAGCCCCCTCATGTTGAAACACGCGAGGATTTCATTAAGGCGGTCAGGGCTTCGGGTCTTGTCGGTCTTGGCGGCGCGGGCTTCCCGACCCACATCAAGCTCAACTTCCCCGCCGATAAAAACATTGACACCCTTGTTATCAACGCCGCGGAGTGCGAGCCCTACATAACGGTTGACTACCGCGAATGCATGGAAAATTCATGGGATATTCTTTCAAGCGTCTATACTCTTAAGGATATTCTCGGTTTTAAAAAGGTTGTTATTGCCGCGGAGGATAACAAGCCCGAGGCTTTCAAGGTGCTCAAAAACATCGCAGACCATAAGGACGACGTTGATGACGAGGTCAAGCTTATGGTTCTTGAATCCAAATATCCCCAGGGCGCGGAAAAAATGATGGTGCAGTCCGCAACCGGCAGAAGAGTGCCGCCCGGCAAGCTGCCCGCCGACGTCGGCTGCGTTGTTATGAACGTTGCCTCTGTTGCATTTATTGCGCGCTATCTTAAAACGGGCAAGCCCCTTGTCAGCCGCTCGCTGACGGTTGACGGCTCGGCAATCGCAAGCCCGAAAAATGTCAGAGTTCCCGTGGGAACAAACATAGGCGATATCATCGATTTCTGCGGCGGATTCAAGGCAGAGCCCTGCAAAATCTTAACGGGCGGACCGATGATGGGTCTTGCCATAGTCGGCACGGATTTGCCCGTTCTCAAGCAAAACAACGCAATTCTTGCCTTCTCAAAGGATGACGCCGTGCTCAAGCCCGAAAAGGACTGCATCCGCTGCGGCAGATGCGCAATCGCCTGCCCGATGAGCCTTATGCCCACAAATATTGTTAAAGCAGCAAAGGCAAAAGACCCCGCAGCCCTTAAGCAGCTCGGTATCACGGTTTGCATGGAGTGCGGAAGCTGCGCGTTTGCATGCCCCGCAGGCAAGCCCCTTGTTCAGTACATGCGCCTTGCAAAGGCAATTTTGAGAGAGGAGGGCAATAAATAATGGTTGACGGAAAAAAGCTTGTTGTCAGCGCATCGCCCCATTTGCGCACAAAGGACACGACAACAAGAATTATGCTTGATGTTATAATTGCTCTCATGCCCGCTTTCGGTGCGGCGATAGCAATTTTCGGCCCGAGAGTTATCGCGGTAACCGCAACAACGGTTATAACAGCCGTGCTTTCGGAATTTGTTTCAAGAAAAGTTATGAAGCGCCACAACACTCTCGGCGATTTGAGCGCGGTTGTGACGGGTCTTATCCTTGCATTCAACCTGCCCGTGAGCATCCCTCTGTGGATGGCGGCAGTCGGCAGCTTTTTTGCGATAGTTGTTGTTAAGCAGATGTTCGGCGGCATCGGTCAGAACTTTGCAAACCCCGCAATAGCCGCAAGAATTTTCCTGCTTATCTCGTTCGGTCAGGCGATGGGTAATTGGACCGCTCCGCTTTCATGGAAAACGGATGCCGTTTCAACCGCAACCCCGCTTGCAATCATCGGCGGCGAATCAACAGAGGCTCTGCCCTCGCTCGTTGACATGCTTCTGGGTGTCAGAGGCGGCTGCATCGGTGAAACATGCTCGCTTGCGCTCATCATCGGCGGCATTTACCTTATCGCAAGAAAGGTTATTTCCGCAAAAATTCCCCTTGCTTATATCGGCACGGTTGCTGTTATCATGCTCATCGCAGGCAAGTTTGACCTTGAGTTCCTTGCATATCAGCTCATGGGCGGCGGCTTGCTTCTCGGCGCATTCTTTATGGCAACCGACTATTCAACAAGCCCCATCAAATCCAATGCAAAGATTGTTTTCGGCATCGGCTGCGGACTTCTGACCTGCGTTATCAGGCTTTTCGCTTCGCTCCCCGAAGGCGTATCCTTTGCAATCCTTATCATGAATCTTCTTGTTCCTCATATCGAAACAATTATGGCTCCCAAGCCCTTCGGCACGGTTAAGGAAAAGAAGTCAAAGGGAAAGGAGGCCGAGGCTAAATGAAAAGCTTAAAGGAATATCTTGTTCCCACAGTCACCCTTTTTGTTATCTGCCTTGTTGCAACCTTTCTTCTCGGGCTGACCAATTCCGTTACCGCTCCGATTATCGCTGACCTTGCGGCAGAAAAAGAAATGAAATCAAGGCAGGTTGTTTTTGCAGATGCGGCAAGCTTCGGCGAAGCGGTTATTCTTGAGGACGGCACAAGCGTTGTTGCCGCTCTTGACGAAGCGGGCAGCGAAATCGGCCACGTTGTTGTTAACGTTGCAAAGGGCTACGGCGGCGACATTTCCGTTATGACGGGTGTTGATGCAAACGGCAAGGTTACGGGCGTTAACATTCTTTCACATGCCGAAACCGCGGGTCTCGGCGCAAACGCAACAACCGACAGCTTCCGCTCACAGTTTGTGGGTCTTATTAACGGCATCACCGTTTCAAAGGACAAAGCGGGAGATAATTCAATAGACGCTCTTACGGGTGCAACAGTCACCTCAAGAGCAGTAGTTAACGCGGTTAATGCCGCAATAGAAGCAGCGGGAGGTGAGAACATTGGCTGAAAAGAAATCGCTCGGTAAAGAATTTACCAAAGGTCTTATTGCCGAAAACCCCGTTTTCCGTCTTGTTCTCGGCACCTGCCCCACCCTTGCAACAACAACAAGCGTTGTTAATGCGCTGGGCATGGGCATTTCCGCAATGATAGTTCTCGTTTGCTCCAACATCGTTATTTCCCTTTTGAGAAAGGTTATCCCCTCAAAGGTGCGCATCCCCGCATACATCGTTGTTATCGCATCTTTCGTTACTATAGTTCAAATGATAGTTAAGGCATTTGTTCCCGCGCTTGACGAGGCACTTGGCGTTTTCCTGCCCCTCATCGTTGTTAACTGCATCATTCTCGGCAGAGCGGAAGCCTTTGCAGGCAAAAACTCCGTTATCGCTTCGGCGGTTGACGGGCTCGGCATGGGCGTTGGCTTCACAATCGCTCTTTGCCTTATGGCTTCTGTCAGAGAAGTTCTCGGCGCGGGCACCTTCCTTGCAGGCGCACAGAATCTTCTCGTGCTCTTCGGTGACAATGTTCTGAACGGATTTAACGGATTTACACTTCCCTGGACAGAGTATCTCACACCGATGACCGTATTTATTCTTGCACCCGGCGGCTTCCTCACCTTCGGCTTGCTCATGGCATGCGCCAACAAGCTGGCTGAAAAGAAGGGCAAGCCCAGAGCGGGTCTGGGCGGCTGCCAGGCATGCCCGATGGCTAAAAACTGCGCACTTCTTGCAGAAGGCAAGGAATGCAAATCAGAAGAAAAGAAGGAGGAGGCAACAGTATGAAAATAGCTATGTCAATTCTCCTTACGGCAATTCTTACCGAAAACTTTGTTCTTTGCAAATTTCTCGGCATCTGCCCGTTCCTCGGCGTTTCAAAGAAGCTTAACACAGCAGTCGGCATGTCCGCAGCGGTTATCTTTGTTATGGCTCTCGCAACGGCAGTAACCTATCCCATCAACAAGTATCTGCTTGTTGCAAACGGTCTTGATTATCTTCAGACCATCGTTTTCATTCTTGTTATTGCGGCTCTCGTTCAGCTTGTTGAGCTTGTCCTCAAAAAGTTTATGCCGCCGCTTTACAATGCGCTCGGCATTTATCTGCCGCTTATCACAACAAACTGCGCTGTTCTCGGCGTTGTTCTTCTCAACATCACAAAGGAATATAACTTTGCGCAGTCCATGCTCAACAGCGTTGGCGCGGGCATCGGCTTTATGCTGGCAATGGTTATTTTCTCGGGCGTTCGCAGCAGGCTTGAAGGCGCGGATATCCCCAAATTCCTGCAGGGTCTGCCCATCGTTTTGATTGCGGCATCAATCGTTTCGCTTTCGTTCATGGGCTTCACCGGCCTTGTTGACGGCATTTTCGGTTAAGGAGGTAACGGAATATGGAATCGATTTTGATTGCAGTTGTAATAGTTGCCGTTATCGGTCTTATCGCGGGTCTCGGTCTTTCAATCGCATCCAAGGTTTTCGCCGTGCCCGTTGACGAAAAGGCGGAGCAGATAAGAGAATGTCTGCCCGGTGCCAACTGCGGCGCATGCGGCTTTTCGGGCTGTGACGGCTATGCCGCCGCCCTTTCAAAAGGAGAAACAACAGACACCGCGCTTTGCGCCCCCGGCGGCAACGACGTTGCCAAGGCTATCGGCGAAATAACGGGTCTTGCCGCGGGCGAGATTAAGCCCATGGCGGCTGTTGTGCTTTGCCAGGGTCACAACATCAACGCGGCAACAAAGCTCGAATATCAGGGCGTTCAAAGCTGCCGAATGGCTTCGCAGATTTTCGGCGGTCCCAAGGAATGCATCTACGGCTGTGTCGGCTTCGGCGACTGCGTTGAAGCCTGTCAGTATGACGCAATAAGCATTTGCGACGGCATTGCGAGAATAAACCCCTACATGTGCAAGGCATGCAAAATGTGCGTTAAGACCTGCCCCAAGGGTCTTATTGAAATGATGCCGCTTGAAGAAACAAAGGCGGCTGTGCTTTGCAAAAACCACGACAAGGGCGCGGTTACCCGCAAGGAATGCACGGCGGGCTGTATCGGCTGCATGAAGTGCGTTAAGGCTTGCGAAGCGGGCGCCGTAACGATTGACCGCTTCTGCGCAAAGGTTGACTATGAAAAATGCACGGGCTGCGGCGCATGCCATGAGGTTTGCCCCGTCGGCGCAATAGATGTTATAAGCTTGGTTACAAAATAAGTTTTATTCGCCTTGCTGTTAAAGCTCTATTGTGAAAGAAACATGTGTTACAAATTCTTTAACGGCATTTATAACTTTGCAAATATTTAAGGGGCTGCTAATGCAGCCCCTTTTTTACTGTCGATAAAGTTGTCAGTTTAAATTGCAAACCAAGTTGGGACAAAAAACCGCCCTTGTGAGGGGCGGAATGCGGGGCTGTTTTATGCGAACATATAAACATAAATTACATAAAAATGAATTGCGGCAGCGGCAAGCACGAAAACGTGAAAAACAACGTGCATTGCCTCTTTTTTTATGCCCAGCCCGCAAAAGAGGGCGCCGATAAGATAAACCGCGTTGCCCAAAAGAATGCCGCCGAAGGCATCGGGATTGATTTGCCCGACTATCGGCACAACACTTGCAATCATTGCAATGCAGGAAACGATATAAACCGCAACCGTAACCTTTCTTGCCCTTTTAAAGAAAAATATTTTTGAAAAAATGCCGAAAAGCGTGCAAAACCACCCCAGAAACAAAACAAGAAGGCTGTGGGCGGAGCTTATTTCATAGAGAGTTATAAGCGCGCAGGGGGTTGCCGTGCCTGCGATTAAAACGGGCACGGTGGAGTGGTCAACAAGCCGCGCAATGCGCTTTTTTTCTCCGCTTTTAAGCCCGTGATAAACAGCCGAAACGGTAAAAACCGCAACAAGCGACACTCCGTAGATAACCGCGGAAAGCAGGTGGCGCAGGTCATGCGCTCTTATGAGCATGGCAACGGCTGCCGCAACGGACAAAACCGCGCCCGCCGCATGGGTCAGGCTGTTGAGGAAATCAACCTTTTTTGAATATTCTATAAGTCCTACGTCTTTAGACAGCATTTTATTCTCCCGTGAGCCTCAGAAGCCTTTCGGCAACCGTTCCCTTTTCAAAATTGCGCTCGTCAATCATGCCTATGCCCATTGCCTTTGCGCGTTCATATGTCGGCGACTCCTTGCCCACATATTTTGTGGTTGCCATTATGGCATATGCAAGCTCACCGCCGAAATTTTCTTTTATCGCATAAAGCTCGTTCAAATCCTCGTTGGTTGGCACGCGCGTTTTGCACGATATAAAAACGGGCGCAATGCCTTTTGAAAGCACGGCATCAACCTCGTTGCGCGGAACGCTGCTTGCAAGGATTCGGCTTATATTTTCGCCCTTTTCGGGCACATGCCAAACAAATTTAACGCCCGTCTGCGCCTCAAAAAATTCGGGCATATCCCTTGCCGTCAGATAAACGCTCATTTCAAGCCAAATGCCCTCGTTAACAAGCATGGTTGCAAAATCCGAGCTTATATATCTGAATTTAATTCGGTTTTGGGTTATCTCAAGCGATTTTATCGCACCGATTTCTTCAAGCTCGCGCATAATTGCTTCGTTAAAAGAAAATCTGCGTCCGCCGTCGGCTACCGAAAGGGGTGCATCAACAAAAAGGCTGTCGCCTATCTTCTGACCCTCTTTTTTGGAAACGCGCTGAAGATATTTGACAAGGCTTGTCCAATTTTCGCGGCGGTCAAAGAAAATGCGGATAATGCGGCGGATTATGCCCCATTCATCGGCGGTGAAGCTCATGCTTCGGGTGGTTTCATAAACCGTGCCGCCCGCCGCAGTTATAAGCGCGGTGCAGGGAATGCCGAGGTTAACCTTGTGAGATTTACCGCTTGAAAGAAAGCGGAAAGAGCCGATTTGGCGGTCATAATATATTATTTCCGCTTTATCAAGCAAGGTGCCGCAGGCAACAAGCGCAAGGTCCCTGCCGCCCGTGACATCTATCGTACAGGCGTTTCCGTTTTTGCGCTCTTTGTCGATAATTCGGCTGATTTCGGCGCGGATTTCGCCGAAATCGCAGCTTTTTGCGTTGCGGTAAACAAATTCGCACGAAAGACCCATGATACGGGCATATTTTTCGGTTTTATTTTTAATTTTTGGGTTTATTGCCGCGCAGTCGCCGACGAAATATACTCTGTCAAAATCAAAAACCGAGGCAGCAAGGTAGTTATATATCGGCTCGCGGTCATAAAGCTCAATAAGAATTTTCATATTACATCTCGTCAATAAACAAATTTGCCCAGCAGAGGTTGCCGTCGGGGTCAGGGTCGGCGGCGATGCCGATGCCCGTCTTTTTAAAATCGGGATTCATCAGGTTTTCATAGTGGGTTTTTGAAGCCTTCCACGCTTCGCAAACATCGCGGGCGGTGGTGTAGCCCCAGCCGATATTTTCGCCCACAAAGCCCGATTCAAGACCCGCCTCTTTTATAAGACTGTGGAAATATTTTCCGTTGGGTCTTGTGTGGGAATGCCTGCCTGACCAGGCGATTTCTTCCGCGCGGGCGCATGCGATTTCCGTCAGCTTTTCATCAAGCTCAAGCGGCTCAATGCCGCCCTCCGCTCTGTAGGAATTGATTGTTGAAAGAATTTCATCAATCATTTCGCGGTATTTTTCTCTGTTATCCTTTGCCGCGGGGAGCAAATCGTTATAGCCTGCGCTGTAGCCGAGGCGGGTATAAACATCAACAAAATCCTCTTTTGCAACAACCTCTGTGCCGTCGTCAAGCAATGCAAAATAACGTGTAACCGCTCTGCTGCGGATAACGCCGTATTTGAGCTTTTCGGTGTAGGCATCTTCCTCTCTGCGGTGAAAATCCGTGAGGGGGAGAGTTGTCGGCTCGGTTGCAGCCTCGGTGGTTGTTGCCTTTTGAGTTGTTGTAACCGCTTTTGTGGTTGTTACCTTGGTTGTTGTCGGTTTTGCCGTTGTTGTTACTTTTTTTGTTGTAGTCGGAGCAGCTGTGGTTGCAGCGGTGGTAGGTGCTTGTGTTGTGGCGGGTGCTGCGGTAGTTGTTGCAACGGCGGTTGATGCGGTTGTTGCCGCGGTGGTTGTCGGGCTCTCCTGCCTTGCGCCGCCGCATGCCGTAAGCCCCGCTGCAATAAGTATTGCAAGTGAAGCGGAAATTATTTTTCTGTGCATTTTTTCCTCCGAAGGTGCTTATTATTCCGTTATATCAAAGGTGAGCACGGCTATAAACATATTATCCTCAACGGAAATATCCATTTCGCCGCCCTGAAGCTCGGTTAGGCTTTTTGCGATGGAAAGGCCGAGTCCGTTGCCCTCTGTGTGGCGCGAGCTGTCGCCTCTGACAAAGCGTTCAAACAGCTCATCACCCTCGATATCAAGCTCCGTCTGTGAGAGATTGGCTATCTTAACTGTCGCCTTGCCGTCTTCACAGTCAAGCGCAACCTTAACATCTGTGCCGGGTGCAGAATATTTGCAGGCGTTGTTAAAAAGATTTGCAAAGATGCGCCACAGCCACTTGCCGTCGCCCATAATATAAACATCGTCCTGCGGAATTTCAATGCGCGGAATAAGCTCGCTTTGCTCCAGCTTTGTTGCAAATTCCTCAACGGTTTGCTCAATTATTATATTAAGGCTTGTTTTTTCAAGGTTAATGTCAATGCTGCCCGATGAAATCTGCGACGCCTCAATGATATCGTTGAGAAGCAGAGAAAGCTTATCGGTATGCTTGTTGATTATTTCAAGATAGCCCTTGCGCTCCTCATCGGTTATATCCTCTCTGCCGAGGAAATCAACATAGTTTTTAATTGAGGTTATCGGGGTTTTGATATCGTGTGAAACGTTGGCGATAAGCTCGCTTTTGAGCTTTTCGCTCTTAAGCTCCTGCTCCATTGCCTTGTTTATTTCTTTTCTTATGCTGTCAAGGTTTTTGCCGTGGGCGCGGATGCTTGCAATGGTCAGCTTGCTTGAAATGCCGTCGCCGAGAACGCCCTCGGCAAGCTTTTGCCCCTCCTCTTTAACATAGTGGAGGTTTACGGCAATCATTGCAAAAACGGGAATTATTATCAGCCTTGTCATCGCCCATATGATTATAAACAGAATAAGGACTGTTCGAGGCTCGTGATTTTTGCTCAAAATTCCGAGATAGCCCATCACGGAAAGTATTGCCGCTTCAAACAAAACAAATGCCGCAACGCCGAGAATGAGCTTTTTGAAAACCGACATTTCGCCGAAGCTGCGTCTGATTTTTCTCGGAGTTTTTCTTTTGAATTTTCTGTAAATCTGATAAATGACGGTGTTTTTATATATCTTACCCATTTTAACCCTGACGGAAAGGGTTGTAAGGTAGGTCATCAGGATAAGAATGAGCGCCATGCAGGTAATCATAACAACAACATTGTTAAGAACCATGCCTACATCCGCCGCGGAGGTTAAGCCGAACACCATCCACGCAACGCAGAAAAGCGCGAGCAGAAACAGCGTGCAGATATCGAGGGGGATTTTGTCAACAAAGCCGGGCACGATTTCGCCGTTTTCGATATCCTTCATGCCGGCATTAACGGTTATTGCCGAAAGCAAAATAACGATTATCAGCACGGCAATAAACAGAGCGACAAAAAGGAAATAGCGCAGGGAGTTCGCAATTTCAATCCACGTGAAGGCGTTGGTGTATTTGTCGTTTGCCTGCGCGCTGTCGCCGGTAAGGACTGCATAGTTAATGCGCAGAGGTATCATCAGCCCCTTGCCGTCGAAATGGTAAAAATCCGAGGTGCCCGTATATTCCGCCATTTCGCTTGTTTCGGCATAGGTGCTTCCGCTTTGGGAATAAGCCACGCTGTCAAAAACCGTTTCGCCGCGCACATCGCACACGGTGAAAATATAGCTTGAATTTTCGAGAGAAAAGCGGTCTTTATAGTAGTTTATTCGGTGGGTGTCGGTGTTGCTTTCAACGCATTTGAAATAGTCCTTTGCAAACTCCGAATCATCCAGCGAATAGAGCTGAACGGCAATACTTTTTGCGGTTTGACCGTTGTCGCCCTTTTCATAAAAATTATATTCAAAAAGATATGACATGCCCAAAAGACAGCCAACCGCAACAATCGTCATGCACACAAGAACAACGATTGAGGCGATTCTGTCGCTTTCGGAGCGGAATTGACCGCCCGAGAAGATTCGGCTCATTGCTCATCACTCCTTGCAAGGTTTTAGAGAGTTTTTTTCTTTTCCATTTTATAGCCGTGACCCCAGACAACCTTAAGATAATCGGGCTTTGCGGGGTCAATCTCAATTTTTTCGCGCAGGTGGCGGATATGAACGGTAACCGTGTTTTCCGCTCCGTACGGGTCATCATTCCACACCCTGCGGTAAATTTCTTTGGGTGAGAAAACGGTTTCTGTGTTTTCCATAAAGAATTTCAGGAGCATAAGCTCCGTGGGAGTGAGGCTCACGGGCTCACCGTCGCGCGTTACGGTTTTAGTGCTGTTATCAAGCTCCAGGCCGCCGTTGCGAAGCACGTTTGAGTTTTTTTCGGCTGTTGCGGACCCGCCGAAGCGCATGTAGCGGCGAAGCTGGGATTTGACCCTTGCAATAACCTCAACGGGGTTAAAGGGCTTTGTTATGTAGTCATCCGCGCCGGCGTTAAGCCCCACTATTTTGTCGGCATCCTGGCTTTTTGCAGTCAGCAGTATAACGGGGATGTTGCTGCCGTTTTCGCGCAGGGTGTTGAGCGCACGGATTCCGTCCATAACGGGCATCATGATATCCATGAGAAGCAGGTGAATATCCTCGCTTGCAACAATTTTGAGCGCATCTCTGCCGTTTTCGGCCTCATAGATGCAATAATCCTCGATTGAAAGATACATTTTCAGAGCGGAGCGGATATCGGCATCGTCATCGCAGATTAAAATGTTATACATAATTATCCTCCCTACCATTTCTTTACGGGGCATTTCTGTTTTTTGAATGCCGCTTTGAATTCGGGGTAACAGCCGCATTTAAGGCAGGTGCCCTGCGAAATATGCTCGCATTCGGCGCAAAGAGCAACGCGGCGTTTATATTCCGTGTCACTCGCCTTATCTCTGTCGGCTATTTTCTTTATGTGTTCTTTAATGCTTTTCAGCGTATCCTCTCTGTCGCAGTCACGCAGCAGACAATGCAAACAAAATTTCTTATCCATAAATTTTATTATATCAGTTATTTTAAAACAAATAAATAGTTTTTATAAAAAAGGCAATAAAAAAATCCACCAAACTTTCGTTTGATGGATTATGGAGCGGATGACGAGGCTCGAACTCGCTACCTCCACCTTGGCAAGGTGGCGCTCTACCAGATGAGCTACATCCGCAACTGCAAGAGGCATTATATCAAAGAGTTTTGCAAATGTCAAGGGGAATTTTTGAATTTTTTTAAAATTAATATCGGCAATATATGAATTAGGATTTTAGGCTCCCTATGATGAGGGAGCTGTCACGAAGTGACTGAGGGAGAGAATGATTTTGCGAAAAATTGTTAATGCTTTAAGGGTTTACACAAATATCTCCCTCCGTCTTTTGCTTCGCAAAATCCACCTCCCTCGTCAGAGGGAGGCTATATTATTACTGTGCATTCGGCAATTCAAGACTAACCTTGAACAAATCGCCGTCAACATCAACTTTAAATTTTCCCTTTTGAAGCTCGCAAAGGTTTTGCGCGATTGAAAGCCCGAGTCCGCTGCCCTCGCCCGAGCGGGAGGAATCGCCCCTGACAAATCGCTGGGTCAGCTCGTCTGCGGAAACGTCGAGCGGATATTTTGAAATGTTTTTGAAAACGATTTTGCCGTATTCCGCGCCGCCGCAGACCTCGATATAAACTCTTGTGCCCTCCAGCGCATATTTTCTGATGTTGGAGAAAAGGTTTTCAACAATGCGTGAGGTTTTCTGCGAATCTGCAAAAACGGTTACGGGTGCTTCGGGGGTTTTGAGCATCAGCCCTATGCCGAATTTTTTCAGCTCGTCCTCATGCTCGCCCGCCGCCTGCGCGGCAAATTCGCAAAGATTGATTTTTACGGGATGGATTTCCATTGCGCCCGAAGAAGCCTTTGAAGCCTCAACCAAATCCTCGATAAGCTTTTTCATTTTTGCCGCTTTTTCGTCAAGAACGTTAATATATCTCTGCGCAATTTCGTCCCGGACATCGCATTTTTTGAGCAAATCAACGTAGTTTACGATTGAGGTGAGCGGGGTTTTAAGGTCATGCGAAACGTTGGTGATAAGCTCCGCTTTCATTCGCTGGTCTTTAACCGCGCTTTCAACGGCATTCTGCAGACCGTCCTGCATGGAGAGAATATCCTCCGCAAAGCGGCGCATGAAGGGAGGCATGAATTGAGTGTCTATCCTGCGGTTAAGCTCGCCCTGTTTGATATCGGACACCGCCGCCATAATTCTGTCAAGCGAAACGATGAGGAGCATTACAAAAAGCAAAATTGCAATATCGCCGATTATTCCGAGTGTCAGAAGCAGTGCCCCTGCACCCACATTATTATCGCTCAGAAGCATACCCGCCATTAAATAATAGATAACGGTAACAACGGCAAAGGAGCCTGCTGAAACGCCTGCAAGGGTCTTGAATTTGCTTCCCTGACCCTTTGAATAGTCGCAGGCAAGAAAATATTTTATTTTGTCAATCTGCTTTTTGAAGAATCCGCCGATTTTCTTAAAGACTTTTCCGAGCGGTTTAAGAATGAATATAAGAACTTTGCCGAGCTTTTTGATAATCCAGCCGCAAAGCCTGATAAGCTGATAACAAAGCGTATGCTTTATGAATGTTTTGTTTCTCACATTGCCGGCAAATGCGATGCTCAGCCAAGTCCATGCCATGAAGAAAACGGAAACAAGCGCTCCGATGATTTCGTTGGTTTTTCCGCTGACTGAATAAATGAGCGTTGCGAAAAATTCATCTCTGAACAAGTCGTCAATGTTCATCGGCTCTCTTTCGGCGGCAACAACATAGACAGCCGCAAGCCCCGCAAGAAACATTCCGCCGAGGCAGAGCACAAGATAAATTTCATAGGGTACTTTATAGAAGAAGTTAATCTTTCTGCCGTCGGGGGTTTTGCCCGCAACGCAGACAAGATAAATGCATGCCACGCACGCAACAAGCAGGGAATAAATGCACAGCGCAAGGCTTGTGTTGGGTGAAAATATGCCGTAGCCGATAAAATCGTGATATGCGCTCAGCGAAGCCTTGAGCGGGTCAAGCTCCGTCATGGTTTCGTCAAACGAAAAATATGCCTTGCCAACATGTTCCTTAACGCTGCTGTAGTCCATTTGCAGAATGCTTTTGAAAGCGGAGCTGCCGCACAGCCAATCGTTGAACTTATAATAAAGGCTCTGTGATTTTTCCATCGGCTCGCCTTTTATGAGAGTGTATTTTCCGTCTTTTATGCCTTCAACAAAGCTGCCGCCGAGCTTTTGAAAAATCTGTTTGTCGGTATCATTAAGACCCACTCCGCAGTTGGTAACAACCTTGTCCGAGCCGTTATAAAAAATGGCGTAATTGACGTTCTTTATGCAGGCGGTTTCCCAATAATATTGACCTATCATGTTGTTGTAGCTGTTGCGCAGATATTCTTCAACGCCCTTTTGATATTCCTCAATAAATCGCTCCTTCGAGGATTCGCCGTAGGCGGTGTAATCCGTTATTGAAGCGATTTTATTCAGCGCGTTTGCAATATCCTGCACCTCAAGCGGGGGCTTTACGCCGTAATTGGGAGAAAAATAAACTCCGTCGTCATAATAGCCAACCCCGTCAAGGTTTTCAACAGCCGCGGTATAAAAATCGCCGCCATCAACAACCTGCAATGCAGTTGATTCAACTGCGTTGCCGTCAGCATCGGTTATCTCCAAAGCCGTTGTTGTGGTTGTTGAAGCTGTCGGGGTGTTACCGCCCGATACCTTGAAATAATTTTCAAAAACAAAGCTGTCTCTGTCGATAAATTCGCCCGCATAGTTCATGCAGTAGGTCAGGTTTTTATAGGTATAAAGATAAAGATAGCTGTTATGCTCCGAGTTGTAAACCTCAATGTCCGAGCCTGCAAGCAAATCATAAGCCGCCGAAAGCTCGGGTATGCGGCTGTCAAAGTCGTTTTGAATCTGAACAGCCTCTGCTGAAGCGAGATAGTCCTCAAAGTTTGCATAAACGGCCGGCCTGCCCTCGCGAATAAGCGCAAGCTCCGCATCGTTGAGGGCTTCGCGGAAAGCAATGGTCTGCGTGTAGCTGCTGCCGTTTGCTTCCTTGCCGTCATAGCTGTTATAATCCGCAAAGCTTCTTATGAAAAGATTTGCAAACCAGCCCGCGGAGAAAAACATCACAACGGCGATTATCGCCGCGGCAAGCTTTAACCATTTGCTGTATTTAATATTTTTCGATTTTATAGCCAATTCCCCACACCACCTTTAAGTATTTCGGGTCCTTAGGATTGATTTCAATTTTTTCGCGGATTCGCCTGATGTGCACCGTAACCGTTTTTTCCGTGTTGTAGGCGGGCTCATCCCACACCGCCTCATAAATCTGACCCGTTGAAAGCACCCTGCCGAGGTTTTCCATAAGCACGCTGATTATGCCGTATTCCGTAGCGGTCAGCTTCACCGCCTCGCCGTCAAGCGTCAGCTCCTTTGCAAGGGTATCCAAAGAAAGCCCCCCCGTTGTTATAACGCCCTCTTTAACCTCCATCGAGCCGAGAGAGGTAAAGCGCCTTATCTGGGATTTGACCCTTGCCATAAGCTCCAGCGGATTAAACGGCTTTGTGACGTAATCGTCCGCGCCGAAGGAAAGACCCGTTATTTTGTCGGTGTCCTCGCTTTTTGCCGAGAGCAGAATTATGGGTATGTTGTGTTTTTCGCGAAGCCTCAATGTTGCCTGCAAGCCATCCAGACCGGGCATCATTATGTCAAGAATAACGCAGTGCACCTCGTTGTTCTTAACCTGCTCAAGCGCCTGCCTGCCGTTTTCGGCGCGCAGAACGCTGTAGCCCTCAAGCTTAAGATAAATTTCAACGGAATCAAGGATTGCGATGTCGTCATCGCATACAAGCACGGTATACATCAAAAGAACCTCCCATAGTAACAATCGATAAATTGAGGTATGAAGATTGACGAGATAGATTTTTGTCAATCAGTTCAAAAAACGCAGGCAATACTTTGTGTATTAACGAGTATTTTTGGGCTGATTGGCGCAAATATAGCCGTCAAAATTCATGCCGGAGATTTATTCGGTTGTTACTCTTAATCAATCCCTTGGAACAATTATGATTGTAAACGCAGGGAATTACAAATAAAGTCTCAAAAATATTACAAATTTATTAAGATATTGAAGCTTTACGGCTTATGTGGTATAATTTATTGTAACGTAGGGGCGGATATTATCCGCCCGTTCAAATTTGCGTTAATCTCGCGGGCGATTCGTGAATCGCCCCTACAACAATGCAAAGGAGCAAAAAATGGATAAATTTGATTTTATAAAAAACGATAAACTCAGAAAGCAGATTGAGTTTGCCGTAACGGTTGACAAAATGAAAGAGGTTTTGCGCCGCAATCTTGTTGTGAGCGGCGAAAGACGCGAAAACGATGCCGAGCATTCGTGGCACCTTGCGCTCATGGCGATGCTGCTTGAAGAATACAGCGCCGAAAAGGTGAACATAGAAAGAGTTCTGAAGATTGCTCTTGTGCACGACCTTGTTGAGGTCTATGCGGGCGATACCTTCGCCTATGACGAAAAAGGCTATGAGGACAAAGAAGAACGCGAAAGAGCGGCGGCAGATAAGCTTTTCGGCTCGCTGGAGAGTGAGCAGAGCGCAGAATTTCGCGCCCTCTGGGACGAATTTGAAGCGGCTGAAACACCCGAATCAAAATACGCCAACGCTATTGACCGCATTCAGCCTCTCATTCTCAATTATCTTATGAACGGGCACACATGGAAGCTCGGCAACGTTCATGCGCCGCAGATTTACAAGCGCATGGATATCATCCGCACCGCCGCGCCCGAGCTATGGCAGATTGTTGAGGGCGTTATCGCCGATTCTATAGAAAAAGGTATATTGAAGCCATGATAAATTCCGAGGATAAGCTGCTGATTGCAAAAATTCAGGACAGAGCAAGGCATTGCGCCGACAATTCAATGATAACAAGCAGCGTGTTTCTTGATATGAGGGAGCGTTCCGTTGTTGCGGGCGCAAGGCTGCCCCTCGGCGGGGTAAAAATGCTTTTTTACGGAGCATTTGAGGACGCGGAGCGCACGGTTGCTCTCATGCTGCCCGAATATATCGAAGCGGAAAATCTTCAGGAAGTCCGCGAATATTTCAAAGAATGCCCCGAAGCCGACCCGTTGGCGGTTATCGAAATAGAAAAGGATAAGTTTTCACCCTCGCTGACCCACAGAGATTACCTCGGCGCGCTCATGGGTCTTGGCATAAAGCGCGAAATGACGGGCGATATTATCGTGAGCGAAAACGGCTGCAAAATTGCCGTTCTGGAAAAAATTGCGCCGTTCATTGCCGAAAATCTCGGAAAAGCGGGCAGAGGCACGCTCAAAGCGAGAATAATCCCCGCATCCTGCGCAAGTGAGGGCAATTCAGCGGCAGGCACTCCCGACAGCTTCACCGTTTCGTCAATACGGCTTGACAGCGTTGTTAAAAACGCATTCCGCGTTTCAAGGGGCGATGCGTGCGCGGCGATTGAAAGCGGGCTTGTCTATGTTAACGACCTTGAATGCCAAAAGCCCGATAAAAAAATCGCGGAGGGCGACAAGATTGTTTTCCGCCGTAAAGGCAGAATAATCGTTAAGGATTGCTCCGCTGTTTCCAAAAAAGGCAGGGTCATAGTTGAAGTTATAAGGTTTTTCTAATATTATATCACTAAAGCAAGGTAAAATAAAGCATAAAAACAACACCGCTATGCCGTTTTATTATCACGGTAAGCGGTGTTGTTGTATTTATAAGCAGTTGTAAAAGTTATGGCATTATGGTTTCTCGAGCGGCTGTTATTGTCCGTTATATAACCTATAAAAACGGTACCATTAAAGCTCAAATGTATGACTCCGATGGAATACCCCTACGCTGCAGCAGCATAAAAAATTCCACCCTGCTGTGCAGCAGGGTGGAATCCGCTCAATTAAATATTCTTTTGTTTAGTTTAGCCGATATTGAATAAATTTGAAAACAACAAACCAATGCCGTTGTATGTCCAAGTAAGGCAGTCCCAGATGAGGTAGAAGAAACGGAGTGAAATGTATTCTTTGGGAGTATGGATAATTTCAAGTATTTCTTCTGCCTGCGTCTTGTAGCCTTCGAGTTTTTCAATTTCTGCAGGGCTCATATTGGGATTTTCAAGAAGAGAATTGATTTTATTAAGGAATTCTTCAATATCATCCTCCCAGAAAACAGTCGCTCTTTCTTTATCAAGAACAACGGATTCTTCCTCAGCTTCTCCGAGAGCTTTACGAGCTTCTTCAATCTTTGCAAGAAGGCTGTTGCACTTGTCAAGAGCTTCCTGAAGCTGCTTCTGCTCCTCTTCGTTCTCAGGAGTGAATTCATTGAGTTCGGCAATAACTTCGTTTATTGTTGCCTCGTTGTCCGAGGTTACGTTATCTTCGGTAACGCCGTCAAGCGGAGCCATGATTGTTTTAACCGAAACCTTAATAATTGAAAGGTCTGCACCGTTACCGTCCGTATAAACGACTGTAAGTGAATAGTTATTGCTTGTTGCAAGAGAATCTGCGGTTATAACATCCTCATATTCGCCGATAGCAGACTCCTTGGTCACGGAGCTGTCATACTTGAATGTAAGACTGCCTGCAAGAACGCTTGAGTCTTCGCCGTTAACAAAGCCGACATATTCATATTCGGGGTCTTCGTTATCAAAACCGTATTCGCGAACGGCGTCCTTAACCGAAAGAGTGAGCGGTGCAGGATTTACCGTAAGCTTGCCGACTTCTTCGTCAACATAGAATCTGATGTTATCATTTTCTGCAATGGTGAGAGAAACGTTGATGTCATAAACACCGACAGGTGCAGTTGCGGGCTCGCCTTCACTTGTATAAACAACGATATCCTTGATTTCGCCGTATGCATTTTCGATATGGTCGCCCTCGGTAATTACGGGAGCATAAACGGGCGTTGCGCCGTAAAGCTTCTCGATATCTGCCGCTTTTACAACAATCTTGCCTTTGTTGATAACCATATCAAAGTAGCCCGTACCCGTAAATTCGGTATCAATTATTTCATAATAGACCTTATATTTACCTGCGTTAATCGGGTCTGCAAAGACAGTGTCTGCACCGCTTTCGCAAACAAACTTAAGCTGAACGTTATTATCATCGGGAACAAATTTTGAATCAGCTGAAAGAATTTCAGGAATCTGCACTCTGCCTGTGTAAGTTTTGATAAGCTCCTCAGGAGTTGCATAAAGCTGAATGGTCTTCTTGGATGCATTAAGCGGGAACTGAGCGGGGTCAATTCCGTAGCCTTCGTCGATTGCTGCATAGATAATCGCCGAGCCTGCGCCGACCACCTTAACAACACCGGTCTGAGAATCTACAGTTGCAACAGCTTCGTTGCTGCTTGACCATACAACTTCGGTTACCTCGTTTGTATAGAAGGCTCTGAGTGTAAATTCTTCGGAAACAACAACATTGCTGTGATGTCCGCTTACATAGAAATCCTTGGGAGATGCTGCTACGATGCTTGCCTTGCAGGTTGCGGTTTTTGCTGTATCTGCAAGAACATAGTTTGAACTCAAATCGCCTGAAAGACCTGTTGCAGTGAATGTAACTGTCTTGTTTTCGCCTCTGTCTTTTGTGTCAAACTCTGCCGAGCCGTTGACATTTACATATTCCGCGTCAGCTTCAAGAACATCATAAATCTTTGTAACTGTAGCATTTGCAGCAGTTGTCTTATCGAAAACTTTATCCTCTGCCGTAATTTCAAAGCCTGTGATAACAAGCTTCTCAATGTCAACATTCGCCTGAGTTGATGTTATTGCAGGCTGATATTTGCTGCTGTCTGAAAGTGCGATATCGCTGATGAAAACAGTCTTTGATTTGCCTGCATCGGGAGTTGCAAGAGTTCCGTTTGCGGTTGCTGTGATTCCTTCATCACCTGCAAGAAGTCCGTCAAGCTCAACAACAACGTCAACAGCTGTTGTGCCGTCATATGTTCTTGCAACGGGAGTTGCCTTAACCGCAAGGGTTTTCTTGCCAACGGTGAAGGTTCTCATA
The DNA here is from genome assembly GCA_017623615.1 of Clostridia bacterium. Lineage (GTDB taxonomy): Bacteria > Bacillota > Clostridia > Oscillospirales > Acutalibacteraceae > CAG-177. Next base: position 14,327 of record JAGAOT010000004.1, on the reverse strand, counting down.
GCGGATTTATCGTTATAGTTGGCAAGGGATGAAGTTGCCTTAACAGTAACAGTACCCATACCTGTAATTTCAATATAGGTTTTGCCGTCAACGGTTTCAAGCTTTGCAATATCGGCGGGGTTGCCGTCAACTCCCACACCTGAAACGGTATAGGTAATTGTTCCGCCTTCCTGCGCACCCGCAGTCTGTACTTCAAACCTGTCACCATAGGTAACCGTTTCGGGGATTCCTTCAACGGTAAATACATCCTGAGTTGCAGATTTTATAACAAGAGATGCGTCATATGCGTTTTTGATTGTGAAATTATCGGAGTCTGCAAGCTCAATAACAACATTATATTTGCCTACGTTTACGGGTTCGGTTGTTTCAACACCGTTTTCGTCAACATATTTAACGGTGAAGTCGTTGTAATAAAGACCGTTTGAATAAGCAAGAACATTAACGCTCTTGATTTCGCCGTCATAAACAACTGATGTAGTTCTGGGCATTGTTACGGAAATAGGAGCTTTTTCTATTGTTCCGGTTGAATTTCCGCTTACGTTTGCCGCAAGAACATAGTTACCGCTGTTGGGACCGGTGAGCTTTGTAATTTGGTAACCTACAAGCTTATTTTCGCCTGCTTCAGAAGTGTCAAATTCGCCTTCAACCTCTGCCTCAACAACATCGTTGCTTACAAGCACGCCTTCCTTGAAAGTAACTGAAAGCTCAGCTTCTGTTGTGCCGTCGTAGTCCTTGGTTTCGACGTTTACACTTTCAATATCATCGTTGCCTATTTCTTTCTGAACAACCTCAAAATATCCGCCGATATTTGTTACGTCATAAAGAACAGATGAAACCTCATTGATTGTTACCGAATATCTGCCTATACCCGAACCCTGTTTGTATGTGATGCTGTATGTGGGTTCATCGTTTGCTTTGCCGGTTATATCGCTATAGCTGATATTATCAACCACACCGCCGTTTGTTTTAACAACAAGACCGCTTGCAGCAATAATTTCAAGAGCTTCTTCCTGTGTCTGACCGTACGTTACAACTATATCATCGGGAACGGAGAGAGTCAGGGGCTGCTTGTTGATATAGAGAAGATATGTTGCCTCAACATCATCTTTACCTGAAACGCTGGAGGTTGCAACGATGCTTGTAACGCCGCTCTTATGAATTGTAACAAGGCCTGTTTCATCAACGGTTGCAACGCTTTCGTCTGTACTCTTATATCTTACCGTTGCGCCTGCATTGAAGTTTGAAAGCTCGTTTTTAACAGTTTTCTGAGTTGTATATACTGTTATTGATGAGTTCTGGAAATAGATGGGCTGCTGTTCACCCGCTGTTGTAACAACATTGATTTTCTTGGTGTAGGTGAAGGTCTGAGCATCAGCACCTTCGCCGTCTGTGTATGTTGCGGTTATGAAATAAGTACCGTTAACGGTAGCCGTGAAAACATTGTTTTCAATAATATAGCTGCCCTCGGGAGCTTCGCTGTATTCCATTCTTACTTCATAAACAATGGTGTTATCAGACTCAAGGCTGTAGGGTGTAGTTACAACATCTTCAAGCTCTGTGTCATTGCTTGTGACAGAAGTAACATTGAGAGCAGGTGCAAGATTGATGGAAGTGTTATTGATAACGGTATCATTGCAATTCATAACAAAGCTCTTTACTTCCTTGGTTCCTGCGCCAGACACTTCATAAGCGGTATAGGTCAGGCTTTCAGATGAAGATGAAAGGAGCCTGCTGTTGCCGTAATATGTTGCAACGATTGTATAGGTTCCGTCTTCTGAGGGAGTCCACTCTGTAACCGCAGAGCCTTGAGTTTCGCTGTATTTTGTGAGAGGAATTTCGTATTTTGTTTCTTTTGATGAATCGCCGTTAAGAGAAATCTTGAAGCATACATTGCCTGTGGGAACCATATTCATGCCAACGCTTGTGCTTTCAACAAGAGCTGCAAGAGTTACGGTATCACCTGCAACAACAGTTGTTGTGTAATATGTTTCTTTTATTTCCTTTTCAAAAGTAACAACCGCAGTTTCTGTTTCCATTGTATAGGTTTTTGAAGAATCTGCTGCCTGTATATAGCCCATTACCTGAACGGTAACTTCAACAGGCTCAGTCATTGTTGTGTCAGCGGAGTCGATATAGTAATACGTATCGAAACTTCTTGAGGTTGTTGTGACGTTTCCTTCATCGTCAACACTCTCAATTTCCTCCGTAACGGGTACAACATAAAGAGTTTTTGTGCCTTCGGTATATGTTTTGGTGTACGTTACTGTATGCTCAATCGTTTCTGTTGTTCCGGCAGTTTCATTTTCCGGATCGGTGGGATCGGGAATATAAACAGTTTCTTTGAGAATGAAAGTGTTCTTACCCGCCGCAACATCTTCTTCGCTTACCTGAACAAAAACGGCATTGTCAGATATACCGGTTGAAACTCTGCTTTCGGTTACGTACTCTGAATAGGTAACGATTTCTGCAAGATTTGCTGCATTAAGAGTAACGGTTTCCTGCTTGTTTGTGATTGCCGCTTCAATAGCCGCTTTTGCTGTTTCGTCTGCAATATATTGATAAACAGCAGTATCCGATTGTTCTTTAAGAGTAACGATATAGTTACCGTCTGCGAGCTTTGCAATGCTGTAGCTGTCAGTGCCTACCTTTGCGACAAGTTCTGTAACCGCCGTGTTTACTTTTTCATTCTCAACCTGATATGAGCCGCTTGCAGCACCATAAGGCTCGCTGATTGCAAGAGAGGTTGTTGTGCCGCCCTGACCTACATAGAGGTTTACGGTGTTTGAATAAACATAAGCTACCTTACCGTCAATAAGCTGACCTACCTCGCAACGATATCTTTTACCGTTGTAATCATCGGTTACATCAATTATAGGCATTATGGCGTTGATTTGATTCTTTATGTTCTGCCATACGTAAACATCATTCTCCTCAACCTGCTCCTGCCACTGATAAGTAAGGGTTCCGCCGTCAACTGCCGTTGCAACAGCCTTAATATTAACATCCGAGCCTGAAAGAGCGTGAATATCGCTTATATGGTCAACATGAGGAACCTCCACACCTTCGGCATATTTCGTTTTACCCGAAACAGCGGCGGTATAAATACTTGCCTCTGTGCCGATGCTGTCTGTTGATCTGAGAGCAAATGTGTATTTTGTGTTAGGGTTAAGTCCTTCAACCGTATATTCGTTTTTATCCGAGTCAATGGTATCAATCAGGAAATACGGATTTGTTTCATTATCCGTTATCATATACACCTGAGTCCAGTCTCCGCCTGCCTTTTCCCAGTTAAGGGTAATTGTTGTTGCGGTTGAATCCTTGATTGCAAGGTTCTTGGGGGATTTGAGAGGCATTTTGACGTTCTTGGTTATAAAACCGAGAACAAGGCAATCCTGATTGTTGAGTCTTTCTTTCCAGCTGCCAAAACGCCACTGGAAATCAAAGCCTGCAGTTTCGCCGTTTTCTGCTGATGGCATACCTGCAACGGTACCGGCAATGTAGGTTGACGAACAATTCATAGTGGTATAACTGCCTGTGTACTCTACACCGGCAGAAGCACCGGCTTTAACTCCGCCTGCATTACCTACCATGGTTGTTGTGATTCCTGCTCCCCATGTAACCGATGAGGCGCTTGAGGACATTTCTTCAATGCTTTGAGTTACGGTACCGCCGCCCTTGGAAACCCAGATATAATCGGAATCGCTCATATCAAGACCTTCGCTTACAACGTCACTGCCGCCCGAAAAATCTCTGAGGCTGGATTCATTGTGGTTATATGTTGAGGGGTCACCTATGCTGTGATTCAGGACGTTGCCTCTGATAGCCTCAAATTCACCGGTTGATTCAGCTACCTTATCAAACTCGGTTACGGTTATCATTGAAAGTCTGGGTGTTTCGGGAACACACATTATATATTTTGACCATCCGGCGGGAACTGTTTGACCCCAGCCGTGTGTTTTGGTAGTTCTTAAAACCTCATTCTTGTAATTTTCAAGAGCTGCAGCATCGTCTTTCAATGATGCACAAGTTGCATTATATTCATCCCTTGTGGGAGTGGTGAACTGAGGTGTCCACATATTATATACATAGCGGATATACGGAGTCATTGTAAGGATAACTCTGTCCTCCGTACTCGGTGAAGAGTATTCAACTGAAGTTGTTTTTTCGGTTGCATCTTCCCATTCGCCGCCTACCGAAGCGCTTACTTCAACCTCAAAATCAACGCCGCCGAGTTTAACTCCGAAGCAGGTGATATCTTGCTCGTAGCCTGTGATAATTGAAGCTGTAACGTTAAAGCCGTGAGTTTCTGAGGTTCCTGAGCCTGATGATTTACCGAAAACGGTTGAGCCGTCTTCACAGTAATCTTCATTAAGAAGAACAAGGTCTTCAAAATAGGGAGCTGCCTGAAGAACTGCAACAATATTCGGGTCTGAGAAATATGAATCCTTTTCCACAAACTGAAGAATCATTCCGTCATCATCAATATCCATTGCCGTATAGGTCATATTTCTCTTATAGCTTGTGCCTGTCTGGTAGTTGATTGCAAATCTTGATGCAATAAGCTTGTCTTTTGCATCCGTTGCAATCTGAACTACATCATGCCTGAAGTTGTGACCTTCGCTTGACTTTCTGCCAACGATGAACACAAGCTGTTCACCCGCATTTTCATCATTGAGGAAGTTGCCCGTTGCAACAGATTCAATCCAGATATTGTGATGCTTTGTTTTTGAGTTGCCGTAGTAATCCTCTGTGCCCTGGGAATAAATTGAATCCCAGTCCGATGCTTCATATTCAAGCTTAAAGCCATAGTCAGCCGCAGGGTGGTTATGAGAAAGGTCAACGGGAGTCTTGCTGCCGCCGTCGGTACGTAAAGAATAAACCGAACCGCCGATAAACACATAATCCTTACCGCCTGTGCCTACGGGATTGAAGCAGGCAAGCGCTATGGGTGACTGACCGTTATGCTCATAAAGACCTGCCGCAATATTCGGATTGATTTTAACATACTGGCAAACTCCGCCGGCACCCTTCTTATATACTCCGTCGGAATACTCAATAACACCTACGTTGGCATAACTCTTATTGATTCCCGTAGAGTCTGTGCTGTTTCTCTCGTCTGTTGAAAGGTCATATCCGGCATAGACAATTTCATCTCTGCCGTCGCCGTCAATATCGCCTACAGCCGCCGAGCCGTAACAGCTTATCTGGGTTTTTCCGCTTGTGTTACCTGAGTCGAATTCCGAATAATCCCATGCATGCTCAAAAGTCGCATTAACCGAAAAGCTGAAGCTTCCGCTATATGTAACAATGGAAGTTCTGGGCATGGCATAATCCGTGTTTTTGGTGTTGGTGTATCTTCTGTGAGGGAAAGATGCTGTAACAATAAGATCGTCTTTAAAATCCTTGTCAAGATCGCTCGTGGTAAGCTGAACTATGGGCCAGTTAGTTGTAACTCTTACGGGAAGAGTTCCGCCATAGCAAGCGTTACGTACCTGCATGTTGTTTCTCTGTGTAAGCTTTTTGGAGCTATTGTTATATGAGAATATTTTTATTGCACAATTACTTGTGGTCGGATCAAGGTCATAAACCGCAATTTCCTCATAACCGTCGCCGTTGAAGTCGCCGCTTGTTATGGCAAGAAACGCATTTATCTCATATCCGTCAGGCAAATTATAATCGTCATATGGACTTACATCATCATAAATCATACCAAGATCATATTCCGCAAAAACATTGCCGTAGCTGTCTTCAACCCGAAGATAATATTGCAGACCTTTAGCATTGTTGGGAGCATCGCATGCAACATAGCCAACGGTTGCAACATAGTTTTGTTTGCCTACGCCCGTGGGGTCAAACGCCGCGCTCTGCGAAGCCTCAAACTTCCTTGCAGGTGTATTGGAGAATTCCTGATTATCCCAGATTATAGGTTGCTTTCTCTGGTCATAATCATAAACTCTTCTGTAATATACAGAATTGTTGTTATGTACGTTATCGTAGTACATAAGTTCCATTCTTGGGAACATATTAAGGCTTCCCGGTCCGTAGGGGTTGTCCTTATCGTTGGGAACGTTAACAGCCGTGTCATTAATGTCAAGCATCTGAAGAAGGCTCTCTCCTTCGGCAGCCTGAGCATAATTTCCGAGCTGAATGTCCCATTTGGTTACTCCGATCTGTGCTATTCCGATAAGCATAACCGCAACAAGCACCGCACTGATAATTCGTTTTTTCATGATTTTAAAAAAACCTCCTTGTTTATTGAGTGCAGAGTTCAGAGTGCAGAACACAGAGGTGGTTATATTCGTTCTGCATTCATCATTCTGCGTTTATTTTAAGCTTGTTTTCTTGCATATTGAAACGAGTATTGCGATTATTTCATCAATATCTTTCTCAATGCTTTTAAATTCTTTATCTGTCAGATAATCTGTTTCGTGTAACAACCTTAACCAGTAATATGTTTCATTTGCCTCTTTAAGGGCAATGTTCAGTTTTGCATTGAAGTCCGCCTTGCTTTGCCCTCGTTCAGCTTCGGCAATATTTGCACCGATGCTTGTTCCGCAACGTAAAAGCTGTTTTGATAAAACAAACTCTTTTTTCTCCGAAGTCAGATGCTTATAAAGATTTACCGTTCTGACTGCAAAATCAAAGCTTTTAATTTCAATAATGCTACCCATCAAATTCTCCGTTCTGCGTTCATCGTTCTGCATTCTGCGTTCATTTCAGCAACTCATCAAACGACTGCTCATTTTCCTGTTCAATATATTCCTTGAATTCTTTGAAAATTCGTTTGCCTATTGCACGATAATTCATTGACTGAACCTTTTTAATTTTAATCTTACGAATTTCCTCGGGCACATTGTAAATTGTCAATATTGCTTCAAGCGCACTCGTAATTCGTGTTTCAAGCTTTGCAGAGTAGCGTGTTGTGTTCAGCGTTGCATACTCTATGCCGGAAATAAGGCTTTCCGCCTGCTTGAACTGCTCATCGGACCAATCGGAACAAAACTCCGAAAAAACCTCTTTTGCCCTTTCAATATCATTTTTCTGAATCATTTCAAGACATCTCCTGCTCTGATAAGCAGAAACCAAAAAGTCCTTTGCAATTTCATCCTCCTCCGCTGCCGCCGCCATTGTCATAAGTTCAAGGCAAACCGCAAGAAGAGTGCTTATTCCGTCCTCCGCCTCTTTTTTTATCAGTTTCCATTGAAACGAACAAAGCTTGTCTATAAGAACTGCAAGCAAATGCTCCTTCGTGGGGAAATAAAAAACAAGATGTCCGGGACTGATATCCAGCTTATCCGCAACCGAACGCAGAGATGTTGCCGAATATCCGTTTTCAATAAACATTTCAGATGCCGTCTGAATAATCTCCAGCTTTGTTGTGTTAACTTTTCTTCGTCTGATAAAATCACCCCGCTCATAAATTGTATGCGTACTATATAGTTCATGTACTATAATACATATCCGTTATGGATTTGTCAACACTTTGAAAGTAATTTGTAAAAAATTTTCCAAAGAAAGATTCAACCGTTTGTTTAAGGCAGTAAATCAATATTTGATAGAATTATTTCGTATAAACCGCAATTTCTGACAAACAATAACAGGGCAACCAAAATATAAGGAGAAAGATATAAAATGAAAGCCACAGGTATTGTCAGAAGAATTGATGACCTCGGAAGGGTCGTTATTCCAAAAGAAATCAGAAGAACTATGAGAATCCGCGAAGGCGACCCCGACTCGACATCATTGACACAGTCAGAAAACTACATTTCCGCAATGCTCGATTTAGAGAAACGGTTGGAGTAAATCCCTTACATATCAACGGTTTCAGGCGTTTGATACAGAAACAACAAAGACTGCATGGATAGTCTCCGTGCAGTCTTTTTGATATTAACGGTCCGTTAATCCTCAACCATATTTCTGACTTTTTGCGGTGAGGAGTTTATCTGTTATCTGTATTCTTCTGTTTTTACAACTTCGCCCATTCCGTTCTGAAGGTTGTTTTTCACTTCGCAATATTTGAGAGTTGTGCCTTCTTTTACGAAAATCGGCAAGGTTCTGAGGTCAACTTTTTGTGAAATCCACATTCCGTTTGACTCAATTTTTTCTTTGGTATGATAATCAAACCAAGTTCCTTTGGGAAGATAAATTTCACGGATATCTGTTTTGCTCAGGGGCTTGAGTACGGGAGCGATGAGCAGACTTTCGCCAAAAAGATATTCATCATCAATATATCTGACGTTTCTGTCATCGGGATATTCGAGATACAACGCACGCATCATCGGCAGACCCGTTTCGGTGCATTTTTCTGCCTGCTCATAGATATACGGCATAAGCGAATAGCGGAGTTTATCGTAATATCTGAATATATCGCAGGATTCTTGAGAAAATCTCCATGGCTCACGGTAATTGTTATCGCCAACACCGTGGCAACGTGAATGTGACGAAAACAATCCGAGCTGTGCCCAGCGAACGTAAAGCTCATCAGTAGGTGTTCCCAAAAATCCGCCGATATCGTGCGAGAAGAACGGAATACCACTAAAACCTAATGACAAAGCTGCTCTGAGTGTTCCTGCAAGAGCTTCAAAAGTACATTGGCTGTCGCCGCCCCAATGAAGAGGATAGCGCTGACTGCCTGCAGTTCCGCTTCTTGCCCACACAATGTTTTCACCCGATACGGATTTGGTTGCATCAAAAACAACGCCGTTATAGACGAGAGAATAAAGATTATGGAAATGCTTGCCGTCAATATTCTGATAGACCGCATCTTCCGCAATTCCTTCGCCGAAATCGGTTTTGATTGCACATGCTCCGAGTTTGATAAGTTCCTTTATTTTATCGGCATACCATTTGCATGCATCGGGATTTGAAAAGTCAATGGTAACGTCTTTTACCCAGCTTCCCTGACAGGTTTCGGGTAACTGATAGGGATTTCCGTCTTTATCTTTTGAAAGATAACCGTATTTCACAGCTTCGTGATAATGCTCATTATCGTCATTGGGCGGAATGAAATTATACTGCCAGAGGCTGATTTTAAATCCGTCTTTTTTGTAGCGGTCAATGTTTTCTTCAGGATTCGGGAAACGTTCTTCCAAGAATTTCAGATCGCAGTTCCAGTCACGGTTAAACCAAGCGGTATCAAGGTGCAGAACGTCACAAGGAATATCGTTTTCACGGACTTTTTTTGCAATATCGTCAACAACATCCCAGGAAACATAACTGTTTCGGCTCATCCAGAGACCGAAGCTCCAGAGCGGAGGAAGCTTTGAAAAACCTGTAAGAGAGCAGTAGCCTTTTATGATATCTTTCGGAGTTTTGCCGCCGATTACAAAATAGTCAAGCTGACTGTCAAGAACGGCAAACTGCAGTGCACTTAAATCCGTTGTTGCAATCTGCCAATCGGTTTTTGCGCCTGAATTAAGAAAAAGACCGTAGCCTTTTGTTGAAAGATAAAACGGAATGTTTATGTACGCACGGCGGCTTGTTGTGCCGACGGCATCCTTGTTATGAAAATCAACGGTTCTGCCGTTGCGTGTGAGCGAATCAAAGCGTTCACCGAGACCGTAAATAATCTCATCACTTTCAAGCTCAAGCGCCTCAAAGCAGGCATAATCATTATCGGAATCGGCAAGCGCCAGATCGTGAATATCTCCCGTGCGGAAATCCTGCTTTTTCTGACTGTAATACTCTTTGCCGTCAATAAATTTTGCTGAAATTCTTGTTGTTTTTTTATCAACTGTGATTTCTGTTTTGCTTGTTGTGAGAGTTATCTTATTTTCGGTTTCGTCGAGCGTAAATTCAACCTTTTCAGGCTTTGCAATAAGCATCCGTGCATTTTCGGGAAGCCCCGAAAAAGGATTTGAAATCTTCTTTTCTTTTGAAAAAACAACTCTGAATATATCGTCTGTCCAGATATTGATATGAAGATATAACGTATCAACGGTTGCATCGGCAGGTTTATAGAGATGCAAAGACGTTTCGTGAGTATATGAAAGCAAAGCTTTGCGGGCAACTGTGCCGAAAGTAAGAACGATTCCGTTTTCTTCACTTTCAATTTTGATTATCTCGTTCGGTCTGTTCTGAATTGCGGGATAAAAACGGAAATCGGAAATATCGATGTTTGAAACTTTTTTCATTTCGCTGATAATATCAGCCTGCGAAAACTGCGGAAAATTCTGACTGTTCGGTATAGTAGCCATAAATTCACTCCTTAACAGAATTTTTAACTCTTCTGTAAATTATGTTTAATTAATTATCTGAAACTGTCAAACTTGAATAATTTATCCGATTTCAATTTTGAAACAAATCGGTAAATCGTTTTTCAGTTCGCTATTGATGCTGATTTCAAGGCACTCTTCATTTCTGTCGAACGTGATTTTTTCATCACTGCCTAAAAGTTCAACACTTTCAATCAGATAGTCGTGCGGAATGTGCTTTCTCAAAGTTTTGATTTTCACAGTCTTTGACGGACGCATCTGGAAAGCATAAAGATAACCGTTTTTGTAAGTAAATCTGAAATCCTCCGTTGTGAACTGTTTTTCATCACCTTGTTCATAATAACACATATTAATCGGTTTTGCACTATGTTTTTATGAAAGCTTTGTTTTGAGAGAAAAAGTTCGGTTGTTTTTAACCGGTGCGTATGATATAATTACCTCGACAAATAAGAATTTGTAGGAGATTTGAAAATGGATTTTTTAGATAAAATACGAGTACCCCAAAAATCAAATTATATCAAAAGACAAGTTATTGTTACGATAGGTATTTTGCTTTTTGGAATTTGCATGGGATTGTTTTCTAAATTTTTAGACTATCGGCAAGGAGAACTTCCTGCACTATTGCAGGTGATTGATAATACCTTAGATTTTCATAATTTCTTAGGTGGATTTGCACCGTGGATTGTTATTGCAGTCTGTATATCTGTATATAGCCATACGCCTATTAGAGCTGCAATCAATGTCCTTTCCTTTTTCTCGGGATTTGTAGCAAGTTATTATATATACAGTTATTTTGTGGCGGGGTTCTTTCCAAGAAGTTATGCTTTAATTTGGATTGCATTTACAATCATATCTCCTTTTCTTGCCTTTTTAAGCTGGTATGCAAAAGGGACAGGTTGTATTGCTCTTATTCTTTCTTCAGGTATTTTAGGTGTTCTGCTGAACATAGCTTTCTCGTATGGAATGTTTTATATAGATATTAGCTCATGGCTTAACCTCCTAATGCTACTGTTTGGAATATTTATTTTACGAAAATCCATGAAAGAAACAATAGGTATGATTGTAATTGCCATTGCTTTCGCTATAATCATTAAAATGGTTATTCCGTTCAGCATTTGGTAACACAACTTTTAGTTTGTCAGCGTGACAACTTCCAATTTGTAGAACAGTTCGGCAAATAAGAATTTGTAAGGATGAACATAATGAAATTCGGTCTTCAGTTTAAAGTCCGTGGTGATAACTTCGGCGGTCATTTTATAAACGGCATTTCAATGGCAGACAGTGAAAGCTTTTGGAAATGCAAACTTGTTTCTGCCGATGATGATAAGAATGTGTATGAATCGGCTGACGGATATAAAATTACAGCATATCACATTAAAAAAGGTGATGTGTATGAGTGTTATACAGTTTTTGAAAACAACGGTGATAAAACAGTTACACTTGATATGATTTCATCCTTTGCAATTACTGATATTGATGCCGATACATTGCACAGAGCCACATCATTTTGGAGTGCAGAGGGCAAAATGCTAAGTCAGAAGCTCACAGAACTTAATATGGAGCGTTCTTGGAGTGGTCACGGTATAAGGGTTGAAAAATTCGGTCAGATTGGTTCAATGCCTGTGCGAAAATGGTTTCCTTTTGTTGCAGTAGAAAACAGTGAGAGGAACAAATTTATCGGTGTTCAGCTTTATATTCCATCAAGCTGGCAAATAGAACTTTTCCGTCATAAAGAGCCTTTGACATTACTCGGTGGTCTTGCGGATTTTGATTATGGTCATTGGTGCAAAGAAATTAAACCAAACGAGAGTTTTACTACTCCAAAAGCAGTTGTGGCAGTTGGTGATTCACTTCTTAAAGTATGCGATATGCTTGTAAAAGCACAAAGCCCTGACATTTCCCCTGTTGATGAGGATTTACCCGTGATTTTCAATGAATACTGTACATCATGGGGTAATCCAACAATTGAAAATCTTGAGAAGACTGCAAAAAAATTGCAAGGTAGTGGTGTTAAATACCTTGTTATGGACAGCGGTTGGTATAAGGAAGACGGCAAAGAATGGTGGGATACTATCGGTGATTGGAATGTAAACAAATCACAATTTCCCGACGGTCTTAAGCCGGTTTGCGATATGATTAAATCATACGGACTCATTCCCGGAATATGGTTTGAAATGGAGAATGTTGCACCATTATCACAGATTTATAATGAAACCAACCACCTTTTATCCCGTATGGGTACACCTCTTAACGTTGCCGGTCACCGCTTCCTTGACCTGCGTGACCAGTGGTGTGTGAATTATCTTGATAAAAAGGTAATAAAATTGCTTCGTGACAGTGGTTACGGATACCTTAAAATAGATTATAATGAAAATATCGGCATAGGGTGTGACGGTGCAGAAAGTCTCGGTGAGGGTCTTCGCCAGTATGCACTTGCAAGTCAAAATTATTTTAAACGAATTAAAGAGCAGTTGCCTGATTTGGTAATTGAAAACTGTGCAAGCGGCGGTCACCGACTTGAACCGTCAACAATGGAGCTCTGTTCACAAGCAAGTTTTTCTGATGCCCACGAATGTGCAAGCATACCGATTATCGCAGCTAATGTACAGAGAATGATTAAACCGAGCCAAAGCCAGATTTGGGCTGTTCTTCGTGTAAAAGAAGATGTACACAGAACATACTATTCACTTATTTCAGGCTTTTTAGGTCGTCTTTGCATCAGTGGTGAAATCTTTGATTTACCTGAGGAAAACTGGCAGATAGCCCTTAACTCAATTAAATTTTATGACGAAATTAAGCATATTATAAAAAATGGTTTCACAAGTGTTATTGAATGTAATGTGGAAGATTACAACGACCCTGAGGGTTATCAGATTGTTCTTCGTAAGACTGAAAGCGAAGCAATTTTGATAGTTCATACATTCAAAAATGGTGCAAACCCACCTGTTGAAAAACATCTTGAAAATTGGAAAATTCAAAAAGAATTTGGCAGCAGTCTTGATGGCGATTTTAGGGGTAAGTGCTATTATTTAAGAAAGAATTAAAAATATAACAAATTCCAATTTGTCAAAAAGTTCGGAAAATAAGAATTTGCGGAGGTTCCAATGGAAATATTAAAATTTGATTTGAATAGCCCGGGCAACAAATTTAAAATTCTTAATGCGACTAACGGCGGACCTTGGCACAGAAGGCATGCAAATGACCAATTCCGCAGTAATTTTACGGATTATAAGTCAGCGCGGATTCCATACAGCAGGAATCACGATTCTGCTGTTTGCGGCATTTACGGCGGTCCGTACAGCCATGATATTACATGCATTTTTCCTGATTTCGACGCCGACCCTTATGACCCTGCATCCTATGATTTTGCGTGTACGGATGAAAGCATTTTAGTTTGTCTTGATGCAGGCACCGAAACATTTTTCAGATTAGGCCAGACAATTGAGCATCAGATAAAAAAGCACGGCACTGTTCCGCCTGATGATTTCAAAAAATGGGCTCTTATCTGCGAACATATTATCCGACATTACAATGAGGGTTGGGCAGATGGCTACAAACTCAATATTAAATACTGGGAAATCTGGAATGAAGCTGATCTTGACCCTGACGATTCATTGAACAAGCGCACATGGGGCGGAACAAAAGCAGAATTTTTTGATTTGTTTGAAATTACCGCAAAGCATCTTAAAGAATGTTTTCCTGATTTGAAAACAGGCGGTCCTGCACTTGCACATAACGAAGAATGGGCAGAGGATTTTCTTCAGGAAATGCAAAAAAGAAACGTACCGCTTGATTTCTTTTCCTGGCATATTTATTGCACAGAGCCTGTGCACATGGCTCAAAAAGCAGAAAGAATAAAAGTTCTTTTAAACAAATACGGTTACGAAAATTCAGAAAGCATACTCAACGAATGGAACTATGTAAAAGGGTGGGAAGAAGAGTTTGTTTACACTCTTAAAGCAATCCACGGCATCAAGGGTGCATCATTCACATTGGCTTGTATGTGTACTTCTCAGCGTTCTCCCATTGATATGCTTATGTATTATGACACCCGTCCCTCGGTTTTTAACGGTGTTTTTGATTTTTACACTTATGAAAAGTTAAAGGGATACT
>JAGAOT010000003.1 GCA_017623615.1 Clostridia bacterium | reverse complement strand
GGGTTGTAATGCTGACGGGTGACAACGAAAAAACCGCCAACGCCATTGGCAAGCTTACAGGCGTTGACGAGGTTATAGCGGGAGTTTTGCCCGACGGCAAGGAGAGCGTTATACGCTCGCTCAAAAAGCACGGAAAGGTCGCCATGGTCGGCGACGGCATAAACGATGCTCCCGCACTCACCCGCGCGGATATCGGAATTGCAATAGGCGCTGGCACGGACATCGCCATTGATGCGGCTGACATCGTTCTTATGAAAAGCCGCCTGACAGACGTTGCGGCGGCAATACGTTTGAGCAGAGCAACGCTTAATAATATTCGCCAAAACCTTTTCTGGGCATTTATTTATAATATTATCGGCATTCCGCTTGCGGCGGGCGCGTTCATTCCGCTCGGTCTTACGCTAAACCCCATGTTCGGCGCGGCAGCAATGAGCCTTTCAAGCTTCTGCGTTGTTTCAAACGCATTAAGGTTAAATCTCTTTAAATTACACAGCACCAAAAAGGATAAAAAAATTAAAACAAAAATAAAGGAGAAAAAAGCAATGACAAAGACAATGAAGATTGAGGGCATGATGTGCCCCCACTGCGAAGCAAGGGTTAAGAAAACTCTTGAAGTAATCCCCGAGGTTGAAGCGGCTGAAGTAAGCCACGAAAACGACAGCGCAGTTGTTACGCTCAACGCCCCGCTTGCAGACGAAGTTCTCAAAAGCGCGATTGAGGAACAGGGATATACGGTTGTTGAAATAAAATAAAAATAAAGCGGTGTCACACGACACCGCTTATTTCTTTTGCCGCTTTTACGGCGATATTATACAAGTCTTCTTTGCAGGTTTTGAGAATTTCATCAAACGGCTTATCGGTTTCGCAGGAAAAATACAGCTCCGATACGCCAAGACTTTTGATTTTTTCAGCGTCCTTTCCCTTGCTTCCGCAGATTGCGATAACCTTTTTATTCTGCTTTGCTGCTCTTTGGGCTATACCCGAAATCACCTTGCCGTTAACACTCTGAAAATCAAGCCTGCCCTCGCCCGTTATTATCAAATCGGCTTCGGCTGCTTTTCGGTCAAAATCGGCGGCATCAAGAAGAATATCAATTCCCTTTTTAAGCTCTGCGCCGAGGAACGCAACTGCCCCCGCGCCCATTCCGCCCGCGGCACCTGCACCTTTGATTTCGGAAACATCAACGTTCAAATCATTCTTGATTATCGCTGAAACATGGCGTAAGCCGCCATCAAGGCGCAAAACCGCATCTTTGTCGGCTCCCTTTTGCGGCGCAAAAACATACGCCGCTCCGTTTTCGCCGAAAAGCTGATTTTCAACATCACACGCGGCGATAACGGGTATTGTGATTGGATTTTTCAGCTTGTTTATCTTTGTTACTCTCGGCATTGTTTCACCGACTGGAACAAAGCTTTCTGCGTTTTCATCAAGGAATTGCCAGCCAAGCGCAGAAGCCATTCCAAGCCCGCAGTCATTGGTTGCGCTGCCGCCGAGACCGAGAAGTATTTTTTTCGCTCCGCCTGAAACGGCATGCTTTATAAGCTCGCCCACCCCGAAGGTTGTTGCCTTTTCGGGGTTTTTATTTTTGCCGGCAAGCGGCAGGCCCGCGCATTCCGCCATTTCGATAACGGCGGTTTTGTCCGAAAGCATCAAGTATTCGGCTGTCATTCTTTCACCGAAAACTCCGCAAGCCTCTGCCTTCACGGTTTTACCGCCGATAATTGACTGCATGCAGGCGCAAAGCCCCTCGCCGCCGTCGGCAGCGGGGAGCTTTGTTATTTCTGCATCTTTAACTGTATCTTTGAATGCCTGCCCGATTATGTCGCAAACCTCTTTCGCGGTGAGCGTGCCTTTAAAGCTGTCGGGCGCTATAAGTATTTTCATCATATTATTCAGCCGATGCTCTTCTGATATATCTCTTGAAAAATGCAACGCCCGAAGCGACGGTGTCAACGGGGATTCTTTCGTTTGTGCCGTGAGTGCAGCGAAGAAGAGATATGCTCACTCTGTAGGGTGCATAGCGGTAAATATTATCGCATATCGGCTCATAGTAGCAAGCATCTGTGCCGCCCATAACAAGATAAGGTGCAACGATTGCATCTTTATTATCCTGCATAACAATTTCTTCGATGATTTTGAAGGCTCTGGAATCTGTGGGAGAAAATTTTGAAGCTTCTTTTGCCTTAAGCACCTTAACCTCTATATCCTTGTTTCTGCAAACCTTGCGAATGTGCTTTTCAACATCCTCAACCGTTGTGCCGGGCATCTGCCTGAAATTAACGGTAATGCTTGATTTCTGCGGCAAAACATTTGCGGCGGGGCTGCCCTGCGCCATTGTGACGGCAGTTGTTGTTCTGACAAGGCAGGCGGCAAACGGAATCTTTGTCATGCCAAATTTAAGCAAAGGCTGAAGAAGATTGAGGTTGCACATAACAAGCCTTGCGGGATATGTGCAGTTTCTGCCAACGTTTGAGAAAAGCTCCTTAACAAAGGGAAGAAGCTCCGCTTTAAACTGATTGCCTTCAAGGTCAGTTATAACCTTTGCAAGCTCACCGAGACCCGAATGCACGGGAGGCTGTGAGGAGTGACCGCCCTTTGCGTTAACTGTAATCTCAAAATCGGTATAGCCCTTTTCGGCGATGCCGATACCGACAAGCTCTTTGTTATTAAGTATTCCCTTTACATTGATAGGAATGATTGCGCCGCCCTCATCAAGAACAGAGTCAAGATGAATACCTCTTTCTTTAAGAGTACGCATAATGTTTTTTGCGCCGCCGTCTTCGGAAGCGACAACCTCTTCGTCCTGGCCGAAGAGAAGATAAACATCCCTTTCGGGCTGAAAGCCTTCTTCAAGAAGAGTTTCAACAGCATCCATAACCGCGATAAGATGGTTTTTCATATCAAGAGCGCCTCTGCCCCAGATGAACTCACCGTCGTTGTGACCGCTGAAGGGTGCATATGTCCAATCCTGCTCCGTGCCCTCCGAAATGGGAACTACGTCCTAATGAGCAAGAAGCGCAATAGGCTCAAGGTCGTCCCTTGTGCCTTTCCAATGATAAATAAGGCTTGCCTCCTGAATAACCTCTTTTTTCAAGGTCTTGTGAATAAGAGGAAAGGCTTCTTCAAGAAAAGCATGGAACTTATCAAACTGTGTAAAATCAATCTTTTCCTTGTCGGGATAGCTGACTGTGGGAATGGAGATTGCCTTTGAAAGATGCTCCTGGCATCTTTTTGCATCAACCATTTCCTCGGTTGCCGTTCCGAAATCCTTTTTCTTGGGAACATAGAGAGCCGCCTTGACGGCAGTTGCACCTGCGGCAACACCGAGTGCGCCGAGAACAGCCTTACGAATAACTGACATTTATATTCTTCCTTTCAAAAAGATTTTTTATCACATAAAGAATTTGCGGCTGACCCATGCCTTAAGCCGCCTGCTTTTTTCAAGAAAAGCAAAGAAAATCATAAGCGAAACACAGCATGCGGTCATAACAAGCGAAACTGTGATTTGAAGCTTGCCGTTATAAAACATATTCATGCAAATTTCAATCACAAAAGACATAACATTTATTGCGCCGAGAACGGCTATTGCTATAAGCGGCTTGCTCCGCGGCTTTTTAAGCCAGAAAATAAACAGGTTACATATCGCCCACAGCGCAATAACAACGGGCAGCACGATTGAGCTGAACCAACCGTTGTCATCGCCGTATATTTTAAACATATGGAGATAAACCAAAAGAGCAACGGCATCTATGCCGAGAGAAATCACGGGAATCTGCTTTTTCCACAAAAGAGGAAACAAAAACCAAATCCACGCAACGCAGAAGCCGCCGACGATGTATTTGACAACGCTGCTTTCAAACACAAATATATTTAAAACTATTAAAACAAGGTTTGGAATAAGCATTACAAGAGAAAGAACAAAAACCAAGTATTTTTTGCTCAGCGATTTTGGGATGTTTATGATTTCGGGATAAACCGATTTGGGTGCACAGTCGCCTTTTTCACGCGGATTTATAACGGGCGTGTCGCAAAGCGGGCATTCAGGGCAGCCCTTTTCAAGCTCCACTCCGCAGTTAACGCAATATGACATCAGTTTTCGCCTCCTTTTATAAGGTGTCGGTTGCTTTCAATCTTAACGGGTATACCGAGTTTTATAAGATTTGTAAAAAACTCTTTTTGTATTTTAGTGCTTTTATAAATGTTTGAAATACTGAACGCAAGCGTTCCCTTATATGACAGCGCGCCGCATCTGGCACCGTTAATCATTGCGGGACCCATAACAAGCACAAGTTTTTCAATATACTGCTCCATTTCCTTTGGAGCTTTCATTACACCCACATTTGAAAGCAGACAGCTTGTTGCCTTTTCACCCGCAACCTTATAGACCATGCTGACGCCGAAATCCTTTAAGAATGACGGCAGAATACGCATTATCGGGTTTCTTTCAATGCCCATATTGCCGTTCATCATTGCCTGCAGCTCTTTTTCGTTATTTATATAGCGAAGATAAAGCGAAAGCAGCTTAATGATTTCAGGCAGAGTGTATTCACCCATCTTAGGGTCAATTTGGAACGAATAGCAAAGCATGAAATTACGCAGGGTTTCGCTGCCGAAAAATCCCCTTAAATTAACGGGTATCTGGATGCCGACGTGCTTTTCCTTATTGTTTTCTTCCTGCTTTTGCAGGTTATACATTGTCCAAAGCAAAACCGCCGCAAGATATTCGGTAATGGTAACTCCGTGCTCCGCCGCTTTTTCTTTGACCGCGGAAACGGGCATATATCCGGTTGTAACATTCAAAAAATGCTTCGGAAGCCGTTCACCCTTGAAACGGTAGGTGAACTTCTGCAGCCTTTTTGCCTTTGCCTTTGAATGGCAGTTTTTCGAATAGGAATCCTCCAATTCGCCCGCTCTCGGAGCTTCTTCAATATCATAAACCGCATCGCCGTTGGGGATATTCTTGCCCGTAAGGCGCAGATAAACGGCAATCAAGGTCATAAAAAAGCGCGAAGCACCGAAGCCGTCGGTTATGGAATGATAAAACTCAACGGAAATTCTGTTTTCATAATAATAAACCTTAAACAGATATCCCTTGTTTTCTTTCCACTTGAATCGCTGACACGGGTTTGCAATATCCTCCATAATCGGAGGCGCGCCGTTGGGATTTTTTTCAAGATAGTGCCAGAAAAAGCCCGAACGCATTCTTACATCAAAGCTCGGGAAGCGAGGCATAAGCTTTTTGACCGCCTGCTCAAGCAATTCGGGCTCAACCGTTTCCGTCAGCGTTGCCGAAAGTCTGAAGCAGTTAGACCACGAGGAGGAATTTTGACCCGGAAAAACTTTTGCCGCATTATCCAGTTTATACCACTCACGTTGGCGCAAAGGTAATTTTTTCTTCATGTGTTACTCCTTAGAAGAAGCTTAACTGTGTTGACTTGGGCAGCGACTCAAACGCTCCGCCCTCTTCAAGAGCGGCGATAATCGTTTTTGATGCGCCCGAACGAATCTGGAAATCCTCGATTGAAAGAAATTCTCCGCCGCCGTCATTTCTTGCAGCTTCCAGACCCTCTGCCGCCCTGCCGCCGCAGCCTGCAATGGCAGAGAAGGGCAAACGGATTTTTCCGTCCTCAATAATATATCGGTTGGCGGTTGATTTGTAAATATCAATGGGCAGAATTTCAACGCCGCGCGCCATCATTTCATTGATAACCTGCAATGAAGTGAAGGTGCCTTCCTCTTTTGCGGTTGCCTGCTTCATCTTCATTTTGGCGCTGATTTCATCCATTTTTTCTCGAACGGCGGCTCTGCCCTTTAAAACAGAAGCCGTGTCTATATCTTCACCGCGCACGGTCATATAAGTTGCATAGTATTCAACGGGGCGGTAAAGCTTATACCACGCAAGGCGCATTGCCGCGCTTACATAAGCCGCCGCGTGAGCCTTGGGGAACATATATTTAATCTTCATGCACGAATCGAGATACCACTGCGGAACACCGTGGTCAAGCATTTCTTTTTTATGCTCATCGGTTAGAAGCGAAGTTGCCTTGCCCTTTCTGACGATTTCCATAATCTTGAACGCCATGCCCTTTTCAACGCCCTTGTTGATAAGATAAACCATGATGTTGTCACGCGTACCGATAACCTCGGAAATGGTGCAGGTGCCGTTTTTAATAAGGTCCTGCGCGTTGCCAATCCAAACGTCGGTGCCGTGGGAAAGACCAGAAATCTGGAGCATGTCCGAAAAGTTTTTGGGCTGTGATTCCATGAGCATCTGGCGAACAAACGGAGTGCCGAGTTCGGGAAGCGAAAGGGTGCCCGTTTCGCAGTCTATATCCTCTGCAGTAACGCCGAGAGGCTCGGGAGTTGTTAAAAGCTCGTAAAGCTTGGGGTCACAAATGTCAATCTGCATAACGTTTGTGCCCGTCAAATCCTCAAGATGCTTATACAGCGTAGGAACATCATGGCCGAGGTTATCGAGCTTGAGTATTGTATCGTGAAGCGAGTGGAAGTCGAAGTGGGTTGTTCTGTGGATTGAATCCGCATCGTCTGCGGGGTGCTGAATGGGGGTGAAGTCCTCCGCATCCATGTCGGCGGGCACAACAACCATGCCGCCGGGGTGCTGACCGGTTGTTCTTTTAACACCTACGCAGCCCTGAACAAGTCTGTCCTCTTCCGCCCTTGAAAGAGTGACTCCCTTTTCCTCTGCCCACTTTTTGACAAAGCCGAAAGCGGTTTTGTCGGCAAGAGTGCCGATTGTTCCCGCCTTGAAAACATGGGTTTTGCCGAAAAGCTCCTCTGTGTATCTGTGGGCATAGAACTGATATTCGCCCGAGAAGTTAAGGTCAATATCGGGCTGTTTGTCGCCGTAGAAGCCGAGGAAGGTTTCAAACGGAATATCGTGACCGTCGCGGTGCATTGGCTTGCCGCAAACGGGGCAGTCCTTGGGCGGCATGTCATAGCCCGAGCCGTATTCGCCCTTATAGAAAAATTCGCTGTGCTTGCAATCCTCGCAGATATAGTGCGGCACAAGGGGGTTAACCTCGGAAATACCCGCCGCAAATGCTACGAATGACGAGCCGACGGAGCCTCTGGAGCCTACATAATAGCCATGCTCCATGGAATTCCAGACAAGCTTTTGGGCGATAATATAAAGAACGCCGAAACCGTTTTTGATAATTGAGTCAAGCTCCTTTTCGAGCCTTTCTCCGATATATTCGGGCAGCGGAGAGCCGTAATACGCTTCCATTCTTTCGTAGCATATCTTGCGAAGCTCATCGTCCGCGCCTTCAATCTTGGGCGGATATGTGCCGTCCGGTATGGGTTTTATTTCCTCGCACATGTCGGCAATAAGGTTGGGATTTTTAACAACCACTTCATAAGCCGTATCCTCGCCGAGATATGCAAACTCATCAAGCATATTCTGCGTTGTGCGCAGATAGAGCGGAGCCTGCTGTGCGGCATCCTTGAAGCCCTGACCCGCCATAAGAATCTCTCTGAAAATGCTGTCGGTTTCCTCAAGGAAGTGAACGTCGCCCGTTGCAACAACGGGGATGTTAAGTTCGTCCGCAAGGTGGATTATGCGGCGGTTGATTTCGTTAAGCTCTTCGTCAGAGTCAACCATACCCTCGCGCACCATAAAGGCGTTGTTGCCGTTGGGCTGGATTTCGAGATAGTCGTAAATTTCCGCCATATGGAGCAAATCCGCCTTTGGTCTGCCCATAAAAATCGCCTGATAAAGCTGACCCGCTTCGCACGCGCTGCCGACAATAAGCCCCTCTCTGTGAGCAAGAAGCTCGCTTCTGGGGATTCTGGGGTGGCGGTAGTAATATTCGAGATTGGATTTTGAAATAAGCTGATAAAGGTGCTTAAGACCAACCTTGTTCTTTGCAAGCAGGATAATATGGTAGGTGGGCAGTCTTTTGATGTTGAGGGGAATCTTTTCGTTAATATCCGCAACGTTTTCAACGCCCTTTGCTTTACAAAGCTCCAAAAGCTTTTCAAAAATACCCGCAAGCGCGCCCGCATCCTCATCCGCTCTGTGATGGTCAAAGTCGGGAAGTTTAAAATGTTTTGAAAGCGAATCAAGCTTATAGTTTTTAATGCCCTCAACAAGGCTCTGCGCCATAACAAGGGTATCGATGTGGGTGTAGTTATATTCTATCCCGTTTCTTTGGCAAGTATGTTTCAAAACGCTTGTATCAAAGGTTGCATTATGTGCAACGAGAACGCCGTCGCCGCAAAATTCAAAGAATTTGCGCACAGCCTCGCCCTCTTTGGGCGCACCCGCAACCATGCGGTTATCAATGCCCGTAAGAGCCGTTATCTTGGTCGGAATGGGGCATTCGGGGTCAACAAAGGTCTGGAATCTTGCCCTCTCCGCGCCGTCAACATATTTAACCGCACCGATTTCCGTCAGACGCACCTTATCCGTGCGCAATCCCGTGGTTTCAACGTCAAAAACAATAAAGGTGCCGCTCAAAGGCATGTCCGAATTGCCGGTTACTATCTTAACGGAGTCGTCAACATAGTAGCCCTCCATGCCGTAAATAACTTTGATGCCGTTTTTCTTGGCTGCCGCCGCAGCTTCGGGGAACGCCTGAACAACGCCGTGGTCAGTTATCGCCACAGCCTTGTGGCCCCATTTTGCCGCTCTTGCAACAAGCTTTGCCGCGCCTGTCATGCCGTCCATTGCAGACATGTTGGTGTGCATATGCAGCTCAACGCGCTTTTCCTCGGCGGTATCCTTTTCTTCAAGCTCCTCGATAATCATAACCGAGTTTGCCTTGATGCAATAGGTCTTTATGTAGTCGTCATACTCAACGTGACCGCGGAGCATAACAACCTTGCCGTCAGAAATATTGGCAACAAGCTGTTCGCAGTTCTGAACCGCTTCAAATATTTTAACCGTGTAGGAATTCGTTTTATCCGTAATATTGAAATTGATGATTTTGCGCTTGCCGTCGCGCGTTTCACGAATATCGAGTGAAAACACCTTGCCCCATACGGTAACGTTGCCGTCCTCGATTGAAACGCCGTTAAGAGGCACGGGCTTTGACTTAATTTTGTTGCCGTAAATTACCTTTGCATTGGTCAGGGAAATCGGCAAATCCTCATATTCCCTTTCGGGCTTTTTGGGCTTCTTTTGCTCGCTTGCGGCGGGGACTTCTATTTTAATCGTCTGCGCCTGCATCTGAACATATTCGGGTGAATCAAGCTTGGGAGTGTTTTCTCCCTTTATTTCAACCTCGGTGTGAATACCGAAGCACTCGCTGATATATTTAACCAAAAAATCCTTTGCGCCTGCATCACAGAGTATATCAGCGCCGTTAAAAACGGTTATTGTAACTTTATTCTCGTTAACTTCAAATTTTGCATTTTCAAGAAAGCCGTTTGCGGCGGCTATGTTTTCTTTCATTGCTCTGACAAGCTGGGGCGCGCATTGAACCGAAAACGCACTTGCGGGGTATAACGGCTTTATAACCGCCTTGTTAATTCCGAGAACGCTTTTCATTTCGTTTTGCGCCGCAACAATAAATCTATCCTCAACATATCTGTCAAAACGCGCGGTAATGTCAAGCTTCATCGTGTCCTCATCAAGGAAGATGCGCTCAACCAAACCGCCTGAAAACATTTCACGCAGCCCCGCACTGATATATTCACCTATAAAATTTAAGATTGCATTTTCCTGCATTTTTATCACCGAAAAACAAAGGACAGAGTCGCTCTGCCCTTATATTTATAATTTTTCTATTTCTTCAAGAAGTCTGTCAACAGCCTCATTTTCAGGCACCTTGCAGACTATTTCGCCCTTTTTGAATATAAGGGCACAGCCGTCGCCGCCCGCAATGCCGATGTCTGCTTCGCGCGCTTCTCCAGGCCCGTTAACCGCGCAGCCCATAACGGCAACCTTTATGTTTTTCTTGCAGCCCGAAAGCCTTTCTTCAACCTCGTTTGCAAGAGAAATCAAATCAATCTTCGTTCTGCCGCAGGTGGGGCATGAAACGATATCAACGCAGTCGGTTTTAAGCCCTATCGCCTTTAAAATTCCGTTTGCCGCCGCAACCTCCTTAACGGGGTCATCGGTCATGGAAACGCGGATTGTGTCGCCAATTCCGTCAAGCAAAAGCGAGCCGATACCTATGGATGATTTTATCAAAGCCATGTTGTGAGTGCCCGCTTCGGTAACACCGAGATGCAAGGGATAATCGCATTTTTCGGCAACAAGTCTGTAAGCCTTTGCCATTATATTGACGTTTGACGACTTTATGGAAATTATAATGTCGTTAAAATCGCATTGCTCAAGCAGCTTTGCGTGGCTCATTGCGCTTTCTGCAAGGGCTTCGGCGCAGGGTGAGCCGTATTTTGAAAGAAGCTCTTTCTCAAGCGAGCCCGAATTAACGCCGATGCGAATGGGCACATTCTTCGCCTTGCACGCATTTGCAACCGCACGGACTCTGTCCATCGAGCCGATGTTGCCGGGGTTTATTCTTATTTTGTCAACACCCGCTTCAAGGCTTTCAAGAGCAAGTCGGTAATCAAAATGGATATCCGCAACAACAGGCACAGAAAGATTCTCTTTAAGCTTTTCAATAAGCTTTACCGCCGCCATATCGGGCACAGCCGCTCTTATAATTTCACAGCCTGCCTTTTCAAGCTCAACTGCCTGCTTAACGCTGCCCTCAATATCGGACGCAGGTTTGTTGAGCATTGACTGCACGGTTATGGGCGATGAACCGCCGACATAAATATTGCCGACCTTAACCTGCCTGCTTTTACGCCTTTCCACATTAACCACCTCTTATCAATCGCAGAATATCGCTGAATGAAATAACCACCATGAGCAGCATGAGGAGCACCAAGCCTATTGCATGCACCCAGCCCTCATATTTTCTGGGCACGGGCTTTCTGAACACCATTTCAATCACCATGAAGAAAAGCCTGCCGCCGTCCAGCGCGGGAAGCGGAAGAAGATTGAAAAGCCCGATATTTATGGCAATCATCGCCATGAGAGTTAAAAGATAAGTGTAATCTGTCTGCTGGGTTGCGGTTTGTGCGGCATCGGCTATAAACGAAACCGTGCCGATAGGACCCGAAAGCTCGCTGAGACCGTATTGACCCGTTACAAGGTCAAGCAGGCTAATCCACACAATTCTTCCGATTGAAACGGATTCGAGCACCGCATTTTTCGCAACGCTCAAAAAAGTGGGCTGAACGCCCTTGATTATGAAATCGTAAACGATTGTCAGCGTTCCGTTGTTGTCGTAGGTTTGGAACTTAACGCCGTTAAGCTCAACGGTTTCGCCGTTTCTTTCAACTGTAAAATCAATTATTCCGTCCTTATCCCTTGACATGAGAAAGCCGAGGTCATATTCGGAATAAACACGCTTGTCATTAATTTTTTCTATCTTATCCCCCGCCTGCAGATACTGACTGCTGACGGAATTCTCTTCAAACGAATGAATTTGGGGCAAACCGATAAGGTTGGTCTGCGAAAGCATTATTGCAACGATGATAACACCCATAATGAGGTTAACAACTCCGCCCGCCGCAACGATTATAAAGCGCTGCCAAGTGGGCTTTTTGCAGAATGCACGCTCGTTTTCGCTATCTTCGTCCTCACCCTCCATGCTGACAAAACCGCCAATGGGAAAAAGACGCAGAGCATATTTGGTTTCGCCCTTTTTGAATTTAAAAAGAGTTGGACCCATGCCCATGGCAAACTCATTTACCTGCACCTTAAAAAGCTTTGCAAAGGTGAAATGACCAAGCTCATGAAAAAATATAATTAACCCGAAGAAAAGTATGGCAATAAGAATCGGCCACACCTTGCCCCAAACCGCCGCTGCGGTTATAAGAGGAATAATTTTCATCTAAACAACCTTTCTGTAGCTGTGCGCACCGCGTTATCCGCTTCAAAAACCTGCTCAAGTGTATAATCCGAAACGTTCTGAACGCAGTCAAATGCATTCTCAACAGCACGCGGAATATCGAGGAAACCTATCTTGCCGCATCTGAAAAGCTCGTTTGCCTTTTCGTTTGCCGCATTAACGGCGGCGGGGAAAAGACCGCCCTTTTCAAAGGCCCTTCTGCATAAGTTTATGCAGGAAAAGGTTTCGTAATCCGGTTTTTCAAAAGTGAGCGTTGCCGCCTCGGCAAGGTCAAGCTGCCTGACGGGGCTAACAAATCTGTCGGGATAAGTGAGCGCATACTGTATGGGAATGCGCATGTCGGGAACGCCGAGCTGTGCAATAACGGAATTGTCGATATACTCAACAAGCGAATGGACTATGCTCTGACGATGAACAAGGATGTCGATGTTTGCCGCTTCCATTCCGAAAAGCCATGCCGCTTCTATAAGCTCCAAGCCCTTGTTCATCATTGTAGCGGAATCGATGGTTATTTTTGCACCCATGCTCCAATTCGGATGCTTAAGTGCCTGCTCAAGAGTAACTTTTGAAAGCTCTTCGCGGGATTTGCCGAAGAACGGACCGCCCGAAGCAGTTAAAATAAGCCTTTTTATCTGTTTTTTGCTCTGACAGCCCTGCAAAGACTGAAATATTGCCGAATGCTCGCTGTCAACGGGAAGAATGGCAACGCCCTTTTTTGCTGCGGCATCCATAACTATTTTACCGCCCGCAACAAGCGTTTCTTTGTTGGCAAGAGCGATGTTACTGCCTGTTTCAATCGCCGCAAGAGTGGGCGCAAGACCTGCAATGCCTACGATACTGTTAAGCACGCTGTCTGCACCGCAGCGAGCGCATTCTTCAACGCCCGCTTTGCCCGAAAGCACCTTTGTTGAGGTATCCGCAACTTTTATTTTTAAATCCGCCGCCGCTGTTTCGTCGGCAACTGCCGCAAAACGAGGGCTGAATTTTCTTATCTGCCCCTCTAAAATATCCGTTCTGCTGTTTGCGGTCAAAGCCACAACCTCAAACCCCATAAGCTGAGCCACTTCGAGTGCCTGAACGCCTATTGAGCCCGTTGAGCCAAGAACGGCAAGAGTTTTAGTCATTAAGTATCAATCCTTATTTATAAAATGCAAGCATAATTTCAATAATCACATAAAGAGCGGGCATGGTGACAAGAAAGCTGTCAACGCGGTCAAGCACACCGCCGTGACCCGGGAACAGATTGCCGAAATCCTTTTCACCGAAATTCCTTTTGATAACGGAAGCTGAAAGGTCGCCGCACATGCCGAGAATTGCAAGAATTATTGAGAAAACAACAACCATCCAAAGCTTGAGCGTGTCAAGGTGGAAGAAGAAACGGTCACATACAAGATATGATGCCACGCAGAAAAGAACCGTGCCCACAACGCCGCCGATTGCGCCCTCTACAGACTTTTTGGGGCTGATTCTCGGAGCAAGCTTATGCTTGCCGAACTTGCTGCCGACAAAATATGCCCATGTGTCGCTCATCCATGCGCAGTACATGGCGCAGAGGATAAGAAAAACGCAATGTGAACGCTGGAAAAGCTCGGGGTAATCAACGCAAAGGTCTCTGACTTTGAATAATGTGCCCAATGAGCCGGGGATTGCAAGCGAGCCGAAAAGAGCCATTGCAACATTCTCAAACTTTGTTTTGTCATAGCATTTAAGCATTATTATGAGCAATGCTATGATATATGCAATAATAAAGACCGATGCGGGTACGGGCAGATATTGCTGAACATTAAAATCAAAAAATGCCGGAACACCCGCCGCAACCACCATTGAAACGCCCGTCAAAAGCTTGTTTTTGCATTTCGAAACACGCATTATCTCATAAGCCGCAATGGCTGAAATTATGCCCATGGGGATGCTCATAACTCCGAGATATCCGAGACCCGTAAACACCAAAAGCATTATTACAATAAGCGCGCATGTAACACCTGTTATTATTCTTACTTTCATTTCTTATCACTCATTCTTTTAAAATTCAGCAAATCAAACTCCGCCGAAGCGTCTGTTGCGGTTGCTGTAATCTATAATTGCCTTATCCAAATCATCAGTTGTGAAATCGGGCCAGAGTATGTCGGAAAACCAAAATTCCGAATACGCCGCCTGCCAGATAAGGAAATTTGAAAGACGGTATTCTCCGCTGGGTCTGATAATCAAATCAGGGTCAGGCAGACCCGCTGTGTAAAGATTGCCGTCTATATCTTTCAAGCTTATATCATCGGACTTAAGCTCCCCTGCCTCAACCTTTTTTGCAATTTCTTTAACAGCATGGAGCAATTCATCTCTGCCGCCGTAGTTAACCGCAAGATTAATGGTTATTGAATGCTTGTCGGCTGAACGGCTTTCGAGAAGGTCAATCATATTAACAATATCCTCGGGAAGCGCCGCTCTGTCGCCTATATAGCGAATGCGCATTCCCTTAGCTTTGTTTTCTTCTTCTCTTTCTTTTGCTTCAGATAAATAATCTCTGAAAAGATTCATTATTGCCGAAACCTCGTCGGCGGGACGCTTCCAATTTTCGGTTGAAAAAGCATAAAAGGTCATGCACTCTATTCCAAGCTCGGCGGCATAATCGCAGATGGTGCGAAAAACCTTGGCACCTGCCTTGTGCCCCTCGCTTCTTTTTAACCCCTGCTGCTTTGCCCATCTGCCGTTACCGTCCATGATAACGCCGATATGCCTCGGCAGAGAAATTTTTTCAAGCATTTCGTTTGTCATCTTTTATGCTCCTTAATTTGATTCACGCCGAGAATGGCAAGTTTTCGCGCCATTCTCGGCAGTCAGAATTGAATTTAGATTTCCATGATATCTTTTTCTTTTGCTTCGGCAGCCTTATCAATTTCTTTGATATACTTGTCTGTAATATCCTGAAGCTTCTTTTCGGCAAACTTAAGGTCATCCTCTGTAATCTCGGAAGCCTTTTCCATCTTCTTCACCTTGTCGATGCAGTCGCGGCGGGTTGAGCGGATTGAAACTCTCGAATCCTCCGCCATCTTCTTAACATCCTTGCAAAGGTCCTTACGGCGTTCCTCTGTAATCTGGGGGAAAACAAGGCGAATGATTCTGCCGTCGTTCTGGGGATTGATGCCGATGTCGGATGCCTGAATTGCCTTTTCAATCGGGTGAAGAGTTGATGTGTCCCAAGGCTGAATTGTAAGAATTCTTGCCTCTGCAACAGAAACTGCCGCCATCTGGTTGATGGGAGTGGGAGTTCCGTAATAGTCAACTCTAATCTTGTCAAGAACGGAAGCGTTTGCTCTGCCCGCTCTCATTGATGAAAATTCTGAAGTAAGTGCGTTTAAGGTTTTACCCATTTTTTCTTCTGCCATTGCAAAAACTGTTTGCATTTTTAGCCCTCCTTAACTATTGTTCCGATATTTTCGCCAACCACCGCTTTAACGATGTTTTCGGGGTTTTCAAGGTTGAAAACAAGAATCGGAATATTATTGTCACGGCAAAGCGAAGCTGCCGTTGAATCCATAACCTTGAGGTCTTTTTCAAGAACCTCGCTGTGAGTTACAACATCGTATTTAACCGCGTCTGCAAACTTGTTGGGGTCCTTGTCATAAACGCCGTCAACGTTTGTAGCCTTAAAGATGATGTCCGCTTTAATTTCAGCCGCTCTCAACGCCGCACATGTGTCGGTTGAGAAAAACGGGTTGCCCGTTCCGCTGCCGAAAATAACAACTCTGCCCTTTTCAAGGTGGCGGACAGCCTTGTTTCTGATATATGTTTCGGCTATCTGATGCATTTCAATCGCGCTCTGAACTCTGACGGGCACACCAAGCTGCTCAAGAGAATCGGCAAGGGCGAGTGAGTTCATAACCGTTGCAAGCATTCCGATATGGTCGGCACGGGTTCTGTCCATGCTTCCGCCGGAGCGTCCGCGCCAGAAATTTCCGCCGCCGACAACAAGACCGACCTGAACGCCGAGGTCTGTAATCTCCTTTATTGAAGAACAGATTGAATTGATTGTGTCAAAATCAAAGCCATGGCCTTTACCGCCCGACAGCACCTCGCCGCTGAGCTTTAAAAGAATGCGCTTATAGACAGGTTGCATATATAAACACCTCTTTGAAATTATAAAAGTCGCTATTATAGCTATTATATATTTTACTTTATTTAAGGCGAAGTGTAAAGCATTATTTTATATTTTATGCAAATTTTTGAGTAATAAATTAACAAATTAAAAATATTTTAACAATTACAAAAATAAAATAATTAAAGGAATTGCAAAATAGGCAAAAAAACTTGCTTATAATATAAATTTATTATATAATAATTTAATATAAGTATTTTGTTAAGGTGAAACGAATGAAAAATCTTATTTTAAGAAACACTCCTGAAATTTCAGATATGTTTGAGCTTCGCAGCATTGACAGCGTCGACGGCAAAAACACCTATGAGGTATTCTGCGAAAACGGAAAAATCATTATCTGCGGCGACTGCAAGATAAGCCAGGCGATGGGCTACTATGCCTATTTAAAAAAGCATTGCGGCGTTAACCTTTCGCATTGCGGCAACACAAGGCTTTCCGTTGACTCCGCTCCCCTTTTCGATGGCAAAATCACAAAGGTTATTGCTCAAAAAAGGCGCGCATTCATGAACTACTGCACCCTCGGCTATTCCTTCGCTTATTGGAAGTGGGAGGATTGGGAAAGAGAAATCGACTTTATGGCGATGAACGGCATAAACATGCCCCTTTCCGTTGTCGGCAGCGAGGCTGTGTGGTATTACACAATGCGCGATTTTACCTACAGCGAAACAGGCGCGCTTTCATATCTTTCCGGACCCGGCTTCTGGCCATGGCAGCTTATGGCTAACATTTCGGGCTATTTCAGCCTCACCGATGTTAAGTATATCGAAAGCAGGCTTGAGCTTGGTAAAAAGATTATCGACCGCGAGGTTGAGCTTGGCATGACACCCATTCAGCAGGGCTTTACAGGAACGGTTCCATCAACGATAACCAAGCTTTTCAATAAGGTTAAGCTTCGCATGGTGCCTGCATGGTGCAACTTCCCGATTACATATCAGCTTGACCCGACAGACCGTGTATTCAAGAAATTCGGCACCGCCCTTCTTGAAAAACAGCGTCAGCTTTTCGGCGCATATCACTACTATGCATGCGACCCGTTCCACGAAAATAACCCCGCCATCAAAACAAGGGATTATCTTTGGAAGGTCGGCAGAGCAATCGACACAATGTATAAGGATTTCGATAAGGATTCCGTTTGGGTTATGCAGAGCTGGTCGCTGCGCGAGCAGATTGTTAAAGCAGTACCCAAAGAAAGGCTGCTCATTCTTGACCTTGACGGCACAAAATATAAGGAGTATGACAACTTCTGGGGCTATGAATTTGTGCTCGGCAACATTCACAATTTCGGCGACAGAAATACGCTCCACGGCAGTATAAAGGCTCTTGCAGACAACGCGTATGCCGCGCTTGAATGCGATAACTGCAGCGGCACGGGTCTTTTCATGGAGGGTATTTTCCAAAATCCTCTCTATTATGACCTTGCATTCCAGATGCTGACTGAAGACAGCGCGATTGACCTTGATGCATGGCTCAAGGACTATGCATACCGCCGCTACGGAAGCAAGGAAAAATGCCTTGTGGATGCGATGCTCGCCCTGCGCGAGAGCTGCTACAGCGAAAAGTGCACAGGCAGAGAAACCGGCTCCGTTATCTGCGCAAGACCCGCAACAGAGCTTCGCCACACCGCTCCCAATGATTTCAGAGAGCTTCGCTACGATAACAAGACCCTTTACCGCGCGGCAGAGCTGCTTTTGAGCAGCGAAAATGCCACAAAGGATGGCTTCGCATATGATGCATGCGACCTTGTGCGTCAGGTTTTGAGCAACTTTGTTTCAAATCTTTATGACAAGGCAATGTATGGCTTCAATAACAAGGATGTCAACATTTTTGAGCGCTCATCAAACGCATTCTTGAAAATCTGCGAAGAGGTTGATTCGCTTCTTCAAACAAGACCGGAGCTTACGCTCCACGAGCATCTTAAGCAGGCGCGAGAGCTTGCTTTCACGGAAAAAGACCAGCAGAATTTTGAGCTTAATCTACTCACACAGATAACCGTTTGGGGACCCATTGCAAACTCTGTCAACTATGACTATGCTTGGAAGGAATGGGGCGGACTTATCGGCACATATTATGTTAAACGCTGGCAGAGCTTTTTTGAAAGGCTTGCTTATGAATTCCCCAAACGCAGAAGATTTTCAACCACCACACGCAAGCAGCATTGTGAAAGAAACATTTACAGAGGCAACCAGTTCTATAAGAGCTATGCGGAATTTGAAAGAAAATGGCTTTCAACCGCAAACCCCGATGCCCCGAGTGAAGAAAACACGGTTGAGCTTGCACGCAAGCTTTTGGAAAAATACAGAAGAGCAATTCTTGAAGATTAATAAAGCAAAGCCGCAGAAGCCATATGACTCCTGCGGCTTTTAACTGTGTCTGTTGAGAAATCTTGAAAGACAAAAAACAACCGCTTCACCGGCGTGCAGAGGTACGTCGAAGCAGTTGTGACTCAGTAAGCAAAATTCCAAAAAGGGTCGATGAAGACATCGACCCATACATATCAGAAAAGTTTATGCGGGCGGATAATATCCGCCCCTACTTTTTTATATAAGAATTTTGCGGTTTCGGGTTTTATCAACAGTCAGAAATGCCCCCGGCTTACGCCGAGGGCATTGTGTTAATTAAAGGGGAATAACCGTGCAGGTAATCTGGTCGATATCGCAAACACCGACTGCATAGTCCTTGATAACCAAGCCGTCCATTGTATTGATATCTCTATCCTTAACAACATTACCGGCCTTAACCTTGTATGTGCGATACTGGTCTGATGACTTAACGCTCCACTCTGTTACGTTGATTGTTTCATCGTAAACAGCGGCTGCGTCACCTGCGTTGGCATCTGCGTCACCGTTGATATCGCCGAAGATGATGATGTAGAACTTCTCTACCTGCTCACCTGTAACGTTATCAATTACTCTTACAACAGCGCCTGTACCTACTGAACCATAGGTTGTGCCGTTTGCGGTTGTTACGCGTTCAACCTCGATATGGCCGTCACCGAGAACTGTTACATACTTGCTGAGAAGAGTCTTTTCGGTAAGTCTTGTTCTCAAACCGTAGATGTACCATTCTTCGTATGAATCGGGTGTATCATAGGGGTCGGGAGTTACGGTGTAGCCGTTGTTATAAGACTCGATTACGCCGTCTCTTTCAACCATTGTTGTGCTGCCTTCAACGGGAACAAGCTTAACAGGGATTCTTTCATAAACTGCATAGAGCTTATAATCGCCTGCAGGCATTGTCATGGTTTCGAGCTCTTCGTTTGTGATAACACCGAATTTCTCCATATCTTCTACTTCGATAACGGGAGGAACAGCGGAGTTTTCTACCCAACCGAGGAAGGTGTAGTGACCCTCAAACTCGGGAGCGGGAGGAGCTACGAGGGAAGTGCCGAACGCAACATTTGTTTCAGCGTAGGATTTTGCAACTGTGGGAGCTGCGGGACCGCCTTCGGCTGCAACATACTCATAGAATGTGAGCTTGTAGGTAGCCTCTTTCCAAACAGCAACGAAATCTGCGCCGTCTTCATCCATCTTACCGAAGTTACCGTCGGTAATTACATTTTCGGGGTCATCAGCGGGTGCCCAACCTACGAAATCATAACCGTCTTTTACGGGGTCGTTGGCGGGAGCCTTGATATCCTCACCGAAGGTTGTGGGATTGGTTTCTGCGGAAACCTTATCGCCGTTTTCATCATAGATGGGGTCCCCGTTGTCATCAACAAAGTAGCCGTCACCTGCATCGAAGGTTGCATCGAATGCATTCTCTGCCCATGTTGCATAAACAACTATATCCTCATCGCCCATGAGAGCGGGAATGGTTGCCGCTGAGCCGTCTTCGTATACCCAGCCTGTGAATGCAAATCCGGGCTTAACGGGGTCTGCAACAGTGGGAATGGGTGCACCGTAGAGGTAATCATCCTGAGCTACTACGCTTGACTTTTCGGTGTCATAGTATGCGGTGAAGTTGTGCTCGTTTCTTGCAATGTATGCATAGAGAACAAGGTCTTCGCCTGCAACGATTGTGCCGGAAAGCTTGCTGTCAGCCAGTGTGAAGCCTGCGGGAGCGGTATAGCCTACGGTTACGGTCTTGCCAACCTGACCGTCTGTGAGAGTTGTTGTTGAAGTTGCGGTTGCGGGATATGTTCCGTCAACCTTCATTTCGTAAACTTCAAATGTGTAGGGAACGCCGTCAATGGAGTTCCACTTTGCTGTAAATACAAGGTCCTTTGCAGGCATTGTCTTGTATTCGGTATTCTGAACACCGTCAGCATCGAACCAGCCGCCGAATGTGTAGCCTGCCTTTGTGGGCATTTCGGGAGCGGGAACGCTTGCGCCGCAATCAACGAGCTTTTCGTTAAAGCCTTCAACGATAACGTCAGTTGTTGTGCCGTCGCCGTTGTCGATTACATCGCTGATATAAGTGAGCTTATACTGCTTGGGAGTCCATTCAGCTGTAAGGGTTTCGCTCTCTTCGGGGAATGTTGCGGGAGCATTTTCGCTTACGTTTCCGTCAGCATCTTTCCAACCTGCAAATGTGTAGCCGTCCTTTTCGGGAGCGGGAACCTTGTCGGCAGGAACAGCCGCACCGATAAGACCTTCAACTTCTGTTACTGTGCCGTCAACATCAAAGCTGATTGTTGTCTTGTCAAGTGCATAGTAAATCTTGAGAACAGTTGAGCCGTCAGGTTCAACTACAGCTTCAAGAACTGATTTTTCCTCATCAACAGTGTAGTTATCCTTTGCTTCGGGAACTACTGATGCTGTTGCTTCGGTCTTGGATTCAACGCTGCTTGTTTCGTCGGGAGTTGCGGGATATGTTCCGTCAGCCTTCATGAGGTAGATTTCAACGGGAACAGTCATATCGGCGGGAAGCCAAACTGCTGTGAAGTTCTTGCCCTCTTCATCCATGCTGCCGGGAGCATTGCCGTTTTCATCAACCCAACCGTCAAATACGTAACCATCTCTGGTGGGCTCGTCATAAGCGGAGCCTTCTTCACCGGGAACAACGATGGGCTTATCAAATACGGTGGGAACCTTTACGGTTGTTTCGCCGTCGAAATCACCGCCGTTTGCATCAAAGATTGCATTGAAGGTGTCGGGAGTCCAGATAGCCTCTGCATTTACATCGTATGCAGGCATCTTTTCGGGCTCATCAATAACAACGGTTTCACCGTTTTCGTTAGTCATTGTCCAAGTCCAGCCGCCGAATATGTGGCCGGTCTTTTCGGGCTCTGCAGGAAGCTCTATTGCCTTGTTATAGTCAAGGGTGATGGGCTCAATCTCTGTGCCGCCGAGTGTATCAAATGTTATTGTGTACTGATTTACAGTCCATGTAGCATTATATTCAGCGTTTCCGAGTGCCTTGGGAACAACGGTGTTATCCCAGCCTGCGAAGGTCCAGCCTGTTCTTGTGGGAACGGGAGCTGTTACGGTTGCACCGTGGAAATACTTGTCGGTATCCTCGATTGAACCGTCTTCAAACTTGCCGCCCATTGAGTAGAATGTGATTGTGTATTCGTTTCTTGCATAGTAAACCTTCAGAACGGTGGAGCCGTCGGGAAGGATTTCTGCCTTGAGAACGCTTTCATCAGCAACGTAGAAGCCTTCGGCTGCACTTGCGCTGATTTCAGCGATTGTGCCGGTTGTGCCGGTCTTATCCTGAACTACGGGGCAACCCTCATACTCATATGAACCGGTTGTATCCATTGTGTAGATTTCAACCTTGTACGGTGTGTCTGTAGCAGGATTCCAGATTGCTGTGTAGGTTGTGTCCTCTGCGGGCATTGCACCGGGGAT
This sequence comes from Clostridia bacterium, assembly GCA_017623615.1. Classification (GTDB taxonomy): domain Bacteria; phylum Bacillota; class Clostridia; order Oscillospirales; family Acutalibacteraceae; genus CAG-177. The sequence goes on along the minus strand of JAGAOT010000003.1, from coordinate 6,303 downwards.
GGGGTCCCAACCACCGAATACATAACCCTCTTTTTCGGGTGCATCGGGAGCTTTGATTCCCTCGCCGAATGTGGTTTCAACAACCTTGTCATTTGTATCGAGAACTTTGTCGCCGTTTTCATCAACAACGATGTCGCCGTTTTCGTCTACTGTGGGCCAGCCGCCGCCGTTTGCATTGAATATTGCATCAAACTTGTCAGGTGCAAATGTTGCAACATATTCAGTGTCATGTGCGGGCATGCTTGTGTCAATCGCGGGTGACCAGCCAGTAAAGGTGTGACCTTCCTTATAGGGTTCGGGAGGAATGTCAACAGCTTCGCCGTAAACGGTCTCAAATGCATCGTATACTTCGCCTTCAACGATAAATGTTGCCATATATGTTGCAGGCTCCCATGCTGCGATGAAGCTCTTGCCTTCTTCGTCCATAACACCGACATGGGGCTGCCAACCAATGAAGTTGTAGCCTTCAAGTTCGGGGTCAGCAGGAGCATTAATTTGTGTTTCGTATGCTGTTAAAACTTTCTTTACCGTGTCGCCGTCTGCCCACGCGCCGCCGTTTGCATCAAATGTTGCATCGTAGCTGTTGACAGTAAGCTTGTAGTAAAGGTCAAGCTTTGAAGCGGGCATTGTTGCATCGTCTGCAAGCTTAACCGAAAGTGAGATATCGGTATAAGCATCGGAAAGTGAATAGCCCTCGGGAACAGTATATGTTTCGGGCATTTCGGGAATTTCTGCGCCGTATTCCGCTGTTGCCATTGCTGCTATCTCAAACTTGGGGTTGTTGGGATTGAGAACATAGTAATAAATGATATAATCACGTGTCTCATAAACAGCATAGTATGTTGTGTCAACATCGGGATATACTTCGGGAAGTTTCTCTGCAATCTTTCCGTCGGGGTCATCTGTCCAGCCTTTGAAGCGGCTGCCTGTCTTTTCAGGCTCAGCGGGAGTTTCAAAAGGTTCGCCGCTTGTAACTGTTATAACGATATCTTCTTCACCGTTGTTGAGAACATAGGTAATATCAACCTCTGCCTTCCAAACTGCGGTAAGAGTGATATCCTCGAAAGGCATTTCAGCGGGGATTTCTGCTGCTTCGCCGTTTTCATCAACCCAACCCATGAAGGTGTAGCCTTCCTTGGTGGGCTCTTCGGGAGCTGCAACGCTTCCGCCTGCATAGCCTTCGATTACATAAGTGTCAGAGCTGTTTTCGGCAAAAACACCTGTGTTAGCATCAAGAGTGATTGTGCTTTCAACTGTTACGGGGTTGCTTGTTGCAACTGCGTTAACCTCCCACAGATACATGGGAACAGCATCGGTTGCCGAGCCGCCATCTGTGCTGAGGGGAACGTTGATGTGAGCATAGTAACCTTCGTTGGGATTTTCTATGGTTTCTTCAACGATGAAGAAATCGCCCCAGTCTTCAGCTGTGTTAAGAACCTGGAGGTCAAATTCAACAAACCAATCTTCAGCTGTTTCGCCCTCAAGCTTTGAGCCGCCGACATTTTCGTCAAATCTGTACTGAATTGCAAACGCTGTGTGTGTGCTTACAAAATCAGTTGTTAAGTAATTGTTGGTTATAAGTCTGTTAATGATTTCGTTGTTGGCGTTGGTTGCCTTTGCGAAGGTACCGTTTACGCCAAGGTCAGCAGCGGAGGTTCCTGCTGCAGTATTAACTGCGAGGTCAATGGGAACATCGTTTGCATAAGCGTCTGTGAAGAAATCATTATCATAGAAAACGATTATATCACCGGTGTTGGTGAAATATGTTGTGTCGATGTAAAGCCTTGCTTTAACAGTTTCGCCGTGCTTTACTTTCTCAGTTTTCTCATATTCCCCTGTTTCGGGATTGAGTCTGTGAATTTCAGTTCTGAAAGTAAGAGTTTCATCAACATCATTCACAGGAGCCCAAACAGCAGTATATTCTGTGTCTGCTGCGGGATAAGCTGTAATTGTTGCCGAAGCTTCGTCTGTGCCTGTAACTTTCCAGCCAAGGAATTCATAGTTTTCCTTTTCGGGAATTGCAACATTGAGAGCTTCGCCTGCTTCGCCTTCATAAACTTTCTTTGTTTCGCCGTCTGCAAATTCAGCGCCTTCGCCGGCATTGAAGGTTGCGGTAACGGGATTAACGAAAAGGGATACGGGCTGGCTGGTATAATCGAGAACTGAATCCCAGTTTGCCATATCAACAACATTTTCGTTGTAGGTATCATATGTACCCTTGGGAACATTAATGTAACCCGAAGTGAATGAGGGTGAGCTTGTTGTGTTCTTTACCGCAAGGAAGTCGCCCATATCAGCGGCATCTTTATTAACGGTAAGAGTAAATTCGCAGAACCATTTGTTAGCATTAAGCTTCTGGTTTCTGGTTGTGGGTCCGAATTCATAGCTGACAACAAGGGCATCATAATCTGTTGAGAATGCCGCGCCTGTGTCTGATTCGGAAACAATACCGGAAAGCTTGTTGTTATTCAACATGTATTTCTCGATATTTGTTGCTGAAATTGAGCCGGGAGCATAGAAATCACCCGTTGCATTATAGGGAGAAGAAGTGTAGTAAGGGTTGATAACCAAAACTTCTTTTGATGTGCCGTAAGCATCACCGAAAAATGTTGTGTCATAGAAGAACAGCAAGCTGCCTGAGCTTGTGTAATAATCTGTTCCCAGGAAAACGCGGGCCTTAACGGTTTCGCCCTGTTTAACTTTTTCTGCTTCAACCCATTCGCCGTTAACTTCTCTGAAAATCTTGGTGGAAATCGTTAATGTGTTTCCGTCAAAAGACCTTACGTCCAGCGCCGAAGCCGCCATTGTGAAGTTACCAAGAATCATCAGAACCGCCAAAGCAACAGCTACTAACCTTTTGAGTTTTGTCATGAGAGAATTCCTCCTTGTTCTAATACCCGCCTGAGAGGAACGGGTTTTCAGAGCAACTGTGCTGATATTGCTCTGCGCGAAATGGAACTTATCCTCATCGAGCGGGGGAAAATTTCTTCTCCCCCGCCGGGATTAATTTAGGTTAGATAGGTGGTTCGGTTAACGTTCAACCGTTCCTGTTGTCTGGTCTATTGCAATAACGCCGACTGTGTAGTTAACAATGTTGGTGTGGTCGTTTACGTCGATATCACCGTCTTTGTCAAGGTCGCCTGCGATAAGCTTATAGTAAGCGTAGTCATCACTGCCTTCGCGTGACCAACCGGTTACCCAGAAGTATTCATCTTCAACAGCAGATGCGTCAGCCGAGTTAATGTCGGAGTCACCGTTTACGTCGCCGAAGACAACAACATAGTAAACCTCAACGGGCTCGCCTGTTGTGCTGTTGTTATCATAGAGGCTGATGACTGTACCTGTGCCGTAGAAGCCTGCTCTGCCGTCAGCGGGAGTTACTGTGAAGTAACCGTCGCCTTCAACGTCAAGATAAATCTTGTCGTAGTCAGAAGCCTTCATTCTTGTGCCAAGTCCGTAGATAACCTTATTAGCTCTGTCGATAACGGTTGTTGAACCGGGCTGCTCAACAAGAGCAACGGGAACGCTTACGAAGTTGGGAACAATTATGATATCCTCTGCGGGCATTGTTTCAGGAACTGCAAGCCAGCCTTCGAATGTGTGATACATCTTGCTGGGTTCGCCTGTGGGAAGTGTGATTTCGTCGCCGTATGCAACATACTTAACATCGAATACTTCGCCGTCAACATCATCAAGGAATGTTACCTTGAAGATATCTGCCTCAAACTGAGCAACGATGATGAGGTTTTCTGCGGGCATTGTCTTGGGAACTTCGGGAGTCCAGCCGATGAACTTGAGACCGCCTACATTGGGAGTTGCGGGAGTTGCAACTTTTTCACCATAGGTGTAGGGAATGGGTTCTTCGGTTACGCCGTTGATTACATAAGTAATTGTGTAAACGCCGGCTTCCCAAGTTGCTTCGAATACAAGATTATCTGCGGGCATTGTTGCGGGAACTTCAGGAGCCCAGCCTGCAAATACCTTGCCCTCTTCTGCTGATTCGGGGTCAGCGGGAACGGGAATTGCAGCGCCGTAGTAAACCTCAACGGGCTTATTGTCGCCGAATGTTACAGTATAGAGATTTCTTGCATAGTAAATCTTGAGAACAGTTGAACCGTCAGAAGCGATTACGTCGCTGAGGTGGCTCTTTGCTGTGTCAACCGTGCAGCCTTCCATGTTGCCTGCTTCGATTGTCTGAGTTGTGCCGATATAACCATAGGAAATGGTTCTTGCGGACAATGTGTAGTCACCGTTGGTATCCATCATGTAAATTTCGATAGCGTACTTAACGGGAGTTGTGTTCTGAACGTAAGTTGCCTTATAAACAACATCCTTTGCAGGCATTGTTGCGGGCATCTTAACAGTTTCGTCAGCTTCCTCTGCCCAGCCTGCAAAGATAAGACCTGAATCGGACTTATCGGGAGCTGTGGGAGCAAGAGCTGCAAGAGTTGAACCGAACTCTGTGGAGGTGGGTCCGCTGAGAACGTTGCCCTCTGCATCCTTGAAGGTGAGGTTGTAGCTGATAGCGTTGAGGATAGCAACGAAGGTGTTGCCGTCAACGTCAACTGTGCCGAAGTCTGTAACTTCTGTCTTACCGTCAACTGACCAACCGCCGAATGTGTAGCCCTCGGGAATCCATTCTTCGCCGGGAGTTCCGGGATTCTGGATTGCTGTGCCGAATGCAGCGTTAGCTGAAACGAAAGGCTTGCCGTCAACCGTGAACTCAACGAGATATTCGATGGGAACAATGTTGGGCTTAATTTCGGTGGGATTGTTTTCATCAACGGGATAGGGAACTGTTACGGGCTTGCCGTTTTCGTCTACCCAGCCGTCCTGCTTATAGCCTTCATCAATTTCGTCCTCGGGAACGGGGGCGATTTCGATTTCTTCGCCGTAGAAGTATTCGTCTTCAACACCGTTTACTTTGATGGTGTACTTGTTACGGTCATAAACAACCTTGAGGGTTGTTGAACCGTCAGCAGCGATTGTGTCTGCGAGAACGCATTTTTCTGCATTAGGTGTGAAGCCTTCCATTGAAGCGGGATGGATTGAAACGGGGTCGCCGGTCTTGCCGTAAGCAGTTTCTGTTGTTACCTCATAGGTTTCGCCGTCTGTGTTCATAACATGGGTTTCAACCTTGTAGGGAACGCCTGAATTTGCTGTGATGATAGCGGTGTAAGCCAGGTCGGATTCAACAGTTATGTTGGTGTTAGCAGCATAAGTGTCTGTGCCGTCTGTCCAGCCGCCGAAGGTGTAGCCTGCATCAGGTGTGTATGCAGGAGCCTTGATTGTTGCGCCGTGGAAAGCTGTGCCGGAAGCAACAGTTTCTTCACCTGCTGTGAAGCTGTAGGTGTAGCTTGCGCGCTTGAAGTAGAGCTTCAAGGTTGTTGAGCCGTCGCCTGCAATATTGTCGCTTGTTACGGTATTAACGTTTTCGGTATCTGCAAGATAGAAGCTGTCAAGACCTGCGATGTAATCAGCATGAGCTGCCGATACAGGAGCTTCGGTCTTTCCGGTCTTGTCATCTGTGTCTGCAAGGGCATAATTGCCGTTTGCATCCATCAAATAAATCTCTACCTTATAAGCAGTGCCGTCCTTGGGAACGATGTTGGGCTTAATCTCGGTGGGATTGCCTTCTTCCTTAACTGTGTAGGGAACTTCAACGGGGTCACCGTTTTCGTCTATCCAACCGTCCTGCTCATAGCCTTCATCGATTTCATCCTCGGGAACGGGCTCGATTGTGATTTCTTCACCGATAACGTAATCCTTGGTTTCATCGTTGATTGTAATCTGAACGGTTGCACGCTTGTAGTAGAGCTTCAAGGTTGTTGAGCCGTCGCCTGCGATTGTGCCGCTTGTTACATTGTTTTCGTTTTCGGTATCTGCAAGATAGAACGAATCAAGATCTGCAATGTAATCTGCATGTGCTGCCGATACGGGATCGCCTGTCTTACCGGCCTTTTCATCTGTGTCTGCAAGAGCGTAGTTACGTTCTGCATCCATAAGATAGATTTCTACCTTATAAACTGTGTTGGTGTTAGGTGTGTTAACAGCTACAAGCTCTGTTGCGCCTGTTACGGGGATTTCATCACCGATTGCATATGTTGTTTCTCCAACCTTCCAGCCGGTAAGAGTATAACCTGCTTCGGTGGTTGTTGAAGCTGCGGGAGCGGTAAATGTTGCACCGTGGTAAACTTCCTTATCCTGTGCAACGCCGTCAACCTTAACTTCGTATGCATAACGTGCATAGTAAACATTAATTACGTCTGTATCGTCAGCAGTAATTGTTGTTGAAAGACCTGC
>JAGAOT010000027.1 GCA_017623615.1 Clostridia bacterium | reverse complement strand
TTCACAAAATCCTCGTCAATTCCCCTGTCCTTGCCGTTTTGAGTAACATAAACGCAAACCACGGAATCCTCTTTTTCTACTATGGGAATATACGCGCTGAATCTGGCTTCATCCCATCTGTCGGAAAAGATTTTGAGCACCGAATAAATCTCGCCTGTCGATTCGCCCGCAGCGTTTGTTTTGTATACAACCCAGCAATTTTGCGAGCGGTAGTTTCTTATCCCCGTTGTGTTGATTTCGCTCTCATCAAGAGCAACCATATAGCCGTCGGAATAATTTATCAGAGTGTATGCGGCGGTTTCAAGACCCGCACCTCTGTAGTTTTTCCACTCGGTGAGATATATGTTTTCCGTGTCGATTGTGAGCGCATTGTCGCCCTTGCCGAAAATACGGGACTGAACGGGAATATCAATTATTCCGTCGTTATTCATATCGGAGCATCCGATTGGCTCGTAGCGGAGCGTTACGGTGTTGGACATTGTTTCCGCATCAAGAAACGGAGCGCAGAGCTCGGATTTTTCACCGTCCCAATAAACAAGCTCGGTTATCATTTGCTGCTCACCCTTGAGCGCATCAACATATATTTTCATCGGCTCGTCGGAAGCTGCTTTTTCTGTTTTGACCGCCGTATAGCTGCTTATGTTGGGGTCAAGCCTTGCTTCACCCATCAAAGCAACCGAATCGCCCGAAAGCTTCATAACCTTTGCCGACCTTTGGCTGACACCCGAAACATTGCTTTGAGTTATAAAAAATACTTCTTTCTCTCCGTTGCCGTTAACATCAACAAATTCGCAAACGGAGCACGCCTCGTTAGAAATTTCTCTGTATTCGCCGATGATAGGCTGGGCTCTGTAAAGCGACATTATGCTGCCCGAAGAAACTCCCGAAAAGCTCCACAAAACCATAAGCTCGCTCACGCCGTCGGAATCCATATCGGTCAGCTTGATGCTGTCAATCCCGTTGCCGTAGCCGTTGAAATCGCCGTCGGGAATCCACCTGCCGTCCGTGTAGTCGAAGCAATACATTCTTGCGTTGGTTGTGTCCGCGCTGTTTTTATAGAATATAAACGCTTCCTTCTGACTGTCGGAATCAATATCCTCAACAATGATTGCGGAGCGGTAGTCGCCCCTTTGAGGATGGCAGAATGAAAAATCGCCACCGACATTTTTGTTGAAGGCTTCAAGAAGGTCTTCGTATTCCTCATAATAAAGCGGAGGGGAAAGCAGGGAGTCAACGGGACGTATGAGCACATCGGTGCTGCACGAAGAAAAAACAAAACAGGCAGCCGCCATAAGCACTGAAACAGCCGAAAAAATGCGTTTCATTTTCGTCGCTCCTTTCCCATCCTAATCTTGATAATATTTCATGTTATTATAGCACGATATTAATATATAAATCAATATCTATTTAATAATTATTATAAATTTAATATATAGTTAATAAAAAAGCAGACAGTCCGATTGAACTGTCTGCCATTGAGGTTATTTCAACCCCCGCCGCGCGGCTGTATTGGTCATAGCTGTACAAGGTAGGGGCAGATATTATCCGCCCTACACCACGTTGAAAACTATACTTTTCAAGACAGAGAACCGTCCCCTGTCTTTTAAAGAGGTTATATCATCTGTTGCCGTCATTTCAAGGCGCCCGAATTGGTCGTAGCACGCATAATAGACGTTCATGACATTGTCTATCTGCCAATAGCTGTTATCCGAGCTTAGCTCAATCGTTGTTTCGGGCACGCCCGAAATCTGCGGATTGGAAACGGAAACGAGCACGTCGTTTCAGGGCGCACACAGAGGTGCGCCCCTACGATGTAAAATTGAATTTGTGCGGAATTGGCGGGCGATTCGTGAATCGCCCCTACCCTCAAGACACAGAACCGTCCCTTGTGTTATTCTTTATTATACAAACTATTAAAACAACCAATCTTGTAAATATAGAAAACAATATAAATGCACCCATAGAAAACATCAATAGAATAGCATCGCCATTATTTTCCTCGCGCAATGGAAAATAATTATAATTTGGAAAAATTAAACAACATACAATTATTGCTATTGTAAAAAGCACAAAAGATAGAACGCTAATTAATGATAAAACCACAAGCGTTTTATTTTTTGCTTCTTTAGAAACAGATGAAACATATATTATTGCACAAACCATTGAAATTATTGTACTCAATAATAAACACTGATATAATGATAAATTTTTCGAATAAATCGAGATAACAAACTCACTCAAAATTTGTAAAGTTATGCTACAAACTACTCCATCTAAAATTGCCGGTATTAATTTTTTGCTCATCATATACCTCCATTGTCCCATAGCGAGTAACCATACCTAATTGCCCATTGGTCTCTCGGATCATCAAAGTATGAACTTATCCCCCAATTTCGCGGGCCTCCAATTAATTGATATGCACCAGCTCCCATGCACAAAATCTCTTCACTAAACAAAATTCTTCCCACATATCCAAAATTTATATTCCCAATATCATCATAACGAAGTTCAACATAAACGCCATTATTGTTATATATGTAGGTTGTATTAGGGTCAAGATGATTTTTATAGTCCCATTCACCACCAGTCCTAACATTTTCAACAAAAAACATTACACTTTCCAAATAAGAATGGGATTTCCTGTAATCGCTCATATCTTTTGCATTTGCTTTCATTACTTTATTTAGCTTTTCTGTAATATCTACACCTTCTGGAGCGGGACTTGATTCAACAGGAGTTTCACCAAAAATAACATCAAGCATTTTTTGGAAAACGCTAAGTGCATTCACGGCAAAATTAACAAGCTTCATCAATTCAAAAGCAGATTCAGACATACACCCCGTCGGGTCAACATACATCACCGGGTTATTAAGGCAATACGCATACATATTCATACCGTTGATGTAGTCGCCTGCGACAAAGTAGGAATCCATGCTGATGAAGTGACAGGTTTCGGGGTCATAATAACGGCTTTGCAGGTAATACAATTTTGTTTCAGTATCGTAGTAATATCCCCTGTATCTCAAAGGATTTTTAACACCTATTGTATCAGCCAAAGTGCCCGTTATCGACATTAGCTGACCCCATGAATCGTAGGCGTATTTTACAACCACATCGCCGTTGGAATCATATATGCCGATTATGTCACCTTGGAGATTTAACAGATAAAAATAATTTGTTCCGTTGTAGGTGAAGCCATAGGGTGCGCCGCCTGCGGTATAGGCAAAATTCATTATTTCATTGCCCGTTTTTTGGCTCACAAGCGTTGTGCCTGCGTAGGTAAACTCGGTATCTACACCATTCACGCGCTTCAATGTTCTGATTCCGTTGCTGTCATACTTGAATGACATGGTAATTCCGTTACCCGACACAGAGGCAAGCTGTTTTGCCTTTGTCCATGCCATGGAATAGCCCTTGTAGCTTATCGGATTACCAATCTCATCATAAGTCATGGTGTAGTCGCCGTATTTTGACACGGCATTTCCAGAGCTCGGCGAATCGTAGCATAAATCAACACGAGCATTGATTTCAGGGCGCACACAGAGGTGCGCCCCTACGATGTAAAATTGAATTTGTGCGGAATTGGCGGGCGATTCGTGAATCGCCCCTACCCTCAAGACACAGAACCGTCCCCTGTCTTATCTATTACTTTTAACTTTTGAAACTAATATTAAGGTGCATACTGATACAGTAAAGCACAAGGGCGACAACACCAAAAACATTTTTTCTAATTCAAATATGATTTGCAGACTTGATGATACAATCAAAAACACCAAAACACCCAAACTTACTTTGAAGCATGTTTTGATAATGTTTTTATCAATGCTGATTTCAATATAAAATCTAAAAATTGAAATTGAAATTAGTATTATAACTAAATTTAGAATCAAGATAAAAAGAAGCGGAAACAAAGAAAATGACAAAGGATGCTCTGTTAAAAAAAACTGTAAATCAACAAAATATCCGAGCAAAAAGAATAACATCTCTACATAAACAAATATTTGCAAAAAAGTCTTCTTATATTTCATATAAATTATCCTCCGTCTTTTGCTTCGCAAAATCCACCTCCCTCGCGAGGGAGGCAAAGGTTGACATTGATGTGTGCGGAATTGGCGGGCGATTCGTGAATCGCCCCTACCCTCAAGACACAGAACCGTCCCCTGTCTTATCCCTGTTTACCTAATTTTTTAAAAATAGCTTCATCGATAAAAGCATCAGGGTTGTTCTCTTTGCATTTTTGACAAAATGATAACCACAATTCTTTATAATTGATATAATCATCATTTAATGCAAAGGGTTTTTCGTTCTTTAATTTTACATACAGACAATACGAAAACGGTTTCAAAAGAACACTTTTCAAAGTTATACTTTCAATTAGTTTATAATCTATTTTTCCGTTTGCCACATTACCGTTTATAATAAAATTCTCACAAACTAGCCCTTCTTCACCTAACTCAACGGTCTGCTTCACTTCTGCAATATGCATTTTAATAAAAGGGAAAACAGCCGCAACAAGTATCAATTCTATTATAACAATACGCTGAATTGTATTTTCATCAAAAACCAATGCGACAATCGTCGCAACCAAAACCGCCAACAAAAGATACGTTACACAATAATACAAAATCACTTTTGCTTTATTTTTACAGAATTTCATTATATTCCCACCTTATTGTCAACACACAGAACCGCCCCATGTGTTATGCCTGAATGCATAGCATTATTTTTCAAAATTATCATAAGCTTTTTATGCATTTTTGTCAATAACATCACAACAAAAACGGCATGACCGAAGCCATGCCGTTGAGGTTAATAATCTTATGAAATTGTTGCCGTTACCGTATAGAAGCCGTAGGACCAGCAGCTGCCGTCTGAAATGCGCACGGGCACGGTTACAACATCTGAAGCGTTTTCGTCTATGTCGCTGAAATCCGCCACAAGGTTTATGCTGTCAGCAGTAATCAAATCAAGTTTTTCCTGCGGACCGATAACAGTCATCTCAGAAAAATTGAGGCTTGAGGTTTCTGTTACCAAACCGTCGGGAACGTTGATAAAGCTGACATTCTGCGGTGCGGCAACCGTTTTTGAGGACATGCCGCCAACCTTGACGGTTATAACAAATTCCTGCGTTTCGTCAAGCACTATGCCGCCGACTATTTCGCCGCCGGTCGCCTTGACATTGAAGGTATTAACCCCAGTTTTCAGCTCCGAAAAATCTATCTTTGTTGCAAGCTCCATGCTTGTTTTGCCTGCAAGCTCGTTTTCGGGCACACCGAAAGTAACCGTTGCGGGGCTTATCGAAACAGTGAACGGAAGATTGCCCAGATATTCCGACGGAGTGTTGCTGAAGCCGCAGGTTACGGGAAGCGTAGCAATCTTATAAACGGGAATTGTTATCTGAATTTTTTCGGACTGTCTGTTGAACGAAATATATTTCGGGGTTGAGCCGTCCACCGTAACAGCAGTCAGAATTGCATCAACCGTTTGGCTTTGGCGCAGATTGCCTTCATTCGTTGCTTTTGCTGACACAGCCTTTATTTTGTTGATTTCGGTTTCGGGTCCGCTGACCTTAACAGTTGCTGCATTGGAGAGGATAAAATTATCCATATGATATCCCTCCGGCACAGCGGGAGAAGCAAAATCTATGTCAGCTTCAACCTTGAACTCTTTTTCTTTGTAGTAATCAAAATAAACATCAATCGAGTTGGTCGAAGTGCCCACAACATCGTATTCCGGTCTGACGGAAGCGGATGTAACGGCGAGATTCAGGCTGTATGTGCCGACAGAGCTGACATAGCTTGTGTTGGCTGTTACAACCAAATCGTCCTTGACATCGTCCGACTCAACAATATGGCGTTTGCCGCTTATTGTGACATCAACAAAAAACTCGGTTTCGCCGAAAGGCTCAAGCCCGCCGAGATTATCTTGAATTCTGCTGTAATCAATCTGAACGGGAACATTTTTTATGATGTTTTCGGTTTCTGCAAATTCAACCGCAACAACAAGCCATGTTATAACGGCAACAACAACCGAAAACACAAACAAAAAGCGATTGTTATAAAAAAGGTCGCTTATTCTTTGATTTTTCTTTTTCATTTTTTCCAACCCTTAAACAGTTTTTTGAGCATTCCCGAATCCGAATCCTTATCGGGCACGGCATCAATCAAATAGTTAAGCAGCTTTTCGCGAAGCTCCGCTTCGTTAAGACCGCGGATAAGCTCGCCTTTAAATGCAACGGAAATTATGCCTGTTTCTTCCGAGGTAACAATAACCATTGCATCGCTTTGCTCGCTCATGCCCAATGCCGCTCTGTGTCTTGTGCCCAAATCGCTGGAAACCTCGTCACTTTTGGTCAGAGGCAAAACGCAGCCCGCACAAAGGAGCCTTCCGTTTCTGACAACAGCCGCGCCGTCATGCAGCGGAGAATTGGGGAAAAATATGTTGCCGATAAGCTCATGGGTAACAAAAGCATCAATGCTTTTGCCCGTCTTTATAACATCGCCGAGAAGCATTTCTTTTTCCATAACGATAAGGGAGCCGGTTTTACTGTCGCTCATACGCTGAACAGCCTTTGCAATTTCGATAACGGCATTGCCGACTGTTTCTTCCTGCGCAACGCGGTTACCCTTTAAAAGCAGACTGATGTTGGTGAATTTACTTTTGCCGACTCTCTCCAAAATCTGCCTTATCTCCTGCTGGAAAAGGATAATGAGAATAATGAAAATGTTTTGGAAAACAAACCTGAAAATATAGGAGCTTGCCTGCATTTCAAGCATGCCGATAATGAGATATCCCGCGCCGAGAAGCAAAAGACCCTTAACAAGCTGAAAAGCTCTTGTTTCTCTGATAAGCTTTATCGCGTTGTAAATAATGAACGCAACAAGGCAGATATCAAGAAAATCCGTTACGCCGAAGCTCAAAGACGGAATCTTTGAAAAAAACTCGGCTATATTTCCGAAAAAGGTCATATTTGACCATTCCTTTCTGACTAAAAAACACTTTTACTTAAATATCATAACATAAAGAAAAGCACGTTGCAAACATATATTGGATATTTAACAAAAAATTTATTTTTCGATTAGGCAGACTGCATGGGCGGAAATGCCCTCTTCTCTGCCGGTAAAGCCGAGCTTTTCTTCGGTTGTTGCCTTTACGCTCACAAAATCTGCCGAAATCCCGCAGGCATCGGCGATATTTTTGCGCATTGCATTGATATGCGGGCGCATCTTGGGACGCTGTGCAAGCAGAGTGCTGTCAATATTAACAACGGAATAACCGTTTTCTTTTAAAACAGAAACAACCTCTTTGAGAAGCAAAAGACTGTCCGCACCCTTGAAGCGTTCATCCGTGTCAGGAAAAAGGCAGCCGATGTCGCCGAGCGCCGCCGCGCCGAGAAGCGCATCGCTTATTGCATGGAGAAGCACATCCGCATCGGAATGGCCCAGCAAGCCCTTTTCGTGGGGAATTTCGACTCCGCCGACAATGAGCTTTCTGCCCTCAACGAGCCTGTGAACATCATATCCGTGACCTATTCTTAACATTGCGCCATCTCCTTTTCAATTTCTTCAACATCCTGCAAAAAACGGTCATATGTGGTTACGCAGTTAAGCACCTTTATGAGAGAATTTGCGGAAAGCCTTTCGGGGAAAGAATAATATTTGAGCAGAGCCGCCCTTTTCTGCGCGCTGTGCTCCCCGCCCGTGAAGCCGAGCTCATATAAATCAAGCTTTGTAATGGGTCTTTCGGGCTCCGGAGTGGTTTCGCACAAAACGCCCGCATTTGCAAGCGACTGCATAATAATCTCCTCCGAAACGCCCTCAACGCCTATCTTGCCCTCTTTTGAAGGCTCTGTTTTACGGCTTTCCTTGCCGAAAATATCGGGTATATATGCGTGAATTATGTTGCTTTGGTCAACCGTTGAGCCGATAAAAGAACGGATTTTAAAGCCCGCGGAATCGCTGTCCGTGAGCACGAGTATCCCTCTTTTTTCAGCCAAGGTGCGGATAAGCTGCTGAAGCTCCTTATCCTTAAAAATACCGAAGCCGTCGGTCTGGATTATCGGAGCATCAATAATGCCGGAAAGCTTGATTTTGTCATACTTTCCCTCAACAATTACCGCTTGTTTAATCTTAATCATTTTTATCTCCTGCCGGCTCTCGAAAGCTTGACTACGGTCTGCTCAAGAACAAGCCGTTTGTCGAGCGCGGAACTTTTCAGCGTTGTGTCTGCCCAAGAAAGAATTTCAATGCATTCGCCTATCGCTTCAAACGAGAGTGACGAGCCGTTTCTTGCCGCATTTGTAAGCCTGAATTCCTTGCCGGAATAATCATAATATTGCGCTATCATTTCGGCTCTGTTGCCCGATTTGACAGCAGCCTTTGCTCTGTAAATATCGGAATACTGCGCAATGAGAGCGCCGAGAATCTGAAACTCATCCTCCCTTTGCTCAAAAAGAAGAGAGAGCTTTTTGAACGCGCTGTCAAACCTGCCAGCGGTCAAATCCTTTATCATATCAAACACCTTTGCATCAAGGCTTTTAATGCATACGGCGTCAATATCGCTCTTTTTAACGGTTTCACCCGATGCATAGGCGCAAACCTTTTCCGTTTCGTTAAGAAGAGTATTGAGGTCGGTGCCGACACATGTTATAAGATAAGCCGCCGAGCCCTTGTCAAACGCTTTGCCGCGTTTTTTTGCGCCGCTCTCAAGCATTTTAATAAGCTCCGGGGTGGTTTTTTTGTCGAGTTTTACGGCATAGCCGTATTTTTCAAACATTTTAACGGCTTTATTCCATTTTGCGCCCTTGGGAGTGTGGGCAACAAACGAAAAAACAAGCGCGCAGTCATCGGGATTATCGGCAAGAACGGTTTCGAGCTGCTCAAAACCGTTATCGTCGAGAGCATCAAGCGGAAAATCCTTAACAAGAACACATTTTGTTTCCGCCATCATAGGCACGGCAACCGCGCTCTCGTAAATATCGGAAAGGGTGGCTTCCTTGCCGTCAAAGGTATGAAAATTGAAGTCGCCGAAAGTGTCATCAACGGTTTTGGCAACAATTTTGTCAATATAAGCTTTTTTAAGATAGCTCTCCTCGCCGTAGATAAGATAAATTCCCACGGGATTGCTTTTGAGCTTTTCTTTCAATCCTGCTTCATTTAAAACGGGCATAAAACCGTCCTTTCCGAGAGCATTCACTCCCTGTTTGCACTTAAAATGCCGCTGTCGGCTTTTATGATTATATCTCCGCAGTCTGCAGTTGCAACGCACCGCAGACCTAAATCGGAAAGCTCCTTTTGAAGAAGAACTCCCCGCTGATTTTCCGCATTTATTACCGCAAGCCTGCACCCCGAGCCTTCAAGCCCCGAGGGATAATCGCCGCGGGTTATTATGATATCCGCAGAGCGAAACCTTTCCGGCAGGGAAGAAAAATCGGCAATCGGGTCAAAAAGAACAAGCGCGGATATATCGTTATTTTCAACTGAAACGGCATAGCTGTTTTGTGTTTCAACAAATTTCACCGAAAAGTTTTCTGTTTCAAAATCATTTCCGAAAACATGTTTTTCCGTGTTATTAAGCAACAGAGAGCTGCCATTGGGCAATTTGCCGCAATAAATTTGCACGGGTCGGTATTCAGCCAAAACCTTGTTGAGATAAGCAGTTGAATAATCATCGGCATCGGGAATGATAACTGCGTCAATTTTGCCGCCGCATGAATTAACGGCATTGCAGATATTCATTGCTCCGAGATATTCCGTGCCTCCGCAGCCGATAAGCAGATTCTCACCTCCGCTGCTGAACACAACAGATGTGCCGTTTCCGCAATCCGCAACGCGGATTTTGGTCAGTCTTTGCTCCGATAACGAGAAAAACAGAAGCGTTACGGTAAAGACAGCCGCCGATATTGCACACGCCAAGCGCGGCATTGCCTTGCCGAAATATGCCATAATAACAGCAAACAGGCAGACCGACAAAACAGCGCAGATAATCACTGCAGATTCATCGCTTTCAACTCTGAAAGAGAGCAAATCAAAGTCGGCAATTTTGCGGGCAAAGAATGTTAAAAATTCAGATAATGCACCACCGAAAACAGCAGGCATATTGAACAGATTCATCGGCACGCAGCCGACAAGTGCGCCGAGGGAGCACAGCACCATGCAAAGCCCCGCCAGCGGCACGGCAACAAGATTTGCCGCAAAAACCGCAAAATTGAAGCCGCCGTATATATTCAGTGAAACGGGCAGAGTGAACGCAGTTGCCGCCACCGTGACCGCAAAAGTTGAAACAATGCCTTTCAACGCTTTTCGCGGTAATTTATGTTTAATTCTTTCAAATTTGTTTTCAATTTGAAGCGCAAAATTTTGCGAATAAAGTATAATTCCGAGGGTTGCCAGCGCAGATAGCTGCAGGCTGACAGAACCCATTGCGTAGGGGTTAAAAAGGGCTATCGCAGTCAGCGCGAAGCCGAGAGAATTAAGAGAATCACGCTTACGCATAATTACATTGCCGAGCAAGAAAACAAGCATCATAATACCTGCGCGCACAACGGAATATGTGAGCCCCGAAACAAGCATAAAGCCGACAACCGCAAATGCGCAGATAACACTTGAAAGCTTTTCGCCAAGCTTTAATTTTCTTAAAAATTCGAAGATGAGCATTGACCACAGCGACAGATGAAATCCCGAAACACAGATAACGTGGGATATCCCTGCGGTGCGGAAATTATTGAGAGTTTCTGCGGATAAGCCGCTTTTGTCGCCGATAATCAAAGCAACGGCGAGTGCTCCCCTTTCATCAGGCAAAACGCGGTAAATCGCATTTTTTACGGCATTCCTTATGTCAATTATTGTTTTACCAACAGGCTTTTCCGCTTCGGGAACTACCCTTACTTCATAGGAATCCGAAACGGGATAGGCGGCAATAAAAACACCGTTTGCCTTGTTGGAGGATAAAAACTCCTCACTTGATGCGCCGGGAATATAAAAATTAAATTTGCCGCTTATTTCGTCATAAGGCTCGGCATCGGGATGTGATGAAAAGTTCAGACGAAGTTTTAAATCTGCGTCTTCACCATCGATTTGCTTTGTGCGGGCGGTGTAATAAAAATTACCGTATTCGAGCTCCGCCTCGCTTGTTAAAATCGCCGTTATATCGCAGGTTTTGCCGCTGTATGCAGCTGCGGGAAGATATGAAAAGCTTGTGTTTGCAAGCAAAAGCACGCATGCAAGCGCACCTGAAGCAAACGCGCAGGGCAAAACCCGCCCGCGCCTTGCCCTTTCCGCAAAAAGCGCAACAACCAGAGCAACGGCATATGCCGCCAAAGCAGCCGCCGTCACTCCGGTTTCCGTATTATAAAGTAAAGCTATGGTAAAAAATACCGTAAAACCGATTACGGCAAAGGGACGCGGCATAAAGTCACACCCTTATTTCTCGATAAGAGGTATTTCTGCAAGGAATACAATGTCATCTCTTTGAGCGGCATCGCCCTCTGCAAGCACAGCCGCCTTTGCAACAACGTTTGCATCAAATCTTGAGCAAAGCTCCTCAACAGCCTTGAGGGATTCGCCCGTGCTGATAACGTCATCAAGAATTACAACGCGCTTACCCCTAATCTGTTCACCCTCAACGCCGTCCATTATAAGAGTCTGAACGGAGTCGGTTGTTATTGAACGGACATGAACGGAAACGGGGTCTTTCATATAAAGCTTTGCTTTTTTGCGGGCAACAAAATACTTTTTGCCGCTCTGTTTTGCCATTTCATAGGCAAGAGGAATGCTCTTTGCCTCGGGAGTTACGATATAATCAAATTCGGGCAGTCTTTTGAGAAGCTCTGCCGCGGAATGTACGGTAACTTCAACATCGCCGAAAAGAATAAAGGCGGCGATATCGAGCTTTTCGTTAATGGGGCAACGGAGAAGGTCCCTTTCAAGCCCCGCAATATTTACTCTGTAATATTCTGACATAGCGACACCTCCATCAGCCTGCGGGCCAGCCGAAATCTCTGCCGCCCATCATGTGAAAATGAATGTGCTTAACGGTCTGACCTGCGCAGTCGCCGCAGTTGTTGACAATCCTGAAACCGTCAAGATTCTTTTCCTTGGCAATCTTTGCCGCAACCTCGAAAACATGGGCGATAAGTGCGCTGTTGTTTTCGTCAATTTCGGCGGCGGATTTGATATGCTCCTTGGGGATTATAAGAATGTGAACGGGTGCCTGCGGCTCAATGTCGTTGAAGGCAAGCACTTTTTCATCCTCATAAACCTTTGATGAGGGGATTTCGCCGTTTATAATTTTACAGAAAAGGCAATCCATAATTACACTTCCTTAATTATTATTTCACGGCGGGATGTGGGCATCCCGCCCTACGATTATTTAATCATTTCTTTAAGGATATCGGCAACGGCATCCATAGCCGCCTTAACGTTGGAAACATCCTTTGTGCCTGCCATTGCGCTGTCGGGTCTGCCGCCGCCCGAGCCTCCTGCAAGCTTTGAAACAGCCTTAACGATGTTGCCTGCATGCGCGCCCTTTGCAACGGCATCCTTGCCGCAAGCGCAAGCAAAGTTAGCCGCACCGCCGTTAATGCCGCATATAACCGCAACCGCATTTGCATCCTCTTTGACCTTGTCGCACATTGCACGAAGGTCACCGGGGTTAACGCCCTCGACGGTTGTTGCAATAAGAGTAACTCCGTTAACATCAACAGAATTGCTCATAAGGTCGCCCGTTTTAAGGTTTGAAAGCTCTGAACGAAGCTGTTCAATCTCTTTATCCTTTGCCTTGAGGTCAGCCATAAGAACGCCCGCCCTCTTATCAAGCTCGGAAACATTTGCAAGCTTCATTGTTGCGGCTGTGTTTCGGATAAGAGCGGTATCCTTTGCGATATAATCAAGCACACCAAAGCCCGTTACAGCCTCAATTCTGCGAACACCCGCTGCAACGGAGGACTCGGAAACAATCTTGAACAGACCAAGCTTGCCCGTATTGTTAACGTGTGTACCGCCGCAAAGCTCGGTTGAGAAGTCACCTGCTCTGACAACGCGCACAACATCGCCGTATTTTTCGCCGAAAAGAGCCATTGCGCCAAGCTTTTTGGCTTCTTCAATGGGCATTTCCTCGCTTGTTACGGGAACTGCGGAAAGAATGATTTCGTTAACCTTATTTTCAACCGCCGCAAGCTCCTCTGCGGTAAGAGCGGAGAAATGAGTGAAGTCAAATCTCATTGCGCTGCTGTTAACAAGCTGACCAGCCTGCTCAACGTGAGTGCCGAGAGCTTCTCTCAAAGCCGCCTGAATAAGGTGAGCGGCTGTATGGTTTCTCATAGCAGCTTCTCTTGTTTTAACGCAGATTGAAGCGGTTGCTTCATCGCCGACGGAGATGCTGTCGCCGTCAACAATCTTACCGATGTGGAGAATAATTCCGTCGGGAGTTTTGTTGGTTGCAGTTACTTCAAAAGCCGCATTTGCGGTTTTGATAACGCCGATATCGCCTGCCTGACCGCCGCTTTCGCCGTAGAATGCGGTTTTGTCAAGAACAAGAGCAACGCTTGACTCTGCGGTTGCAACATCCGTTCTTTCGCCGTCAGCAATAATTGCCTTAACGGCTGCCTTGCATTCATAATCGGTATAGCCGACAAATTCGGTAGCTTCGATATCCTTGAGCGAAGCCTGACCGCCCTTCCAAGCCTCTGCGCCTGCATCCTTGCGGGCGGCTCTTGCGGCAGCTCTGCTCTCTGCATAAAGCCTCTTATATTCATCGATATCAACGCTCATGCCTCTTTCTTCAAGAAGCTCCTTGGTCAAATCTATGGGGAAGCCGAAGGTATCCTGCAGCTTGAATGCATCTGCGCCGCTGAGCACCTTTGAATCGTTGTTTGCAATGATATTTTCAAGAAGAGTAAGGCCTGTATCGATAGTCTTGTTGAAGCTTTCTTCCTCTGCCTTGATAACCTTAACGATGAGGTCATGCTTTTCAACAAGGTTGGGATATGCGTTTGCGTTTTCGTTAATAACGGTTTCGCAGACTTTATAGAGGAACATTCCGTCGATGCCGAGCAATCTGCCGTGGCGTGCGGCTCTGCGGAGCAAACGGCGGAGAACATATCCCCTGCCCTCGTTGGAGGGCATAACGCCGTCGCCAATCATGAAGGTTGTGCTTCTGATATGGTCGGTGATAACGCGCAGAGAAATATCGTTCTTTTCGTTATCGTGGTATTTAACGCCGGAAAGGTCAACAACATGCTTCATGATGTTCTGAACTGTATCGACCTCAAAGATGTTGTCAACATCCTGCATGATGCATGCAAGGCGTTCAAGACCCATGCCCGTGTCGATATTGCAGCTCTTGAGCTTTGTATAGTTGCCGTTGCCGTCGTTATCAAACTGGGTGAAAACAAGGTTCCAAAATTCTATATATCTGTCGCACTCACAGCCGACCTTGCAGTCGGGCGAGCCGCAGCCGTATTTTTCACCGCGGTCAAAATAAAGTTCAGAGCAAGGTCCGCAGGGACCTGCGCCGTGCTCCCAGAAGTTGTCTGCCTTGCCGAATCTGACCATATGGTCCTCGGGAATGCCGATTTCCTTTGTCCAGATATCAAAAGCCTCATCATCTTCTTCATAAACGCTGATATAAATTCTGTCAGCGGGCATTTCCATAACCTTGGTGCAGAATTCCCAAGCCCAGCGGGTTGCATCGTGCTTGAAATAATCGCCGAATGAGAAGTTGCCGAGCATTTCAAAATATGTGCCGTGGCGGGCTGTAATACCAACGCTCTCGATATCGGGTGTGCGGATGCACTTCTGGCAGGTTGTCACTCTGTTTCTGGGCGGAGTGAGCTCGCCTGTGAAATATTTTTTAAGGGGTGCCATGCCCGCGTTGATAAGAAGCAGGCTCTTGTCGCCCTGAGGCACCAGCGAAAAGCTGGGCATTCTCAAATGTTCTTTTGACTCGAAGAATGAAAGATATTTCTCTCTGATTTCGTTAAGTCCCATCCATTGCATAATAGTTTTCCTCCTGTTTGTTACATAAAAAAGGTGCAGTTACACCAATTCGGTAATGGGACGGCATATGCCGCGGTACCACCCAAATTGCGCAAACTGCACCACTCAACTCCTTTAACGCAGGTAACGCCGCCGCTCATCGCGGCAGAGCTCCGGGGCGGCCCAACATCACCAATCGCTTAACGGGCATTGCAGCAAACAGCCCGTCTCTCTGGAAGCAGGTGAGGATTTCTTCCCCATCAAAGCCTATAAATATAATACTAAAATATTATAACACCTTTACGGCAGTTGTCAAGCCGACAGAGCAACTTACGCTCCCTCTTCTTCAAGCATGCTCAAAGCAACCCAGCCGTATTCGCCGTTATATTTGATTTTTGCCCATTTGTTGCCGTTATCGGCTCTCTTTGTTTCATAAGCAACAACCGTGTCGCCGTATTCAAGCTCACCGAGAAGGTCATAATCGGAGCCTGCGCCGCCGCGAACATTGGCACCGTCCTCGGAAATAACCGTGTAGCTGCCGAGGGTGTTAGTGCCGCTTGAGGTGATATCCTCCGGCATATCGGGTGAAAGCGGGTCAACGGAAATGTTAACACCGCCGAATGATGCTACGGCATCGCCCACAAGGATAACGCCCCATGTGCCGCCCTTGCATGCAATAAACACACCGTTGCTGCCGGGCATGATGTTGCTGTATTCAAAAGGAACAACGGTTTTGTTTTTAAGGTCGATGATACCCATTGCGCCGTCTTTCTTAACAGCAACAAGTCCGTTTGTTACGGGGCGGCAATAGTCGCTGCCTGCAGAATCCAAAGCGGACGAAAATTCATTAACGGCATCATACTCATATTTGATAACGCGCTTGTCCTTTTCCTGGCTGACATAGCCCCACTTGCCGTCTTTTCTTGCGGCGGCATAGCCCTCAAAATAGCGGTCACGCTCGTCATATGAGGTATCTTCAAGAACAGCGTTGCTTACGCTGTGGTCAATATGAGGAGTTTGAGAGATTGAAGCCAAACCGTTATCAACGGAAATTTCGTATTCCTCGCCGTTGATGATAACAAGGCTGTGATAAAGGTCGCCGTTTTCATAATCTCTGCCCGTTGCGCAGCGCTTGAAGCCGTCGTAATTGGGCTGAAGAATAACATTGCCCTGATAGTCGATAAGACCGTATTTGCCGGTTGATGCGGATTTGAAATATGCGCATGTTTCGTCAAGATATTCAAGCTCTGCGCACTCCGCGAAGCCGCCCTCAACCCATTTATAGCCTGCTGCAACGGTTTCAACGGCATTTGAGCCTTCATTGCCTGCGGGAGCATCGGAACGGCCAACACCGATTGCAACGCAGATTACAACAACAACCGCAAGGCATGCACATGCGATGCCGATGACTTTTTTGTTAAGCTTAATATCAAGCTTTTTCTTGGCGGGAGATGCAGGTGCCTCGGGCTTTTCGTAGCTTGAGAACTGCTCAACGGCACGCTCTGCTTCTTCGCTGACGGGAACAAACGCGGGGATTTCAACGGCATCCTCTGCATCATCATCTGCAGGAATCTCTTCTGCCGCTTCGGGAGCAGACTCGCCGTTATTATCAAGAAGCTCGTTTATCTTTTGCTTGAACGAGATGATATTGCTCTGCGGTGCTTCCTCTTCGGGAACAGCTTCGGGCTCTGCGGGAGCTTCAACCGCCTCCTGAACGGGTTCTTCCGCCGGCTTTTCTTCCTCTGCAGGAGCTTCAACCGGAGCGGGAACGGGCTGTTCCTCTTCGGCGGGAACGGCGGGCTTTGATGCCTCATATGCATCTATTGCATAAATAAACACATCTCTGACAACCGTGTTATCAATAGATATTGCAGCAGCCGCACGCTGGAAAATTCTTGTTAAAACGGGCAGCGAGCCGCTTGAGCTGCTGTCTGCTTCAAGACCTGCACCGGCAAGAACGTTTGCCCTTGCTTTTCCGAGGAGCGCGTTTGCCGTGCTTTCGGAAACGCCGAAAAACTTTGCAATAATTGAAACGGGCATTCCGTTGTTATAGTGAAGAATGATTGCGGCACGAAGCTCGGGGCGAAGCTCGGAAACAGCCTTGAGCACGCCTGCACTTTTTTCTTCATCTTCAAAAACATCTTCCGAAAGGAATTCGGAGGAATTTTCGGCTGCACCTGCATCTGCATCGGCAAAAACAAACTTTTTGCCTTCTTTATATGCGGCGGCAACATTCTGCTTCATCCAAATTTCAAAAGCCTCGGGTCTTTTGAGCTTATCAATCGAGCTGAAAGCCTTTGCATAAGCCTTTTTGGTTATATCGACTGCATTTGAGTCCTCCGCGCTTAACGCAGAAGCAAGGAAATAGGATGCTTTTAAAGTTTTTGAGTAGAGCTTTGCCATTGCATCTGTGTCGCCCTTTGAAGCGGCGGCAACATACTGAACGATGTTCTCACTCACTTTTAAATCCACTCCAATCGTATTTATTATCTGAAAACAATTTTCCATTAAACATAATTATAATTATTTTATACTATATTTGGTGATTTGTCAAGAAAAAACGCTGACGGCACGGCAAGATGTTGATTGGGCAAAAAAATCGGCGGGAGCAAGCCCCCGCCCTACTCTGTATTTATTTATTCGGAAAAAGGTGTATTTATATGCGTAAGTCTGAAATTGACGGGGTCGCGGTTGCAGTTGAAACGATAAACGCTCATAACCAATCCTATCGCAAAATAAATGCAAAGGTTTGCCGACCCGCCCGCACTCATAAACGGAAGCGTGATGCCGATACTCGGCAAAAGCATAAGGCACATACCGAGATTGATAACAGTTTGCGCACCAATCATAAAAGCCGTGCCGTAGCAAATCAAACTGCCGGTAAGGTTTCTTGATTTTTTGCCGACCGAAATAATTTTGGCAATTATAAAAACCATAACCGCCAAAAACAGAATTGAGCCGATGAATCCGAGCTCTTCGCCGACAACAGTAAAAACCATGTCGCTTTCGTTAACGGGAACACCGAGAGCGGACTGCGTATAAGTGCCTTTAAACAGTCCGTCGCCGAAAAATCCGCCCGAGCCAATCGCATTAACTCCGCGCTGCTGCTGATATATAATATCTTTATATACATCCTCGCTCAAGGCAGACGGATAATAGATTGCAAGGATTCTGCGTTTGTGGAAGCCGGCAAGGAACTTTGTCCACAGCAGAGGAACAAAAGCAATAACCACTCCAGCCGCAACAGCGAAATATCGCATATGAAGCCCCGCCACAAACATCATGCCCACAAAAATGCAGGCAAAAACGATTGCTGAACCGAGGTCATCCGTAATGATAATTATACCTATAGGGACAATAGCATGGAGCGTAAGGAGCAACACATTTTTAATGCTGTTCATGTTATCCTTAACCGCTTCAATGTGGGCGGTAAAGGTTATCAGAAAACCGATTTTCGCAAGCTCCGACGGCTGAAAATTAACAACAAATCCGTCAGTTTTGATAATTGGCAGCCAGCATCTTGCGCCCGGTCTGTCGGAA
This sequence comes from Clostridia bacterium, assembly GCA_017623615.1. GTDB lineage: Bacteria > Bacillota > Clostridia > Oscillospirales > Acutalibacteraceae > CAG-177. The sequence goes on along the minus strand of JAGAOT010000027.1, from coordinate 29,231 downwards.
GGACCGTCGCCGAACGGGAACAGCAGAAACAGCAGAAGCAGGCACACGCCCGCAACGAGCGGCCACAGCCTGACTATCGCATCATAATCAAGAAACGAAATAATGAGGCAGGCAAAAATACCCACGGAAGCCGCCAAAATCATGATAAGACAGTCGCGGGCAATCAAATCGCCGTCCGCAATGGCTTCATTTCTTGTTGCGCTGTAAACCATCAGAGCACCGAATGCCGAGGTCAGAATGCAGGTAATATAAAGCAGAAAGTCGGTTTCTTTAAGGGCATATTTAATTGCAGTTTTCTTACCCAAAGCATCACCGCCCTAAAATTGATTAATTGATATTATATGCTTTTATCTTTGCCAAATCAAGATGCAACTTGTGAACTTTTTGCGCGTTTCAAAAGAATTATTCCGGCAATAAGCGCAACCGGAAAAACAATAGCCGCAAGAAAGCCGATTTTAAGATTATCGTCAAAAGCTCCCGAAACAACGCCGACAAGAGTCGGACCGGAGGAGCATCCCAAATCGCCCGCAAGCGCAAGCAGCGCAAACATTGCCGTTCCTCCCGTGGGCATTTTTTCGGCGGCAAGGCAGAAAACACCCGGCCAAAGTATGCCGACGGATAAGCCGCAGATTCCGCAGCCGACCAATGCAAGAACGGGTATCGGCGAAAACGAAGCGATGAGATAACCCGCAACGCAAAGGACACAGCTGCCAGCGATAAATTTTGTTAAATTAAGCTTTGTGCTGAACGCGGCATAGAAAACACGGGAAATGCCCATCATAACCGCAAACATGCAGGGACCGAGCAAATCCCCCATTGTTTTTGAAACATTCAGACCCATTTCCGCAAACGCCGATGACCATTGGCTCATCCCCTGCTCCGACGCGCCCGAACAAACCATCAGCAAAATAAAAATCCAGAAAAGCTTGGATTTGAAAAGGCTTTTCATGGGCACGGAATCCTCAGCACTGACAAGAGTGTTGATGGGAACAAAGCAGAAATAAACGGCATTTGCAAGCGGGATTATCGCCCAGAGGCAAGCGAGCATGCGCCAGTTTTCAATGCCTGCGGTCACAAAAAACAGCGTTGTGAGAAGTATGACAGCAACGTGACCCCAGCAATAGAACGAATGCAAAAGGCTCATTGCCGCGGATTTTTCATCGGTGGGGCATGCTTCAACTATGGGGCTTATCAGCACCTCTATCAAGCCGCCGCCAACTGCATAACACATTATGGAAACTATCAGCCCCCAATACGGGTCCGCAAAAACAAAGGGCAGAATGCCCATAAGAATCAAACCTGCGCCCGAAAAAACATGAGCGGCAACAACGCACACTCTGTAGCCGATTTTGTCAACAAACTTTGCGGCAACAAAATCCACCAAAAGTTGCAGACAGAAATTAACGGTTACAAGATATCCTATTTTTTCAAGCGATATTTCAAAAGTATTTTGAAAAGTAACAAACAACAGCGGCGCAAAATTGTTGACTATTGCCTGCGTGATATAGCCGAAATAGCTTGCCGCCATTGTATGTTTAAAATTAGTTCTTATACTCATTTATACTCATACCAATTTATAGCCCCGCAAAAATACGGGGCTATAAGAGAATGTTATGTTATTTTACTTCGTTATAAAGGTTGAGATATGCATCGGCTACAACAGCGCCTGCTCTGGGTCCTGTTGAAACAATCTCTTCGTTTTCGGTAAGGTATGAACGCCAGTCGTTATCTGTCATCATGTAACCTACCTGGTCATTTGTAATGCCGAAAACAAGAAGCTTTCTGTCTGTAACCTCCGCAAATGAGGAATAGTTCCACTTCTTACCGTCCCATGAATCCTCTGCAGCGATTGCGCCGCCGAATGCAATTTCGGGAGCAAGCTCGCCGGGAATTATTGCAACTGCAAGAGTTGTGCCGAATTCGGCATAGCCGATTTCTGTGGGAGTTTCATAATCAAAGCCGTTCTTAACAACCGTGTTGGTAAGCAGACCGCCTCTTGCGGCAAGCTTAAAGATTGAGTTGTTAATGGGCATAAATACCTCAGTAAATCTGATGTTAAGAATGGGAGCAACTTCTTCCGAATCCTTAACGGAGCATGCAAGCTCACCGAGAAGCTTACCGTAAGCAACAATGCCTGCATAGCCGTCACCGAATTTAGCGATGTCAGCTTCTTCTCTGACAAGGTCTTCAGGATATTCGGAGGTAATTGCAAGCTCTGCGCCGAGAATCTGCATGAAGTTTGCGCCGGCTTTTTCTTTAATATACTGCTCCATGTAGTAGGGGTAGTCGCCTGTAAGCTCTGTGCCTGCGGCGCCGTTGCCTACGCAGTGCATGGGAACATTAACAATCCATGTTTCCGCAGCATTTTCCGCATCGGGAACAAAGCGGAGTCTGTTGAGATTGCCGTCAAAAACCTTGGGAGCGCGCTTGTCTTTGATATACTCAGAGATATCAAGAGCGCCGAAATAAAGCTTACCGGTCTTCATGTCATTAACTGCGTTAATCATTGAATCAACGGTAACTTTGTAAAGGTTTTCCATGTAGTTCTTGTTCTTGCCGCTGGGAAGCTCAAGACCGAGAAGATTTTTGATTGAAGCGGTGAAAAGTGCACCGATGATATCGCCGTTAAGACCGAATGTGTCAACGCAGCTGTGCTGGTGGAGAACGGAAATGTTAACGGAAGTGATATCAAGATTGTTTTCATCAGCATATGCCTGGAACTTTTCTCTGATAACTCTTACCTCATTGTTGGGAAGACCGAAAGAGTCGATAACAGCAAAAATGCTGATGCCTCTGCCGTCGGAAATAGCGATTGTTCTGACCTTCTGGTCATCATACTGTGCTGTTGCAAGCTTCTTTGTTACGGAAAGGCTGCCGCCTACATAGTGCTCATCCTCAAGCTCTTTGCCCGTAAGGATTGAAGCGTTTGAATAGCCGAGCTTCCATTCCGCGCCTGCTGCGGGAGCATCAAGAAATTCATCAGCCGAAAGACCCTCATAGAAGTTTTCGCTGACATAATCTTTTTTCGCATCCCATTCACGGGGCTCTGTGATAAGAGCGGTGATTCCGCCTACAAGAGCATCGAGAGCCTTGTCAACAAAGCGGTAGAAGCCTCGCTCAAAATCCGATGTAACTTCTGTTGCGGCGTATGCGGGGATTGCAAAAGCAGACGCAAAAACCGCGATTGTGAGAATAATTGCCGTTAATTTTTTTGCCATGGTTATACCTCCGTATTAATCAATTTGTATTTTCAAGCTTCATGTCACCGAAGCTGATAAGCTTTTTCCTGCGCATAAACTCCGAAACCGCATAAGAAATAACGGCAGGTGCAACAAAATGCATAACCATTATTTCAATAACGGTAACAACGGGGTCAATGCCCGACTCAACCATTGAAGCATAGGTCATAAACTGACCTACAAGACCCGATGTGCCCATGCCGGAGCCCGATGCATAACAGGTCATTTTGAGCACTGCAGACGAAATGGGTCCGAGAATTGCGCCGGCAACAATGGGCGGAATCCATATTTGCGGATGCTTTACGATGTTGGGCATCTGAAGCATCGAAGTACCTATGCCCTGCGCGATAAGACCGCCGAGCTTGTTTTCGCGATAGCTTGCAACAGCAAAGCCGACCATCTGCGCGCTGCAACCGACAGCAGCCGCACCGCCGGCAATACCCGAAAGACCGAGGATAATTCCGAGAGCTGCGGAGCTGATAGGAAGCGTGAGGCAGATACCCATAACAACCGAAACAACAATGCCCATGAGCACGGGCTGACGCTCCATGCCCCAGCTTATTATCTGACCGATATATGTTGTAACACTTGAAACGGGAGGTCCGATAAGCAGACCCGCCGCACAGCCTGCGATAATCGAAGCCGCAGGAGTCAGAATGATATCAAGCTTTGTTTTGCCGCCGATAAGCTTTCCGACTTGAATGGCAACAAAGCCTGCGATAAACGCACAAAGAGGGTCACCGGGACCTGAATAGAGCATGCCCGCATCGATAATAACCGCACCTGCAAGAATCTTGGGGGCAAAAGCACCGACCATACCCGCAACCGCCGCGGAAACACCCGCAAGCGGCGACACCTTATATTTGAACGCCATTCCCACGCCGATGCCCGCACCGGTGAGCGATTTTGCAACAGCGGCTATCGCTATAAGATAAGTGCCGATGCTGTGATTGATAAATCCGCCAATCTGCTCAAGAATCGTGCCGATTATAAGGGTTGCAAACAGACCGAGAGCCATACCCGAAAGTCCGTCAACGAAAATATAGTTAAAAATGTTTTTTAACGCCTTCATTTTTCGTCCATCTCGTCTATCAAAATATTGATGGCGTTTGCATACGCATCGCCGATAAATTCAGAGCCGTTGTCATTGGGATGAACGCCGTCCTCCGACCAATGCAAATCATCATGCCCTATGCTTGCGGAAGCAAAAAAGCCGTCAAGCGGAATATAGAAATCCGCAAATTCCTTTGCAAGCTTTCTGACAATATCAATCTTCGGGTTTAAATCCACCCTGAAATACTCTTTGTCGGGAGCGTGGAGAAGAAACGGCTCCAGCATAAGAATTTTAGCATTTGTTTTTTCTTTGATTTCGGTGAGCACCTTGCGGTAATTCGCCTCAAAAACATCATTGCCGAGCCACTTGCGGTTGTGCGCCCTGTGCCATGTGTCATTAACACCGATAAGAATTGAAACGATATCGGGCTGGATATCGATAAAATCGCTTTGCAGTCTGTTAACCAAATCAATAGTTTGGTTGCCGCTTATGCCGAGATTGATAAACTCAAAATCAATGTCGGGGTTGTCCTCCGCTATGTATTGGGCGGCATAGAAGGGATATCCCTTGCCCAAATCGTGGTAATCGGAGCGGTCTCTGCCCGCATCGGTTATTGAATCACCTTGAAACAAAATTTTCATTTTATCACCCTCAAAACTGATTTCTGACCTTTCGCAATGTTTCGATTATTCCGATATGCTGCGGACAAGCCTTTTCGCACTTGCCGCATTTTTGGCAGAGGGATGCGTTTGTTTCGATATCGGGAAAAATTTCCTTAACAAGGCGCCTGCCGCCCTCTGTTATTTTGTTAAACGCCGAAAAAACTTTCGGAATAAGCACTCCCGCAGGGCATGGCATGCAGTATTCACAGCCCGTGCATGGAACAAGATTCATTTCATCAAACACGCGTTTTGCATCGGAAAGCATTTCAAGATTTTCTTTTGAGAGCATTCCGACTTCGGCCTTATCCGCATAAGAGAGGTTGTCGTCAACCATCTGCGTTGTGCCCATGCCGCTCAGAAGCATTGCAACCTCGGGTCTGTTCCAAACAAAATCCAAAGCCCATTCGACGGGAGTTTTTTCGCTGCCGAGCTTTGCGGCAACCTTTTCATGAGGCGAAGCAAGCTTGCCGCCGAGAAGAGGCTCCATAACTATTACGCCAAGACCCTTTGAAGCCGCATATTCAAGCCCTTCAATACCCGCCTGATAGTCAACATCAATGTAGTTGAACTGAATCTGGCAGAATTCAAAACCGTCATATGAATCGATTATCTTTTTAAAAACATCCAAATCATCGTGGAAGGAAAAACCGAGATGCTTTATTTTGCCTTGCTCTTTAAGCTTTTCAAGCTTTGGAAGAACATTAAATTTCAGAACTCTGTTTTCCCACGAATCGTTGTTTGCCGCATGGAGCAAATAGAAATCAATGCAGTCAACGCCGAGCCTTGAAAGCTGTTCGTTAAATATTTTTTCAACATCCTCTTCGCAGTTGACGTTGCCGAGAGGAAGCTTGGTTGCTATATAAACTTTTTCTCTGTAGCCGTCTTTTATAACCTTGCCGACAAAAGCTTCGCTGTTGCCGCCGTGGTAGAAAAACGCGGTGTCAAGATAATTTATTCCGTTGTCGATGCCGCGGCGAACCAATTCAACCGCCTTTGCTTCGTCTATTCTGTCACCGTCGCCGTCAATAACCGGCAGCCTCATGCAGCCGAAGCCGAGCGCGGAAACTTCAACGCCGGTTTTGCCGAGTGTTCTGTAACGCATCGTTATCACCCCATTATAAAACTTGGTATATTATAACATATATTTTAATTAAAAACAAGTATTATAATATGTAAAAGTGAAAAGTTAAAAATGAAGATTGAAAAGTTTCGGGAGGGCTTTGCCATCACCCAATTATAAACAGTTTTAGGCGAAGCCTATCTTTTACTTTTAACCTTTCATTTTTCACTCTTCACTAACCAACGAATAAAACACATTCATCGAGAAAAAATAAGCTTGAGGTGTTAATATGTTTGAATTAAACGGCATTCCGCAAGGCTTCGGAATGGCTCTGACAAGAAACGCAAAGGCAATGGAGAACTTTTCGCATCTTAATGAAACGGAAAAGAAACGCATTATTGACCTTACCCGCTCCGTTCGCTCAAAGGACGAAATGAACCGAATTGTCAACAAGCTTGAAAAAGGCAGAGACAGTTTCTTTTAGGCTCAAATTCGAAAAGGGTCGATGCCTACATCGACCCCTACATAGCAAAAGGAACTTGCATAGTTATGCAAGTTCCTTGTTTTTAACCGTCAATATATTTACATGCTGCGAGAGCGGCTATTGAACCGTCTGCGGTTGCGGTTGTAATTTGCCTAATCTGCTTTTGGCGGCAGTCCCCTGCCACAAATACGCCCGCTGTTTTGGTAACACAGCTTTCGTCTGAGTCGATATAGCCCCATTCGTTAAGCCCCGCAATATCGGCAAACGCCGCATTGTTGGGAATAAGACCAATCGCAACAAAAAGCCCGTCAACCGCAAGCTCGGTTATGCTTGAATCCGATTCCTTTTTAAGCACAAGACCTTCAAGGGATTTTTCGCCCTTAAGCTCGGAAATAACCGTGCCCATAATGAACTCAACATTATCCTTTTCTTTAAGCTTTTCAACAAGGCGTGCTTCGCCCGTGAAATAATCAAGATTCTGGATAACATAAACCTTTTTGCAGGTGTCGGAAAGCAGGACAGCCTCCTGCAAAGCGGAATTTCCTCCGCCGAGAACGGCAACCGTCTGACCCTTGAAGAATGCGCCGTCGCAAACCGCGCAGTATGAAATACCCGCGCCGACAAGCTCGTTTTCGTTGGGCAGACCCGTCTGTCTGTGCTTAACACCCGTTGCAATGATAACAGCCTTCGCTTCGTGCTCGCCATCCTCGGTAACAACGGTTTTGGTTGCGCCGTTGTCGCGAATGGCGGTGACTGTTTCCATTTCAATCTCCGCACCCTGCGAAATAACCTGATCAACAAGCTTTTCGGCAAATTCATTGCCGCTCATTGATGCAAAGCCGGGGTAATTTTCAATCTGCGGAGAATAGGTTATCTGACCGCCGAAGGTGCCTTTTTCAAGCACAAGAACGGATTTGTCTGCGCGCAGTGCATAGAGCGCCGCAGTTAAACCTGCGGGGCCCGCACCAATTATGATTATATCATGCATTAAAGTCATTCCTTAGATAGCTGCGCCCTTTGCAGCATCGATAAATTTCTTGATTTCTGCAACGCCTGCATAGTTTTCGGCTTCGCCGCCCGAAACAACAACAAGAGTGGGAGCCTGTCTTACGCCGAGCTTCATTGCAAGCTCTTCGTTTTCATAAGCCATAAGCTCCTGAACCTCAATGCCTGCCTTGCCGAGAAGCGAAATAGCTACCTTGCAGTTGGGGCAGGTTGCGGTTTTGAAAAGATAAAGTCCGTCTGCAAGACCGCAGCTTTCTTCTTCAAAATCGATGTTTGCCTTGGGAGCCTCTGCTGTTTTCTTATGCTTTGAAATATCGGAGTTTGCGATGTCGTAAACCTTGCGCTCCTTATATTCCTGAGCCTTGCCGTCGTTCCAGTTCTGAACGGGTCTGTAGTAGCCTGTAATACGGCTGTAAACCTCTGTTGTTTCACCGCACTCGGGGCAGGTGAAAACTTCGCCGGAAATATAGCCGTGGTTTTTACATACGGAATACGTGGGTGAAAGAGTATAATAGGGAAGCTTGTAGTTGTTTGCAATCTTCTTAACAAGCTCTGCGGCAGCCTTCCAATCGGGAAGCTTTTCGCCGAGGAATGCGTGGAAAACTGTGCCCGATGTGTAGAGAGTCTGGAGCTCGTCCTGAATATCGAGAGCTTCAAAGATATCCTCTGTGTAGCCAACGGGAAGATGGGAGCTGTTGGTGTAGTAGGGAGTTTCTTCGGAAGCGGTGATGATGCCGGGATAACGCTTAACGTCATGCTTTGCAAGGCGGTAAGATGTGGACTCTGCGGGAGTTGCCTCGAGATTGTAGAGGTCGCCGTATTCTTCCTGATAGTCAGAAAGGCGCTCTCTCATGTGGTTAAGAACATCCTTTGCAAACTGCTGAGTTTTCTCGTTTGTCATGTTTGCGCGAAGCCAGTTAGCATTAAGACCGACTTCGTTCATGCCGACAAGACCGATGGTTGAGAAGTGGTTTGCAAAAGTGCCGAGATATCTCTTTGTGTAGGGATAAAGGCCCTCGTCGAGAAGCTTTGTGATGATGGTGCGCTTAACCTTGAGTGAACGGGCTGCAATATCCATCATCTTATCGAGTCTTCTGTAGAAGTCTGCCTCACTTTCGGCAAGATATGCAATTCTGGGAAGGTTGATTGTTACAACGCCGACGGAGCCTGTGCTTTCACCGCTGCCGAAGAAACCGCCGCTCTTCTTGCGAAGCTCGCGAAGGTCAAGGCGCAGACGGCAGCACATGGAGCGGACATCGCTGGGCTCCATATCGCTGTTAACATAGTTTGAGAAATAAGGTGTGCCGTATTTTGAGGTCATTTCAAAGAGAAGCTTGTTGTTCTCTGTTTCTGACCAGTCAAAGTCAGCAGTAATTGAATATGTGGGAATGGGATACTGGAAGCCGCGGCCGTTGGCATCGCCCTCAATCATGATTTCGATGAAGGCTTTGTTAATCATATCCATTTCAGCCTTGCAGTCTTTATATTTGAAATCCATTTCCTTGCCGCCGACAATAGCGTTCTGTTCTGCAAGGTCAGCGGGAACGGTCCAGTCAAGGGTGATGTTTGAGAAGGGAGCCTGTGTACCCCAGCGGCTGGGAGTGTTAACGCCGAAAACAAAGGATTCAATGCACTTCTTAACCTGGTCGTATGTGAGGTTGTCAACCTTTACGAAGGGTGCGAGATATGTGTCGAATGATGAGAATGCCTGAGCACCCGCCCATTCATTCTGCATAATGCCGAGGAAGTTAACCATCTGGTTGCAAAGGGTTGCAAGGTGGCTTGCGGGGGCGGAGGTAATCTTACCTGTTACGCCGCCGAGACCCTCCTGAATAAGCTGCTTGAGTGACCAGCCTGCGCAGTAGCCGGTAAGCATTGAAAGGTCATGAATGTGGATATCCGCGTTTCTGTGAGCATTGGCAATTTCGTCATCATAGATTTCTGAAAGCCAATAGTTAGCGGTGATTGCGCCGGAGTTGCTGAGAATAAGACCGCCTACGGAATAGGTTACGGTTGAGTTCTCTTTAACGCGCCAGTCGGTAACATTAACATAGCTGTTAACAAGCTCCTTATAGTCGAGAATGGTTGACTTGAGGTTGCGGAGCTTTTCGCGCTGACGGCGATAGAGAATGTATGCCTTTGCGATATCGGCATAGCCCGCCTGGATAAGAACGGATTCAACACTATCCTGAATATCCTCAACAGCGATTGTGCCGTTTTGAATTTTGGGCTCGAAATCTGCTGTTACTTTAAGGGCGAGGAAATCGATGGTTGAGGGATGATACTGCTTCTCCTGAGATTCGAATGCCTTTTTAATGGCTTCGGCGATTTTGGTGATGTTGAAATCTGCTGTTTTTCCGTCTCTTTTGATTACCTGATACATGCCTTTCGTTCCTTTCGATAATATTGTATGTTAATTTTTAATTATACCCAAGATATTGTGTTTTTTGCCGCCATAGCACGGCGGCGATTAAGATATTAACAAATTATTGCGGTTATGTCAATGGATTTTACAAGATATTGTGCCGAATATTTTAAGTTTGTGAAAAATGCACTATATATGCAGATAAAATTGGTTATTTTTCTCATGCGCCTCTTATTTGACAGTCCTCAACATAATTCAGCATGATTTTTCGCATTGCTTCCATCTCTTCTTTCGGTACGGCTGACAGCCCGAAGCCGATGAGTTCACCGGAATCAATAAAGCCTTGCAGGAAATGCCTTTTTGCGCCCTTTATCATTTCGCCGAGGTTATTCATGCCGAAAACGCTGTGAAACTCGCGCACAACTGTTGTTCGGAATTCGTAATCCACCCTGCCCTCAAGCAAAAAATCGATGCTCTTTTTTATTTTGGAAATGTCATAGCCGCTTATGCCGACGGTTTCGCCGTAAAGCTCAGGTGAATTTTTAACATCCATGGCAACATAGTCAATAAGACCTTGCTCAACAAGCTCGCGAAGCCTTTCGGGATATGTGCCGTTTGTGTCAAGCTTCACCAAGAAACCGAGTTCCCTTACTTTCTTTATAAAAACATCTATATCTTTTTGCATCAGCGGCTCACCGCCCGATATCGCAACGCCGTCAAGAATGCCGACCCTTTTTTTGAGAAAAGTGAGAATTTCGTCCTCGCTGAACTCGCTCTGCTTTTCCGGATTCAGCACAAGCCTTGAATTATGGCAGAACGGACAGCGCAGATTGCAGCCTGCCGTGAAAACCGTGCATGCCATTTTGCCCGGATAATCGAGCAAAGTTAATTTTTGAAAGCCTTGAATGTTCATGTTAATCAACCCCTCGGTTAGTTGCGTTTAATCGGTGGTGTAGTGTTATAATAACACAATATATTTTGTTTTGCAATAGGTAAAACCACAAAATTTTGAATTTTTTCAAAAAAATTTACTATATATGGTGTTTGGGACAAAAAAAACACGGTGCCGTAGCACAGCACCGTGTTTATAAGCAAACAATTATGCAGCCTTTTCTTCCTTCTTCTTGTGGAAGAGAATTTTGTCAACGGGGAAATAGAGGAAGAACTGAACAGCGGAGCAAATCATTGTTGCAATGTTCTTTGCTGCAACTTCTTCGAGACCCCAGCCTACGAATACTTCTTTAAGAGTGGGGTTAAGCCATGCGGAGAAGAAAATAAGAGCGATTGTGAAAACTATGTAGATGGGAAGAGCAACCGCAACATTTGCGCCGGAATTGAAGGTCTTTTCTTTGTTAACAAAGAAAGCAACAATCTGGGCGATGATGTTGGCAACGTTGCTTACGATGAAGTAGCCGAGACCGCCTACTGCAACGGGATAAACGAATACCCACCAGCTGAAATCCTGATTGTAAAGCTCTGCAATGGGGGGAATGAGGTTAAGAGTGTTAAGAAGAACGAACTGAACTATCATTGCAAGAAGGCTTACAACGATGAACTTGACAAACTGCCAGATTGTTACAAGAAGCGAACCCTTGCTCTCGGCAGCTTTATCGATTTGATTTAATTTTCCCATGATAAAATCTCCTATCATTATTTATTCGCATGTGATTATATCATATATACACATAATTTGGCAAGTCAAAAAATGCAGAGCATTTTTGTGCATTATTACTCAACAACGCCGAGCAGCAGCGGATTGAGCGCGGGTCTTTCTGCGGAAAATTCAACAGACTGCGCGAATTTTTCGCATGCGGCGGCAAAAAGAGAATTGTCCGATGCATAAAGCGTTGCAACAGCTTCGCCCTTTTCAACGTAATCTCCCGTCTTTCTGTGCAGAATTATTCCCGCACTCGGGTCAATCGAATCCTCTTTTCTCATTCTGCCCGCACCTAAAGCGACGCAGACAGAGCCTATACCCTCGGCATCCATATGAGCTATATAGCCGTTTTCGGCAGCTTTGACCTCAAAGCTGTGTTTTGCCGCTTCAAAAAGCGAGGGATTGCGGATATATTCCGCGTTACCGCCCTGCGCGGCAACCATTTCCGCAAGCTTGTTGAGCGCGGTGCCGTCATCTATCTTTGATTTTGCAAGTGTTTGGCATTCTTCAAAGCTGCCCTTACCTGCAAGCTGCAGAAGCTTTGCGGCAAGCAAAACGGAAATACGGGTTAAATCCTCGGGTCCGTTGCCCTTGAGCGTTTCAACAGCTTCGATAACCTCAAGCGAATTGCCGATATTATGACCGAGCGGCACATCCATGTCGGTTATAAGCGCGGCACCCCTTCTGCCCGCTCCCCTGCCAATCTCAACCATCTTTTCGGCAAGTGACGTTGCCGAAGAAGCGTCTTTCATAAATGCTCCGCTTCCGCATTTGACATCGAGAACAATGCAGTCCGCACCGCCCGCAAGCTTTTTGCTCATGATGCTTGATGCGATGAGGGGCATGTTGTCAACCGTTGCGGTAACATCACGAAGCCCGTAAAGCTTTTTATCGGCAGGGCAAAGCCTGCCCGACTGACCTGCAACGCAAAGACCGCACGCATTGACAGCGGCAAAAAATTCTTCGGTTTCGAGCGATGTTTTAAAACCCGGTATGGATTCAAGCTTGTCAACCGTGCCTCCCGTATGCCCCAAACCTCTGCCGCTCATTTTGGCAATCTTCACATCGCATTCGGCAGCAATGGGTGCAACAATCAGCGTTGTTTTGTCGCCCACTCCGCCGGTTGAGTGCTTGTCGCCCTTTACGCCGTCAATCGCCGACAAATCCGCCATATCGCCCGAATGCGCCATAGCTGTTGTTAAATCAAGCGTTTCGCGTTCGTTAAGCCCGTTCAAATATATCGCCATAAGCATTGCGGAAAGCTGATAATCGGGAACGGTTTCGTTTGCCGCGGAAAAAGCAAAAAATTCAATTTCCTCTTTGGTGAGCTCAAAGCCGTCACGCTTTTTTCGGATAATATCAATAAAATTCATATCAAACCTCACGTTTGTCAAAGGATGCGGGAAGCAAATGGGCAAGGGTCATTACATTATAATCATCAGCATTCTTCGCCATGATTATTTCAAAATCGGGTGAGCAGAATTCTTTCATAACCTGCCTGCAGACGCCGCACGGCGGGCAGTAATTATCAGGCTGTTTATCTGCATTGCCACCGACTACCGCAATTTTGACAAAATCTTTTTTGCCCTCCGAAACCGCCTTGAAAAACGCTGTTCTTTCGGCGCAGTTGGTGGGAGTGAACGCGGAGTTTTCGATGTTACAGCCGGTAAAAACCGAGCCGTCTTTACAAAGCAGAGCCGCACCCACGGCAAAGCCCGAATACGGCGAATATGAAAGCCCGCGCGCTTCAAGAGCGGCTTTTATAAGCTCTGAATTGTTCATTCAGCCGCCTCCAATGCAATTTCAATCATTTTGTTAAAGGTCTGCTCCCTTTCAAGGGCTGTGCATTCCTCTCCGCCCGAAAGAGGGCAATCAGAGATTGTGCAGATTGCAAGAGCCCTTTTGCCCGCCCTTGCCGCGTTCATATAAAGCGCGGCGCACTCCATTTCAACGGCGAGAACGCCCATCTTCTGCCACTCGGCAAGACTGTTTGCATCGTCATAGAAAGTATCCGATGAAAACAGATTGCCTATAAAGGGCTTTACTCCGAGCGTATCCGCTGCTTTTACGGCGTTTTGGAGCGTTCCATAGTCTGCAATGGGTGCAAAGTCACCGGGCAGATTATACTGCCTTGCATACGAAGAATTTGTGCATGCGCCCATACCGAAAATCACGTCGCGCAAATGCAAATCGGGGCTTATCGCGCCCGCGGAGCCGACACGGATTATTGTTTCAACATCATAAAAATTAAAAAGCTCATAGGAATAAATTCCTATCGACGGCATGCCCATGCCCGAAGCCATAACGGAAACTCTTTTTCCTTTATAATACCCCGTATAGCCCTGCACTCCCCTTGTGTTGTTGACAAGCACGGGATTTTCGAGAAAATTTTCTGCAATATACTTTGCCCTTAAAGGGTCGCCGGGCATTAAAACGGTTTTGGCAAATGCATCCTTTTCGGTTGCCGCAATGTGCGGAGTCGGTAAGCTCATAACAAATCCTCCTTAATATCCTGTAACCTCTTGGTTTTTAACCAGTTTAACTATCGCACTTGTGCCGAGCCTTTCACAGCCGAGGTCAAGATAATCCTGCGCATCCTCAAATGAGCGGATGCCTCCCGCGGCTTTCATTCTGACATTTTCGCCGATATTGGCGGCAAAAAGAGCGATATCCTCTCTTGTTGCACCGCCCTTTGAAAATCCCGTTGAGGTTTTAATGAAGTCCGCGCCAGATTCGGTAACGACGCGGCACATTTCTTTTTTCTCTTCGTCCGTCAAAAGGCATGTTTCGATAATCACTTTAAGTATTTTATCCCCGCACGCGGCTTTTACTTCTTTTATTTCATTTAATATATCGTCAAATCTGCCGTCCTTTGCCCAGCCGACATTGATGACCATGTCAATTTCGTCAGCTCCGTTTTTAACTGCATCGGCGGCTTCAAACGCCTTTGCGGCGGTGGTGGAATAGCCGTTCGGGAAGCCGATAACCGTGCAGATTGCGAGAGCACCGTCAACATATTCCGCCGCCTGCTTTACATAAGAAGCGGGAATACACACGCTTGCGGTTTTATATTTCATGCCGTCATCGCAGATTTGCTTTATATCATCCCACTTTGCATCAACGGCAAGCAGAGTGTGGTCACAGTGAGAAAGAATTTTTCCGATATCCATTATATTGCTCCTTTAATTAATACATTATATATTTCAGTATAATCCATGCAAAAAAATAATTCAAGGTATATTGCCATAAAAAAACAAGGCGGAACAAATCCGCCTTGTTCGTTATAATCAGAAAATCATTGAAATAATCGAGGAAAAGCCCTTTGTTAAGCCATTGAGAGCGAGAAGGATATCACCGAGGAAAAGCATAAGGCCTGCTGTGAAGGTGTCGATACCCGCATCCTCTGCAAAGTCATTGTTATCAAGCGCAAACTGGCTGACGGTAACAACTTCCGTTTCGAATTTCGTGGGGTCATTTTCCTTAACGGTAATCATTCTGACACCTCTTACAATATCGTTGCCGTATGCATCGAATGTTGCGCCGGGAGTATTGATAATCTTAATTCCGTCAAGCTCTGTTGTGTATGAGTTGATATGGTCGTGACCGAAGAACATTGCAAGCACGTCGCCGCGCTCAACCATGGCATCAAACTGACCGTGGTTCTTTTCGCTGGGGCAAGGGAATTCAAAAAGGAAGCCTTCCTGAATGTTTTCTGTTCTGGGGAAGAACGAATAAATTTTGCCGTTTGCCTTGGGAGTAAGCACGCCGAGGTCAACAAGTGACTCGTGGAAAAGAGCCTCATAAACCTCGCCGACAACGATATGCTGGAATGCAAGGGAAGGAACTTTGCCGCCTGCAAGAGCTTCGAGAGCCTTGCTCTCTTCCTGATACCACTTAATCTGGTCTTCTCTTACGCAGTCATAGATGCCGAGGTCTTTGCCGTTTTCGTCGATATAGTGTGAGCCTGAGTCAAACATCCAAAGATTGAACTTAACCTTTGTTCCGTCCGAGCTCATAACGGGAAGATTGTGGGTTGCTGTGCCGTGAAGAGCGGGAACCTCATCATATGCAAGGCAGTAGCCCTTGCCGTAAAGCTGATACATGGGAAGAAGCTCGTCGTTTTCATAGCCCTGCTCACGGTCATGGTTGCCGAAGACAAGGGTGAAATATGTTTCATTATCAACAAAAACCTTGCAAAGCTCTTCAATAGCCTGTGCTTTTGTTTCTTTGGGGCCTGTTGTGTTGTCACCGCCGAGAACAACGATATCGGGCTGATATTCCTTGAGAGCGGCATCAATAAACTTAAGCATTGTGTCAACTGCAGGATAACCGTCCTGGCAGTCGCAAATATGCATGATTTTAAATTCGCCGTTTTTGTCGAACTTAAGAGGAACAAGGTCATAAGCCGAAGCCGAAATTGCACAGGCGCCGAAAGCAAGCACAAGTGCGAGCACGATTGAAACAATTTTTTTCATTTCAATACCTCCGTATAATAAATTAATGTTAATATTTTATATCAAAATCGCTCCAAAGTCAACCAATATTATTGACATCGGCTTTCAAATGTGTATAATAATTTAGGAGTTATTCTCAATTTCGGAGATGATTTGAAAATGAAAACCTATAACACACATCAGCGCAAGGCTTTGATTGATTTTTTGCAGGCGCATTCAAAGGAAGCATTTACTGTTGAGGAAATAGTTGAGAAAATGAGCGGCGGCGGAATAAGCCAGAGCACGGCATACAGACTGATGACAAAGCTGGTTGAGGACGGGCTTGTTCACCGCTCTGTAAAAGGCAACAGCAGAAGCTTTGTTTATCAGTATGTTAACAGCGAAAAATGCGACGGACATCTGCACATGAAGTGCACGGACTGCGGAAAGGTATATCATCTTGACCACAGCGTAACCGCGCTGATACAAAACGATATCAAAGAAAGCACGCATTTTGAAATTGACAGCCACACAATGCTGCTGGGCAAATGCGGCAACTGCAAATAAAGCGGAGGACAAAATGAAAAAAATTGTTTCGTTAATACTTATATTTATTCTTGCATTTTCTCTTTGCTCCTGCGGCAACACGGCGCAGGAAAGCGAGGGTCTGAAAATTGTTTGCACGGCATTTCCGCAATATGATTACATCAAAAACATTCTCGGCTCCGACGAGGGGCTTGCCATGCTTGTTGACGACGGCGGGGATTTGCACAGCTATGAGCCGACGGCGCAGGATATAATCGCAATAGGCTCGGCTGATTTGTTTGTTTATCTCGGCGGGGTTTCGGACTCATGGGCAGAGGGCGCGCTGAAATCCGCAAACAATCCCGATTTAAAGGCGGTTGCGCTGATGGATACGGTTGATACTCTTGAAGAAGAATATGCCGCGGGCATGGAGCATGACCATGAGCACGAGCATATTGAAGCGCATGACGGCGACCACGAAAAAGAGGACGAGCATATCTGGCTTTCTCTTAAAAACGCCGCAAAAATCACGGATTATCTCTGCAATGCGCTTTGCGAAATTGATGCGCAAAATGCAGCACTCTACAGAGCAAATGCCGATGAATATATTGAAAAGCTTAACGCACTTGACGGCGAATACCAAGCCGTTATCAACTCTGCCGAAAGGAATACACTCCTTTTTGCAGACCGCTTTCCTTTCAGATATATGACAGAGGATTATTCTCTGACATATTACGCCGCGTTCGCCGGCTGTTCATCGGAAAGCGAAGCGAGCTTTGAAACAATGGCGTTTCTCATCGACAAAACCAAAGAACTGAATTTGCCCGTCATTCTTTCCATTGACGGCTCTGACGGCTCGATTGCGGAAATGATTTCGGGCGAAACGGGCGCAAAGGTGCTCTCGCTCAACTCATGCCAATCGGTATCCTCTGTAGATATCGTACAAGGCGCAAATTACCTTAATATTATGGAAAACAATCTTGAAATTCTTCGGGAGGCACTTAACTGATGGCATTGATTACAGTCAGCGGAGCTTCGCTCGGATACGAGGGCAAGCCGATAGTTACCGACCTTAATTTTGAAGTTAACCAAGGCGACTATCTCTGCATCGTGGGTGAAAACGGCTCCGGCAAAAGCACGCTTATGAAAACGCTGCTCGGGCAAAAGAATGTTGTTGCAGGCAAAATTGAATTCGGCGATGGATTAAAGCAAAAAGAAATAGGCTATCTGCCGCAGCAAACCGAGGTGCAAAAGGATTTTCCCGCTTCGGTTAAAGAAATTGTTTTTTCGGGCTGCCTTAACGGCTGCGGAATGCGCCCGTTTTATTCAAAAGAGCAAAAAAGGCGTGCGCTTGACATTATGGAGCGTTTGGATATAACAAACCTTGCAAAAAGCTGTTACAGAGAGCTTTCGGGCGGTCAGCAGCAAAGGGTTTTGCTTGCAAGGGCACTTTGCGCAAGCAAAAAGCTGCTTGTGCTTGACGAGCCGGTTGCGGGGCTTGACCCCGTTGTTACAAAAAATCTTTACAAGCTGATAACCGATATAAACAAAGAGGGCGTCACGGTTATAATGGTTTCTCACGATATCCACGCCGCGATTGAATTTGCTTCTCACATTCTGCACATCGGCAACAAGCCCCTTTTCTTCGGAACAAAAGAGGACTATAAAAACAGCGACGGCTGCCACTGCTTTATCTGCGACGGAGGGTGTGACGAATGAATATAATTGAAACATTAACCTCTTATTTCAGCTATCCGTTTGTGCGCTACGCTCTCATTGCGGGCGTTCTGATTGCACTCTGTGCCGCTCTTCTCGGAGTCAGCCTTGTGCTGAAAAGATATTCGATGATTGGCGACGGACTTTCGCATGTTGCATTCGGCGCAATGGCAATAGCAACCGTATGCAGCATGGCACCGATGACCGTTACCCTGCCGATAACCATTGTTGCGGCAATAATCCTTTTGGGAATAACGGGCAACGCAAAAATTAAGGGCGATGCGGCGATTGCAATGATTTCAGTCGGCGCGCTTGCCCTCGGATATCTGCTTTTAAACATTTTTTCCGTTTCGTCAAACGTGAGCGGTGATGTATGCACAACGCTTTTCGGCTCTACCTCAATACTTACGCTTTCTCAGACCGATGTTCTTCTCTGCGTTCTGCTTGCTTGCGTTGTTTTGCTTGTGTTCATTCTGTTTTATCACAAGATATTCGCTGTTACTTTCGACGAGGATTTTGCCTCGGCAACGGGCACAAACGCAAAGGCATACAACACACTCATTGCGGTTGTTACCGCAGTTGTAATAGTGCTCGCAATGAATCTTGTTGGCGCGCTTCTGATTTCCGCATTGATTATCTTCCCCGCCCTTGCGGCAATGCGTATTTTCAAAAATTTCTTTTCGGTTATAATCAGCTCGGCTGTGATTGCGGTAGTATGCGCAGTTATCGGAATTATTATTGCGATACTATACGGAACGCCCGTCGGCTCAACAATCGTTGCAGCGAATATCGCTGTGTTTATACTGTTTATGCTCGTCGGTAAGATTACAAAAAGGTCATAAAATGATTAAAGCCAAGGTGGAATTTTCACCTTGGCTTTTACCGTATGTTCAGCTCATCAAATTGTTTTTTCAGTTTGACATATAAAGATGCTCTGCATATGCCGCGCCGTCAGAGTTAACCGATATTACCGTTCCGCCCATAAGACCGTCGGTATAATATGCACCGTATCCGGTTTTGAGCGTATAGTTGAGTCTGATACCCTCATAATAAATCTGGAAATTATTTGCATGGTCGTGACCTGCAAATATATTTTTTGTGCTTCCGAGTCCTTTGCAAACATCAAAGAAACCGTTGTTTACGGGTGAACAGCATACGCCTTCTCCGTTAATGCCGATTGCGGCAGGGGCAAGCTCAGAAGCAAGAGCTCCGTGCTCATCGCTGCCATAGGCTTTTAACCATGCATCTTTGTATTCACAAACGGGAATATGTAAAAAAACCGAACTTTCAACAGTTTTGCCCGCAATTTCGGTAATCCCGTTAACAGCCCACTTATACCACTCAATCTGATTATCCCAGAGATGGTCATAACCGCCAACCGTTGAGCCGTCTTCAAGAGTAAATTCTGCGTTATTATGAGTATCAACCATGAAAAGCGTGTGGATGATTTTTCCGTTTTCGGTAATGTTTATGATATAGTTGCCGTAGCCCATGTTTTCGGGACCAAACTCAAAAAGACAGTTTTCGGCCTTGAAGAGAAGATAAGCAGCCCAAAATTCATTTATCAGGCACTGACCGTCGTGATTTCCCATAACGGGTGCCCAAGGAATACCGTAAGAATCAATCTGATTGATAAGTTTAATATACGCAATCGTGCCCCAAGCATTGTCACCCGTCAGTGTGATGAGGTCAGGTTTGGTTTTTTGGATGAGACTGTCAATCATCTCTTCTGTTTTCTCGCCTTCTTCCTCATAAACCAAATCATCTTTAAGCTGTACATCGGCAAGGTTAAGGATAATAAAATCTTCGTTCGGGTTCTTTTCAATTTCCGCACAATAATCTGCCGTGAACTTATCCGTTGCCGACCACTCGTCAAAAAAATTGCTTTCACCGAAATTCATAACAAGAGCCGTTACGGGCGTAAGAATCTGAAAAAGCGAAATAAAGAATGCTAAAACAAGTTTTACAGTTGCCATATTGCACCTCTTAACACTTTAGAGTGAAATGATTTGAACTCCATACGGTTTTGAAAGGCGTATTTAGTTCGAATCATTTCAATCTATGTTTTTTATTGATTATAAATCTAAAGCCTTAAACTGTCAACTGTATCTTATAAAGAAATATCACCGCAGACAATACTCAGTCTGCGGTGATTAATGTTTTATTCGTTTGTTTCGCTTTCAGCGGCTGCGGGAGCCGTTTCGGTCATGATTGCGGCAAATTCCTCGCCTGTCATCTTCTCGTGCTCAAAGAGCTTCTGAGCGATTATATGAAGCTTATCCATATGCTCGGTGAGGATGCTTTCCGTTCTGCCGTAAGCATTTCTGATGATGCTTTCAATCTCTTCGTCAATCTGCGCCGCAACGCTTTCGGAATAGTTGCGAACGTTGCTGTAATCTTTTCCGAGGAAAACCTGATGGTTTTCGCCGCCGAAGGAGATGGGACCAAGCTTTTCGCTCATGCCGTATTTTGTAACCATGCTTCTGGCAATTTCGGTTGCTCTTTCAATATCGTTTGAAGCACCCGTTGAAATATCGCCGAGAACAAGCGCCTCCGCAACGCGTCCGCCAAGCAGGCTGACAAGGTTATCAAGCATCTCGTTCTTGGAGGTGTAATTCTTATCCTCAACGGGTCTGTAAAGCGTGTAGCCGCCTGCCATGCCTCTGGGGATAATCGAAATCTGATGAACGGGGTCTTTGTTTTCAAGATAGAAGCTTGAAACGGCGTGACCCGCCTCGTGATAAGCAGTCAGCTTTTTCGCTTTTTCGTTCATCTTATGGGATTTCTTTTCGGAGCCGACCTGAACTTTAAGGGCGGCCTCGTCAATCTCCTCCATGGTGATTGCCTTTTTATCGTTTCTTGCCGCAAGAAGCGCTGCTTCGTTGAGCAAGTTTTCAAGGTCAGCACCGGTGAAGCCGACGGTTGCGTGAGCAATGCTGTTAAGGTCAACATCGGGAGCGATGGGTTTGCCCTTTGCATGAACTTTAAGAATCTCAACTCTGCCCTTTGTGTCGGGATAATTAACGGTTACCTGACGGTCAAATCTGCCGGGGCGGAGAAGCGCGGGGTCAAGGATATCGGGGCGGTTGGTTGCCGCAATAACAATAACGCCCTCGTTTGCGCCGAAGCCGTCCATTTCAACAAGAAGCTGGTTAAGAGTCTGTTCTCTTTCATCATGACCGCCGCCCATGCCTGCGCCTCTGTGGCGGCCTACGGCATCAATTTCGTCGATGAAAATAATTGAAGGCGAGCTTCTCTTTGCCTGGTCAAAAAGGTCGCGCACTCTTGATGCGCCGACACCGACATACATCTCAACAAAGTCAGAGCCCGAAATTGAGAAGAACGGAACATCCGCTTCGCCCGCAACCGCCCTTGCAAGCAGGGTTTTACCCGTGCCCGGAGGGCCTACAAGCAAAACGCCCTTGGGAATGCGTGCACCGAGAGTATCGAACTTGTGGGGGTCTTTGAGGAACTGAACAATTTCTTCAAGCTCTTCTTTTTCCTCATCCGCACCTGCAACATCCTTGAATGTTGTTTTTCTCTTTTCGTCCTTTGCATGCTTGATTCTTGCTTTGCCGAAGCTTAAGGTGCGGTTGTTTTCGTTGGTCATTGTCTGATTCATGCGTCTGAACATGAAGAAGGTCAAAACGCCCATAACCGCAAGCAAAAGCAGAGTGGGAACGATGTTATAAAGCCATTCGCCCGTTGAGCCGGCAATATAATCCGCCTCTATCTTGTTTTTGGGATTTTCACGGTTATATTTGATAACGCTTTCGTGAATATCCTCAACAAAAAGGCTGACGCTCGGCACGGAGAAGGAACGCGCCTGCTCCTCGCCCCGAAGCGTATAAGTGAGCGCTCCGCTGCTCAAATTAAGCTTATATTCGGCAACCTTGCCCTCATCGAAAAGAGCAACGATTTCGTAATATTCTGTTTTTTCTTTTGTCTGATTCTGCATGTAGAAAAACATGCCGCCGATTATCATAACGGGAATCAGAATATATGAAAGTATTGTCGGCAGCTTCTTCTTGAAGTCACCCGGTTTGTTATTTTTTGTATTCAACTGGAATAATCACTCCTTAATCTATCTTTCCCCGCGAAGGTTCAATTATTTTTCATATATCTCTCTTTTGAGAACTCCGATATACGGAAGATTTCTGTATTTTTCATTGTAGTCAAGACCGTAGCCGACAACAAATTCGTCAGGAACTTCCGCTCCCGAATAATCGGCAAAAACATCATCAACCGCTCTGCGCTCGGGTTTGTCAAGCAGAGTGCATATTCTGATGCTTTTCGGGTTTCTGCTTAAAAGAAGCTTTTTAAGATAGCTCAATGTTTTGCCTGAGTCAAGAATATCTTCAACTATAAGAACATCCCAGCCCTGCAAATCAATGTCAAGGTCTTTAACAATCTTGACAACGCCTGAGGAAACCGCTTTATCTTTATAGCTGGAAACACACATGAAATCAATCGCGCAGGGCACGGTTATCGCCCTCATCAAATCCGCCATAAAAATAACGGAGCCTTTAAGCACGCTGACAAGAAGCAGGTTTTTATCCTTATAATCTTCACTTATCTGCTTTCCGAGGCGTTCAACAATTTCACGAATGGTTTCTTCGCTGTAATATACCTTTTCAATATCTTTCAGCATATAGTCATACCCCATATTTATCTTTTGATTTTAACAATCATAACTTTTTCGGTTGCCTTTGTAACCGCAGCTCTCGCATCACATCCGACACCCTCAACAAGAATAACTCCGCCGTCATCGGCGAAAACCGCAATTCCGTTTCTTTTTTCGGGAGCAACCGCAAGCTCATTAAAAAGCTTTTTGAGCGATTTTGTCACTCCGCGCGATTTGAGCGTTATTTTATCGCCTGCCGCACGGCTTCTGACAGTAACATCGCCGAGTATTTTATCACAATCGAGGAAATATTCCAAGCCCTGTTTTAAAATGTTTTGTAAATTATTTATTTCATTAATATTAATAATTTGTGTTTCTATGCTTGCACCCGCAAAAGCTGCTCTGCCGTTTTCAATCTTAACAGGCTCAGGATTTGCTTCTTCCTGCGGAAAATCAAGCACTCCCCTGCGCACCCTGACGGTTACGCCGCCGTTAATCTGCAGACTGCCCGCATCTTTGAGCAAATCACAGATTTTTTCAACAAATTTCTGTTCAGGAGTAATATCAACGCTCTTTTCACAGATTTTGATAACCGCGCGTTTTTTGAGCGGTGCGGGAGCTTCGGAAATAACGGAAGCATCAAAGCCGCCGTCTGTCATTGCCTTTTCAACAAGCTCATCGGCAAGCGACGACAAAAATCGCTCATCCTCGTTAACCGCGGAAATGCACCTTGCCGCACAACTTTCAAAAGACGGATTGATTTCGCGAAGCTCGGTTATGACATTGTGCCTTATTCTGTTTCGCGCATACTTAACATCCGCATTTGTGGCATCGGTTACATATTCTATTAAATTTTTCTCGCAGAAATCAAAGATTTCAGCCTTGGTGCAATCAATGAGCGGTCTTATTATGTTATCTCTTTTTGCGGGAATTGAACAAAGCCCGCGCAGTGCGCTGCCCCTTGCAAAATTGAAAAGAAAGGTTTCAACTCTGTCATCAAGGTTGTGCGCGGTGGCAATAAGCGCATTTTCGGCTATTGAAGCAAAAAACTCATATCTGACCCTGCGCCCGCACTCCTCAAAGCTTTCGCCGCTTTCAGCCGCTTTTTTTGCAACATCGGCCCGAAGCACATGCACGGGGATGCCCATTTCATTGCACTTTTGAACAACAAAAGCTTCGTCGCTGTCGGCATCCTCGCCGCGCAGGCAATGGTTAACATGCGCTGCGCAAAGCTCGATTGAATATTCGTTTTTGAGCATGTTGAGAGCGGTCAGCATTGCCATTGAATCGCTGCCGCCCGAAACCGCCGCAACAACCGTTGCGCCGACGGGAAGCATTGAATATTTTTCTATTGCCGATTTAATCTTATTAATCATCGTGAATTTTTTCAAGCTGGAGGAATAAGGTGTGTTCGCCGTCAAACACAAATTCAACCGTGCCCGTTTCGCCGTGGCGGTTTTTAACAACAATAACCTCGGCAATGTTGGCATCCTGCTTCTGCTCCTCCGGCTCGTCATCCTCTCTCTCGCCTTTGTAGTAATCGGGTCGGTAAAGCATCATAACGATATCCGCATCCTGCTCGATTGAGCCCGATTCACGCAGGTCGGAAAGCTGGGGTCTGTGGGATTTGCCTCTGCCCTCCGTGCCTCTGGAAAGCTGCGCACAGCAGATGACGGGGATATTCAAATCCTTTGCCATCATTTTAAGGTTACGGGTAATTTCGGAAACCTCCTGAACACGGTTTTCCGTTCTTGTGCTGCCCTTAATAAGACCTAGATAGTCAATAATAACGCATTCAACGCCACCCAAACGCCTTGTTTTCGCTTTCATTTCGGGCACGGTAATGCTTGAAGTATCGTCAAAATAAAGCTCACAGTCATTGAGCGCGCTTGTTGCCATGCCGAGCCTAATCCATTCATCTTGTGAGATGTTGCCGTTTCTCATTTTCATGCTGGAAACGCGCGCTTCCGTGCCGAGAACTCTCATTGCAAGCTGTTCCTTCGTCATTTCGAGCGAGAAGAAAAGCACCTTGCGCTTGCCAAGCGCGGCAACGTTTCTTGCAAGGTTGAGCGCAAAGCTCGTTTTACCCATTGCTGGTCTTGCGCCGATAAGAATAAGGTCGGAGCGGTTAAGACCCGTGAGCACCTTGTCCAAATCCGAATAGCCGGTTGTGTAGCCCTTATAAAGCTCTTTATCTTCACCCGTTATCTTTTTGAGGGTATCGTAAACATTGTTAACAATGATATCCTTGAGCTTTGAGGGTGCGTTGGAGGTTTTGCCCTGACGGATGTTATAGATTTTTTGCTCCGCGTTATCAAGCAGAGCATCTGCCGTTTCCTGCTGAGCAACCGCGTTTTCAATCGTTTCGCTTGAAATGTTGATGAGAGTTCTCATATAGAACTTCTCACGCACTATCTTTGCATACATCTCAACATTTGCAGTTGACGGAACGCTCTCCGCAAGCTGGAAAAGATAGTTTCTGCCTGCAGCATTGTCATAAACATTCTGCTGAACAAGCAAATCGAGAATAACAAGCGGGTCAATAACCTTGCCGGTGCTGTCAATGGTTATCATTGCCTCAAAGATAGCCGAATGCTGCGGAAGAAAGAACGATTCGGGCGTTATGTAAACCGCCGCCTGCGAAAGGCAGGAGGGGTCAACAAGAATGCTGCCCAAAACCGCCTGCTCCGCTTCGGCACTGTAAGGCATTGTTATATTGTCAAAAGAAAGCAAACCGTTTTCTGCCATTTTATTCGCCTACCATTACAAACATTGATGCGGAAATTCCGTTATAAAGCTTAACCTCAACGGGATAAGTACCGAATGCCTTGATGTCGTCAACAACAACCTTGCGCTTGTCAAGCTGAATGCCGAACTGGTTTGAAATGAGTGCCGCAACGTCTTTTGAGGTTACAGAGCCGAAAAGCTTGCCGTTTGCGCCAGCTTTTGCAGTCATCTTGACTGTTTTGCCCTCAAGCTTTGCTGCGCTTGCCTTTGCGGCGGCAATCTCGGTTTCAATGCGGTGCTTTTCGGAAGCTTCTCTGTTTTTAAGCTCACTCATTGCCTGCGAATTTGCTTCCATTGCAAGCTTTCTGGGGAAAAGGAAGTTTCTTGCATAGCCGTCAGATGTGCTTACAAGCTCACCTTTTTTTCCGAGTCCTTTAACATCCTGGATTAATACAACTTTCATATCTTTAAATCTCCTTATGAGTTTTTTTCGAAAAATTCTTTAATTGCTCCGTTCAGCTTTTCTTTAGCCGTTATCATGGTGCAGCCCTTGAGCTGGCATGCCGCCATGTTTTGATGGCCGCCTCCGCCGAGAGCTTCCATTATAAGCTGAACATTGACCTCGCCGAGGCTTCGAGCCGAAATATTTATTGCTCCGCCGTTTTCAAACATAACAAACGAGGCTTTTATTCCGCTGACCTTAAGCAGCTCATCCGCAGCCTGCGCGGAAATAATTCTGATATCGGGCGACTGGAAATCTGCCGCCGAAACAGCGCAGCCCATAAAGCTCTCCGCCGCGGAAATAACCTTTGTGCGAAGCTTATTCACCTCCATTGAGGTTGCAAAAAGCTTTTTGACGCTGACCGTATCAGCATTTTTATCCTTGAGGAACGCCGCCGCCTCAAAGGTTCTGACACCCGCTCCGACAACAAAATCCTTTGTGTCAAGCATAATGCCCGCAAGCAGGGCTTCGGCAACTGTTTTGGTTATGCTTATATCGGGATTGATATATTGCAAAAGCTCCGTTACCATTTCACACGCCGAGGAAGCCCCTGGGTCATGGTGGAAAATAACCGCGTTTTCGATATCCGTAACCGCTCTGCGGTGATGGTCGATAATAACCCTTGTTTCCGCTTTTTCATAGAGCTTGGGGAATTCCGCAAAGCCCTCTATATGAGTATCAACAAGAACAAGCAGAGTTTTTTTGCCGAGCAGCTCGTTTGCAGTTTCCTGCCCGACGATAAGGCTGCCCATCCCCTCTTTTTCAAGCTTATCAATAAGGCTTGAAGCAAGGGTTTTCTTTTTGTCGGTTGCAATGCATACGGGAATATCAAAGCTTTGCGCCGCGCACGCAACACCCACCGCCGCGCCTATCGCATCAAGGTCGGTATAAGCATGACCCATAACGATAACATTGCTTGCGGATTTTATAAGCTCTGCAAGCGCGGAGCCGATAACGCGGCTTTTAACCTTGTTGCGCTTTTCCGCGCTCTTGGAAACGCCGCCGATGTAGTCATAACCGTCTTTGGTTTTGATTGCAACCTGGTCGCCGCCTCTGCCGAGAGCCATTTCAAGAGATTTCCTTGAATTTCTTTCGCTTTTCTTTATGTTGTCACCCGCCGCAACGCCGATTGAAAGGGTCGCGCCGATTTTTTTGCCCTTGTATTCAAAATTGCGAACGGCTTCGAGCACGGAAAACCTGTCCTCAATCATGAGGTTGATGTTTTTTCTCTCCGTGACGGAAAGATATCTGTCGTCGCCAATCTTTTTGATAACGCTGTCGTATTTTTCCGTCCAGTCATCGAGCATTGCTTCAATCTGGCTTTTAATCTCGGTGCGCTCGCTGTCACGAAGCTCCGACCTTGATTCATCGAGGTTATCAAGCTCAATCAAAACGGCATAGGGGCGCGAATTGATATATTCAAGCTCCGTCTTTTTGAGAGTGGTGTTGTCAAAGTAATAGACAGCGCAGTAATTTTTGCCGCCGGAAATATACTTTATCGGATAGACGGTGTAATATCTGTCATTGAGCAAGACACTTGTTTCGCCGCTCTGGACAATAACATCAAGCTTTATTCCGTTTGTAAATTTAACAATATTGTCGGTCTGTGTTATATCGCCGAGCGATATTTCGTTTAAAAAGCGGTTACTGCACCATGTTATGTAGCCCTTTTCGTCGCAAACCGCAACGGGGAAAGGGAAGGTTGACAGCACCTTTTGGTCCGTAAAATCAAGCTTTTTCGACGTTTTGATAATAAAACGCTTATATCTGTTTTTGGCGGACAAGGCTCTGTAAACCGCAATAACGCACACAATCAAAAATGCAATACCCTCTGCAACCGCAAGCCTCGGCTCAACAAAGGCAGTCATGGCGATAAAGACCGCGGCAATTCCCGCAGTCAGGCAAATCATCAGGCTGTCATACCAAAAACCTTTGAATTTCATTTAAACCTCCATAATAACAGGGAGAATCATCGGGCTTCTCTTTGTCTGTTCATAAACGAAATGAGAAACCGCATCGCGAAGCTTGCCCTTGATTGCTCCGATATCGCTGATATTATTATAGTAACAGCCCTCAAGCGATTTTTCGGCAATTTTTCTTGCGTTGGCAATAAGCTCCTCGGCTTCCTTAACATAAACAAAGCCTCTGGAAATAACCTCGGGACCCGCGATAAGCTGACCCGTTTCGTAATCTATCGAAGCGGCAACGATAATAATGCCGTCCTGCGCAAGATGCTTTCTGTCGCGGAGCACAACGCTGCCGACATCGCCCACACCGTAGCCGTCAACAAAGACCTTGCCTGCGGGAACGGGAGCGCCGCTCTTGATGGATTTGCTTGTGATTTCCGCAACATAGCCGTTATCGGCAATAAAGATGTTTTCTTTTCCGATGCCCATACCCTCGGCAAGGGCGGCATGCTTGCGAAGATGCTTCTGCTCGCCGTGAACGGGTATAAAATATTTGGGCTTAACAAGACCCATTATAAGCTTTAACTCTTCCTGGCATGCGTGACCCGAAACATGAACGTCATACATCTTTTCATAGATAACATGCGCACCGAGCTTTAATAATTCATTGACAACCTTGCCGACGGTCTTTTCGTTGCCGGGAATGGGCGTTGCGGAAATAATAACATAGTCGTTGGGGCAAATCTCGACCTTTTTATGGTCGGAGAACGCCATTCTTGAAAGAGCCGACATCGGCTCGCCCTGGCTGCCCGTGGTTATAATAACAATATTTTCGGCGGGATAGCGGTTAATCAAATCCGCGCTGATAAGAACGTTGTCGGGGATATTGAGATAGCCGAGCTGTGCACTGATATTAACAACGTTTTCAAGGCTTCTGCCGATAATGGCAACCTTACGTCCGAGTGAGCTTGCAACATTGATTATCTGCTGAACTCTGTGAATGTTGGAAGCGAATGTTGCAACAATAATTCTGCCCTTGCCCGCTTTTCTGAAAAGCACCTCAAAGGATTCGCCAACCTTGCGCTCGCTTTCGGTGTAGCCCGGTCTTTCGGCGTTGGTGGAGTCGGAGAGAAGCGCAAGCACGCCCTCGTCGCCGAGCTGGGCAAAGCGTGAAAGCTCAATCATGCCGCCGTCAATGGGAGTGCTGTCAATCTTAAAGTCACCCGTCTGCACTATTGTGCCGCATTCGCATTTTATCGCAAGGGCAATCG
>JAGAOT010000026.1 GCA_017623615.1 Clostridia bacterium | reverse complement strand
TACCGCCGTGAAAGGGCGGTGTCTTAACCGCTTGACCACCGGGCCATAAAATTGGTAGCGGCAGTTGGATTTGAACCCACGACCTACCGGGTATGAACCGGTTGCTCTAGCCTCTGAGCTATGCCGCCATTTAACTGCCCTAACCAAAGAGCTTGTTTATTATATATTATCATTCCCGATTTGTCAACACATTTTTTAAAAAATTTTTAAAATTTTTTGACATTCGATTTTATTTGCTCGATTGCATATTTCCTTTGTTTGTGATAAGATTTAATCAGCAAGGAGGTTTTGAGCATGAAAAAACGCAAAATTGCCGCAGCCGCAGGTCTTCTCGGAACTGCCGCGGTCGCGATTGTCGGCGCAAAGGGCTATCAGATTGCCTGCGTTCCCAGAAAAAAGCCAAAGGTTGAAACAGACCCCAAAAGAATTCTCCGAGCGGAAATACGCGCCAAAAACAATGCATTTCTTTATTCGCATAATCCCGAGGATTTGGAAATAATAACCCCCGACAAGCTACGTCTCAAAGCATGGTTTGTGCCCGCAAAAGAGGAATGCAAGCGTTTTGCAATATGTGTTCACGGCCATAACTGCAACGGCCCCGACGAATGCAGCCATCTGTTCCCATTTTATTATTACACAATGGGATATAACTATCTCCTGCCCGATTTAAGAGGCCACGGCAGAAGCGACGGCAACCAAATCGGCTTTGGTGCGCTTGACCACAAGGATATAAAGCTTTGGATTGATTATCTTGTTGAACGTTTCGGTGAGGATATTGAAATAGTTTTGCACGGAATTTCGATGGGAGCGGCAACGGTTATGCTTGTCAACAACACCAACCCGCAAAAGCAGGTTAAAATAATCGTTGAGGACTGCGGCTTCACAAACGCATTTGAGCAGGTTGCGGACTCTATGAAAAGCTACAAGCTGAACCGCACGGCAAATTTCTTTACGGGAGTTACCAATCTCTACTGTCGCGCGCTTTCAAAATATGACCTTAAAAAGGACGCCGACCCCCTCGGAACAATGCCGAACGCAAAAAATCCCGTTATATTCATCCACGGAGAAGAAGATAAGCTTGTTCCGTTCCCGATGTGCCAAAGGCTTTATGATGCCTGCCCCACGCCGAAAGAAATCTTCACCGTGCCCGGTGCAGCCCATGCCTACAGTTATTATGACGCCAAAGAAGAATATGATGCACGGGTTAAAGCATTTATCGAAAAATACATATAATAAAATATAATAAAAAGGAGCTGTTTTCACAGCTCCTTAGTTTTTGTCTTTATGCTTTTGCTTCCGCTTTTTCAGTTTCCTTGGCTGCGCTCTGTTCTTCAAGAGCTTCTGCCATCATAGCGTGGATCGTGTCGATATCCGTGCCTTTTTCAACAAGCTCAAAGTATTCCTCTGCGGGAATACCGCCTACATAGCACTGCTTATATTTAACCTCAACGCCCTTAACTGCAATAACAATGTTGATTGCAAGAAGAAGAGCAAGAGCGCCGATGTAAACAAAGAGACCGAAGCCAATTGAGCCGCTGATAAATTCGGGGAAAACAGCGTTGATGCCGTTTGCAAACACCATAAAGAATACGCCTGATGCGATTGCAAGGATTATGGTGATGATGTTAAGAGTTATGTTTCTGGGGTTGCCTTTGGGAGAGCATGCAAGCATCAGCATAAGAAGGCTGACTATAACAAAAACGAGTGAAAGAAGTATGCATGCAAGTGCACCGAGATAGCCTATAAAGCTTGTGCCGAGAAGATTTGAGCCGAGCATTGTGAACAACGCATCGAAATCAAGCGAAGAAACGAGATTATAAATCTCGATGGCATTTATTGACTTGGTTGTTGCTTCGATGAACGGACCGCTGTACGCAACCGTGCAAAGGGGAAGCAAAAGAGCGGGAATGGGAAGAATCGAAAGAATAATTCTGATTATTGTGAGCTTTGAGCCGACAAAAGAAGCCTTGAGTCTGTCAATTCTCTTTTGAAGCTTTGCGTGCTCTGCTTCAGCGGCATCCGCCTCTTTGAGCAGTCTTTCTTCCATTCCGTAATAAACAAGGTTAACACCGCACTCAGGGCAGTTGGGTTTCCAATCAAACAAAGTAAGTTTGCGGCCGCATTTGGGACATTTAGCCATATATCTTCCTCCAAACAATTACTGATTTTAATTTATATTTAATTCTATCATAACGTTTCCATTAAATCAATAGTAAACTATGACTAAAAAGAATGCCGTTTTTTCGGCATTATGACTATATCAATCCGCCGTCGGCGGTGATTACCTGCGCCGTCACATAGCCGGAATCATTGCCCGCAAGAAACGAAACAACGCCCGCTATTTCCGCGGCAGTTCCGAAACGCCCCGCCGGAATTTCGGCGGCAAACGCATCCTTTTCGTCCTGCGACAGATTGTTATTCATTTTTGTGTCAATCGCTCCGGGCGCAACGCAGTTAACCTGAATGTTGCTCGGCGCAAGCTCCTTGGCAAGCGCTTTTGTCAGCCCGATTACAGCCGCTTTGGTTGCGGAATAAACCACCTCGCAGGAAGCACCGCACACACCCCACATTGAGGAAATGTTGATGATTTTTCCGCTTTTTTCGCTGACCATGAACGGCACGGCGCATTTACAGCAGTTGAAAACGCTTTTAAAGTTGACCGCCGTAATACGGTCAAACTCTTCTTCGGTGATATCGGTAAAAAGCTTTTGCTGGGCAATGCCCGCATTATTTACAAGCACAGAAACGCCTCCGAAAAATTCGGCGGCGTCTGCAAACATATTTTTAACTTGGTTATAATCCGAAACATCGGCTTTGTAAAAGCGATATTTAGCATCGGTTGAGGCAAGCTTTTTTTCAAGCTCACGGATTCCGTTTTCGTCGGAGCAATAGCAGGCGGCAATGTCAAATCCGTCATTCGCAAGGCGCAAGGCAATCTCGCTGCCTATCCCGCCCGATGCACCCGTTATTAAAGCACATTTTCTCATATTATGCGGCAACATCGGACATATTCATAAGTCTTGACATATCCATATAGTGAGTGGGAACCTTGAACACGGATTTGTCAACCTTATCAGAAACTTCGTTGAACTGTGTGATTGTTATATCCTCGCCGTTGATAACCTCAACTCTTTTAAGGTTGCCGTCAAGATAATATTCCTTTGAAGTTGCGCCGTTTGACTCGTAAATATCGCAGATATAGGTTTTGCCCTCAAGCTCAACCTCTGCGCTGGAAACATAGTTGCCCCGTGTATCCTGCTCTGACGTTGCAAAGAAATCCTCGGTGAAGATTTCGTCCATGCTTTCAACCGGAGCCACCATATAAGCTCTCATTGCGGGAAGCACAAAATAGCACTTGCCGTCTCTCATAATAATATTGCATTTGAGAGAGCCTTGACCCTCAACGGGAATTGCCGTTTCTATATAGACCTTGTCGCCGTCGCGCGAAGCCTTCATGGGCACGGTTGTTGTTGTGCCGTTAACAATGCCCTTAAAAACAACGTCAACGGTAAACTTGTTGCCCTTCATGATTTCTTCATAGGTTTTTTCGACATTTTCGTGAACGGGCTTGCCGCTGTTATCAAGCTCAACCTCAATTTCCTCAAACTTTTCTTCCGAAATGGCTTCATCGGAAAGGTCAAGTTCGGGGACGGTCATGCTTGAATCGATAAGCTGGTCAAATGCCTCGGGGTTATTATAGATATCAAAGAATGACTGCTCCTCAGGGGTGAGTGAAAAGCTTTCTTTCTCGGTTTCTCTAATCTTTGTTGACTCAACAACAACATCTTTCTTTTTAAGGGTAACTTTGTTGCCGTTGGCATCCATATAGTAATAAACCGTTTTGCCCTTTTCGTCTGTTTCGCTCTCGACGTTGCGGGTTACACCCTCGCCGTCAACATAATAAGCCTTGCTTTCAACAACAAAGCCCTCCGTGTCTTCGGGAAGTCTTTGGCACGCTGCAAAACTCACAAGCAAAGCAAAAACCATAATAATTGCGGTTACACTTTTCTTCATATGTTCTCCTCCGTAGGATTGCAAGTTAATTTTTAAACAGGCTGTATCCCGTTTACTCATATAGCATAACTTATTTTCGGGTTTAAATCAAGTGCGGATTTATAATATTTGTTAACAAAATTGTAAAGCTTTTGTTGATAAATTGTTACTTTGACCGGAAAAGATTAAAATAAACAGCAAAACAAATAAAAAAACTCTTGAAAAATCCGAAAATATCATTTATAATGTTTTGCAGGTCAGTCACATGCTACTGTGGCTCAGTTGGTAGAGCAGCGCATTCGTAATGCGCAGGCCGTCGGTTCGAGTCCGACCAGTAGCTCCAAAAAAGCACTTAACGGTATCGTTAAGTGCTTTTTTAATGAAATATACTGCGTATATAAGGTGATACCATGATAAAAATCAAAAATTTCTGCAAAAAAGAAGCTGTTTTGATAATTTCTTTTATCCTTGCCGCAATTTCGGCGTTTATCGTAAAGCCTAACGCCGGATATATCGACTACATAGACTTCCGCACGCTTGCTCTGCTTCTGTGCCTTATGGCGGTTATGGCAGGCTTCAACGCTTTGGGCATTTTCAGGCTGCTCGCGTCAAGGCTTCTCATACTTGCTTCAACCGCACGCAGCCTTGCTCTTTGGCTGACAATGCTCTGCTTCTTTTCGTCAATGATTATTACAAACGACGTTGCACTGATAACCTTTGTTCCTTTTTCGCTTGTCGCCTTAAAGCTTTCGGGGCAGGAAAAGCTTCTTATTCCGCTCGTCACTCTCGAAACGGTTGCCGCTAACCTCGGCAGCATGCTCACCCCCGTCGGCAACCCGCAAAACCTCTATCTTTTTTCCGCATTTGAAATGACCATCGGTGATTTTCTTCAAACGCTTTTCCCTTATGCCGCGCTTTCTCTGGCACTTTGCGTGGCTTCCGTTCTTTTTATAAAGAAAGAAAACATATCATTCTCTCCCGCGGCGGCTGAAAAAATCAATTTTTTCCATGTCACAGTTTATACCGCGCTTTTTGTGCTTGCCATTCTCACTGTTTTTCGCGTTATTCCGTTTGAAATAACGCTTGCAGCTTCGGTTATCGTTATTCTTATTATCGACAGAAAAATTCTTGCAAAGGTTGATTACTCCTTGCTGCTGACCTTCATTTTTCTGTTTATTTTTATCGGCAACCTTAAAAACATTCAGTCTGTCAGCGATTTCCTCGGCGGAATCGTCAGCGGCAACGAAACACTCGCAGGCATTGCATGCAGCCAGATTTTTTCAAATGTGCCTGCCGCAATTCTTCTTGCAGGCTTTGCATCCGATATTCCCGCACTGCTTGTCGGCGTTAATCTCGGCGGCTTGGGCACTCTGATAGCATCAATGGCAAGCCTCATTTCATTCAAGCTTGTCATAAAAGAAAACGTTTCGGCAGGCAGATACCTGCTTGTTTTCACCGCAGTCAATGTTATTTTCCTTGCACTCAACATTGCACTTTGGGGTGTCATAAAATAATATAAAAAACTATAAGAGGAATAGATGACGTAAAAGCATCTGTTCCTCTTATGTGATTTTAATATAAATTTAATTTTAAAAACTAAAAATTAATTTATTCATTTCCTATCAAAAACCTACTTATCTTTTGTGTTAATTCCGGATTAAGTTCGGAATTGAACTTTCTCGCAAAAAGCATGTCAGAATTAATTAATTCTTCGTAATCTTCCGCTTGAAACACATACGGACGACCTCTCTTCCAATCTATATAACGCATAGCAGATTTGAACGAAGAATTATTTTCAAGCTTATACACTCTTTCTAAATACGCAGAATCAACAAGCAGGCTTTGCAGAAACAGTTCATCCGGTATAAAAGTATAGTTAAAATGGCGATAAATCCATTTTCTGTTTTTCAACACATACCTGGCTAAGTCATCAGTTATACTAAACCATTGAGAACCATACAGAAGCTCTAGTGATTCATTGCGCTTATGCCGCATCCTGTTAGTTAACAATTCGACCCAACGGTCAAGTTTAAGATAAAACTTATCTGCCTCTTCTCGGTTTCTGCCGATTTTATTTTGGAAGAAATAATATCTGCTGATTCTGTATCTGTAAATATCTGTTTTTTTACTACCCCTATAAACTCCGAGCCCTTATGTTCATCAAAAAACCGATGAATAAAGTCCATGCTTTTTATAGGCAAATCATTTCCGGAAACGAGGTGATAATACTCATAAGTACCTTCTCTTGTCGCTTTCTGCAACAAAGACAATTCTGCTTTGACCATTGAAAAAGAGCCCCAAAACACCTTGTATCTTTTCGCATGAAAAACATTGGCGTGTTTCACAAAACTTTCAATCATTTTAATATTATAGTCTCTGTTCTTCTTATCCATGTGAATAAACAAATCATTTCTTTCATCATCAAGAAGAGATAAAAGTGTTCTGAAATTCTTATCATCTTTATGGGCAATTATTAAAAAAGCATGTTTTTTCATATGCGCACCTTTTATAAACACACTCTCAACATGTGTTTAATCACTTCGTCCTAACATATTTTTTATAATCATTTTTCAAATCAACAATAGCAATGGTATGGCACCCACCGTTTCGTTTTTCAGGTGGCGGAAGAGTCATATAATCACCATACACTATTGATAAATATTCATTCCATTTTGCAGGAGCAGGAAACAAATATCCTTCGAACTCCACCTCGCAATAGCCCTCAAAAATATCCGATGAGAACCTGGGACTGATTTTACAATTTCCCCATAAATAAGTGCAGTATTTAAAACTCTTATGATTTTTAAATATCGTGGAAAGAAGCAACTTGACTATAAATCTAACGAATTTAAATGGCAGAAACTTTAAAATTTTTTTGTCAAAAGACAAAGTTTTAAAACTGCCCAAAGCCCCGTAACGTTTGCGAAGAAGTTTTTTCGACCAATCAGATTTCTTTGTCGCTCTCGTTATCCATGTTTCGTCGTCATTTATTCCTATCAACGGAAAAATATCAATCCAAGCTCCCTGATGAATATCGGCGTTTTCATAGCCTTTTTCAATTACGGTGGTGCCGTTTTTTCTTATTTTGGCAGCCCATTTGTTAGTGTTATCCGTTTCAAAATTCTGAAGGAAAAAAGCGTCATCCAGTTCTTTAGCAGAAACCTTGCAAAACTTTTTGTAATCATCTATAGGCATGCATATGTCAATATCATCATCCCAAGGAATAAACCCTTTATGGCGTATTGCGCCAAGCAAAGTACCGGAAACAAGGAAATAAGCGATGTTGTGCTTTTTGCATATTCTGTCAACTTCCAAAAGGATTTCAAGCTCGATTTTTTGCAATTCTTTTAGATATGAATTATCCATTTTATTTTTCCCCTTTTTTTATGCAGTCTTTGATTTGAGAAGATGAAACGCCTTGCGTATAAGGAAGATATTCAATCGAAACGCCTATTTTAGAAAACTGTTCTTCCGTTTTGGCATATCTCTCCGACCCTTTCCAATCGTCGCCTGAAAAAAGCACATCGAATCCAAACTTTTTCTGCACAAGTGTTTTGTCATTCACTTCATCGGCAGTAACAACAACCACTTTATCAACACATTTAAGTGCACCGATTATTCTCACTCTTTCATTAAGAGCAAAAACAGGCTCTTTGTGCTTGACAGTTCTTACGTAATCATCATCGCAAACAGCAACAATTAAGCTGTCACATTGTTCTTTGCACCGTTCAAAAAGATTCAAATGCCCAACATG
This sequence comes from Clostridia bacterium, assembly GCA_017623615.1. Lineage (GTDB taxonomy): Bacteria > Bacillota > Clostridia > Oscillospirales > Acutalibacteraceae > CAG-177. The sequence goes on along the minus strand of JAGAOT010000026.1, from coordinate 94,902 downwards.
AAACAAATCAAACACACCTGCAGTAAACCCGATTTTATATTTTTTCATATTTCCTCCGTACAAATAGATTTATTTTTATGAAACGCCGAATTTCGCAATCGCTTTCGATTTTATTGTATTATAAACAAACACAAAGCTCAGGCTTAGACACAAAACTATAATTATCGGTATAATCGTTTCTGTTAAGCTTGTTTTATCATATATGGGAATATCCGCAAATTTGTATAACATACGAATTGCTTCTCTCGCCAAATAATGGGTAGACATGATATAAAACGAGTTCTTTCCACAATAAGCTAAAAATTTTGATTTTTTCAACAGTAAGCCTACCGATAAAACAAGCGCCGAACCAATCAGACCTGTTGCATAAAACAAAAAACCGTTGTTAAGCTCTTTTGACCCCATTGAAACTTTTCCGTTGAGCAAAGCCAACGGAATTAGTAAAACGGCGCACACCAGTATAATGACGATATGTTTAACAAGGCTGAATCTGTCTGAATTTATACTTATTGCAAATTTCAATATCGGTCCTGATAACAACTGACCAAAAGCAAAAAAGCCCACTGCAAACATTGCAGAATCCAAACTCCAAGGTAATAACTTGTTGTCGAAATTCAAAATATCTGATTCAAACAACCATCCTAGAACTGTAATCAAAACAGAAGCCGCAACAATAATATATCTGTTGGCTTTTGAAACAAAATAATAAATAGTTTCAACCAACATCAAACAAGGAACAAACCAAAGAGGGGCATTAGCTACATTCGCAGACCCCTGGGATAAAAACATTTGAAAAAAATATTTCAGATATAAATTCCAATTCATACAGTTGTAATCAGCAACGAACTGAACCACTATATGATAAAGTATGGAAAGCAAATAAAACAAAACATAGGGACAAAGAAGCGAACGGCTTTTCTTTTTTATAAAGCTGACAAAGTTTTCATATGACTGGGGCTTGAAAAGCATACCCGACATAACAAAAAACAGCGGCATATGAAAAGAATAAATTATAGTCAAAAGAGGTTGTGAATAATTGACATGGGCAATTACAACCAGCAAAATACCTATGCCTTTCCACACATCAACAAAATCAAGTCTGTCGGCGGGACAACTGCCAAAATTCAAAACATCGTTTTGCGTTTTTTGTGTTTTCATTAATACTCCGTCTCCTTTACCGATGGAGCCAAAACATTTTTGCTCTTTTTTTAAATTTTATCATCAAACAGCAAAAATGTAAACAATTAAATTCCTGTTTTTATATTCTTCTGATATGCAAATATAATTTTTTGTCCGCAGGCAGATACCTGCTTGTTTTCACGGCGGTCAATGTTATTTTCCTTGCACTCAACATTGCACTTTGGGGTTTAATAAATTTGAGATAAACTAAAAGCTCCCTCATCAGGGAGCTTTTAAACAAACACGGGGCTGAGGGACGAAGCGCATTACCTCAAAAATATATAATAAACAACCCCGTAAATTACGGCGGCGACTGTGCCGAAAACAAGAACGGGGCCTGCTATTTTGAACATATTCGCGCCCGTGCCGAGGATTCTGCCCTCGCTCTGATATTCCATTGCGGGCGACACTATGGAGTTTGCAAATCCCGTTATGGGAACTATCGTGCCCGCACCTGCATAATAGGCAATCTTGTCAAAAACACCCAGCGCGGTCAAAACCGCGGTTATGACAATCAGCGTTATGGGCACAAGAGCCTTGATATCGTCCCGTCCTATGCCGATTTTTTCATATATCATGCTCAAGCCCTCGCCGAATGCACAAATCGCTCCGCCGATAACAAAGGCAAAAAATCCGTTTTTCAGCTTGTGGCTCGGAGGCGAAGCCTTCTTCGCCATTTTATCGTATTCCCCGCCCGTAATTGCCATAAAATCAACCTTTCAATTTCTGTGTTTCATGGCAATATTTTTTCCGTATCACATAAAAATATACAAAAAACCGCCATGCATTGCACGGCGGTTAAATTTTTATGCATTTACTGTTTCTTTGCTTTCGATTTCCGCTTCTTCATTTTCTTCGGGAGGGATTTCAACAGGCTGAAGCGAAACAATGAGATTTGTGATTGACGAAGCAAGGAAAAGTGCTCCGCTGACAAACACGCCCCAGCTCGGCGCGCAGCTTACGGCATCCGAAAGAGTGCTTGCCGCCATCATCGAAGATAAGCTGTTGAAGCAAAATGCGCTTGCAAACATCATAATGCTTGCAACAAGGTTTGTTGCAAAAAGCCCCTTGCTGTTGAACTTTTTGAAGTTGAGCAGCAGGAAAACAAGGCTAACGAGCAGCGAAAGGGCACTCAAAACAACCAAAAGGAGCGACAGCATAAACATCAAAGCCGCATCACCGATTATTTCGGAAGCTGGAGCCTTGAAAATGCTTAAAATATCAAAGTTGAGAATGTTCATAACTATTGTTATGGCGTTAAGCGAAAATGTGTTTTCGAAAAACGGGATTGAAACCGCAAGAGTGCCGAGAGGAAGCAAAAACGAGAAAAGAGGAAGCACGCTTATGGGTATTCTTGCAATTCTCAGCTTTGTGCCGACAAATGAAAACTTGAATTTTCTCATTGTTTCGTGAAGCTTCGCAAAAGCCGCTTCCGCTTCTATCGAATCCTGCTCAAGTCTGTTTTCCCAGTCATAGTTTGCGATGTTAACCCCGCAGTCGGGGCACTCTGCCTTTACATTCCAAATATGAAGCTTGCGGTTGCATTTAGGGCATCTTGCCATAAAATCACACCTTTTTCATTTTATTTTATTGTTTTATTTCTGTCCGTAATACGCACCTGCACCGTGCTTTCTGAAATAATGCTTTTTACGGATATCCTCGCTTGCGGGCTGCGCCTGCATCATCTTGCTCAAATATGCCATTTTGGAAACTTCCTCAAGAATTGCGGAGTTTTTTGCCGCCTCAAGTCCGTTTTTGCCCCATGTAAAAGGACCGTGGGAGTGCACAAGCACCGCGGGCACGGCGTTGTAATCAATACCGCCCTTTTCAAAACATTCCGCGATAACCTTGCCCGTGTTGAGCTCGTATTCGCCCTCAATCTCCGCTTTTGTCAGGTCACGGGTGCAGGGCACGGAGCCGTAGGCGAAATCCGCATGGGTAGTGCCGTAGCAGGGCACATCAATCGCCGCCTGCGCAAATGAAACTGCAAAAGTGGAGTGCGTATGCGCAACACCGCCTATATCGGGAAATCGGCGATAAAGCTCAAGGTGAGTAGGGGTATCCGACGACGGATTGAGCTCGCCCTCAACCTTTTCGCCGTTGAGATTCATAACAACCATGTCTTCGGGGCGCATTTTGTCATAGTCCACTCCGGAGGGCTTGATAACAACAAGACCGCTCTCCCTGTCAATTTCGGACACATTGCCCCATGTAAAAAGCACAAGCTTGTATTCGACAAGCTTTAAATTAGCTTCGTAAACCTTTTGTTTGAGATTTTCAAGCATATTAACTCTCCTATACAAAAAGTGATGCCGCAACCGTGGCATAGACATGCGACGGGTCTTTAAGGAAATTCTGTTTAAGCTGCTCTGCCTGCTCAAAATCGGCAGCATAAACAGTCAGCTCCATAAGAGGTTCTTCCTTGTGGAACACTTTGAATGTTACATAATAACCCTTTTCGGCTTTCTTGATATCAACCGTGTTTTCGCTCTCGCGCTTTTCAAGAAGCATAAGGTTAAGAGCATCTGCAAGGGCGGTTTCCTTAACGGATTTGGGCAGCTCCTGCTCAAGCCCGTCAACGGAGAGAGCTCCTTTCGGTGTTATATAAATCAAACCGTCTGCCGTTGAAAGGTTGCCGCTTTCAAGCAGGTCATCAAGAGCCTGCGTTGTTTCAAAATAATTGGCAAGCCCGTGCTTTTGCAGAGCTTCGATTATCAGCGACGATTTTAAAGGCTCTTTTATGCTGTTTGCAAGATATGTTATTAATATTTTGATTTGAGTTTTGCTGCGTAAGCCTCCGAGCGAAACTCCGCCCGAAAAAGCATCAAATTCATTATCCATTGACATTTGCATTCTCCCTGCGCTGTGCAAGCTCGCTTTGAATTTTCTCTTTCTTTTTGCCGCTGTAATCATTGAAAAACATGGGTATTGCGGCAAGTGCAAGGCTTATCATGGGTATGATTGTTACCATAATAAACATACCCTGAAGAACTGTTTCTGACTGCTCAACCGGAACATCCTTCACAAGACCCGTAACCGCATCAACAACCTCTCTCGGCTCCTGAAAGCTGACGGCTTTGAGCACAAAGCTTGTTATGAGGGTTGAAATGCCCGCGGTAAGCTTGCTGATGAATGTCTGTGAAGCAAAGCAAACGCCCTCCGAGCGTCTGCCGGTTTTCCATTCAAGATAATCAACGCTGTCTGCAACCATTGCATAGGTGATAACGTTGAAAATGCCGAGAGGAAGACCCGCAACCGCAAGAAGCGCAAGCAAAAGATAGAAATTCTGATAGCCTGCAAGATAGATAATTCCGTGAATAACCGCACCGAAAACAGCGGATACAATATATATTGCTTTAAGCGAAAGCTTTTTGCGAAGAACAGGCATAACAAGCATTGCAATCATCATGCCCGCACCTATCGCAACCGTCATTGCTGTTTGAACTGTGCCCTTGGGGATAATGCCCGAATCCTTGATAAGATAAGTTGCAAGATAGCTGCCCGAGGTCTGCGCCATCAGCATTGCGGAGCCAAGAACGCTTGCCGCAATAAGAAGAAGCAGGGGCTTGTTCTTTACATAGGCGGAAACAACCTCGCCGACGCTGACTTTTTCTTTTGCGGGCTGTTCAACTCTTTCTTTCGTGCCAAAGAATGCAAGCAGAGAAATCATTGAGCCGAAAATCGCAAAAATAAGTCCGCTGACAAAATAGCCCTTTGTTATGCCTATGCTGTTGCGAAGAACGGGAACAAGCAGGGTGGGCACGATGCCGCCTATCGTGCTGAAAATTCTGGCAGTTGAAAGAAAGCGGTTTCTCTCGTTTTCAAGAGGGGTAACAACCGCGCTGAGACCCCAGAACGGAACATCCTGAATTGTGAAGAAAATGCCCCAAATGATGTATGTAACGGCTGCATAAGCAACCTTACCGCCGTAGCTGAAATTCGGAACATAGAAGAGCGCGGCGGTTGAAATCATGATAAGGAAAGGCGAAAAAAGAAGATAGGGGCGCAGCTTGCCGAACTTTGTTTTTGTTCTGTCAGCAATAATACCCATAATGGGGTCGTTTGCCGCGTCAAAAATTCTTGCAGCAAAAATAATCGCGCCCGCGTGAATCGGGTCAAGCTTTGCCGCATCGGTATAGAAAATCAGAAGAAAGGTTGACATCAAGGTATAAATCATGCTTCTGCCGAATGCCGATGACGAGAATGAAAGAATTTCGCTCGTTTTGAGATATTTCTTTTCCATTATTTGTTTCTCCTTCTGCCTTTGATGTCCTTCCGTTTGCTTCTGTTGGGATACATGGGCTTGCCGTATCTGCCGCGGTTGATAAGCTCCGTAGTCAGGAAACGCTCTTTTGTTGCCCACGCGCCGCAGGTGTTTGACCAGCCCTCGCAATATGCTCTGTAATAAGAAACATTCTTTTCTTTGCGCATCTTAACAAAATACGGTGTGTTGCACCATATCATTGAAGGAATTGCTATAACAAACAGCCAAAGGGGGCCGAGAATGAGCGACTGCACGGTGTGGCCGTATTCGTGAATTTTTGTGTCGTGAAGGTTGTCGCCTTCTCTTTTTTTATTGATAAAAATGAATATTCCGAGCGATACGCCGCCGAAATTCTTTTTGTCTATGTAGGTTATCAACGCGTTATGATACCATTCGCTTTTTGCGCCCTTTGATTTGTAAATCGCAAGCATGATAAGCCCGATTATGTTTTGCGCAAGCGCATAAGTGAACTGCCAAAAATAAAACAGAACAGCTTTTAAAATTTTCAAAACAATCACCCACTAAACAGATTTTATAAACAATCAGCCATTTTACATATAGAGTTATAATATCACAAAAATATAAATAATGCAAGAACATATATATTAATTATAATCTTTGTATATGTTGACATTGAGAAAATCATGTGATATACTTTTTCAGTATATAATCGGTTTGTGCGGTCTTTTTTGCCGCATAAAATCACAATGAATAACCAAGATTTGCAAATAAATCGGAGGAATGCAAAATGTACGAAAAGGTTTCATCGAATTTCGACTTTGTTGCCAGAGAAAAAGCCGTGCTTGATTTCTGGAAAGAAAATCAGATTTTCGAGAAGAGCATTGAGGAAAGAAAGGGCTGCCCGACCTACACTTTCTATGACGGCCCACCCACGGCCAACGGCAAGCCCCACATCGGTCACGTTTTGACCCGCGTTATTAAGGATATGATTCCCAGATACCGCACAATGAAGGGCTACATGGTGCCCAGAAAAGCGGGTTGGGATACCCACGGTCTGCCCGTTGAGCTTGAAATTGAAAAAGAGCTTGGCATCAACGGCAAGGAACAGATTGAAAACTACGGTCTTGAGCCTTTCATCGGCAGATGCAAGGAAAGTGTTTGGAAATATAAGGGCATGTGGGAGGATTTCTCCGGCACGGTCGGCTTCTGGGCTGACATGGATAACCCCTATGTAACCTATCACAACAGCTATATCGAATCCATCTGGTGGTCACTCAAAGAAATCTGGAACAAGGGTCTGCTTTACAAGGGCTTCAAAATTGTTCCCTACTGCCCCCGCTGCGGCACTCCCCTTTCATCACACGAAGTTGCTCAGGGCTACAAGGCAGTCAAAGAGCGCTCGGCTGTTGTCCGCTTCAAGGTTATCGGTGAGGACGCTTATTTCCTTGCATGGACAACAACCCCTTGGACTCTGCCCTCAAACTGCGCACTCTGCGTTAACCCCGAAGAAACCTATTGCAAGGTAAAAGCCGCCGACGGCTACACATACTACATGGCAAAGGCTCTTCTTGACAATGTTCTCGGCTCACTCGGCGACAAGGAAAACGGCGTTGCGGCCTATGAAATCCTTGAAACCTATGTCGGCACAGACCTTGAAGGCAAGGAATACGAGCCCCTGTTTGCATGCGCAGGCGAGGTTGCAAAGAAGCAGAATAAAAAGGCTCACTTTGTTACCGTTGACAACTATGTTACCATGTCCGACGGTACGGGCATCGTTCACATCGCTCCCGCTTTCGGTGAGGACGACGCAAAGGTTGGCAGAACCTATGATTTGCCCTTTATCCAGTTTGTTGACGGCAAGGGCAACATGACAGATGAAACTACCTATGCGGGCATGTTTGTTAAGGATGCTGACCCCAAAATTCTTGTTGACCTTGACAGCGAAGGCAAGCTTTTCTCCGCACCCAAGTTTGAGCACGACTATCCCTTCTGCTGGAGATGCGACACACCGCTCATCTACTACGCAAGAGAATCCTGGTTTATCAAAATGACAGCCGTTAAGGATAACCTTGTTAAGAATAACAACACCGTTAACTGGATTCCCGAAAGCATCGGCAAGGGCCGCTTCGGCGACTGGCTTGAAAACATTCAGGACTGGGGCATCAGCCGTAACCGTTATTGGGGCACTCCCCTCAACATTTGGGAATGCGAATGCGGTCACAGGCATTCAATCGGCTCCATTGCAGAGCTTAAGTCAATGAGCAGCAACTGCCCCGATGATATTGAGCTTCACCGCCCGTTCATCGACGATGTTACAATCAAATGCGAAAAGTGCGGCGGCGAAATGAAGCGCGTTCCCGAGGTTATCGACTGCTGGTATGACTCGGGCGCAATGCCTTTTGCACAGCATCACTATCCGTTTGAAAACAAAGACCTTTTCGAGCAGCAGTTCCCCGCAGAGTTCATCTCCGAGGCTGTTGACCAGACAAGAGGCTGGTTCTATTCGCTCATGGCGATTTCCACCCTTCTGTTTGACAAATCCCCCTATAAGAACGTTATCGTTCTCGGACTTGTTCAGGACGAAAACGGTCAGAAGATGTCCAAATCCAAGGGCAACGCGGTTGACCCGTTTGACGCTCTCGCAAAGCACGGCGCAGACGCTATCCGTTGGTATTTCTACACAAACTCCGCACCCTGGCTGCCCAACCGCTTCCACGACAACGCCGTTGTTGAGGGCAAGCGCAAGTTCATGGGCACTCTTTGGAACACCTACGCTTTCTATGTTCTCTATGCAAACATCGACAAGTTTGACCCCACAAAGCACGAGCTTGATTATGACAAGCTTTCCATCATGGATAAATGGCTGCTTTCAAGGCTCAACACCTTGATTGACACCGTTGACGGCTATCTTGACAGCTACGCAATCCCCGAAGCGGCAAAAGCTCTCCAGAGCTTTGTTGACGACATGAGCAACTGGTATGTCCGCCGCGGCAGAGAGCGTTTCTGGGCGCAGGGTCTTGAGCAGGATAAGATTAACGCTTACATGACCCTCTACACCGCTCTTGTAACCGTTGTTAAGCTCGCCGCTCCCATGATTCCGTTCATGGCAGAGGATATCTACCGCAACCTTGTTTGCAACGTAGATGCATCCGCTCCCATCAGCGTTCATCTTTGCGACTACCCCGTTTCAAACAAGGCATTTGTTGATGCAGAGCTTGAAGCTTCCATGGATGAAGTTCTCAACATCGTTGTTCTCGGCAGAGCAGCAAGAAACACCGCAAACATTAAGAACAGACAGCCCCTCGGCAAGATTTTTGTCAGCGCACCCAAGGTGCTCGGCAAGGAATACTGCGAAATCATCGAAGATGAGCTGAACGTTAAGGCTCTTGAATTTGTAACCGATTCCTCGGGCTATGTTTCATATAACTTCAAGCCCCAGCTTAAGACTCTCGGACCCAAGTACGGCAAGCTTCTCGGCGCAATCCGCGAGCACCTTGCTTCCCTTGACGGCTCGGCGGCAAAGGCAGAGCTTGACGAAAAGGGCGCAATCAGCTTCACCGCGGGCGATGCCGAAATCTCTCTTGCTGTTGAAGACCTTCTTATCGAAACCGTTCAGAAAGAGGGCTTCCAGGCTGAAAGCGGCAGCGGCGTTACCGTTGTTCTTGACACTAACCTCACAGACGAGCTCATTGAAGAAGGCTTTGTTAGAGAGCTTATCTCCAAGATTCAGACAATGCGTAAAGACGCAGGCTTTGAGGTTATGGACACCATCAAGATTTATGTCAGCGGCAACGAGAAGATTGAAGCAATCTTCGCTTCAAATGCAGACACAATCAAGCACGATGTTCTCGCAACCGAAATTATCGCAGCCGACGGCGGTTCCTACACCAAGGCTTGGGATATCAACGGCGAAAAAGTAACCCTCGGCGTTGAAAAGAACTGAATAAAATGATTAATCCCCGATGTTCGCTGAACATCGGGGATTTTTGTGTTTGCATGGGTCGATGCCCACATCGACCCTTTCTTTATTTCCATTCAATAAACTTATAGCTTTCAAGCACCTTGAAAAACTGCGCCAAACGCTCATAAAGCGGGTGCGCTTCCTCGCCGAAATGCTCGTCAACCGCCTTGCCGAGCTCAATTATATTCTTTTTCCCGTCGATAAGCGGCCAGACAAAGCTGCCCGTTTTGTCAAGGTGAATATAGCTCACACGCGGCTTTTTGAAAAGCTTTTGCGCGATTCTGTTCATTGCGCCCTTGTTCTCAATTTCAAGGGTTACAATGCCGTTTTCATCGGTTTTCCAAGGAATACCTTCGGGATGAACGGGTATTTTTTCAAGATAATTTATTTCGTTTTTCTTTTTCATGGCTTATTTTGCCTTCTTGCTTTTCTTCCAAACAGAGAATTTGAGAAGTGAAAGTATTATAAGACCGAACACAACAAGACCCGCTGCCTTTGCAACGCCGTCAGGAAGGTTGAGATAGCCCGAAATATCAATAACCTTATAAATTCCGAAAACTGCAAGCAAAGCAAGAAGAATGCCCACAAGGCCCTCACCCGCAATCATGCCGGAGCAGAAAAGAATGCCGTCGTTTGTAATTCTCTTTTTCTCTTCTTCGGGCTTCTTCATCTTGTCAACGGCAAGGCGTACAAGACCGCCGACCATGATGCATGCGTTAAGCTGAACGGGAAGATAAACGCCTATCGCAAAGGGAAGAACGGGAATGCCGATAATCTCGGCAACAACAGCGATAAACACGCCGATGAAAACAAGACCCCAGGGCAGATTGCCGTCCATAACACCCTCAATAATCATCTTCATGAGTGTTGCCTGGGGAGCCGCAAGCTCGTCGCCGCCAAAGCCCCATGCGGAGTCAAGAAGATTCAGAGTGCCGCCTATCGCAAGAGCTGCGGCAACAACGCCGATAATCTCACCAATCTGCTGCTTTTTAGGAGTTGCACCGAGAAGATAGCCGGTTTTAAGGTCCTGCGATGTGTCGCCCGAAATGGCGGCAACAATGCAGATAATTGAGCCTATCGCGATAGCCGCTCTCATACCGTGAGCGCCGGTATCGCCTGTAATTTTAAGAATAACGGTTGCAATAAGAAGGGTTGCGATTGCCATGCCCGAAACGGGGTTGTTGCTGCTGCCGACAAGACCAACCATTCTTGAAGAAACGGTTGCAAAGAAAAAGCCGAAGATAACAACAATCGCCGCGCCGAGAAGCGAAACGGGAACTGCAGGAACAAGCCAAACAATAACCGTGAGAATTGCAATGGCAATAAGCACAAGCTTCATGCTCAGGCTCTGATTTGTGCGCTCCGAGCCGACGTTTGAGCCGCCAGCCATGCTTTTAACCGAATCTTTGAACGTGCGTACAATAAGGGGAAGCGACTTGATAAGGCTGATGATACCGCCTGCCGCAAGCGCGCCCGCGCCGATATAGCGGATATATGTGCCCCAGATTGCGCCCGCGCCGCCTTCGGCAAACATTTCGCCGATGGGTGCATCGCCGGGGTAAAGGGTGAGTGTTTCACCGAAAAGAACAATCATGGGAATAAGAACAAGCCAGCTTAAAATGCCGCCCGCAAACATATAGGAAGAAATGCGCGGTCCGCAGATATAGCCAACGCTCATAACAGCGGGGTAAATCTGTGTGCCAATCTCGCCCGCGAAGCCCTTGATTCTGAATGAAATTTCACCGGGTACGGCTTTTATGCCGTCAATGATAAGCTTGAAGAACGCTGCAAAGCCCATGCCCGCAAAAACGGTTGAAGCGTTCGAGCCGCCCTCTTCGCCCGCGAGAAGAACTTCAGCGCATGCCGTGCCCTCGGGATAAGGCAGAGTGCCGTGCTCTTTAACGATAAGCGCGTTGCGAAGCGGCACCATGAAGAATACACCGAGCAAACCGCCCAAAAGCGCAATGAGAGTTATCTCAACAAGGTTGGGCTTTTCCATTTTACCCTCTGCCGCCCAAAGATAAAGCGCGGGAAGAGTGAAGATTGCGCCCGCCGCAAGAGATTCGCCCGCGGAGCCCGTTGTCTGAACTATTTGCTTTCAAGAATTGAGTTTTTGCGCATGATAACACGGATAACGCCCATTGCGATAACCGCGGCGGGGATAGAAGCCGAAACGGTCATGCCCACGCGCAAGCCGAGATACGCATTTGCCGCGCCGAAAACAACTGCCAGAATAATGCCCATGATTATTGAAGTCACGGTAAATTCAGGCGTGATTTTGCTTGCGGCAATATACGGTTTGAACTGATTATTTTCCTGCATATTGTACTCCTTTAAAAAATTAATCACTTTATAATACAAAAAAATCGCACACATTGCAAGTGTAAATGCACTTTTTCCTGATATTTCTTTAAAAACACTTGCTTTAACTTCCAAATATGATAATATATATTAAATGATATTTAAAGCAGGTGAAACCATGAAAGCTAAAATTACCCTTGCAAAAGAGTTCAGAATAGGCGATATTGACAAGCGCATTTACGGCTCATTCATCGAGCATCTCGGCAGAGCCGTTTACGGCGGCATTTATGAGCCCGGTCACCCCACGGCGGACGAAAACGGCTTCCGTCAGGATGTTATTGACCTTGTTAAAAAGCTCAATGTTCCCGTTGTACGCTACCCCGGCGGCAACTTTGTTTCGGGCTACAACTGGGAGGACGGCGTAGGTCCCGTTGAAAACAGACCCAAAAGGCTTGACCTTGCGTGGGGCACAACAGAGCCCAACACATTCGGCACAAACGAATTTTTGAAGTGGTGCAAAAAAGCCGATGCGGAATGCATGATGGCGGTTAACCTCGGCACAAGGGGCGCGGACGAAGCGAGAAACCTTGTTGAATACTGCAACCACAAAGGCGGCACATATTGGTCGGATTTAAGACGCAGCCACGGCGTTGAAGAGCCCCACAACATCAAGCTTTGGTGCCTCGGCAACGAAATGGACGGCGGCTGGCAGATGGGCGCAAAAACCGCAGTTGAATACGGCAGAGCCGCTCTCGAAGCATCAAAGGTTATGAAGTGGACAAGCCCCGGAATCGAAACCGTGCTTTGCGGCTCATCAAGCAGAAACATGAGCACCTTCGGCAAGTGGGAAGCGGAAAGCCTTGAAATCGCTTATGACAGCATCGACTACGTTTCGCTTCATCAGTATTACGGCAACCATGATGACGATATTCAGAGCTTCCTTGCAAGAAGCCTTGAGGTTGACGATTTTATTTATTCAATCATCTGCACCTGCGACTATGTTAAGGCAAGAAAGCGTTCCAAGAAAACAATAAACCTTTCGTTTGACGAGTGGAATGTTTGGTATCACTCAAACAACGCTCCCTATGAAAAATGGAGCATGGCACCCGCATTGCTTGAGGATATTTACAATTTCGAGGATGCTCTTCTTGTCGGCTCGCTTCTCATCACTCTGCTTCGCCACTGCGACAGAGTTAAGATTGCCTGCCTTGCACAGCTTGTTAACGTTATCGCACCCATCTTCACCAAAACGGGCGGCGGCGTTTTTGAGCAGACAACTTATTTCCCGTTCATGCATCTTTCAAACTACGGCAGAGGCTGCGCGCTTCTCCCGCTCGTTGACTGCCCGAAATATGACTGCAAGGCATTCACCGACGTTCCCTATATCGAAACAATCGCAACATACGACGAAGAAAACGAAGAAATGGCAATTTTCTGCGTCAACAAGAGCCTTGACGAAAGCGTTGTGCTTGATGTTAACCTCATGGACTTTGACGGCTACAAGCCCTGTGAATTCATTTCCATGGACGGCTATCACAAAAAAGACGAAAACTTCTTTGATAACATCAAGGTGAAGCCCCACAATAACCCCGTTCCCGCTATTGACGGCTCAAAGCTTGAGGTTGAGCTCAAGCCCTTAAGCTGGAACGTTATCAGACTTAAAAAATGAAAAAAATAATGTTTGTATGCCATGGCAACATTTGCAGAAGCCCTATGGCGGAGTTCATATTTAAAGATATGATAAAAAGGCGCGGTCTTGCGGGCGAATTTGCCGTTGATTCCTGCGCAACCAGCACGGAGGAGATTTGGGGAGGCATCGGCAACCCCGTTTATCCCCCTGCAAAAGCGGAGCTTGCAAAGCATAAAATATCCTGCGAGGGCAAGCGCGCCGTTCAGCTCCAAAAAAGCGATTATGATAAATATGATTTGTTTGTCGGCATGGACAGCGCGAATATCCGCAACATGCACCGCATTCTCGGCGGTGACCCGCAAAACAAAATACGCAAGCTGATGGAATACACAGAGCGCGGCGGTGACGTTGCCGACCCGTGATACAGCGGGCGTTTCGACGTTGCATACCGCGATATATATGACGGATGTGAGGGATTACTTGAAAATGAGCTTTAATCTTCGCGAAAAAGCAAAAGAAAACATAATAGTGGTTGCTCACAGAGGCGCGGCGGGCGGAAATATTCCCTGCAACACCCTTGCGGCATATGAAATTGCGCTCAAGCAGGGCGCAGACATGATTGAGGTTGACGTAAGCTGCAGCCGCGACGGAAAGCTGTTTCTTTTCCACCCCGGCATGGAGCGCGAACACCTCAACATGAGAAGAAACCTCAAACGAATGGCTTTTGATAAAATCCGAGAGCTTCATTATGTCAATTTTGACGACACTCCCACGCAGTTTAAAATTGCGGGCTTTGATGATTTTCTTGAACAGTTTAAGGGCAGATGCTACATAAACATCGACAAGTTTTGGGATAATCCCAAAAAGATTTATGAAGCGATAAAGCGCCACGGCATGACTGAGCAAATGCTGGTTAAAAGCAAACCGAGCGAAAAGGTTTTCGAAGTGCTTGAAAGCCTTGCACCCGAAATTCCGTTTATGCCGATTGTCAGAAACGAGCATCCGATTCACGAAAAGCTGCTTAAAAGCGGCATAAACTATGTCGGCGTTGAGGTGCTTTTCGAAAAAGACAGTTCATACCTTGCAAGCGAAGAATTCATCGAAAAAATGCATGGCGACAATGTTCTTGTGTGGGCAAACTCAATCATTTACGATTATAAAGAACAGCTTTGCGGCGGTCACAGCGATGACAGCGCACTGACCGTCGGCGAGGATTTCGGCTGGGGCTGGATTGCCGACAAGGGCTTTGACATGATTCAAACCGACTGGCCCATGATGCTCATTGATTACTTAAAAAAATCAAACAAATACTATAAATAGCAAAAATGCAGCTCTTAAATATCAGAGCTGCATTTTTTAACCGATTTTATCATTGCAAAGGTTGAAATTGCCGTTATTGCAAAAGCTGCTAACTGGAAATACGGGAACAAATCCGTGCTCCATGTCTGCACCGCAAGCCCGAAAATAACGGGCGATGTAAGAATGCTTACATATGACATTGCCATTTGAAGCCCTATGAATGACTGGGAAACCTCTTTTCCGAAATATACAGGTGTCAGGTGGGTCATGTTCGGGAAAAGCGGTCCGTTACCAAGACCTATCATAAAAAGACCGATTCCCGCAAACGCTGTCGGCAGCGGAAGCATAACAAGCACGATTGCCGCAAGCGTTACCGACTCGCCGATTATAATTATTTTTTTTGATGACAGCTTGTTTCCGATAACACCCGAAAGGAATCTGCCAACGGTCATGCCGACAAAATAAAACGTTATCATTTCCGCCGCCATATCGGGTGTCAGACCCTTTGAGTTAACCAAAAACGTGCTGCCCCAGCCAAGGCAAACTGCCTCAATCGCACATGAGCCCATAAAGACCATTATGCTTGCTCTTGCGGTGGGAATTTTAAGTATATCGCGGATTTTAACAACGCGCTCCTGTATTTCCTCTCCTGCCTTTTGCTCCTTCACCTTTTTCCACAGCGGGAGCGAAAAAACGGTTATTGCAGCGATGGCAAGCTGAAAGAAAAACATTGTTCTGTAGCCGCTCTGCCAGCCGTTATCCCCTCTCAAAGCAAATGACATGAGATAAGGGCTTATCGAAACGCCCACGCCATAGGCGCAATGTAAAAAGCTCATATGCGTTGCCTTGCAGTTAAGCGCAACATAGTTATTCAGCGCGGTGTCAATCGAGCCCGCGCCCAAGCCGAGAGGCACGGCGAAAACGCAAAGCCAAAGCATATTGTCCGAAAGAGAAAAGCCAAGCAGAGCAAAGGCTGTCAGCGATGTGCTGAATGCAGCAACCCTGCCCGTGCCGAAACGGTTTATGAGCCTTGCGCTCAAAAGGCTTGAAACAATCGTGCCGCAGGAAATAAGGGTTGTAACAAAGCTTGCATATGAAACGGGAACATCAAATTCACGGTAAATCGCAGGCCAAACAGCCCCGAAAAGCGAATCTGGTATTCCGAGCCCGACATATGCTATATAAATAACAATCATTAAAAGGGCAGTCATAAGTCCTCCTAAAAGCAGGTTTTGAATATTATAACGGATTGAAAAATTATTTTCAATACATATTTGACACTTATCATCGCATGTGATATATTATTAAAAGTTTGAATATGAGGTGGTACCAATGGCTTATAAAAACAGAATTGATTTGCATATGCACACGGCAAGCTCGTTTGACGGCAACTACCCCGCAGAGCTTATGTGCAAGGCGGCTGTTGAAAACTCGCTTGCAACGATTGCTTTTACCGACCATTTTGACGTTGACTTTTTTGAAAGGCACAATCTCGATGTGCGCCAAAAAAGCAGCTACGAAGATATAGTTGCCGCCAAAGAAGCATTCGCGGATAAAATTCAGGTGCTTCGCGGCATTGAAATGGGTCAGCCGACCTACGACACCGCGCTGACGGAAAAATCGCTCGCCCGTTTTGAATATGACTTTGTTATCGGCTCTATTCATAATTTGCGTGAAATGCCCGATTTCTGCGAGCTTGATTACCCCAACCTCTCGCAAGAGAATATATATTCTCTTCTCGAAAAATATTTTGAGGAGGAACTGATTCTCGCAAAATGGAACGGTTTTGACACCCTTGCGCACCTTACATACCCCATGCGTTATATCGTGCAGTCGGGCAGATTCAATACCGACCTTTCGCGCTATGACGATGTGGTTGACGAAATTTTCAAAACACTTATCACCAATGGCAAGGCTCTTGAGATTAACACAAGCGGGCTTCGCCAGCCCATCGGCAAAACCATGCCCACAGAAAACTATGTGCGCCGCTTCAAGGAGCTTGGCGGCGAGCTTCTCACCCTCGGCTCCGATGCACATTTCACCGAGCATGTCGGCGCGGGCATCGACCAAGGCTATGAAATAGCAGAAGCCTGCGGTTTTGAATATGTTACATATTTTAAAGACCGAAAGCCTATACAAATTAAAATAGAGAAATAACAAAAAGCGGTTTGTCCAAGGACAAACCGCTTTTCTTTAATAATTAATCAGAAATCAACCTTAAGGTCATAGTAGCAGCACTTGAAGAGCTTTTCCATCTCTTCCTGGCTGGGCTGGCGGGGGTTGGAGCCCGTGCAAGCGTCGCCGATAGCGTTCTTTGCAATTTCGGGAAGTCTTTCAAGGAATACTTCCTCGGGAACAAAGCCCTGCTCGCAGGGATAGCTGTCTGCGCCGTAGTTCTTGATGCACTGGGGAATGTTGAGCTTTTCGTTCATGCCGCGGAGATATGCGATAAGAAGCTGAACCTTTTCTTCAACGGTTTCGCCGCCGAGGTTCATTCTGTCAGCAATCTTTGCATAACGCTTTGCAGCGGATTCAACCTTTGCGTTGAATTCGATAACCTTGGGAAGATACATTGCGTTTGCTGCGCCGTGGATGATGTGAGCTCCGTTGCCGTAGTCAGCAAAAACTGCGCCTGTCTTGTGAGCCATTGAGTGAACAATGCCGAGAAGAGCATTGGAGAATGCCATGCCTGCAAGGCACTGCGCATTGTGCATCTTTTCGCGGCAGCCGTTGTCACCGTTGTATGAATCAACAAGGTTTTCCTGAATCATTTCGATTGCATGAAGAGCAAGGGGGTCTGTATAGTCGCAGTTAGCGGTTGAAACATAAGCCTCAACTGCATGAGTCATAGCATCCATGCCTGTGTGAGCAACAAGCTTTTTGGGCATTGTTTCCGCAAGCTCTGAATCAACGATAGCGATATCGGGAGTGATTTCAAAGTCTGCAAGAGGATATTTGATGCCCTTTTCATAGTCTGTGATAACCGAGAAAGCGGTAACTTCTGTTGCTGTGCCCGATGTTGAGGGGATAGCAATAAAGCGTGCCTTCTGACGAAGCTCGGGGATGCCGAAAACTACGCACATCTGCTCAAAGGTAATTTCGGGATGCTCATACTTAATCCACATTGCCTTTGCAGCGTCGATGGGTGAGCCTCCGCCGACAGCAACAATCCAGTCGGGCTCAAACTCAGCCATAACTGCTGCGCCCTTCATAACTGTGTCAACCGAGGGGTCGGGCTCGATGCCTTCGAAAAGCTTAACCTCAAGACCTGCTTCTTCAAGATAAGCTACAATCTTATCAAGGAAGCCGAACTTTTTCATTGAGCCGCCGCCTACGCAAACGATAGCCTTTTTGCCTTTGATTGTTTTGAGTACCTCAAGAGAGCCTTTGCCGTGGTAAAGGTCTCTGGGCAGAGTGAATCTTGCCATTGGAATCATCCTCCTTGGTTTTTTAATTATTTATTGAAATACTGGGGTAAGAACTCCTTGTGAGCCTCTTTAAGCTCGTTGAAGCACTTAACAGTCTTTTCATAGTCGCCTACAAGCGGGTGAACAAGCAGACCCTTGATTGCGTAATCGTCGTCGCCCGTAATTGCCGCCTTAACTGCATATTTTTCATATGTCTTAACAACTCGCATAAGACCTACGATATGGTCGTTGATTTTTTCTGTTACGGGCACGGGAGTTGCGCCGTCGGAGCCGATAACCGCTGCAATTTCAACGATATCATCGTCTGCCATAAAGGGCAGAGTGCCGTTGTTCTTGATGTTAACAACATGAACGTCGCGCTTGTCGTTTGCGATTGAATCGATAAGCGAAACCGCTGCAAGCGAATACTTATGACCTCCGCGCTTGTCAAGAAGAGCAGGCTTTGTAACAATTTCCTGATTCTGATACATTTCAAGAAGCTGTTCTTCAATCTCCATGCAAACCTGCGCTCTTGTCTTTTCGTCCTCTCTCTGGTGGGCAAGCTTTGCCTCGCGGCAGTAATAATACTGGAGATATGATGAGGGCAAGCCCTGAACGGTTTTCAGGCAGTCAATCGAGAAGCCGTCGTCCTTGATGTTCGCCATAACCTTGGGCGAAAATCCGCTTTCGATAAGACCGGGAAGAAGCTCCTCGCCGTTCTTTTTAACGGAGGTAATCCAGCTCAGGTGGTTAAGACCTACATATGTAATCTCGCTGTCCTCACCCGTGATTTCCTTAACATCGTCAAGCATATCGATAGGAACATTGCAAAGACCGATGTTTTTAACATTGGTGTGGTTAAGGATGAACTCGGTGATGATACCCGAGGGATTTGTGAAGTTGATAAGCCATGCATCGGGGCAGATAGCTTCGATTCTGTCGCAAATCTTTTTGATAACGGGGATTGTTCTCTGCGCCTTAAAGAAGCCGCCGATACCCGTTGTTTCCTGACCGATGAGGTTATATTTCTTGGGGATGCTCTCATCAAGGTGGCGGCAGGGAAGCTTGCCTACGCGAATCTGTGTAACAACGAAGTCTGCGCCCTGCAAAGCGGTGTCAAGGTCATCTGTAAAAACAACCTCGCAGTCATCGCCCACATTTTTGAGCATTCTTACGCAAAGGTCACCGACGATTGTTCTTTTTCTCTCGTCGATATCCATGAATGAGATTTTCTTAAGCTTAAGGCTGTCCTTAGCTTTGAGGAAGCCGTCAACAAGCTCGGGGCAATAGGTGCTGCCGGAGCCGATAACCGCTACATTGATTTCTTTCATTATAATCTATCTCCTTATCCTGCATAATCCTGCATAATCCAATTTATACATCCCGTAACGGGAAGAGCATCGAGCTTGATGAACTTAAGCTTTTTGCCGCTCATTTTTTCCGCTTTTTCAAGAAGCATATCAAGATAAAGCTTGTTATCGAGCTTTACGTTGATTGAACCTGAAAGAACAACCTCAACCTCGCCGCTGCCGAAATCAAGCTCGTTTGAAAGGGCTGAAATAAGCTGTGCGCCCCTTGTTGCCATCTTTTCGCAGTATTCGCAAGCGGGCTTGTCACCCTGCTTTGCAGCTTCAAAGAAGAAACCGACCATATTTCTGATATGCTCTGCGCCGTTTTCACCCTCAATCTTTTCGATAAGGCCGAGAACTTCGCCTCTGTCCTTAAAGCCGTATTTATCCATAACCATGCCGGTAATGAGTGTTTTTTCAAGACCGAGGAAAAGCTCGTTATAAACAAGCCTGAAGGCTTCAACAACAATGTTGCCGCCGCCCGAAATATCGCCCGAAAAATCGCCGAGACCCGCAAGCTGGAGCATCTTGCCGTCAACGCCTATACCGTTGCAGCAAACGCCCGTGCCGCAGTTGTAGCCAATCGCGCTTTTGCCCGTTGCGCCTGCTTTAACAACGATGAAGCCGTCGTTGAAAACCTCAAAGTTTTCAAGACCCTTGTCGCGAAGCATGCCGCACATGATGTCATACTGATAAGGGTGGTCAATGCCTGCAAGACCCATGAGGGTAAAGCTGACATCGGAAAGAGCAATTCCCGCTTTTTCGCAAAGAGCCTTTAAACCCTCCATAATAATATCGCTTGCGCCGTCAAAGGCGGTGTCAAGATTTTCGTGGTTACTGCCCGGTCCGGTTACGGAAGCAAGCATTGTTTTGTTTTCGTCAAACAGAGCAAACGCGGTTTTTGTGCCGCCACCGTCAACGCCGATATAGTATTTCATGATTCAATCCCCTTTATTTTTCTTCAAAGAACTCCTCGCAAACCTCGTCAAGGCAGAACATTCCGCGCCTTGAGGGCTCTCTGTCAATCCACATGCCGTTTGTGAAATCGGGGAACGCAACGGGTGCGCTGCCCAATGCGATTGACTGCTCCGAAAGGCAGGTTACCGCCATCATAACCGCCGTGTCATAAACGTCAATGGGCGGTGCGGCATCAAGCCTTACGCTCTCTGCAAATGCGGAAAGAACAAGGTAGTCCATGCCGCCGTGACCTGCGTGAACGCCGTCAATCTGATATTTTTTCCAGAGCGGATGCTCATATTCTTCAAGATAAGGCTCAAACGGCTCGGAGGGATGCGCCCAGCTTCCCGTTTCGTTCTTTGTTCTGCCCTCAAGATAGATTGAGTCGCCGTCTTCCATGTAAAGACCCTTTGTGCCCTGAACGCGATAAGCTCTTGAATAGTTGCGGGGCAGCGAGCAGTCGTGAGTGAGAACAACGGTTTCGCCGTTGGCGCATTTAAGCATTGTTGTTACAATATCGCCCTCGTTGAAGTCATAGTTTGCAAGGTCATAGTCCTCGCCCTTATTCTTTTTAATCCACTCATTAAGACCTCTGGACTTGCTTGCCATTGAAACGAGCGAAACAAATCTGTTGCCTCTGTTGATGCCGAGCACCTTGGTGATGGGGCCAAGCTGATGGGTGGGATAAAGCTCGCCGTTGCGGAGCTGGAAATTAAAGAGTCTGCCGTGTCTGTTTTCTCTGCCGAGGCTGATTTCATCGCGCAAATCGTGCTGATATCCGCCCGTCATATGTATAATTTCTCCGAAAATGCCTTTTTTAACCATGTTGAAAAGAGCCATTTCGTTTCTGTCATAGCAGCAGTTTTCAAGAAGCATGCAAAACTTGCCTGTTTCCTCGCTTGTGCGTACAAGCTGCCAGCATTCCTCAACACTTGCCGCGCCGCCAACCTCTGTTGCAACGTGAATGCCCGCTTTCATTGCATCGATTGCAATACGAGAGTGGGTAATCCATGTGGTTGCAATATAAACGCCGTCAAGCTGTTCTTTTTCAAACATTTCCTTATAGTCAAGATAAACGTTGGCATCCGTGCCAACCTCTTCCTTAACTATCTCTGCGCCGCGCTTGGCTCTGTCCTCATATTTATCGCAAACGGCGGGAACTCTGACACCCTCGCATTTAAGAAGCTCGCGGAGCATTCCCGAGCCTCTGCCGCTTGTGCCAATAATGCCGATATTAACAAACTCTTTCATAATACTACCTCTGTTTTATACAAAAAATAACCGTCGGACAGTCCGACGGTTATATTATAAATGATGTTAACAAAAAACGCAATATTATTTAAAATATCTTTTAAAATGTTTTTGACCTTTCATGAGATAAAGGGTTATCATTTTTGTCAGAGCGATGTCATAGATAACAAAAGTAACAGTGCCCATGCCGAGCAGAATGGGATAAGCCCATACTCCCCATTCCTCTGTTTCGTCTATCGTAACACCCATAAGCTTTATCATCAGATAATATGACCCCGCCATGGTAGCCGCAAAGGTCAATATTTTGATAATCCAGCCAAGCACAGCGGGCAGCCTGCCCTCAATCGCGGCTTTGAGTATCGGGTAATAGCCGAAAAACGCAAGATACATCACCGCAACCTCTTTGACGGGCACAAGCAGCATGCCGAGGATTGCAACCGTGCAGTAAACACCGAACGCCCATTTTTTATCAATTTCAATCACGATAAAAACGATAAACAGACCCGCAACAGCGGGAAGCGCGTATGTTAAAAAAGGTATTATTGCAACCGATATCATTAAAACCAGCGAAACGGCGGCAACAATACCGCCGATAGCGCATTTTGAGCTTTGTTTCATTATATCACCTTAACAGCAGGAAATTAAGTCGCCGCCGAAGCATTCACAGCAGCAGTCCGCACACAAAAGGCCCGTGCACATGTCGCAGCCCGAACAGCCCGATTTTCCCTCCGAATGTCTTTCCGTTCGGTAGCCTCCGGAGCGAGCATTGCTGACCTTGTTATAAGCCATTTTATATGTGTTATTCTGCGGGTCAAGGTTGCTTGCGGCGGCAAAATTCTTTGCCGCTTCCTCAAGCCAGCCGCGCTTTTGCTGAACGGTACCCTTGAGGTAATACCATTGGGCATCCCTGCCGTATTCGGGGATTCCGTCAAGAAGAATCTGCGCATCGTCAAGCCTACCCGAATTTATTTTGGCTCTGATATCGGAATAATCCGCGTTGCTTGCATGTCCGCCTGCGGAATAGCCCGCAGAGGAACTGCCGCCCATAACAATCGCATCATATGCCTCATTGATTTCATCAACAAGCCTTTGATTGCCGCCGTCCTGATACCTACGGAGCAACTCTCTGTAAGCGGCGTTAACCTGCTCCATGCCCGCACCCTGCGGAACGCCGAGAACTTCATACGGATTTCTCATATCTCTACTCCACCGTGTAAATATTTTTCTTTTCTTCTTGGGGCAAATACTTTTTCAGCATCTTTTCGCCGCTGAAGGTCAGCCCGTCAAAGATTATATTTTCAAGAATGTCACCGAAGCGTTTCTTTTCAAGAGAATCAAGCGCATCAAGAGCGCTGCTTTGCGTTAAATTGAGCATTCCCCTGACTCTTTCGGCAAATTTTTCTTTTGTTTTTGTGTTTTCAATATCGCTGTATTCCGACTTAAACGGATTGAAGCTGCCGTTTTTCAAATCGTCCTCAAGGTCATCGGCGGCATCGAGGATATATACATATCTTCCCACCATATAGCCGAGAGTGTAGAGCGAATTTTTTCTTTCGCCGTCAAAACCGAGAGCAATAACTTCGCCGAGGACATGCGCGCTTTCGTGAGCCGCCTCGTCAAGGCAGACATCGTTTTTCTGCTCGATTTGCGCTTGTTTTTTCATGGAATCGCCGATAATTCTTTCGATTTCGGGCGCAAGGCGGGCAGCTTTTTTATGCATCAGCCAAACTATCGGATATATCAAAGCGGCGACAAGCCTTGATTTGAAACCCGCATCATGCAGATTATCAAGCACCTTATAAAAAACGGTTATTATCACCGCATGGGCACAAAAATCAAGTTCATCCTTGCCCGAACAAATCATGCATTTTTTTGCGGGGTTATACGGACATCGCTTAGGCGAAAAAGAGCAACCGCCATCCGCCGCCGCAAGGCGCAAAACCGCCGCGAACGCAAAATCGTAGCTCAAAAAAAGCTGGGCAACGGGCGAATAAATCCTGCCGAGTGCGCGGCAAAGAGAGCAGTAAATCCCTCTGTAAAGCTCATAGTCCTTAACCTTCATTTCAGGCTTGAACGCCTTAACATAACCGAGCAAGGTGCACCTCCGCAAAATTATTCTATTATATTTTATATTATCTTCAAATAAAAACGGTTAACATATTGTAAATTTTTTCGCAGAATGTTTTTTGTAAACTTGGCATAGCCAAATTCCACTCTAAGCAGAATATAACTGCAAAGCTATATCACTCGCCGTCAGGCGAATAAAACTATGGCACACTTCCTTGCGAAGTGTGCCATAAAAAATTTTTATCTGTTGTTGATAATCTTTGTAAGTTCAACGGGGTCAACAATCTTGCCGTCCTTATAAACGCGCATGTTGCCCGAAGCGATTTCGTCGATGAGGATAACCTCGTCGTTGTTGTAGCCGAACTCAAACTTGATATCCCAAAGGTCAAGACCGATTGACTTGAGGTCGTCGGCAACAATCTTTGTAATCTTAAGAGTCTGCTCCTTCATGCTTTCGAACATTGCGGGGGTCATGATGCCGAGAGCTGCAAGACCTTCACCTGTTACGAGGGGGTCGCCGAGAGCATCGTTTTTGAATGTGCATTCAACATAGCCGCCTTCAAGCGGTGTGCCGTCTGCGATATATTCGCCGTATCTGCGAATGAAGCTGCCTGTTGCAACAAGGCGGCAGATAACTTCAAGTCCGTGACCGAAAACCTTGCCGGGAAGAACTTCCATTGTTGCGTCATCAAGGTTTGCGCTTACATAGTGAGTCTTAATGCCTGCTTTTTTGAGGAGTTCAAAATAATGAATTGATGTTTCAAGGTTTGCTTTGCCAATGCCTTCGATTGTAAGACCAACCGAGTTCTCACCGGGGTCAAACACGCCGTCTTTGCCTGTGCAGTCATCCTTGAACTTAAGCATTACGTTGCCGTTGTCAAGCGAATAAACATCCTTTGTTTTGCCTTCATAAATCTTTTTCATTTGCAACACTCCTTTTGTTTTAAAAACAAGATTACTTTAGCACAATTTTATTAATTTGTATAGGTTTTTTCGCAAAAAAAATTCCGTTATTTTCAATTTTTTTATGTTTCACAAAAACAAATAAAAATAAGGGCTGAAATATATAAAAGATTACAATATAAAAATCCGTATCACCGTTATCGGGCGATACGGATTATATTTTATTCGAAATTGCAGACGATGTTTTCACCCTCTGCGGCAACATTGACCGCCTTGACGGGAGAAATGCTGTTAACGATTTTTTCGGTTATAACATCCTCAACATTACGGCGGATAACATTGCGCAAATCTCTTGCGCCGCGGGGTCCGTCAACGGATTTTTCGGCGATAAGAGCGATTGCTTCATCACTCCATGTAAAGGTAATTCCCTTGTCAGCAAGCGGGTCAACAAGCTCCTCAAGCATCAGCACGGCAATGCGCTTATAGTCCTCAACCGTGAGGTCGTTGAACACAACAACCTCGTCAACTCTGCCGATAAATTCGGGGCGAAGGAATTCGTTGAGCGCTTTGAGTGCTCTTTCTTTTGATGCCTCGTTCTTGGTTTTTGCAAAACCGAGCGCACCCGAGCCGCGGTTGCTGCCCGCGTTGGAGGTCATAACGATAACCGTGTTTTCAAAGCTGACCGTTCTGCCCTGAGCATCGGTTATTCTGCCCTCGTCAAGAATCTGGAGCAGAATGTTCATAACATCGGGGTGAGCCTTTTCAATCTCATCAAAAAGGACTACCGAATAGGGCTTGCGGCGCACCTTTTCGGTGAGCTGCCCCGCCTCGTCATAGCCCACATATCCCGGCGGCGAGCCGATGATACGCGAAACGGAATGCTTCTCCATAAACTCGCTCATATCAAGGCGAATTAGGGTTTCGGGCGTTTCAAAAAGCTCCTTTGCAAGCAGCTTCACAAGCTCTGTTTTGCCCACACCCGTGGGACCCACAAAAATAAAGGATGCGGGTCTGCGGCGGGGGCTTATCTGAACTCTGCCGCGTCTTACAGCGGCGGCAACAAGCGAAATCGCTTCGTCCTGACCGATAAGACCTGCCTTGAGGTTTTCTTCAAGCTTTGAAAGGCGGCGCATATCGCTTTCGATAACCTTGCTTGCGGGGATTCCCGTCCAAAGCTGGATAACCCTTGCAAGGTCATCCTCGGTAACATGGTTGTCGGAGGCGAGCTCTTCAAGCTTTGCCGCCTCTTCTTTTTTCTGAATAATTTCAGCTTTTATTTTTGCGATTTCTTCATAGTCCTTTTCTTCGGTGGTTTCCATGAGCTCGGCTTCGTGAGCTTCAAGCTCTGCAAGCTCCGCTGAAGCAATTTCAAAATCGCTTATGCTCTTGTTGCGAAGATTTGCGCAGGTGCATGCTTCATCGAGCAAATCTATCGCCTTGTCGGGCAAAAATCTGTCATTAATATATCTTTCCGAAAGGCTGACTGCCTTTGCTATGAGGCTGTCCGTAACGCGAACGCGGTGAAAATCCTCATAGTAATCCTTAACACCGATAAGCATTTCGGTTGTCTGCTCAATCGACGGCTCCTCAACCTTGATGGGCTGAAGCCTGCGTTCAAGAGCGGCATCCTTTTCGATATATTTTCTGTATTCGGTAAAGGTGGTTGCGCCGATTATCTGAATTTCTCCCCTTGAAAGTGAGGGCTTAAGGATATTCGCCGCATTCATCGAGCCCTCTGCATCGCCCGTGCCGACAAGCGAATGCACCTCATCAATAAAGAGGATAATGTTACCCTCACTGCGCACTTCTTCAACAAGTCCCTTTATTCTGCTTTCGAACTGACCTCTGAACTGTGTGCCCGCAACAAGGGCGGCAAGGTCAAGCATGTGAATTTCTTTATCGCGCAGTTTTGCGGGAACGTCACCCGCCGATATTTTGAGAGCCAAGCCCTCTGCAATGGCGGTTTTACCGACACCGGGCTCGCCGATAAAGCAGGGATTGTTCTTTGTTCTTCTGCAGAGAATCTGAATCGCTCTGTAAATCTCATTTTCTCTGCCGATTATGCGGTCAATATTGCCCGCTTTTGCCTTTGCGGTTAAATCGGTGCAGAACTGTGAAAGATACTTGCGCTTTTTCTCCTCCTGCTTATCTTTTCTGTTGCCCCATCTTTTCTTTTTCTCCTGCGCGCCGTCCTTGGAGTCGGAAGCGGTGCGCTCTTCGCCGTTTTGGGGGTTGCTCATTGCGCCGAAGTTCTGCAGAAACGGCATCGTTCCCGCTCCGCCCGGCTCAAATCCTCCGTCCTCGCCGAACATTGCCTCAAACTGCTCGCTGACATCGTCCAATTCATCCTCGGAGATACCCATGCTCTGCATAATCTGCTTGACGGGGCCGATGTTCATTTCCATGGCGCATTTGATGCAAAGACCCTCTTGAGTTGTTTTTTCGCCCTCAACCTTGGTCACAAAAAACATTGCGGGGCGTTTTTTACATCTTGCACATAAAACCTGTTTCATTCCGTATATCCTTTGAAATTATTTTTTGCTTCTTTCCTTAACCTGCTGAAACACTCCGGGCATATAGCTCAAAAATGCGATTATTGTAAGCACAACGCTGATGCACACAAGAGCAATCATTACCGCGGCAGGCAGGGTAAACACATTGCCGAGAATGCCGATATCGGGGCCAAACGCCATGATAACGCACATGATAACATAGAAAGCAAAGGTTGCAATCTTACCGGGCATTTCAGCCGCAACGGGCTTTAATCCAAACGCAATCATAATCGCGCCGCCCACAACCATAACAGCTTCCTTAACAAGGAAAATGAGGAAAATCCAACTGAAGGTTTTAACCGTTTCGTCGCTGCTGTTGCTGAATGCAAGATAGAACACAACTGCTATTGTAATCTGGCTGAGCTTGTCGGCGATGGGGTCAAGCAGCTTACCGAGCGCGCTTATCTGGTTAAACTTGCGGGCAATCTTGCCGTCAAAAAAGTCTGTCAGACCCGAAATTGCAAGAACGATGACCGCCCACAGATAGCTGCCGTCATTGAAAAGCACGGCAAAAACGGGGATAAGGGCTATTCTTATGAGTGACAAAAGGTTGGGGATTGTAAGACATCCCGTAAAATATTCTTTTAATATTGCTTTCATAATATCCTCCTTTTATTTAAAAAACGAAAGTATTGTTTCCCAAAGACCCTGCTGAAGGGTTGCCTTGCTGACCGCCTCTGCGAACTCTTCAACCGGAATCAGCATTGATGCAAACCCTATAACGGCGCTGATAACATACATTTCAAAAACGCCTTTTATTCCGCCGAGAACTGCACCGAGAGTTTTATTTAACCCTTTAAGAATCGGCAATTTGAAGAAATTATTTACAAATGAAATGCCGATTGAGAGAACTGTGTTAACAATTATATAAATGATAATGAATGCAACAACTTTTGATGCGGGGATAACCGCAAAATCCTTAATGGCGGCATAAATTGATTCGGTTGCGGTTTCAACCGCTTCGGGAGTGATTGTTTCGGAAACAAAGCTCTCAATTTGTATTTCCGCAAACTCCGCCGCATTTTTTATGTAGACGGGTAAAGCATTGATAACTTCCTGCACGGTGCCGCCGATATGGTTACCGAGAACATTGCCAATGGAGTTTGTTGCCGCATTTCTGATAAAATGTTCTTCAATCCACAGAGCAACGGGCTCACAGTATTCCTTTGCAATAAGAATGCCTGCGATTGCTGCAATAACTGAAAGGACAGTTCTCACAAAGCCTTCGCTTCTGCCTTTAAGGATTGCGCCAATAAAAATTGACACAAGCACAAGGTCAATGATAACAGGTAAAATTCCCACAGATGCACCCCCTTAATATTTATATATCGCGCCGCCGCCAACGGCATAAACCGTTCCCGAAGCGATAAACACGCTTTCAACGGCGTTTTCAGTTTCAATGCGTTTAACTTCCTTGCCGTTTTGAGAATAAACAACTATTTCATTGCCTGAGGCAACGGCTATTCTGCCGCCCTCTGCCGCAACGCAGTCGGGTATTCCGTCAACGACAACGGAGCATGTCTTTTTGCCACTTCTCGAATATCTTGCTATGCCTGTTTTTGCGCCGCCGAATTCCTCATAGCAGACAACTGTATTTCCGCTGTCATCGGAGCAGACGGCAAGGATGCTGTCCTCGGCATAAACCGTTTCATCAACCGTTTCACCCTTTTTATTCAGAACAACAGTCTTGTTGTCGCCCGCGGCAATAATTTTGCCCGAAGCGGTATAAACAACATCAAAAAACATTGTGCCGCTGAATTTAACATCCGCTTTCGGCTCTGTATCGCCGATATTAAAAATGATTATTCGGGTATAAATCTCGGCATTTTCAGCGCCAACCGCCGCAACTGCAAGATTTCTGCCGTTTCGGGAAAGTGCGATATCCGCAACGCGCTCCTGCGAGCAGTTCCATTGAAAAACATTTTTAAAGCGGCTGTTATAAACGCGCAGAATGCTTTGGTGCTTTTCGGAAGCATGCGAGGTTGCAAAGCTGCCGTTATCGGCAAGCGCTGCAACAACAACCGAGCTTTCTTCCGTTATGCTGCCGAGCTTTTCGGTTCTGCTTTGAAGAATAACCTCGTTTGAAGCCGTGCCGTAAATGAGCGCCCTGCCGTTTTGAGTTATAACCCTTGAGCCGGGTTTAATCTGCATGTTAAAAAGCTCATCTGCCGAAGAATTGAGCACCACGGTTGAATCGTTGTTAACCGTAATCACACCCGAACCGATTGCATCGGCTTTTTTGAAGTTAAAAGTATCAAGCGAATAGGGATATCCCCCGCCCTTTGCAAAAACGGTTTTAACCTGCCTTATGCCGTCTGTTATGTTGGAAACGGCAACGTTTCCCATAAGCCTTGCGCTCAAAAACAAGGCAGCGGCAACGGCAAGGATGACCACGGGGATTCTCATTATTTTAAAAATCTTTTTTGCCGTAAGCATATTACGCTTTTTTTGCAAGCTTATTATTTTTTTCTCTGCCATATCAGCTCCCCCGTAATATTAATAGTATATCTTATTAAGGTAAAGACCGTGTGCAGGGGCTGTGTGACCCGCGGCAAAACGGTTTTGAGCCAAAATAATTTTATCAATCGAGTTTTCGGGGATTTTACCCCTTGAAATATCAATCAGAGTGCCCGTCATGATACGCACCATGTTATATAAAAATCCGTTTGCCTCAACTCTGAAAATAACCATATCTCCGTCGCGCTCAACGGCGGCATTCATAACCGTTCTTTCGGTATCCGCAACGCTGCTGCCCGCGGCGCAAAAAGAATCGAACTTATGAGTTCCGATAAACGCCTTTGCCTGCTCGGAAAGAAATTTTTCGTCAAGCGGATATTTATAATGTAGCGAATAGTTATAAAGAAACGGGTTTTTATTGGGTGAATTCCATATTTTATAAATATATTCCTTTGATTTGCAGTCATACCTTGCGTGGAAATCAAAATCCACCTCGCGGCAGTTAACCGCGGCAATATCACGCGGCAAAACGGCATTGAGTGCGCCGACAAGCTTTTGGCAGTCAATCGTGCTTTCCGTGCGGATGTTGCAGCAATACATGTTTGCATGCACTCCCGCATCCGTTCTTGAACAGCCGACAATGTTGTCGCGCCTTTGACAGATATGCTGCAAAGCATCCTGCAAGGTCTGCTGAACGGTGACGGCGTTTTCCTGCACCTGCCAACCGTGATAAGCCGAGCCGTCAAATGAAATTGTCAAAAGTAAGTTTCGCATTAAATCACCGCATCAAAAAAATGGTTGAGGACTATAACACCCGCAGTAATTGCGGCGCAGAAGATAATTGCAATTATATCTCTCAACGCAATTTTCATCTGCTTCATTCTTGTTCTGCCCTCGCCGCCCGTATAACAGCGGCAGGTCATCGCAAACGCAAGCTCATACGCCCTTCTGAATGCCGAAACCATGAGCGGAATGAAGATTGGCACAAGCGCCTTTGCTCTTTCGACAAGTCCGCCCGTTTCCAAATCCGCACCCCTTGCCTTTTGCGCGTTCATAATTCTGTCAATCTCCTCAATAAGAGTGGGGATAAAACGGAGCGCAAGGGTCATCATCATCGCAAGGGTATGAACTTTTATTTTGAACACCTTGAGCGGAGAAAGAATTCTTTCAAGCGCATCGGTGAGCATTGTGGGGGTTGTTGTATAGGTCAGCAACGAGCTGATAACAACAAGGCTGACTATTCTTATCATGGTGAAAATTGCCGTGTTAACGCCCTTTTCGGTTATCTCAATCTTCCACCATGAAAAATAGGTTTCGCCGCCTTGAGTATAGAAAATATTGAGTATTGCAGTAAAAATCAAAATGATAACAATGGGCTTTAAGCTCTTTAATATCATTTTTGCGGGCACTCTCGAAAGTGCAGCCGCCGCAACCGCTGTCAGCGCGATTAAACCGAGAGAAAAGAAGCTTTTGCAAAGAAAAATAACAACGATAAGCCAGAATGTGACTATAAGCTTAACGCGCGGGTCAAGGCTGTGAAGAACGGATTTGCCGGGGTAATACTGCCCTATGGTTATATCTCTTATCATTTTGCGCTCCCCCTCTCCAAAAGCTTGCGGAGAATCGCCGCACCCTGCTCAACTGTATAAACATTTTGGGGCACATCAAGCCCCTTTGCGCGGAGCTTTGCAAAAATCTCTGTTATTTCGGGCACATTAAGACCCATTGCGCGAAGCTCGTCGCCGCGTGAATAGACCTCGTCAACACTTCCCTGCATGGCAACGGAGGAGTTGTTCATAACAATAACTCTGTCCGCCATTTCGGCGATATCCTCCATGCTGTGGGAAACGATGATGACTGTGCTGCCCGTCTGTTTTCTGTAATCTTTAATAAGATTTATCAGCGCATTTCTGCCGCGGGGGTCAAGACCCGCCGCAGGCTCGTCAAAAATAAGCACCTCGGGCTCCATTGACATAACGCCCGCAATGGCAACGCGCCTTTTTTCGCCGCCCGAAAGGTCAAACGGCGATTTGCCGAGATGCTCCGCCTTAACGCCCGTAAACGCCGCGGCGCGCATCACTCTTTCTTTGATTTCAGCCTCCGAAAGCTTCATGTTTTTCGGACCGAAAGCAATGTCTTTATAAACAGTTTCTTCAAAGAGCTGATATTCGGGGTATTGGAAGCAAAGGCCAACCTTGAAGCGGGATTTTTTCAGCGTTTCTTTATCTTTCCAGATATCAACTCCGTCAACAAGCACCTTACCGCTGTCCGGCTTTAAAAGACCGTTAAAATGCGAGATAAGCGTGCTTTTGCCGGAGCCCGTGTGACCGATAATTCCCACAAGCTCGCCTTTTTCTATTTTTAAATTGACATCATTTATTGCCGCAACCTGCTGCACGGTGCCCTTGGAATAATAATGGGTAAGACCTATTGTTTCTATTGTGTAACTCATAAGGCACCTCCCGCAAGACGGGCAATTTCGTCAACGCATTCGTCAACGTCAAGAACGCCCTCTTTTATTCCGAGAACATGACAAAGCTCAGTTGACTGCGGAACATCAAGACCGAATGAACGCAGTTTTTCAACATTTGAAAAAATCTCTCTCGGCTTGCCGTTCATAACAATTCTGCCGCCGTCAACAACCACAACTCTGTCCGCCTGCACGGCTTCGTCCATAAAGTGGGTAACAAGCACAACCGTTATGCCCATTTCTTTGTTAAGGCGTTTAACGGTTTGCATGACCTCTTCTCTGCCCTTGGGGTCAAGCATTGCAGTCGGCTCGTCAAGCACGATGCACTCGGTCTGCATGGCGATAACGCCCGCAATGGCAACGCGCTGCTTCTGACCGCCCGAAAGCTTGTGAGGCTCTCTGTGGCGGAACTCATACATGTTAACGGATTTGAGCGCATCGTCAACCCTTTTGCGGATTTGGGCGGGCTCAATGCCGAGATTTTCGGGACCGAACGCAACGTCATCCTCAACAATGGTTGCAACAATCTGATTGTCGGGATTCTGAAAAACCATGCCCACTATGCGGCGCACCTCGTCCGCCTTTTCCTCGGTGTCGGGCACGATGCCTTTAACCGTCACTTTGCCCTTTGTCGGCTCAAGGATAGCGTTGCACAGCTTTGCAAGGGTGCTTTTGCCCGAGCCGTTGTGACCGAGCACGGCGACAAATTCACCCTTATTTATCGTAAGGCTTACGTCCGTGAGAGCAGGAAACTGCACGGGGGCATCTTCTTCCTCCGTTTCGTAAGCAAACGTCACATTTTCAAATTCAATAATTTTTTCGCTCATAAATAATACAAATCCTAAAATTTATTTATCACGGCAATTCTCTGCCGCAATCCGCACAATATTTGAAATCGCTTTCCGCCTTTGCTCCGCAGTAGGGGCAATATTTACCCTTAGAGTTATCCCGAACAAGCTCGTTCCTTTTTTCTCCGAAACGCTCATCCCACGGGTCTGGCTCTTCATTTTCATCCGTTATGTCATATTCGGAATAGCGGTTTTTGCCCGTAGCGTTTTTGAAGTTGTAAATTGCGTTAAAAACAGCAATGCCTATAAATATCAATCCGAACGGAGCCATAAACCACGCACCGCCGGCGATTGCCATAACAGTCCAGAGCACGCCGAAAAGTGCTCCTGCGACTGCCATAACTCCGCCCATAAACGACGGACCTCTGCCGGGTTTAATACTTTTCATCTCTTAACTCCCCTTTCACTGTTTAACGCACCTGACGGCGCGACGGGTCGTCGGGACGCCGACCCCTACAAATAATTATTTAACTCCCTTTCCTTTCCATATCGCGCTTGCGCCGCAGGGAAGAACTCTGCCCGGCTTTGACGAAACGGGGATTCCGATTTCATCGCTCGTTGTTGTGCCGCCGAACTGCTTTTGAACGGTTTCACCGAGAATATATTCCATAACGCTGGGCGAAAGACCCGTTGTGTAGGAATTAATCAAAACCATGAGAGAATCCTCATAGAGAAGCTGTGAGCAAAGCTCCACAAAGCCGTAAACCTCGTTTTCAAGCTTCCAGACCTCGCCGCCGGGGCCTCTGCCGTATGATGGCGGGTCCATGATTATTATGTCATATTTATTTCCTCTGCGAATTTCGCGCTGAACAAATTTTATGCAGTCATCAACAAGCCAGCGCACGGGAGCATCGGAAAGGCGGCTTGCCGCGGCGTTTTCCTTTGCCCAAAGGGTCATGCCCTTTGATGCGTCAACATGCGCAACGCTTGCACCCGCATTAAGAGCGGCAACGGTTGCACCGCCCGTATAGGCAAAAAGGTTGAGCACCTTGACGGGTCTGCCTGCATTTTTGATAATATCGGCGGTCATTTTCCAGTTGACTGCCTGCTCGGGGAAAAGACCCGTGTGCTTAAAGCCCATGGTTTTGATGTTGAAGCGAAGGTCATCAAGACCTATCTGCCACACATCGGGCATTTTTTTGCAAACTCTCCAGCTTCCGCCGCCCGTGTTGGAACGGGTATATATTGCATGGGGATTAAACCAAAGCGGGTTTTCCTTCGGAGTTTTCCAAATAACCTGCGGGTCGGGGCGCACAAGAATTATATCGCCCCAACGCTCCAAGCGCTCGCCGTCGGAGCAGTCGATAAGCTCATAATCAACCCAATTATCTGCTTTTCTCATAAATTACACATCCAATCGTTGTTGTCCCGGCATTGCAATGCCGAGGTGTGCATAGCCCGCAGGGGTGACCATTCTGCCCCTCGGTGTACGACTCAGAAAGCCGACCTGCATAAGATAAGGCTCGTAAACGTCCTCTATTGTCACAGCTTCCTCGCCGATAGCCGCCGCAATGGTTTCAAGCCCGACGGGACCGCCGTTATAATTCTTTATCATTGTTGTAAGTATCAGCCTGTCGATTGAGTCAAGACCGAGTTCATCAATCTCCATGCGGTCAAGCGCAAGCGATGAAGCCTCTTTGGTGATGCTTCCCTCGCACATAACCTGCGCAAAATCGCGCGCTCTTTTAAGCAGGCGGTTTGCGATTCGCGGTGTGCCGCGTGAACGCGAAGCAATTTCCATTGAGCCTTTTGGGTCAATATCGATATCAAGAATGCCCGCACTGCGGGTAACAATCTGTGAAAGCTGCTCGGGGGTATAAAGCTCCAAGCGGAGAATAACCCCGAAACGGTCACGCAGAGGTGCACTGAGCTGCCCCGCCCTTGTTGTTGCGCCGACAAGCGTAAACTTGTGCAAATCCAAGCGGATTGAACGCGCGGACGGACCCTTGCCGATGATGATATCGAGCACGTTATCCTCCATTGCGGGGTAAAGCACCTCTTCAACCGCTCTTGAAAGGCGGTGGATTTCGTCGATAAAGAGCACGTCACCCTCGTTGAGATTTGTTAAAAGAGCCGCCAAATCGCCCGGTTTTTCAATGGCGGGTCCGCTGGTTACTCTGAAATTAACGCCCATTTCATTGGCAATGATACCCGCAAGCGTTGTTTTGCCCAGACCCGGAGGTCCGTAGAGCAAAACATGGTCAAGCGGCTCACCTCTTTGACGGGCAGCTTCGATATAAATTGAAAGGTTTTCCTTTACCTTGTCCTGACCGATATATTCGCCGAGGACTTTGGGGCGAAGAGAAAGCTCTATGTCATTATCCTCCGCCGAGGAAAACTCGGGAGCGACAATTCTGTTTTCAAAATCAAAATCCATATATATCCTCCCGCATTAAAGATTTT
The DNA here is from genome assembly GCA_017623615.1 of Clostridia bacterium. Taxonomy (GTDB): domain Bacteria; phylum Bacillota; class Clostridia; order Oscillospirales; family Acutalibacteraceae; genus CAG-177. The sequence goes on along the minus strand of JAGAOT010000026.1, from coordinate 59,643 downwards.
TTGCAAGCTGTTTGAGAGCCTGCTTTATCATTTCTTCGGTTGAAAGGTTACCGTCCAGCTTGCCGACGGCTATGCTTGCCTCGGAGCGCGAATAGCCGAGCATGACAAGCGCATTCACGGCATCCTCGCCCGCGTAGCTTATTGTTGCTTTCTGCGCCGCGGCAATGTTGCCCATAGTTTCGCTTGTTGAAGCAAATATGTCAAGCTTGCCTTTAAGCTCCAGAACTATTCTTTGCGCAAGCTTGGGTCCGACTCCCTGCGCGGCGGTTATCGCCTTAACATCGCCGCCCGCAACGCTGACTGCGAGCATGTCGGGAGTAAGCTGAGAAAGAATCGCAAGACCCGCCTTGGGTCCCACACCCGTAACACCCGTGAGCATCTTGAAGCAGTCCAGCTCATTTTTATCGGCAAAGCCGAAAAGGTCAAGCGCATCCTCACGCACGTTAAGGTGAGTGAAAAGGGTTTGGGTCTGACCGATATCGGCGCATTTTTTAAGCGTGTTTAAAGTTGTGAAAAGACGGAACGCAACGCCGCCGCAATCAAGCGCAACGCTGGATTCATCTGCATAAACTATTTTTCCGGTTAAACTGTAGAACATAGGTTTGCTCCTTTTCTCGGAACGGTCAAGACCGTTCCCTTCCCTGCCGAATTTGGATTATTATAACCGTGAACGAAGTGAACCAATCAACGACCCTGCGCTGTGGCAATGGCATATCGCCATCGCAAGGGCATCGGCGGCATCATCGGGCTTGGGGATTTTTTCGAGACCCAGCATAATCCGTGTCATATCCTGAACCTGCTTCTTCTCCGCCCTGCCGTATCCGACAACGCTCTGCTTGACCTGAAGTGGGGTGTATTCGAAAATCGGCATTTTTGCCTGCTGTGCCGCAAGCACAAGAACTCCCCTTGCCTGCGCAACGTCAATCGCCGTTTTCTGGTTGGTGTTGAAAAACAGCTTTTCTATTGCCAGCGCATCGGGATGATATCTGTCGATAAGCATGCAGGCGCAGTTGTAAATTCTTTCAAGCCTTTCGTTAAACGGCGTGTGCGCTTCGGTGGTTATCGCGCCGAAATCAAGCATGTTAAAATGATTGTTGTGATATTCAACAACGCCGTAGCCGACTATTGCATAGCCGGGGTCAATTCCCAAAACTATCATTTTTTGTTTGACTCTCTTTCGCGGATTACCATTCTTGTGGGTGTGCCCTCAAGACCGAAAACCTCTCTTATCTGATTGTCAAGATAACGCTGATAGCTGTAGTGGAAAAGCTCCGCGTTGTTGACAAAGCAGACGAATGTCGGCGGTCTTGTGGATGCCTGGGTCATGTAATAAATCTTAAGCCTCTTGCCCTTGTCCGTCGGGGGCTGAACTCTCGCCGTTGCATCGGCAAGAACGTCGTTAAGCTTTCCCGTTGAAATACGCATCGCGTTCTGTGTGTCAACAAATTTTATAAGCTCAAACAAGCGGTCAAGCCTGATATTTTCTTTTGCCGAAATAAAGATAATCGGAGCGTATGACATGAATGAAAAATCTTTCATAAGCTGTTTTCTCATGCTGTCCATTGTTTTACCGTCTTTTTCAACGGCATCCCATTTGTTAACGGCAATAATGCATGCCTTGCCCATTTCGTGAGCAATGCCCGCAACCTTTGAATCCTGCTCCGTAAAGCCCTCGGTTGCATCAATCATAATAACGCACACATGCGCCCTTTCAACCGCCATTCTCGCGCGGATAACCGAATATTTTTCTATCTGGTCATAAACGCGGCTTTTGCGGCGAAGACCCGCCGTGTCGATAAACACGAATTTGCCGTGGCTGTTTTCAACGATTGAATCGGTTGCGTCGCGCGTTGTGCCCGCAATGTTGGAAACAATCATTCTGTTTTCACCGAGTACAGCATTGACAAGTGAGGATTTGCCCACGTTGGGCTTGCCGATAACGGCAACCTTTATTGCATCGTCCTCACTCTCACCCTCGCCGTCCTCGGGAAGATATTTGAGCACCTCGTCGAGCAAATCGCCCGTACCCATGCCGTGAACGGAAGAAACGGGAATCGGGTCGCCGAGACCGAGGTTGTAGAATTCATAAAAATCGGGGGGGAGCTCACCCGGAGTATCCACCTTGTTAACGCAGAGAATAACAGGCTTTCCGCTCTTTTGGAGCATTGCGGCAACCTCGCTGTCGGTTGCAACAACGCCCGAGCGGATATCAGTTACAAGAATTATTACATCCGCGCTGTCAATCGCAAGCTCTGCCTGCATCCTCATCTGTTTAAGAATAATATCGTCCGAATACGGCTCGATGCCGCCCGTATCAATGAGCATAAAATGACGGTTAAGCCATTCGCACTCGCCGTATATTCTGTCCCTTGTAACGCCGGGGGTGTCGTCAACTATTGAAAGGCGCGCACCCACAAGCTTATTGAAAAGCGTAGACTTGCCGACATTGGGTCTGCCGACAATCGCAACAACACTTCGTGCCATTTATATTCCTCCTAACATGGCAGACAGCAAATCCTCACCGCCGCTGCCGTTTTGGGTTACTTTAACTTTTAATCTGTCCGAAAGCTCCTCAACCGTCATATCGTCAAGGAACATATCGCCCTCGCTTCGAAGGCAGTTGGGCGGGATTATAAGCTCCTCGCCAAGGTCAACCCCGCTGACGGCATCCGCTATATCCGCTCCGCAAAGCAAGCCTGAAACGGTTATCATGCTGCCGAGCAGTTTATTCTCCGCCGCAACAACGTTTATATCCAAACCCGCGATTTTCTTCATCGCTTTTTCGGCAAGGGCTGAAATGAGCGGATATGCCGCCTTGCCCGTTACTATCGTTGCCCTGCGCTTGAGTGACTTTATTTCGCATTCCGCAAGCGCGCTGTCAAACTCCGATTGGAGCAGTGCCCACATTCCGACCCCGTTTTCAAGCTGCGGAAAGTCGTTGTAGTATTCCGCATCGGGCATGGGAAGCTCGGCTTTTATATAGAATTCATCGGCGGCATACGCGATAACCGCACCGTTTTCCTTTTTGAATTTCTCATTGAAGCGGTCGATTACGCCGATAACCTCGCGGGCGGTTTCTTTTGTGTAAGGCTCAAGGGGATAAAGCCCCTGCCTGTGGTCCGAAAGACCGACAGGCACAGCCGCTATGCTCTGAACGGCAGGGTAAAGACTGCCGAGCTCATTAAGGCTGCGTTCAAGCTCCGCGCCGTCATTTATTCCCGGGCAAAGCACAAGCTGGGTGTTTATCGCAATGCCCGCCTTTGCAAATTCAAACATATATTTCAGCGATTCGCCCGCCTTGGGGTTAGCCATCATTTTAACACGCAGTTCGGGGTTCATCGTCTGAACGGAAATGTTGACGGGGCTGATATGCATTTTTATTATTCTCTGCGCCTCGCTGTACGTAAGGTTTGTGAGCGTTATATAGTTTCCGAAAAGGAACGAAAGGCGCGAATCGTCATCCTTGAAATAAAGGCTTTTGCGCAGACCCTTGGGAAGCTGGTCAATAAAGCAGAATATGCATTTGTTTTTGCAGCTTCTCTGCTTGTCCATAAGATATGTTTCAAATTCAAGACCGATATCTTCAAACTCATCCTTGCGAATCAAAACAAGCTTTGATTTGCCCGCGGCGGTTTTGAGAGAAAGCAAAAGCTTTGTGTCGTTGATATAAAAACGGTAATCGAGCACATCGTTAATCTCGCTGCCGTTGATGCTTATGAGCTCATCGCCCGCTTGTATTTTCTTTTTCTCTGCGATGCTGCCCGCATCAATTCCGCTGATTTTAACTGCCATGCTTTCACCTGCCGATACTACCCTATTTTATATTTATAGTACAGTATAACACACTTTTTTAAAAATTAATAGTAAATTATTTGTAAATCTTTAAATTTTTTAATATTAAAAGCTATTGTAAAACGATAGATTATGGGGTATAATTTATACTGTATAATTTTGTTTGAAAGAAAAGGAAAGTTTATGTTTGTTGATATTGCGAAAATAAAAATAAAAGCGGGCAACGGCGGCAACGGAGCCGTCAGCTTCCGCAGAGAAAAATATGTTGCCGCGGGCGGACCCGACGGCGGCGACGGCGGCAAGGGCGGCAACATAGTTTTTAAGGTTGACGACAACCTTGCAACGCTTGCGGACTTCCGCTACAAAAGGAAATACACCGCTTCCAACGGCGAAAACGGCTCAGGCGGGCGCAAAAACGGCAGAGGCGGCGAAGACCTCATAATCAAAGTTCCCAGAGGAACAATTATAAGAGAGGTTGAGAGCGGCGCAATCATGGCGGATATGTCCGACATGGAGGAGTTCATTGCCGCAAAGGGCGGCAGAGGCGGCTGGGGCAACCCCCACTTTGCAACCCCCACAAGGCAGGTTCCCCGTTTTGCCAAAAACGGCACTCCGGGTGAAGAATGGGAAGTTAACCTTGAGCTCAAGCTTCTTGCAGACGTGGGTCTTTTGGGCTTCCCGAACGTTGGCAAATCAACGCTTGTTTCCGTTGTCAGCCAGGCAAAACCGATAATTGCAAACTACCATTTCACAACCCTCACCCCCGTTCTGGGCGTTGTTTCTCTCGGCGAGGGAAGCTCGTTTGTTATGGCTGATATTCCCGGTCTTATCGAGGGCGCGGGCGACGGTGTTGGCTTGGGTCACGAATTTTTGCGTCACGTTGACCGCTGCAGGCTGCTTGTTCACATTGTTGATGCGGCGGGCAGCGAGGGCAGAGACCCCATTGAGGATTTCGAAATAATCAACAAAGAGCTTGAAAAGTTTGACCCTGAGCTTGCAAAGCGTCCGCAGATTGTTGCGGCAAACAAGATAGACCTTGCAACGGATGAGCAGCTTGAAAGGCTTGAAAAATATTTTACGGAAAAGGGCTATGAATACCACACAATGTGCGCTCCGATTACCGAGGGCACGGAGGCTCTTATATCTGCGGTATGGAACAAGCTGCAGACCCTTCCCCCGATTAAGAAATACGAAGCCGAGGTAATTCCCGTTGAGATGTTTGAAAAACAGACGGATAAAGGCTTTACAATCCGCGTTGAGGACGATATTTATTTTGTTGAGGCTCCGTGGCTTCTCAAAATTCTTCAGCGCACCGACCTTGACGACTATGAATCGCTTCAGTATTTCCAGCGCGTTCTTATTTCAAGCGGCATAATTGATGCCCTGCGCGAAAGAGGAATCAACGAGGGCGACACGGTTTCCATCTATGACCTTGAATTTGACTTTGTTAACTGATTGCGGGGGAAAATATTGAACACATTACTCGAAAAAAGCGTTGATGCTTCGTTAATCAGCCCGCTTACGCTTGCATTTGTCGGCGACACGGTTTTTGATTTGCTTGTCAGAAGTGAGCTTGTGTGCGAGGCTAACAGACCCGTCAACGCTCTGCACTCCATGGCAAGCAAAAGAGTTTGCGCATCGGCGCAGGCGGCAAGCATCAAAAAAATCATGCCCCTGCTGACAGAGGACGAAACAGCCGTTTTCAAGCGCGGCAGGAATGCGCATACGGGCGGAATACCGAAAAACGCCTCGAGCGCGGACTACCACTACGCAACGGGGCTTGAAAGCCTTTTCGGCTGGCTCTGGCTGAAAAGCGATATCGACAGAATTAAATTCCTTTATAATAAAATTTGCAGCGAGGGTTCTGACGGTGAATAAATATATGAACAAAACAAAGGCATTTGAGCTGCTTAAAAACAACGCAATTTGGATAGTCGGCTGTCTGCTCTATTCATTCGGCGTTAACAGCTTTTCAATACCGAATTCAATAGCGCAAAGCGGCATAACGGGCGTTGCGGTTATTTTTAACCACCTTTTCGAGTGGCCCGTGGGTACGGTTAACCTTGTGCTCAACATCCCGCTTCTCATTCTCATGTGGCTGTTTTTGGGCAAAAAGCTTGTTGCAAGAACGCTTTGGGTAACGGTTTTGCTTTCAACCGCGCTTGACGTTACGGCGATTTTTGCCCCGCCCTATGAAGGCGATAACATTCTTGCCGCTCTTTTCTGCGGACTGCTTCAGGGCGCGGGTTTGGGTCTTATAATGATAACGGGCGCAACAAGCGGCGGCACGGACATCGTCGGCAGGCTTGTTCACAAAAAATGGCCGCACATCACCGTCGGCACAATCGTTATGATTGCGGATGCGGTTGTGGTTGCCTCGGGAATGTTTGTTTTCAAGAGCATCGAAAGCGGTCTTTACGCAATAATCATGATTTTTGTAAGTACAAAGGTTATTGACGCTCTCATCTACGGCACGGGCAACGGCAAAATGCTGATGATTGTTACCGACAAGGCAGATGAGGTTTCAAAGGCGATGGTTGCCGCTTCACCGCGCGGTGTTTCAATCGTACCCGCAACCGGCGCATACACGGGCAAGGGCAAAAACATTCTTATCTGTGTTGCCAGAAAGCACGAAATTTCCGGAATACTCAAAATTGTTAAGTCCATTGACGATAAAACGTTTATCATCGTCAGCGAAGCCAATGAAATACTCGGCGAGGGCTTTAACAAATCAATCTAAAGGAGAAAAATATCATGAAAAAGATTTTCTGCATAGTTTTGGCGGCGGCTCTGCTTATGCTCAGCGCATGCGCAAAAACCATTCCCCAGACCGACCTTGTTTACGGCATATACTGCCCCGAAGAAAGTGTTCAGACATATCCAAAGCTCTATCTTAAAGAAAGCGGCGAATTCACTTTTTCCTATGAGGGCTTCGGCGGCTCATCGGAAAGGGGAACATATTCGGTTGAGGAAAATCTTCTCAAGCTGACATGCGAGGACGGTGAAAAGGTTTTCTTCTTTGAAATCAATAAAGATTACCTCACCTTTGAAGCCGACGGCTCTTCACCCGTTGTTCAGCAGGAGGGCGTAACCCCCGTTGTTGACGGCACAAAGTTCCTCATCAGACACGAAGTAGATAACTAATTCTTGACAAGCATGCAAATGCTGTTATATAATAACAAGGTTAATTAAAGTATAAAAAAGCGAGGTTTTTTAAATGTCAGGCCATTCCAAATGGAGCACAATTAAGAGAAAGAAAGAAAAAACCGATAACCAGAGAGCTAAAATCTTTACCAAGATTGGCAGAGAAATCGCTGTTGTTGTTCGCGAGGGCGGTCCCGACCCTGCTTCCAACTCCAAGCTCAAGGACGTTATCGCAAAGGCAAAGGCAAACAATGTTCCCAACGACAACATTGAAAGAATAATCAAAAAGGCTGCGGGCGAAACCGGCGGCGCAGACTACGAAGAAATCGTATATGAGGGCTACGGTCCCTCAGGCGTTGCAGTTATCGTTGAGGCACTCACCGACAACCGCAACAGAACAGCGGGCGATGTTCGCCACTATTTCGACAAATACGGCGGAAACATGGGCCAGAGCGGCTGTGTTTCGTTCATGTTCTCAAAGCAGGGCGTTCTTGTTGTTGAGGCAGAGGGCGTTGACGAGGATAAGCTTATGGAAGATGCTCTCGAAGCAGGCGCAACCGATTTCATCACAGACGACGAAGGCGTTTTTGAAATCAGAACAGAGCCCAACGACTGCGGTGCGGTCAGAGAAGACCTTGAAGCAAAGGGCTACGCTTTTGTTTCCGCAGAGGTTGAATATGTTCCCTCAACATACACAGCACTCACAAATCCCGACGATATCAAGAACATGGCAAAGATGCTTGAAATGTTTGACGATAACGACGATATCCAGGCTGTATGGCACAACTGGGAAAACGCTGACGACGCAGAATAAAATCGAGTTAAAAACAGTAAAACGGCAGGATTTTCTCCTGCCGTTTTTTATTTTATCTGCCGGTTGCTTCGGCGGGAGCAATCCTCCGCCCTACTCTATAAAAAAATATTTCATAATATACTTGAAATATGATGAAAAAATGGTAAAATAACTATGTAAAAAAAATACCGCTTGGAGGTTGTTTTATGGCAAAATTTTTATTTTCCGCTTTCGCAGACGAAGCTTCGCCCGACATTCTTGAGCAGATAGATGCCTGCAAAGCAAACGGCATCGAATACATTGAGCTTCGTAACGTTAACGGCAAAAACATTTCAAATTTCACCGTTGAAGAAGCAAAGGAGCTCAAAAAACTTCTTGACGATAACGGCATGAAGGTTTCTTCAATCGGCTCACACTACGGCAAAATCGAAATCGACGATGATTTTGAGCCTCATTTTGAAGCATTCAAGCAGACCGTTGAGGTCGCAAAGGTTCTTGAAACAAAATATATCAGAATGTTCAGCTTCTTCTTCACAAAGGGTCAGAGCATTGACGAATATAAAGACGAGGTTTACAGAAGACTTACCGCTATGGTTGACTACTCCAACGAGCACGGTATTCTCTGCTGCCACGAAAACGAAAAGGGCATCTACGGCGATATCCATGACAGATGCGTTGAGCTTGCCGAGCATTTCGGCGACAGAATGGGCGTTATCTTTGACCCCTCAAACTACATTCAGTGCGGCTGCGACACCGCAGAGGGCTTTAAGCTCCTCAAAGACCGCATTACATATATGCACATAAAAGACTGCATTGCAGAAATCGATACTGTTGTGCCCGCAGGCGAGGGCGACGGTCATCTTGAAGACATCATCGCAGCTCTCGACAAGGAAGAAAAGGTATATTTCCTTTCGGTTGAGCCTCATTTGAGAGTCTTTGAGGGTCTTGATAACCTTGAGCCCGACGATTCAACCGCATCAAAAATGAACAGCAAGTTCGTTTATCCCGACAACCAAACTTCTTTTGCCGCTGCCTGCTCCGCAATCCACAAGATTGTTGAAAAGGTTCAGCCCGTAAGATTCGGCATAATCGGCGTAGGCAACATGGGCACATCCCACATCAATAAGCACCTTCAGGGCAAGCATAAAGAGCTTCGCATAACAGCCGTTGCAGACATCAACCCCGAAAGACTTGATGCCGCAAAGGCACTCATGCCCTCACTCAAAACCTTTGACACCGCAGAAGCTCTCATCGACAGCGGCGAGGTTGACGTTGCACTTATCGCAACTCCCCACTATGACCACCCCCCCATCGCACAGTACGCTTTTTCAAAGGGTGTTCACGTTCTCACAGAAAAGCCCGCAGGCGTTTATACAAAGCAGGTTCGTGAAATGAACGAGGCTGCCGCAAAAACAGACCTTGTTTTCGGAATTATGTATAACCAGCGTACAAACTGCGTTTACAGAAAAATGCGTGAGCTTGTTCAGAGCGGCGAGCTTGGCGAAATCCGCCGTGTGAGCTGGATTATCACCGACTGGTACCGCACACAGGCTTATTATAATTCAGGCGGATGGCGTGCAACCTGGAAGGGCGAAGGCGGCGGCGTTCTGCTTAACCAGTGCCCCCATAATCTTGACCTCTGGCAGTGGATTTGCGGTCTGCCCGTGAAAGTCAAGGCTTTCGTTCACGAAGGCAAATGGCACGACATCGAGGTTGAAGATGACGTTACAATCTATGTTGAATACGAAAACGGTGCAACAGGCACATTCATAACAACAACAGGCGACTGCCCCGGCACAAACCGCTTTGAAATCACTCTTGACGGCGGCAAGCTTGTCTGCGAAAACAACAAGCTCATGCTCTATAAGCTCGAAGGCAGAGTTTCCGAGCATTGTGCAACCGCTTCGGAAGGCTTCGGCCGGATTGACGGAGAATGGATTGAGGTTGAAACCGACGGCATGAACAAGCAGCATTCCGAGGTCTGCAACAAGTTTGCGGCTGCCGTTCTCCGTGGAGAAGAACTCACCGCAAAGGGCGAAGAAGGCATCAGAGGTCTTTCAATCTCCAACGCAGCTCACCTTTCCGCATGGCTCGGCAAGGAAATCGAGCTTCCCGTTGACGAGGACCTCTACTATGCAGAGCTTCAGAAGAAAATCGCTGCAGGCAAAGCGGACAAAAAGGTTGTTACCGCACAGGTACAGGCCGATATGTCCTCAACATTCTGATAAAGGAAGTGTTACCCATGAAAGTTGCTGTTACAGGATGCGGCAGCGTTTCCAAAATGCACTTCAAGGCGTTGAGCGAAATTCCCGATATTGAAATTGCTGCGGTTGCCGACATAAAGCCCGAAAGGGCAGATGCAATGGCGGCGGAATACGGTGCAAAAGCTTATTACGATTTTGATGAGCTGATTGAAAACGAAAAACTCGATGCCGTTCACATCTGCACACCCCATTATCTTCACACTCCCATGGCTGTCAAGGCTTTGAAGAAGGGCATCAACGTTCTTTTGGAAAAGCCCTGCTCGGTTTCGCTTGAGGAAATCGAAACGCTTCGCAAAGCCGAAGCAGAAAGCGGAAAGCAGCTCGGAATCTGCTTCCAGAACAGATATAACAACTGCGTTCAGGAAGCAAAAAAGATAATCGATTCGGGAGAAATGGGCAAGGTCAAAGCCGTCAGAGCCTTTGTTACATGGGAACGCGGCGAGAATTACTACAGCGATGACTGGCACGGCACTCTTGACAAGGAGTGCGGCGGAGTGCTCATAAATCAGTCCATCCACACAATGGATTTGGTGCAATATCTCGGCGGAAAATGCAAAAAAGTTACCGCTCATGTTTCAAACGACCACCTCAAGGGAATAATTGAGGTTGAGGACACCGCAAGCGTGCTCATGGAGCTTGAAAACGGTGTCACCGCCATATTTTATGCAACCCTTGCTTTTGCGGAAAATTCCGATGTGTTCATCGAAATCATCCTTGAAAAAGGAAAGCTCCGAATTGAAGGCGAAAAGCTTTTTATCATCACAAATGACGGCAAAGTCACCGAATCCGAATTTGAAACCGAAGCCGTTTATCACGGTCAGCGTTACTGGGGCTCGGGTCACTCGGTGCTTATAGAAGATTATTATTACTGCCTGAAATCGGGCAAGAAATTCGAAATTGATGCCATTGAGGGCGGCAGGGCAGCGCAGATTGTTGCCTCCTGCTACATTTCCTCAAAATCGGGCGAAAGCATTGAAATAGAATAAAAGGAGAAAACAAAATGTTTCATGAAAATTTAAAGGGCAGAGTTGCCGTTATCACGGGCGGCGGCGGAGTTCTTTGCAGCGGCTTCGCAAAAGACCTTGCAAAGCTCGGCGTTAAGGTTGCCGTTCTTGACCTTCGTGAAGAAGCTGCACAGAAGGTTGTTGACGAAATCGTTGCCGACGGCGGCACGGCTCTTGCAGTAGGCTGCAACGTTCTTGAGGCTGAAAGCCTTGAAGCGGCAAAGGCAAAGGTTACCGCAGAGCTCGGCATCTGCGACATTCTTATCAACGGTGCGGGCGGCAATTCACCTCTCGGCACAACAACAAAGGACACTCTTGAGCTCAAGGATATGGCTGAAAAGGCAGAGGGCGTTAAAACATTCTTTGACCTTGATGCAAAGGGAATTGAATTTGTTTTCAACCTCAACTTCCTTGGCACACTTCTCACAACGCAGTGCTTTGCAAAGGACATGGTGGGCAGAGAAAACGCAACAATTCTCAACGTTTCCTCAATGAATTCCTTCAAGCCCCTCACAAGAATCCCCGCATATTCTGCGGCAAAGGCGGCAATCTCCAACTTCACACAGTGGATGGCGGTTCACTTTGCGGATGTCGGCATTCGCGTTAACGCAATCGCCCCCGGATTTTTCTCAACAATCCAGAACGCAAAGCTTCTTTATAACGATGACGGCTCACTCACGGAGCGTTCAAACAAAATCATCACCCACACACCCATGCGCCGCTTCGGCGTTCCCGAGGATTTGACTGGCGCGCTTGTTTTCCTCTGCGACGAACAGTATTCCGGCTTTATCACCGGCGTTGTTCTTGCGGTTGACGGCGGTTTCTCGGCATATTCAGGCGTATAAAAAAAAACGGCAGATACAACACCTGCCGGTTTTTTTAGTAAAATTGTAATAATTTGTGCATTGTTTTGTAACTTTAAATATTTAGAATAAAATCAAGGGGAAATATTTATGAAAAGCGAATTTGTAAAAAAGCTTCCGACAAACAGCCCGCTTATCAAAAAGCCTTTCGGCGGATTAACCTCAAACATGCTCCGCATTCTTGCAATGGCATTCATGATTTGCGACCACTTGTGGGCAAAGGTTGTGCCGGGCAATGACTGGATGACCTATGTGGGCAGAATGACCTTCCCGATATTTGCATTTATGATTTCCGAAGGCTTTGTCCACACATCAAACCTGAAAAAATACATATTCCGCCTGCTCGGTTTTGCTCTCATAAGCGAAATCCCGTTTAATCTTTTCTATGGCGGAAACTGGTTTTATCCCTACCACCAGAATGTGCTCTTCACCCTGCTTCTCGGTCTTCTTGCAATCACCCTTATCGACAAAGCAAGAAAAGATAAAACCGCAAAGACAATCACCAAAACAGTTCTTCTGTTGATACCCATTTGCCTCGGTGCATTCATCGGCTTCCCCGACTACGGCTTCTGGGGATTTTTGACGGTTGTTATGTTTTATCTTTTCCGCGGATTCCCGTTTGCTTGGTTATTGCAGCTGATTGCAATGGTTCTTATGAATTTTGTTCTTTACGAAGGTCAGTTTATATCCGTTGAGCTTTTCGGAAAAACCTATGAAATTGCAACGCAGGGCTTTGCCGTGTTTGCGCTCATTCCCATCTGGCTTTACGGCGGAAGAAAAGGCAAATCGAGCAAAATCATGCAATACGGTTTCTATGCATTCTACCCCTTGCACATGCTGATTATCTATCTTCTTGTAACATACGCTTAGGAGTGATTTTATGAAAAACAAAGCCGCAATTATTTCCGTTTCCGCCGTTATTTCGGAATTTATCGTATTTCTTATCTGGGGGCTTTTGCTGCCTGGCGGCGATGAAATGGGCTTTTCACTCATTGCGCTTTACATTGTTTTTCCTCTGACCGCTCTTATTTCAACCGCCGTGCTGGTTTATAAAAAAACCGTTTGGGTTTTCCTCTTTGCCGCGGTTATGCTTTTGGCTCACACATTTCTGCCGTTTTTCATTTTCGGCACTTTTGAATTTCTTTTCAGCTTTTTGGCAACACTCATCCCCTGCGCCGTCGGCTCACTCATCGGAATATCGGCAGGGTTAATAAAGAGGATTAAAAAAGTATAAAAAAGCGGCTTGCGTTGGAATTTAACCAATGCAAGCCGCTTTAAATTTTATTTTTTTCTTTTGTTCTTCGCCTTGTGAGACAGTCCACTATTTATTCATGAAGTCAAACAGCCCATGCCAGTCATCGCGCGAAAAATAGTGCCTGCCCTCTCTGAAGCAAAGACCGACATCGCCCTCATTCAGATGTTTGCCCGCCTTGAGGAAATCTTCATTCTCATAAACGAAGCCCTTTTTACCGTAAAGCTCATAAACCTCGCTTGATGCGGCGCAGAAAAGAAATTCAAGCTTCGGGCCCGCCCAAATATCCTCCTTGGCGGAAGCTATATGCAATCTTCTCGGTGCAATGAGCGCGGAAAGAAAATGCTGTTCAAAAGGCGTTTCATCATCCTTGCCGTAGAAATTTTTATAATTCTCGCAAAACCAAAATTCAAAACGGTCAATGATATCACCGATTGTTTCGTTGCCCTCCGACTTGCCTCTGTTGAGCGAATCGCCGCTGCAACCCGAGCAATTTGAATGAACAGCCGCAAAGCGTTCATCAATCGCCGCGGTTAAAAGGGCTGTTTTACCGAGCCTTGAATGCCCGCAAACGCAGATATTCTCTTTATCCACCTCGTCACGGGTCTGCAAAAAGTCCATAACTCTCATTGCTGCCCATGCCCACATGGCAATCTTGCCGGGCGAATATGCGGTGCGTGCATTGCTTTTATAAATCACTCCCGCCAAGCCGTTTGTGAAATCGCCGTCATCGCTTGTTACATTTTGATAACAGAACGAAGCGCAGGCAAAACCGTTGTCGATTATTTCCTCGGTGGGCATATATTTATCGGGCACATCGGGTCTGAAATTGATATGCACAAAGGTTTTGAATTTGCCGCCTTTTTTCGGATAAACATAGGTAAACGGGAATTTGAACTCCTCGCCGTTGACGGTGCAGACCGCTTCAAGCTCCATATAAGCCGCCTTGCCCGCGCAATATCGTATCGGGTCATCCTCAACAACATTAAAAGAAATCCTTTCGGGCGCATCGGGGATATAGCCGTATTCGCACTCCTGCATGATTTTTAAAACAGCGGGTCTGACTCTCTGCCACTCTTCAACTGTTTCAGCCCTTTTGCCGCCAACCTCAAGCGGCGACGGAAGATTCAATTCTTTCAGCATTTTTTTAATCATATAAAGTTCTCCTTTATCCGATTTCAAACCGCAATAACGGAATTATAGGCACCAAGATTTGTTTTTGCGATTATAAAAAATAAAAGGCAGGGGTACACGTACCTCTGCCGCTTTATTTTGACTTATGCTTCCTTAACAACTACCTGTTTGCCGTTATAATAACCGCACTCGGGGCAAAGTCTGTGAGCTCTCTTGTACTCACCGCAGTTTGAGCACTTCTCAAGCTGGGGAGCGTTCATCTTCCAAACGTTGGAGCGTCTCTTGTCTCTTCTTGCCTTAGAAACTCTTCTCTTGGGTACTGCCATGCCTAAGCACCTCCTTAATTTTGTGCTTTATTAAACCGTGAGGTTTTTGTTTTAATTATCCAAAAGCTGCTTAAGCGCCGCAAGACGCGGGTCAATTTCTTTTTCGCAGCTGCATGAACCTGTGTTAAGATTCTTGCCGCATCTCGGGCAGACTCCCTTACACTCCTCGTCGCAAAGAAGCTTTGCAGGAAAATCAAGGAAGATATCCTCGGTTATAAGCGGTTTCAAATCAAAGCGAAGCTCGTTAACAAGCAAAAGCTCGTCATTAGTTTCGTCGTTAAGGTGGGTAACGAGAGTGTGGAAAATATCCGTTACAATGGCGGGCTTTATCGGCTTTGCGCAGCGGTCACAGCTTGTTTCAAGCTCAAACTCCGCTTTGGCGCGCATTTCAACAATGCCCGTATAGTTGCCGGCAGAGCCTTTAACCCTGACAGGCGTTGTAAACGGCTTTGTTCCGGAAATTTCCTGCTCGGAAAGGTCAAGCTCGAAATCGAACTCCTTGACCATGCCCTCGTTATTAAAAATAGGTTCTAAATCCAATATCATAAATTTACACCTAAAATCACGCACAAAATATTATATAGTTGTTGGCGCGATTTGTCAACTAAAATTTTGACTTAAATTCAGATTTTTTCGCAAAATGTAAAAATTCTTTCGGGAAGGTCGCATTCATCGCATGAAATGGTGAATGTTATATCCTGCTCTGCAATCTTGCTGAGCTCAGCAACCTTTTCAAGGAAGTTTGCAAGAGCCTCATAATCTCTGCCGCCAATCTTGAGAGTTGCATCAACAAGAATGTCTGTTATGTCGTGGTCGCCCGCAACAATGCCGCAAAGGAAGCCATAGAATGCATCATAGCCCGAAACTTTATAATGGTCGGTTTCAACAAGTCTTGCTCTGTAGTTGACATCATATGTCAAAAGTCTTTCTTTTTCGATGCATACAACATTGCCGTTGGACTTTTCAACTGCGCCGTTGACAAGCTCGATAAGCCTTTTTGTTTTGCCTGAACCTTTGTTACCGATAATGAGTTTTACCATTTTGAAATCCTCCTGTGTGTTTATTTGAGTCTTGCTTCAAGCGCCTCTTTCTCTGCTTCATAGCCGGGTTTGCCGAGAAGGGCGAACATATTCTTTTTATAGCTCTCAACGCCGGGCTGGTCGAAGGGATTAACGCCGAGAATGTAGCCCGAAATGCCGCATGCCTTTTCAAAGAAATAAATCATCCAGCCGAGAGTATATTCATCCTGCTTGTCAATTTCAATAACAATGTTGGGAACGTCGCCATCCGTGTGGGCAAGGACAGTGCCCGCAAAAGCCTTGCTGTTGACATAGTGAACTGTTTTACCCGCAACGAAATTAAGACCGTCGCCGTTGATATCGTCAAATTCAATTTCAACGTCTGTTTTGGGGTCGTTGACCCAGATTACGGTTTCAAACAGGCTGCGCTCACCCTGCTGAATATACTGACCGAGCGAATGCAAATCGGTTGAAAAGATTGCGGAGGTTGGGTAAATTCCCTTGAAATCCTTGCCTTCGCTTTCGCCGAAAAGCTGCTTGAACCATTCGCACCAAAGGGTCATCGAAGGCTCATAAGCTGCCATCATCTCAAGCTTTTTGCCGCCGCGATAGAGCAAATTTCTGATTGCCGCATATTTGTAGCAATCGTTTGCCGCAACGTCGTCCGTAAGATAAGCCTCTCTCGCATCCGCCGCACCCTGCATGAGAGCATCGATATCAATGCCCGCAACAGCTATGGGAAGCAGACCAACTGCCGTGAGCACGGAATATCTGCCGCCTACATCGTCGGGAACAACAAAGGTTTTGTAGCCTTCGCTGTCAGCAAGAGCTTTGAGAGCTCCTCTGGACTTGTCCGTTGTAACATAAATACGCTTTGCCGCTTCTTCCTTGCCGTATTTTTCCTCGGCAAGCTTTTTAAAGATACGGAAAGCTATTGCAGTTTCGGTTGTTGTGCCGGACTTGGAGATAACATTGATTGAGAAATCCTTGCCCTCGATGAGCTTGATAAGCTCCGCAACAGCCGAAGAGCTGATTGTATTGCCGCCGAAATAAATTTCGGGGGTATCCTTTTTGACAAGATTATAGTTGTTGGACTTTATAAATTCGATAGCCGCTCTGGCTCCGAGATATGAGCCGCCGATGCCGAGAACAACGAGCACCTCGGAATCCTTTTTGATTTTTTCGGCGCATTCTTTAATTTCCGCAAATTCCGCCTTGTCATAAGTTACGGGCAGGTCAACCCAGCCGAGAAAATCGCTGCCGAGACCTGTGCCCTCATGAAGCATTGCATGAGCTTTGGAAACCTCTGCCTGCATTGCCTCAAGCTTTTCTTTGCAGGCATATTCGCCCGCATAGTTGAGATTGAGTTTCATTGCCATCTCTTTTAATTACACCCCTGCTGTAAAAAACAATAGTTATTTAATATATTTTACCCTATAAACGCTCGCATTGCAACAGAAAAAAGTAAAATTTATTATAATTATTTTTTAAATAAGGGTATTTTTGCAAAAAAACAGAATAAATACGGCATAAATTTCTTTTGCCGTATTTATTCTATCATATTTATAAGAATATTGCAAATGGTTTAAGATGCTATTGCCCGCAAAATCCGCGTGAAAACGATTGAAAAAGTAAGTGCCTTAACGGAATCGGGTGCGGTGAGGTTATATTCGCCCAAAACCTCGTCACCGAGCCTGAATGTAACCGTGCCCAGCACCTGACCCTGCTCAACGGGCGCGGCAACATCAACCGCAAGGTCAATCGTCTGGGTTATATCCCCCTCCCTGCCCTTTTCAATCAAAACGGGCTGTGCCTGCGGGATTTTCGGGCTTATGCTCTCAACAACTCCGTTGAGCACCCCTACATCGGGAATGAGCGAAGTGTCGATTGCAGGGGTAACGGTTGAATAATTTGCAAAGCCCCAGTTGAGCATTGCTTTTGCGGTTTCAAACCTGTCCGTACTGTTGTCGCTGCCCATTACAACGGCGATAAGATGCGTGCCGTCGCGAAGTGCACTTGCGGAAACGCAGCACCCTGCCTTTGAGGTTGTGCCCGTTTTCAGACCCGTCGCACCCTCATAAAAACGCACAAGCTTGTTTGTGTTGACAAGCTCCGTCTGACCGTTTCGCAGGGAATCCATCCATATCGTTGTGTAATTCATGATAAGCTCATGCTTCAGAAGCTCACGCGACATAATCGCAACATCCATGGCGGTGGTCAAGTGGTTTTCCGTTGTGTCGTCAAGACCCGTGCAGTTTTCAAAATGAGTATTCGTCATGCCGAGCTCCGTTGCGCGGTCATTGAGCATTTTAACAAACGCCTCGTCGCTGCCCGCTATGTATTCGCCCAAAGCCGTGCAGGCATCGTTTGCGCTGTAAACGGCGGTTGCTTTGAGCAGCTCGTCAACCGTCATCTGCTCGCCCTCCTTGAGCCATATCTGCGAGCCGCCCTTTGATGCCGCAGAGCCGCTGACCGTCACAACATCGGCAAGCGAAATCCTGCCCCCGTCAATCGCCTCGCACACGAGCAGAAGCGGCATGATTTTTGTTACGGAGGCGGGATAGAGCTTTTCGTTTTCGTTATGCCGCATAAGCACCTTTCCCGTTGAGGCATCCATAAGCACCGCCGCCTTTGCTTTGATTTCAACGGGCGTTGCAGACTCCGCCGCATATGCGGGCACACACACCGCCAGCAAAACGGCTGACAAAATAACAGCTAAAAATTTTTTCATATCAACTCCCCTTTCACACGGGGTCAAGTGTTTTCACCCCAAATAAATATATGTAATTAATAACATTGATTATCACAGATTTTTCTGCTATAATTCATTTAGTTTAATCTGAAAAGGTGATTTCTATGAAAGCCGCATTTTATACCCTCGGCTGCAAGGTTAATCAATATGAGTCGCAGGCAATGGCGCAAAGCCTTGAAAGCCGCGGATTTGAGATAACTGACCACTCCGAGCAAGCCGATGTTTATGTTATAAATTCATGCACGGTAACTGCCGAGAGCGACAGAAAAACAAGGCAGGCTGTGCGCCGATTTAAAAAGCAGCACCCCGACAGCATCGTCGTGCTCACGGGCTGTATGCCTCAGGCATTTCCCGAAGCAAGCGGCGAACTGGGCGAAGCCGACATCGTTATCGGCAATAAAAGTAACCGCATGCTTTATGACTACATAATGCAGTATATCGACAACAGCGGCAGGATAGTTGCCGTTGAACAGCATAAATCGGGCGAGGTTTTTCAGGGCGACACAATATGCTCCTTTCGTGAAAGGACAAGGGCGAGCGTTAAGATTGAGGACGGCTGCAACCGTTTTTGTTCTTATTGTATTATTCCCTACGCAAGGGGCAGAGTGCGCTCAAAGCCGCTTGATAAGCTGAAAGAGGAAATTTCTGCGCTTGAAAAAAACGGATTTTCCGAGATTGTGCTTGTCGGCATCAATCTTTCCGCCTACGGCATGGGTGCGGATTTCAACATAGTTGATGCGGTCAGGCTTGCGGCATCGTTTGACGGCATAAAAAGAGTGCGTCTCGGCTCGCTTGAGCCCGACCATATCACCGATGATATTATTGCGGGGCTTGCCGAAATCCCCAAATTCTGCCCGCAGTTCCATATATCGCTCCAGAGCGGGTGCGACAGCACGTTAAAGCGCATGAACAGACACTATGACAGCGCGGAATATTATGAGCTTTGCCGAAAACTTCGCGAAGCCTTTGACGGCACAACAATCACAACGGATATCATGGTCGGCTTCCCCGGAGAAACGGAGCAGGATTTTGAAGCTTCGCTCAAATTCGCCGAAAAGGTCGGCTTTGAAAAGGTGCATGTGTTCCCCTATTCAATAAGACCGGGGACTCCCGCAGCGAAAATGCCCGACCAGATTGAAAAGGCTGAAAAAGAGCGCAGGGCGGCAAAAATGAGCACCGCATGCGAAAAGATAAGGCAGGATTTTCTGAAAGAGCAAATCGGCAAAACGCTCGAGGTGCTTGTTGAGGAATATCACGGCGGATTTGCGCAGGGCTACACGGCAAACTACACCCCCGTCAAAATTGCTGCCGAAAAAGAACTCCACGGCATAATAAAAACAGAAATCACCGCTGTTGACGGCGATTTCTGTGTTGGGAAGATATAACTGAATGCGGTGCCGAAAGTTTACGGCATCGCATTTTTGTTTGGTGTGTAGGGGTTGGTGACCTCCCGTTTAAATTTGCGCGGGTTTGCGGGCGATTCGTGAATCGCCCCTACGGTATTGCCGTTGTTTTGACAATCGTGTAGGGAACGACCTCTGTGTCGTCCCGAAAGTTATGATTTTTGCGGCGGGATAACTCATCCCGCCGCGTGCACCGTAAGGTGCACAACAAAACGTAAGAACAACAAAGGGTCGATGTGGGCATCAACCCCTACACATCTTCGAGGGGCAACTCAAAATTAATTATTCTTCTTACTCAACGGTTTTCTTAAAAGCAAGCTTGTGAGGGCTTTGCCGTTGAACGGAATGAGCGGATAGAGATAGCATTGACCCGTAACGGTTTTGGTTGTTGCGAGTTCGGCAACAATCAGCAAAATTCCCGCGATAAAGCCCCAAATATTAAACAGAGCTATAAGCGCAATGAGCATCATTCTGAAAAGCTTGAACGCATAGCCGAGCTCGAAACTGGGCTGTGTGAAATTAGTCAGAGCAACAAACGCCATGTAGAGCACAATCTCGGCCACAAACCAACCCGCCGAAACGGCAAATTCGCCGAGAACAAGTGCGCCGATAACGCCGAATGAGCTGCTTAATGACTGCGGCGTGTTGATTGAAGCAAGGCGCATGGCATCAATTACAACTTCAACAATAAAGAGCTGGGCAACGATTGGAACGGTGTTCGGCTCTTCTATTTTTATAAACTCCAGCCAATCGGGGATATATTGCGGATTTTGAACAAGCAGAAGCCATATCGGAATGAGCAGCATCGTCATACCGAAGATTGCCATTCGAATTATGCGCATGTATGAGCCGATAACGGGCGACATATAGTAATCGTTGGTATCCTGCAAAAAGTCGAAGATACCAGACGGAATTATCATTGCTGCGGGTGAATTATCCGTGAGCACGACCAGACTTCCTTCAAGCACGCTTGCGGCGGCAGCATCGGGTCTTTCGGTGTAGCGCACTTTCGGAAAAGGGTTTATCCACTGCTTCGGCACAAGGCAGTCAATCAGGCTCTGCTGACCCATTGTGAGCGAATTTACGCTTATTGATTTAAGCTTTTTCTGCAGGGCATTCAGCATTTTGCCATTAACCCTGTTCTTCATGTAGCAGATAACGACATCGGTTTGCGAAACCTTGCCGACAGAATAAATTTCCATGGTAAGGGCGGTGTCCCTTATTCTTCGGCGGATTAGTGCGGTGTTAAAAACAAGAGTTTCAACAAAGCCGTCGTGCGGACCGCGCAAAACCTTGTCATTATCGGGCTCACCCACGGAGCGCACGGGGTAAGTTCTTGCATCTATGATTATTGCCTCGGTGAAGCCCTCAACAACCATTCCCACCGCGCCCGACAGCACAGATTTTATAAAACTGTCAACACTCGAGGTTATATCCGTTTCAACATAGGGAACAAATCTGTTTGCAAATTCGCGGGCAGTTTTAAGCATTTTAAAATCCTTTTCCTGCGCGTTCATCATGAAGGAATTTATCTTGAACATGGTTTCATCTTTACAGAAACCATCGACAAAATAAATTTTAATATTGTGCTTGTCAACCTTTAAATCCTTGCCAACGAGGTCAAAGCTGGCATTCAGCCGAAGCGCGTTATCAAGCATGGCAACCGTGCTTGTGAAATCGCCGAAAAATGTCTTTTCTATTTTTAGCCCTCCAAACAACAAATGGTGGCAGATTGCTCTGTCACCATTTATTATTATCATTTTGTTTATCTGTATTCGTTATAGAGATTGACAATCGCATTCCATGTCAGCGGACCGACCACACCCGTCTGCGGCAGACCTGCAAGCCTTTGCACGGCAATAACCACCGCTTTGCTTTGGTTGCCGAAAATGCCGTCAACCGTGATAAGCGGCACGGCGCTGTTGTTTTGGGCTATTGTGCGCAAAAATGTTTGAATTTGCGTTACAACATTTCCGCTTGCACCCGTTGTTACAGTATATCCGGGATAAAGAAGCGATGAGTATGAGCGATATTCATCGGGCAGGGAGTTGAGCGTTGCGTAATATGCATCAACTATTGCATTCCATGTTGCCCTGCCCACTATGCCGTCAACCGTTAAACCGTATTGGCTTTGGAATTGGCGCACAGCGTTTTCCGTTGCGGGTCCGAAAATGCCGTCAACGGTAATCTGCGGCAGGCGGTCATTGAAAAATCCGAGGAAATTAAGAAAATACTGGATTACTCTGACGTCGTTGCCCCTTGAGCCGCGTTTGAGCACCTCGCTGAATATACGCTCAACCTCGCTTATGGTTATACCCTCGGAATAAAGCTCCGACAGACGTTTGACCGCGTTATAAATCCGCTTTATCTGATACCATGTTGCCTTGCCCACTATACCGTCAGGCGTGAGATTGAATATGCGCTGAAACTGGATAACCGCCGCCCGCGTTGCCGCATCGAAAAAGCCGTTTGTGTCGGGAATTGCGGGAATTGACGGGTAATTCTGCCTTATTCTGTTAAGCTGACGCTGAATCGTTCGGATATCCTCTCCGCCGAATGAGCCTATGCGAAACAGCGTGCCCGGATATGATTCGGTTATATTCCGCACGGGCGCATTTCTGACAATATTGATGTCGTTGCCATAGTAATTCTGCAAAATCTGATACGGCGTTCTGCCCTGATTTGCAAGCGTTACCGTTCCCCATTGCGACAAGCCGCGGCATGTGACATTTCTGCCGTCGCAATATTCGGTGAAATAAGGCTGGATTTGGTTGCCCTTTGTCACATAATCATTAAAAAGCTCGTCAACAATCCTCGAAACATTCGAAAAAATATCTCTTCCGTCAACATATGCCTGGTCATATGACGTTGAATTTGTTATGTCAAAATCATATCCCCTGCTTCGGTAATATTCGGTGAAAATTCGGTTAAGCGCAAAGGAAATTTGCGCATATATGTTGGCACGCAAGGCGTTTTCTGGCCAAGTGGGATAAACCTCGCTTGAAGCAACATTTTTGATATAGTCCGTAAACGGAACGCGCACATTGCGCGCATTTGAATTGGGCGACCCGAGATGGACTGTTATATACTCGGGAATCACAGGTGTTACCGGCATTTCTGTTCCCCCTAACCGCGCAATGTGTTTGCGTTTGTTTCGTCAACAACAATCGGCTCAGGCTCTGCCGCGCCTGCGGATTTGGGAAGCATGCGCACGGGCTGAATGGATTCAACGCCCGAAAATACAGGTACATTTGAAAATACCGAACGCACAAAGCCCGGATGCTCAACATAAACGGAATAAACCGTATAGGGCAGGCGCGCATTTGCACCCGTTTGCGGGCTTTGCGCAATCTCTCTGGGCGGTGCGGGCAGGCGCACGCTTTGGGTCACGCCGTCATTGTCAGTCAAGCCGTCAAAAACAGCTACATTACCGCTCGGAAGCTCAACAAAAATCATTACCCGTGCACTTCCTATGCCAAAGCTTCTGTCGGAGGCAAATGCCTCAACACGCATTGTTCCGCTTTCTGTATTTGCCTCAAGAAAATCGTTGATATCGCGGCACCGCGCTCTTTGTTCAGAAGTTGCGTTGCCGGCAAGCCTTGCGCAGTTTTCGCGAAGCATACGGGCAACATCAATCGGCTCATTCCTGAAAGCATCTCTGTCCTCAAGAGGCATTTCAACCTGCGCGGGAACAGCAGGCGTTTCCTCTTCGCTTGTTTCCTCCTGCATATCAACAGCCTGCGCTTGCTGTTCGGGCATAATCGGCAAGGGATTGCTTCTGTCGCGTTCAAAGGGCTCATCGCTTTCCAGAGCCTCGCTCATTTCTCTTTCCCTTTCGTCAAGTCCGTTCACATCGGGTCTCGGATATCCCGCCGTGTTGTTACGCCTGCTGAATTCCAGCATTTCGGCTTTGTATCTATCCATAAGCTTTTCCATTTCATTTCTGTCCATAGCAAAACCTCCGTTTCTCACTTACAATATATTATTTACGAAGAGTTTTGGTTACAAAAAAACGGCTGATGCTTTCACATCAGCCGTTTAATTTTAATTACGGAAAGAGATTAGTCTTCTTTCTTTTTTCTGGTGATTACATAAGCCGCTGCAGCAGCGCCGGAAATGATAGCGAATGCTGTCAGACCGCCTGCAACCGAGCCAGTGTCGGGGATGGGAACATCAATTTCAGCGTTGTCGGATTTCTCTGACCATTCTGCCTCAAATACGAGGTCGCTTTCGCCCATCTTTTCAGGAACTTCGGGATTCCAGCCTTCGAAGTTGAAGCCTTCCTTTGTCGGGTCGGCAGGAACGGGAATCTTTGTTCCTTCAATTACCTTGTAGGTCTTGTAAACTTCGCCGTCAACAAGATAGGTAACCGTGTGAGTATTCTTAACAAGTCCGCCGATACCGATGATGGTGATAACACCGCCAACGATTGCTGCGCCTGTGATTGCTGCATTGATGCCTGCGATTGTTGCGATAACGCCGCCTGCAACTACAGTTCCGCCGACAACAACGGTTACGAAGTCCTTATCGATTTCCCACTGTGCCTCAAATGTCATGTCCTGAGCGGGCATTGCATCGGGAACTTCAGGCTCCCAGCCGACAAATACGAAGCCGAACTTTTCAGGGTCTTCGGGAACTTCGGTTGTTTCGCCTTCTGCATAGAACTTGGTTGAGTGTGACTCGCCGTCAACAAGGAATGTCGCCATGTACTTGCCCTCGGTAACTGTAGCCCACTCTGCGGTGAATACCATGTCTTCTGCGGGCATTGTTGAGGGAACATAGGGATTCCAGCGTGAGAATACCTTGGTCGGGTCGGAGCTTGTGGGAGCTGCGGGAGCTTTAAGCTCTTCGCCGTAAAGAAGCTCAAATTCCTTATAAACTTCGCCGTCTACCATGAAGGTTGCCTTGTATGTGTTAAGCTCATACTTTGCATATACAACAATATCTTCGCTGCCCATTACATCGGGAAGCTTATTTCCTGCTGCATCAAACCAACCAACGAATTCTGCGCCTTCCTGTTTGGGAGCGTCAGGACTAACGATGGTAGCACCCTCTTCAAAGCTCTTTGTATCAAAGGGAGCAACGCCCTCGCCCTGAGCGAGATAATAGGT
The DNA here is from genome assembly GCA_017623615.1 of Clostridia bacterium. Lineage (GTDB taxonomy): Bacteria > Bacillota > Clostridia > Oscillospirales > Acutalibacteraceae > CAG-177. The sequence continues at coordinate 34,786 of JAGAOT010000026.1, read as the reverse complement.
TATTGTATGGGTTGTTTCGGGAACTTCTTCCCACTTTGCGGTGATTGTAACGCCGCCTTCGGGCATCTTGCCGTCTTCGGGGATGCCCTCCCAGCCTGCGAATGTGAAGCCGCTCTTTGTGGGCTCTTCAAGTGAATCAACATTGATTGTTTCACCGACTGCATAATCCTTGGTAGCTTCATCTGTGCCGTTTGATGCGAATACGCCGCCGTTTGCATCCATTGTGAGAGTGCCGGTCTTAACCTCGGGCTTTGCTTCCCACTGGGCAACAACCGTCAAATCATTGGCGGGCATTGTTGTGGGGATACCGGGGTTCCAACCCTTAAAGTTGAAGCCTTCTCTTACGGGTTCAGCAACGGGAGGAATTACGGTGCCTTCTGTGTATTTTGCTTCAAAAGGCTCTGTGCTGCCGTTAAGTGTACCGCCGTTGGGATTGATTGTGAGCGTGTATTCCTTAACTTCAACGGGCTGTGCAGTCCAGTAACCTGTAACGGTTACATCATGTGCGGGCATTTTGTCAATCTTTGTTGTGATATTAGCGTTATAATACCAGCCGCTGAATGTATAGGTTACTTCGTCAACGGTAATTGTTGTAAGTGCATCTGCAAGCTGAACATTTTCTGTGCCTTCAACAGCCTTGTGAGCTGCAGGAAGAAGTGCGTCTGCGCCTGCAGGAACTGTTCCTGTGTAAGCATAGGAAATTGTGTATTCCTTGGGCTGCTCAACCTTCGTCCAGCTGCCGGTGATTTCAACGGGTTCTGTGCCCATTGTGAAGTTTTCAGCATCCTTGCCGTTAATCTGCCAGCCGCTGAATGTATAGGTTACGCCGTCAACAGTAATTGTTTCGGGAGTTGTTGTGTCGATTACAACATCGTCGCCCTCTGCATAGAACTCTGCTGCGGGTGCTTCGGGAGCTCCTTCGGGAGCGTCGGATACTGTGTACTTAACCTTGTATTCCCACTTTGCGGTGAAGGTTACATCGTCTGTTGAGTCAACAGTATAGGAAGCGCCTGCATCGTTGCGCTGTGCATCAGTCCAGCCTGCGAACTTGTAGTTATCGCCGCGATTCATTGCTTCTGCACCGGGGAAAGTAACTGTGTCGCCGAAGTTTGCTGTTGCGGGGTTGGGAGTGATAACAACGGAGCTGCCTGTGTTGTAGTAGATGTTAACGGTTACGGGTGTGTAGGTGCCTTCAAGATTGATGCCGCCCTTAACCATTGTGATTGTGCCCTTGCCGTCTGCCTTGTAGGAATTGCCTGCTTCATCATACCAGCCGTCGAAGGTGTAGCCCTCAACCTCGGGAGCCTTAGCAACTGTAAGGGTTTCGCCGATATTGCCGGTCTGTGCTGCGGGAACACTTGTGCCTTCGGGAGCACCTGTGATTGTGTAGGTAAGAGTATAGTCAATGGGAGTGAGAACGGCATCGTCAAATGTCATGTCGCCTGCGCCCATTGTTGTGCCTTCGGGAACATTCCACGATGTGAAGTTATATCCTTCGGGAACTTCGTATGCGGGAGCTTCAATTTCTTTGCCGTAAGCATAAGGAACTTCGATTGTGTCAACAAGCTTGCCTTCGCCATCATAGATTTCGAAGATTGCGTTGTAGGTTTCAGCTTTCCAAAGAGCCTTATATGTTTTGTTTGATGTGTAGGTTTCGTTTTCAACTGCGGGTTCCCACTTGTCGAAGGAATGACCCTCGGGAGCGGTAACTACTTCGGGAAGCTTGAGAGCCTGTCCGTATGTGCCGCTTGTTGTAACGGTTGCACCCTGTTCATTACCTGCCTTAAGAATACCGCCGTTGCCGTTAAAGGTTGCGGTGAATTCCTTGAGCTTGTAGTAAACAGTCAGCTCGTTTTTGCCCTGAGCGATGGTGAGAAGAGTATTTGTGTTCTTCGCATCATCGGGCTCGTGGCTTGCGGATGTATAGAGTGAATCAAATGTAACGGGTACATCTGCTGTTGAATCTGCTGCGTCCTTAACTACCTCAACTGTTTTGCCGACATCGAGTGAGCCCTGCTTAACAATCATGGGAGGAAGCTCCTCGCCGGTTGCGGGGTTAACGATTACGGCATAGATGGTGTAGTCCTGCGCACCGATTTCTACTTCTTTCCACTGTGCAACGAAGTAGAGATTTCTGTTGGGCATGCTCTGAGGAACGCCGATTTTTTCATCTCTTTCAATCCAGCCGTCAAACTCGAAGCCTGCGGGAGCGTTAACTTCGGGCTCTGATACAGCTGCGCCGTAAGCAAGGTCTTCGCTGTAGGATGATGTGCCGTCAGCGAATGTGCCGCCTGCGGCATCGAAAGTGATTTTATAAAGTTCCTGCTGCCATACAGCCTTGATTGTCATGTTGTCTGTAATGGTTGCAGTTGTTGATGTTGCGGGAATTTCAACAGTCTTGTCATCGCTGTCTGTTGACCAGCCGAGGAACTTGCTGCCGATGTTTTCGGGAGTTTCAAGGTTGATTGTTGTGCCGTAATCGGCTGTTCCGCTCTTTGTTGTGCTGTCATCAGCAAACTTACCGCCGTTTGCATCAACGGTGTATCTGAAGTTCTTGATTTCCCACTGTGCGATATATTTTGTATCCTTTACGGGCATTGTTGTGGGAGCTTCTTCAACTTCTTTGGTTTCCGCATTGAGCCAGCCTGCAAAGGTATGACCGGGCTTTGAGGGAGCCTTGGGAGCTTCGATTGCTGCGCCGGTGCCCTTTGTGATTGATGTGTGCACTGATTCTGTGCCGTCATCGTTAAGAGTAACATAAGTTACTGTGTGGCTTTCGGGAATCCAATGTGCGTAGAGTGTTGTATTCTCGGTAGGCACTGCATAAGGCTCGGGAACCTTTGTGCCGCCGTTAAGGTCTGTATACCATCCGTCAAATGTGTAGCCGGTTCTGCCGGTTACGGGAAGCTTTTCGATGCTTTCGCCGTATGTCTTTTTAATGCTTTCAACCGCTGTGCCTTCATTTGCATTGAAGGTAATCTCGATTGTGTTGGGTTCAAAGATTGCGATAGCTTCAAAGCCGTCCTCTTCCATTACTGAATCTTCGGGGTCGGGATTCCATGCAATAAATGTGAAGCCGTCCTTCTCGGGAGGTGTTGCGGGAACTGCAATTTCTTCGCCGAAAACTGTGGGAATTGTTTCGTAAAGCACCTTGCCGGTCTTTTCAAACTCATCCTCATAGGTGTAGAAGTTTGCATCATAAACATTTGCGCTGTCTGTTGCGTAGAATGTTACGTCTTCTGTTACTGCATAGGGGAAGGTAACAACAGTATTGTCGGACAATGTCCATGAATTTACAGCCTTGTAGCCTTCGGGAACATCGGCTGCGGTGATTTCATCGCCGTGATATAAGGGGAAAGAATCAACCACATTGTTGCCGTCCATGAATGTAACGGTATATTCCGCCTCGTTAAACATTGCTTCAAAGCTCATGTCTGAAGTTACTGTTTCGGGAATTTCAAAATCCCAGCCTGCGAAAACGAAGCCTTCCTTTTCGGGGTCTTCGGGCTTTTCGGGAATTTCGCCGTATTCATAAATCTTTGAATAAGTTCTGTTTCCGCTGGTCGGGAATACGCCGCCCTCGGTTGCATCGAAATAATATGTGTATTCCTTAATCTCATAAATGGGATAAAGGTCAATATTGTTTGCGGGCATCTTTTCGGGAGCTGTTACCATCTTTTGGGGGTCGGTTGACCAGCCAACAAAATCATAGCCCTCTTTAACGGGTGCGCCTGCATTGCCGCCTGCAGCAAATGCGGGAACTTTTGCCTCATAATATGCGCTGAGTGTGTCGGTCTGCTCACCCATAGCATCTTCGAAGTGATAGGTTACATCATATTTATTTCTTGCGTAGTAGGCCTTGAGCTTGGAGGAGTTATCAGCATTAACAACTATTGAGGGAGTGCTCTTTGCGGAATCAAGAGTGAAACCTGCCAAAGGATAATCGGTTAAAGGCACGCTTGTATTTGCATCCATGGGAACCTGATTCTCGTATGAAGGAGTATCGGGATATGTTCCGTCGGGAAGCATCTCATATCTCTCATAGGTGTAGTAGGTTTTTGCAGGTGCCCAAACGGCATAAACCGTAACGGTGTCGTAATCATAAACAACATCTTCACCTGCAGCGCCTTCTGCGGGCTCCATAGCTTCATAAGACCAGCCCTTGAAAGCATAGCCGCTTCTTGTGGGGGTGGGAACGCCCTGGGGACCCTTGCTTATAATGCCTTTTGCTGTTCTCTGAGTATCTGCTTCGTCCTCGGAGAAAAGGCCTCCGTTGGCATCAAACACCATATCGCTCGTTGTTGTGAGCTTTGCGGGTGTAGTTGAAACCTCGGGGACGAAGTCGTACATGGGAACATAGCTGTAGGTTCTGTAAACACCGGGTTCACCCATGTAAATGTTAACAAACGTTGTTTCTTCGCGCCAATCTACGCAGTCATAGAACTCAGGCACCTTCGCATAGCCGTATTCGTCAACGGTTTCTGTTCTGTCGGCGGAGTCGGCTGCGTTTTCGTCCGAATATGCACTTACAACAAGGTCATATTCCATCAGCCACTGTTCGCCGTCGAAATAGAAGTTGTTAATACCCGAATCAAAGCCGAATGTGGTTGCAATAAGGTCTCTGTTATCAAAATATGCTGCCTGCTCTGCGGCATTTGTAACCTTGTTGCCGTTATTGTCTGTGAGCATATTCTCTTTGATAAAGTCCATGCTGAAACGGGACCACTTGCTTTCGTTGTGTCTCCATGAACCTGTTGAACTCAAAGCATATTTGCCCGAAACTCCGGTTTTGGGGTCTGTTCCGGTATAGTTATTGTTTGTTGTAAGAACTACCGAGGTTCCTTCGCTGTAAGCGGAACCGGGTATAAAATAGTCCGAATCAAACAAAAGAGCAAGCTCACCGGCATATGAGGCAAATTCTGTGGATACATATACCCTTGCCTTAACAGCTTCGTCGGGTGCTGCATTTGTTGTTTCAATCCAGTCATAAATATATTTGACTTTGCCGTTTTCATCTTCAACAGCCTCGCCATTTTCATCTTTTTCATATTCGTATATGAAATTGCCTTTTTCGTCTTTCAAATACTCACCGGTTTCGGCATCTTTTGCTTTAACCTTGCCGTATCTGAAAAACTTAACTTCGAAAGAGACACCTTTATCCTCTTCCTCAACCGTCCATGCGGACGCTGCAACTGACATGGAGCTGAACATCATGACAAAAGCCAGAAGCAATGCCAATGATTTCTTTAAACGTGCCATATGCATTTTTCCTCCTTAATGCTCGAAAGCCGACAAGCGACACTTTCGTATAATACAAGTTATTTTATCACACTTATAAAATAATTTCAAGTGCGTTTTATAATATTTTAATATAAGCCGCGGAAAAAATTTTGTTTTAATTAACAGTTTTATTCGGAAGCGGCACCCGTGTCAACAACTTTTGCGGCGCGGATTTTTGCAAGCTCATACATCATTGTGTCTCTTGTCTTGCCGTGAACATTGAAGAACAAGAGGGTCACACCCTTCATAAAGCGTCCGATTGCGGGCGCAAGAGCAAAGACAGTCCAAATACCCGCAAGCATGCCGGGGTCTGTCTGCGGAATAACAAAGCCGTTTGCATCCTTAAGAGGCTCAAAGTGAATTGCGTCAACAATAACACCGCTGAGAATATTGGCAACGGCAGTTGAAATAAGTGTCATATATCCCATTGCGGCGGTGATTGTTGCCTCGTTGCGCACGCCTGACTTCCATTCAACATAGTCATAAAGGTCGCCGTTAAGCGCCGTGCTGCAGTATCGCTGAATGCTGTTAACCGCTCCGCAGCATGTGAGCGCAAAAATAATCCAAATCATATTGAGAATAAAGTGGTCCTCACCGAATGGCTTATATCCGACAAGCCACATGATAAAATAGCATGCGCCGCAGAACATATAGCTGCCCGCCGCAAGATTTCTCAAGCCGAATTTCCTTGTCAGCTTCGGTGCAAGGGGCAAAACAAAGTAGCTGGGAAGCCCCGTGAACAAGCCCGCAATCGAGCCGAGGGACAGCTTGCCCATGCAGTTTATCCAGAAGAATTCCTCAACCATACCGCCGGTGCTCTTGCCGACAGCAAAGAAATTTTTAATAATAAGAACCCACATGGGGCGGCATGCGCCGACGGTTTTGAACGTTTTGATAAGACCCATCTGCTTCATCTCTTCACGCGAAGCAAGGGGCATTCTCTCTTTAAGCGCAAAGAAGCCGTATGTTCTGAATATAAGAACACAGACGATGAAGAAAATCGCACCGCCGGTGTAAACATATCGCGTGGGAACATTCAAAAAGTCAACAAAAAGCGGAAACAGCGAAGGCAGCCACACGCCCGCGAGGTCTGCATAGGCATCTGTAGCTATAAGTCTGTTTCGTTCGGAAATGTTGGGAGTTATATTGTAGAGAATCGTCTGATAGCTCGTGTTATAGAACGAGTTGGCGATAGAGCCTATATAGTTAAAAAGGAAAAACCATATAAACAGCGACACCTGGCTCATTCCGTCGGGAAGCACCCACGGAGTGAATGCCGAGAAAAGCCAGAAAGGAAGGGTCAATATCAGATACGGGCGCACCCTGCCCCAACGGGTTCTTGTTCGGTCAATTATCAAGCCCGAGAGAGCGTTGTCAATCGAGTCCAGAATTCCGCTGACGGTGCTTGCCGTTGTCCACGTTTTTGCGGAAATATTCAAGAAGGTTGTTGCAAAATAAAACAACCGTTTTGATGAAAACGAATTCCAGTTTGTGTCACCGAAACCCGATAAAATATATGCTATGTAATGCTTGGGACTCAAATAAAGCTTGTTTTGTTGGTCAACATGCCTTTGCACGGCTTCTTCAGCAGGTGCGGATACGCTTTTTTTCTCATCTGACATAGCCTAATCCTCCTATGCACAATTTCCCAATATACAGTGCATTTTATTATATTTCAATAAAAAAATCAAGCAAAATTCGGAATTTTCCGAAATTTGCTTGATTTGTTGATTTTAAAGTGTGAAATTTTTGCTCTTTAAGGGAGTTTCGCTGCGGGTATTCCAAAAGCTGTTTGCGTGGATTTCAACATAGTATTCGCCCGAATCAAGTCCGTCAAAATCAACGCTCAAGGTCTTGGGCATATCATAAAAATAGTATTCACTGAAAATGTTTGAACGGCGGACTATAACTCCACCTGCGTTTTTAACGAACACATTGTAGTCATCAACATAATCCTCGCTGATTTCCGCCTGGTCAAAGGTAACGGTGAAGCCGCCCGCCTTGATTGCCGAAATTTCAGCCTTTGCTCCATGCGCAAAAACAGGTGCAACCGTGCTCTTATAGCGCATATCGGTATAAAGGAAAGAATCGGGGTCCCATGCCGTGTCAATCTTCCATGTGTAGGGGAAGAAATTGGAGGTTATGAGGTCATAGGGATATATTCTCACGCGCTTTTCGGCATCCGCCTCAACAATAAGCATCTGAGCCGCCTTTTCCTTACCCGGAGGACAGGTGCCGTAGACCTTATCAAACTCGTCAAGCTCAAAATAGCTCAAAGTTCCCGTGCCGAGGCAGGTGAAATTCTTCTGATGGATTGAGCGCGGGTCGTTGATGGGCGCATGTGAGTGACCCGAAAAATCTATTATCTGCGGATAGTTGACAAGGATATCCGTTAATTCATCCTCGCCCCAGTTGATGCTGCCGTAAACCGTGTCGGTTATATGGGGATGCTGGAAAAAGAAGATGGGTCTTTGCGGGTCATCCTGCACAGCCTTTTTCAATTCGGCCGAAACCCACTCTCTTTTTGCATCGTCAAAATGGCAGCCGCCCGTGCAGGTTACGCTGATAAAGTGGAAGCCGTTGATTATTTTGTGGGTATCGGGCTGCATGTCAAAGATTTCTTTGAATCTTTTAAGTGCGCCCTCCTCGCCGTCATGCATAAACTCATGGCTTGCAAGGGAAAGGGTAACTTCTGTTCCGTCTTTTATATTGTTATCAAGGGTTTGTTTGAACGCAGTCATCTGCTCATATGTGCCTCTTGTTGCAAAATCGCCGACAACATAAAGAGCATCGAGCTTTGAATACTCCTCTTTTTCGGCAAGTGCATAGGCTGTTTTAAGAGCTTTGTCCATTCTTTCGCGCTCAACGGTGTTTTCATTTTGATAGTGAATATCACTCACAACAAGAAATCTTAAAACCGGCTTAAAATTTTTATCAAAGGCCATTTTGACCATCCTCCGTCAGCATATATATTAATGTATAAAGGAGCTGTTTCAAAACGAAACAGCTCCGTGGTTTAAATTTTTATAAATCAGGTGTTTGCGAAAAGAAACTCTGTAACAAACCTGGAAATGCTCTTGAAGAGGTCTGAAACAAGGCCCCAGATGTTAACCGAGGGAAGCCATGAGGTGAAGTTTTCAAGGAATTTTGACCAGTCGAGAGCCTTGATTCTGTCGATAAGGCTGGGCTTGGTTTCTTCGGCTTTCTTTTCCAGAGCGGAAACGGTGATTGAATATGTTTCGTTTGTGAAAACTGTGCCTGCACTTACCTTAACATAATATGTGCCTGCTTCGAGAGCGCCTGTTTCGGCAACGAGCTTGGTGCTGTCCGCTGTGTTATATGCAACGGTAACTTCATTGCCCTGCTGGTTAACCATTGTGAGCTTCCACTTGCCGCTTACTGCTTCTTTAGCTTTGTCATATGAAGCAACTGTAAGCTTGTAGCCGCCGTTGTTTGCGCCTGCTGTGAACTTGAAGCAGTCTTCATCGGCTGCATCAAAAAGATTTGCGGTAAATGCCTTGTCAAGGTTAACAAGGTTTGCAAGTGAATACTCATTGTTGTATTCATATTCAATGTTAACGCTTGTGCCGCCTGCAAAAACTCTTGCCTGATAGCCGCCGGTTGCGCCGTCAACGCCTTCTATCTTGAGATAGTATGTGCCGCCGCTTACGCCGATGCTTGCACTGTTTGCCTGAATTTCGCTGTCTTTGATTTCGATAGCTGCAATTTCTTTTTCAACAATACCGCCTGTTGCGCCGTCAACAACCTTGATAAGGGTCGCCTTGTAGTTGCCCTTTTCGGCAAAAGTGTTGTAAACACCGATTGAAGCAAGAACGGGAGATGTGAAAGTAACCTTGAAATAGTCAACGTCGCCTTCGGTGATTGTGCCGTAATAAAGCTTGTTTGCGCCGCTTACGGAAACGGTCATATCTGTTGCGCTTTCAACCTTGCCGTTATCTTCTTTTTCAACAAGAGCGGCTGTGTTGAGCTTTGCGGTTACAGTATAGCCGAGAGTTGCATCGTGAACCGTGTCACTCTCAACCTTAACATAATATGTGCCGGGTGCTGCGCTGAAGCTGTTGCTTACGGTTGCATCAGTGCCCTTTGACTTGAAGGTTGCAAGTTCGTTGTTTTCAGCATCAAGAACTGTAATCTTAAAATAGTTTGAGCTTGCGCCGCTTACTACATTGTGAGCCAACTCAACCGATACAATACCGATTGTGGTTGTTGTGAGTTTGAAGAAGTCAACATCTTCTACGCCCTCTGCGGTTGCTGCGCCGATTGAGCCTTTCACGGCTGTGCCGAGTGCAAGAACATCTGCTGTTGCGATTGTTCCGTTTTCTTCGCTTTCCTCCGATGCATCTGCCGCGAATGCACAGACTGTGCTGCCCATTGCGAGAAGAAGAGCAAGAAGAAGAGCGAGAATTGACTTAACTTTTTTCATGTGTCAGTCCTCCGTATTGATAAAATAAATTATTTGATTGCGCCGAGAATTGCATCCATGTCAAGGTTTTTGATAAGATTTGTGAAGAAATCCATTCCCTTGCCTATAGCATCGCTGTTAAAGAAATCGTTAATGTAGCCGGGGATTGTGTTGAGAAGAATGTTGAGGAATGACTCAAAGCCTTCCTTAAGCTTGTTGAAGAAATCGTTGTTAGCGCCGATTTCAACATCGTATACCTTGGTGAGCGGTCTGCTTTCTACCCATTCGCTTCCGTTATATTTGTACTCTGTGAAGTAAACAACAACTTCCATTTTGGAGTTTGCGTTTTCAACACCGGGAACAAAGCTGAACTTATATGTTTTGCCGTCGGAGCTTGAGGGACCGTATTTGTTTGCGCCGTTGTCATAAGAGAACTTTTCGGGAACAATCTTGGTGTCGCCGTACTGAAGCTCAATCATATTTGCGGGAACGTCTGCAGTAACAACAAGAGTCATGCTTTCGTTTGCATAGTTTTTGCCGTCAACCTTGAAGCTTGTGTTTTTGAGGTCTGCAGTGTAGCCTGCTCTTGCGCTTGTTTTAACCTGAAGAGCATCACTTACGGGGCTTGCTTCCTGATCGCCGTTATAAGTATATCTTGCGATGATTGTGTATGCTGTATCTTTCTTAAGGCCTGTGAACTTACCTGAGGTCTGCCATGTTGCACCGTTGTTGATTGAGAACTCAACGTCTGCCTCTTCTTTAACGGTGATTGAAGTTTCAGTCTTATCAACAAGAACAGGAGTTTTTGCCTTATCCTTGGGAGCGGCAAGAGTTGTTACGTCGATTGATGCAGCGTCGCTCGCATGTGACTTGTCAGCAACTGCTTTAACTCTTATATAAACAACATATTTTGTGTTAGCATCAAGGCCATCGAATGTTGTTTTGCTGCCCCATGCAAAAACCTCTTCGCCTGCTTTGGTTTTAAGCATGTATTCACAACCGGAAACGCTGTTGATTGTGATTGTGTTTGCAGTAATCTTTGTGGGAACGGGAGCGGCGGGAGTTGCTGCTTTAGTAAGAATCTTTTCCACAATCTTCTGTGTTTTTAAAGCGCCGTCAACCTTTGCCGAAACACTAACTGTGTAAGTTACGCCGTTGTCAAGATTTACATAGTAGAATGTTTCATCTTCGGTTTTGCCAAGAATGGTGGGTTCTTTGGCTGTGGCAGGGCTGTAAGAAATATCAAAAGCCCATTCTTCTGCTTCAACGAGTTTTGTAATCGTCAAAGTTCCTGCTTCTTCATCGAGTTCTGCACTTACAAGAGCGGTTTCTGCTTCTGCTGCAAATGCAACTGCCATTCCGGAGCAAAGCATAAGCATTGCCATGAGTAATGACAGCATTCTTTTGGAAATTGTTTTGATTGTCATTTTGATTTCCTCCGTTTTATATTTTTCACTCATTTCAGAGAGTGGTTAGTTGAATTATAACACATCATTCGCCAAAATGGAATAGGATTTTTTAAACATTTTATTAAATTTTAGGAAAACAAATTAAAATAAACTTGTTTTTCGCCGTTTTCTTGACTTTTTATGATATTGTATTAAAATTAAATCAGTATTTTTTCGGAGGTAATCTCATGAACAGAGCAGACAATGCAAAAGAGCTTTTCGAAAACGGCTGTAACTGCTGTCAGGCGGTTTTTTGCGCTTTTCTTGAAGAAACAAATTTGTCAAAGGACGATGCGCTTCGCCTTTCCGCGGGCTTCGGCGGCGGCATGGGCAGAATGCGCGAGGTATGCGGCGCGGTGAGCGGCATGATAATGGTGCTTTCAAACGAATTCGCATCAACCGACCCCAACGACCACGAAAAGAAAAAAGAACTTTATGCGCTTATTCAGAAAGCGGCGAACGATTTCAAAGAAGAAAACGGCTCTATCATATGCCGCGAGCTTCTCGGGCTTTCCGAAAAAAGCTCCTCCCCCGTTCCCGAAGAGCGCACAAAGGAATACTATAAAAAACGCCCCTGCGCGGAGCTTGTTCGCTGCGCGGCGGAAATTGCGGAAAAATATCTCGGTGAAAATGAATAATTTGTCTTGTATCATTCGAAAAGATGTGCTACTATATATAGCGTAATCAAAAAAATAGGAGTGATTTCAAATGAAGCTGCCCGTAGCGGTTCAGCTCTATTCCGTCAGGGATGAAATGGAAAAGGATTTTTACGGCACAATTCAAAAAATGAAGGATTTGGGCTATGACGGCGTTGAATTTGCAGGCCTTTTCGGTGAAGAGCCCTCAAAAATCAAGGCTTTCTGCGAAGAAATCGGCATTACCCCCATCTCCGCCCATGTTCCCTATTATGACATGCTTGAAGACCCCGAAAAGGTGCTTGCCGACTATGCGGAAATCGGCTGCAAATATGTTGCCGTTCCCTATCTTACAGAGGAGTGCAGACCCGGCACCGACGGCTTTGCCGCAACGGTTGAGGGCATTCGCAAAATAGGCGAAGCGGCAAAAAAGCTCGGCATTCAGCTCCTTTATCATAACCATGATTTTGAATTTGTCAAAATCGGCGAGGAATATGCGCTCGATGTTCTTTATTCAACAATCCCCGCAGACCTGCTTCAAACAGAGATTGACACCTGCTGGGTAAACGTTGCAGGCGTAAATCCCGCAGAATACATCGAAAAATATGCAGGCAGATGCCCCGTTGTTCACCTCAAGGACTTTAAGAAGAGCGGCGACAAGCTCGGCAAGCTCTATGACCTCATCGGCATCGACGACGAAGGCGGTCAGGAGGAAGAGGAGGATGCATTCTCCTTTATGCCCGTTGGCTACGGTGTTCAGGATATGCCCGCAATTCTTGCCGCTTGCGAGGATGCAGGCGCAAACTGGGTTGTTGTTGAGCAGGACAGCCCCGCAAAGGGTGACACCCCGCTTAATTCGGTTAAGCTCAGCAGAGAATATCTCCGTACACTTAATTGGTAATTTTAAGTTAAAAGTGAATATTGAAAAGTGAAAAGTTAAGGATAGGCTCCGCCTATAACCTGATATAATCGGGTGTGGGCAACTCCCGCCAAAAACTCTTCACCTTTAACTATTCACTTAAAAATAATTTTCAGGTGAGGTAATATTATGTCAAACATTCTTGATAAGTTCAAAGAAGCTCCCGCAGAGGAAAAAGTTATCGACATGAGCAAAAAGGTCAAGGTCGGCATCATCGGCACAGGCTGGATTGCAGAGGCTCACGTTAAGGCATATCAGAAATGCCCCGATGTTGAGATTGTTGCCGCGGCAGACCTTGTTCCCGGCAAGGCAGAGGCTTTCTGCGAAAGATACAACGTTGGCGAAAACGTTGCATTCTTCCCCAGCCACAAGGAGCTCATCGACTCCGGCATGTGCGACGCGGTAAGCGTTTGCACCTACAACGCAACCCACGCGGAATGCGCAATTTATGCCCTTGAACACGGCGTAAGCGTTCTTCTTGAAAAACCCATGTGCGTTACTCTTGACGAAGCCGTTGCAATCTGCAAGGCTGAAAAGGCAAGCGATGCTGTTCTTTCAATCGGCTTCCAGCCCAGATTTGACGAGAACATGAAGATGCTCAAAAAGGTTGTTCAGAGCGGCGAGCTCGGCAAGATTTATTACATCCAGACAGGCGGCGGCAGAAGAAGAGGCATCCCCACCCCCTTCGGCACCTCTTTCATTGAAAAAGAAACAGCAGGCATCGGCGCTCTCGGCGACATCGGCTGCTATTCACTCGACATGGTCCTCAACTCAATCGGCTATCCCAAGCCCCTGACCGTTTCGGGCTACAAATCCGATTTCTTCGGCAAGAGCCCCAGCTATGAGCACCACGACGTTTTCGGCGTTGACGACTTTGCCGCAGGCTTCATTCGTCTTGAGGGCGGAATTATCCTCGACTTCAGAATTGCATGGGCAATGAACCTTGACACACCGGGTGACACAATCATCATGGGCACAAAGGGCTCCGTCAGAGTTCCCTCAACCGAATGCTGGAACGGAAGCATCGGCGGTCCGCTCGTTATCTATCACGAAATCGCAGGCGAGCAGATTGAAACATATATCCCCATGAAGCACAACGATGTTGACTGCTTCGATATCAAGATTCGCTCATTCATCGATGCTGTTAAGGAAGGCGGCGAAGCTCCCGTTCCCTGCAGCCAGATTCTTTACAATCAGGCTATCATCGACGGTATCTCCCGCTCCGCAGAGCTCGGCAGAGAAATCGAACTCGATATCCCCGAAATCTAATCAAACAAACATGTTTAAAGCGGCTTGCTGAATTGCAAGCCGCTTTTTTATACCTTATATATTCAATACCCAAATCCGCTTAACAACCTCCGTTTTCCAAACAAAAAAGAAATTTTTTCGTAAATCGTAAGTGAGCTTTTGCTATGAAAACGAGAGAAAAAACGAGAAAACAAGAGATTGCAGAATGTAAATTAAAAAATCCAAAAAAATGTATTGACAATATTTGAAGCTTGTGATAATATATGCAGGCACGAAAAAATTAATCGGAGGTAAAGTTATGTCAACTTATATGCCTAAAGCGGGCGACATCGTCCGTAAGTGGTATGTTATCGATGCAGCAGGCAAGCCCATGGGTAAAGTTGCTGTTGAGGCTGCAAAGCTTCTTCGCGGCAAGACCAAGGCTATCTTCACTCCTCATGCTGACTGCGGCGACCACGTTATCATCATCAACGCTGAAAAAGCAGTTCTGACAGGCAACAAGCTTAATCAGAAAATGTATTACCGTCACACAGGCTACATCGGCCATCTCAAAGAGGTTAAGTACAGCACTCTTATGAAGACCAGAGCTGACCTCGCAATGACACTCGCTGTTAAGGGCATGATTCCCGACACAGTTATCGGCCGTCAGGCACTCACCAGACTTCGCGTATTCAAGGGCGCAGAACACATTCATGCAGCTCAGAAGCCCGAAGCATGGGAATTTTAAGAAAGGGAGGCTATAAATAATGTACGATTCAAATCCTTATTTCTACGGCACAGGCCGCAGAAAGAGCTCCGTTGCCAGAGTACGCGTTTACGCAGGCACAGGCAAAATCACAATCAATGACAGAGATATCGACGATTATTTCGGTCTTGAAACACTCAAGCTCATCGTTCGTCAGCCTCTCGCTCTCACAGACACAGCAGAGAAGTTTGACATCGTTTGCCGTGTAGGCGGCGGCGGCGTTACCGGCCAGGCAGGCGCAATCCGCCACGGTATCGCAAGAGCACTTCTTCAGTATGACGAAAACCTTCGTCCCGCCCTCAAGAAGGCAGGTTTCCTCACCAGAGACCCCAGAATGAAGGAAAGAAAGAAGTACGGTCTCAAAGGCGCACGCCGTGCACCCCAGTTCTCAAAGAGATAATTTATCCCGAATGGGGATTATCGAAAACCCTTGGAATCAGAGCGGTTCCAAGGGTTCTTTTCTTTTTAAGAATAATCTCAAAATCCAAAATGTCAATATTTTGTCAATAATTAAGAAAAAACCACAGATTTGGTTTGAAATAAATAGCGTTGATATATTCAGAAAAGTGTGCTATACTGAATTTCAAAGAACGACATATAATATTAGCAGAGGTGAAAGAATTGCTCGATTTCTCAAGTCTTGAAAAATATAAAGAAAACAACCGCATTGAAGCTAAAAAAGCTTTAGGCGGATTGCCCCACAGCATTTGGGAAACATATTCGGCTTTTGCCAACACAATAGGCGGAGTAATATTGCTTGGCGTTGAAGAATATGCAGACAAAACTCTTCACCCTATCAATATTCCTGATCCGGATAAGCTTATCAAAGATTTCTGGGATATTATTAATAATTCACAGAAAGTCAGTGCAAATATTCTTTCAAATAAAGATGTTTATGTGAAGGATGTTGACGGAAATCAGATAGTTGTAATAAATGTTCCCAGAGCACAGCGTTCCGACCGCCCTGTTTATCTTGACGGCAATTATATCAACAGCTATCGCCGAAACGGTGAGGGTGACTATAAGTGCACAAAAGAAGAAATTAACGCAATGATACGGGATGCATCAATCAAATCTCAGGATATGCTGGTTTTGAACGAAATGGATTTGGATGTTTTTGACTTTGAAAGCGTTCACAGCTATCGTATGCGCATGAAGCATTCCAAACCGGGACACGTTTGGGAAACCTTAGAAGACGAGGATTTTCTCTTGAGGTTGGGAGCAGTCGGCAGAGGTGATGATGGTAAGCGTCATCCTACCGTTGCGGGTCTTCTGATGTTTGGTCACGAATATGAAATTGTTCGTGAATTCCCGTCATATTTTCTGGATTATCAGGAACAATATGATGACACAACCCGTTGGACAGACAGAATAGTTTCATCTTCAGGCGAATGGAGCGGCAATATCTACGATTTCTACTTTCGGGTATACAACAAAATTTCGCAAAATATCAAGGTACCTTTTAAGATTGAAAACGGAATTCGTGTTGAAGATACCTCTGTCCATATTGCAGTTCGTGAGGCTTTGGCAAACTGCCTTATAAACTCCGACTATCACGGAACCAGAGGAATTGTTATCATAAATAAACCTGATGAAATCACGATTTCAAATCCGGGTGGTTTCAGAATAGAGCTTGAAGCTGCCAAATCCGGCGGAATATCCGATCCAAGAAATACAGTGCTTATGAAAATGTTTACCCTTATAGATATCGGTGAACGTGCAGGAAGCGGTATTCCGAATATCTACAGTGTTTGGAACAAGCAAGGTTGGTCTGCACCGGCAATCAGTGAGGAGTTTGATCCTGAACGCATAACACTATCGCTTCCGCTGAAAAAAGCGGCGATAAAAAGCGGCGATAAAAAAGCGGCGATAAAAAGCGGCGATAAAAAAGCGGCGATAAAGACCCTTGCATATAAGCAGGCCATTATAGAATATCTGACAACAAACGCTTCTGCAAAAAGTTCAGAGCTTGCTGAACTTGTCGGGCTGAAAAGTTCAAGGCTTAAGGAAATATTGAGCGAAATGATTTCAAATGATATTATCGTGCCGGAGGGTAACAATAAAAATCGCAGATATAAACTGAAATCATAATATTAAAATTAAGGAAACCACAGATTCGGCGGTTAAACCGAACCTGTGGTTTTAAATTTAGACTGTCATAATATTTGGAACGCTACCATTAAACTTAAAGATTGTTTAAAAAGTCTTTAATATCATCCTTTTCAAGCTCAGGAGAACCCCAAAAGCCATAATATAGAATGGATTCTGTTTCTGAAGAGTACATTTCTATAATTTTATGTAACGCATCTGTTTCAATTTTCATATGTTTTTTCGATGTAAATTCATCTTGTTTTACCATATCGAAAAATTCTGAACGTATGGTTTCTTCGCTGTGTTTGGAGTCGCTCACGATAAAGTAACGCCAATCAGCGGTGTGTTGGACTTTTTTGCCGTTTTCATCAAGATGTTCAAACCTTGCAAGATGTCCTGCAGCATGTATATGCAACTTTTTATTGGCATAGTCCTCACTATTCAGAATTTCTTCAAGTTCTGCTCTGTTTTTAATAATACTAAACATAATTTAATTCCTTTCATTTTTAGATTTTGTTGTTTGATTGTTGATTATCCGTTCCACACAAGTGAAGCGAATTTTTCGTTTGCGGTTTTCTGAGCATCTTCGTTGCTATGTACATATAACTTAAGCGTTATTTCAATTGATCTGTGTCCGAGTTTTTCGGAAACAGTTTTGATATCTGCCCCTTTTTGAATCATAAGCGTTGCCATTGTGTGTCTGAACTTATGAGGGTGGCAATCCTCGATGCCGTATTTTTCTCCGAATTTTCTGAAATAAGCGGTAGGGGCTTGTGGATTTATTCTGTTTCCCGAATCAAGATGTGTAAAAACGTGTGTGGGAGTTTTTTTACCTAACCCCTCGATTACTTCTTTCTGAAGTGCTTTCCATTCCGAAAGAATTTTGATAACCTGATCGTTCAGATAGATAACCCTGTCTTTTCCGGATTTTGTGGTGGTGTCGTATGTGCCTTCACCTTCGGTGTATTGAGCATTGTTAACGATATGCACTCTTCCTGTTGATAAGTCAATGTCTGACCAACGCAAAGCACAAGCTTCTCCGCGACGCATTCCTGAGTCAGCAAGAAGAAGCGTCATTACCTGCCACATCAAAGGCTCGTTCTTTGAGCAATCGATAATTCTTTTGAGTTCTTCAAGAGAATACACAGCTACTGTTTCAGAGCCTTTTTTGATGATAGGCTTCTTGATTTTCTTCATTGGATGAGACGATATTATATTTTTCTCATCAAGGCACCATGTCAGAAAAGCGTGCAGTGTTTCATAATGCTTACGAACGGTGGATGTTTCAAGGTCCTCTTCATATAAAGAATCAAGGTATGCCCGACAGTCGTTCTCGCTTATATCCTCAACTTTTCTTTTACCAAACATTCTTAATGCTCTTTTCATAGTTGTGTTGATACCGGTTATCGTGTTGATCTTTTTAATTTCCTTGGTTTCGTGTATGTATAAATCAAAAGCATCTGCAAAACTCATCTTTTTCAGATCTTCTTCAGCAAGTTGTTTTGCTATTGCTTTTTTCTCAGCTGACTTTTCAGCTTTCGTTTTGACTTCACCTCTGTCGCAGGCAGCCTGAAAATTGGCTTTTGCAATATCAAGCTCTTTTTGCTGACGCTTTTTAGCCCACTTGTACCAGTCTTCAGGCAATTTCCAAACCATGGAATAGGGAGTAAGCTGTTTACCGTTGGCGTCGTAACCTCTTGATACCTTTATTCTGTATCCCGTTAATTCTTTATCCTTATTATACATAGGTGTTGAACTTGCCATTGTTTTTTCATCCTTTCGGTTATTGTTCATGATTTACCTGCCCCCTCCTGTGCAGAAGGGGCAGATGATATTTTGTTTTTACAGGCATCTTATGCTGCGTTGTTTTCAAGAGACTCAAAGTAATCCATCATTTTCGGATAATTGATAAGATACTTCATGCCTGACTTGACGTGTTTGATTTTGTTAGCCTTTACAAGGTCTCTGATGTAATGGGCACTCATGCCGCTTGTCTTTGCTGCATCGTTGATTGACATATATGTAGGTGTAGTTTTCATAATTAATAATTCCTTTCGTTATACAAAAATATTTATAAAAATTGTGTCGGTTGCCTATAGTACAGTTTTACTCGCCTTTTTGTAAAAAACTAAATCCTTCTATGGTAGAGAGGAGGTCTTACAATAACACTCTTAAGTGTAGAGAAACGATAATCGGGACATATTGGTCTTGCCTTCTTCTTACCGTTATAATCGGAACATCTGCAGTTGATAATCTCTGTTGCTCTGTTTGTGAAACCGGAGCATGTATTGTACTTAACAAACGAAGCATCAAGCTTCTTAATCGGTTCATCACGTTTAACGAGTACAACAGGCTCTGAAGGTTCAATGATTTCAGCGGTTTCAGTAGTTGCAGCAACTGTTTCTTCTTCGACATATTCGGAATCTGAACGGTGACAAACATTATCAATAAAGCTTATTCTGTAATTAAGCTTTGTGTAGAGAATGCTTATCTCTGCATCCTGTGCAAGATTAAGGCAAGCATTGTAAATAACACGGTTACCCTTCTGTGAATGAAACGAGTGACAGCCTTCTTCGTTTATCTGCATCATATTTGCAAAAAGGTGGTCAAGCTTAAACTTCAGATATGAAGGCTTCTCGCCTTTGGGGTTTGCGCTGTATTCAGCCTTCTTGGCGTTGTAGCAATCGGTTATTAGCTTTTCATATTCATTCTCTGGAACGAAATCGTAAATCAGATTCCGAGAGGTAAGAAGATAAGCGAAACGGTTGTTGGCTTTCCTGAACATCTTTTCAACACTGCCGAACACCTTACCGTCATAAGCACTGAACGGCTCCTTGCATCTCATTTCAAGCCTCAGGGTGTTTTCTATTTTATTTTGGTCTTCCTTCGCTTTATCCTGCTCTTTCGCTTCATTCTGCTCTTTCGCTTTATCATAAAGAACGATATCCAATTTCTTTGAAGTAAAGCAGTAACCGTCAATGTCATAATCATAGGACTTGCTGCCTGAACGACCGGGCTTCAAATATTTAAAGTACATGTTCTTGAACAGTCGGCAGAATTCTTTCTGTTCTTCTATACCGTTGATGCGAAATGAAAAGCTGTGGTCAATTCTCCTTACATCAAAAACATCAAAATAAATCGGATTCGCCGCAAGGTCAACGTTGATGTTGTAGCAGGTTAAAATATCCTTGGCTTCATACTTCAGAATACTACTGTCCTTATACAGAAAACCGGTTGTGTTATCGTCGTAAAGAACCTTCGGAACCGAAAACTCGATAAACACATTGTCGTAGGGCTTGTCCTTCAACTTCTTGTAAATGAACTTTGCAGTCGCATTGAGAAAAGGTATATCGCCTATGTAATGGTATTTGCGTTCGTTATCCCAAAGCCATGTTCCCTTGACAGGAAGAATTTCTTCCGCCGGGTGGCAAGCTTTGATTGTGTCAACAAAAACTTCGGTTGGAAAAGGCCGTTCCAACTCTTTGATAAACTCTTTGCTCATGACATGTCTCCTTCTGTGTTTTTGGGCGCAATTTGTGCAACTTTCACAAAAAGAATGTAAGAAAACCTTCTCGTCCAGTGTTTCTGAACAAGAGTTTTTGAAAAAACGACAAAAAGTTGACATGTTTTGGTGAAAAATTACCACAAACAGGGAATTTCTTTGTAGATAAAGAACAAGGTTTTACGAAGTTTAAGTTGGTTTTATTGGTCAAGTTTCATGAAAATTAAATTTTTTTCAATCAAAAAAATAATGCCCCGCAAATACCTTGCGGAGCACCATTCTGTTTGTATGAGCATAAAGATGGTAATTAATTAAATGAATTACCTATAATACCGTTGCAAGCATCAGCGGTATGCCTGCAATCGGATTAATTATTTTGTGTTTTTGTTCTACCTTGCAAATAATTGGACTGTATAAAAATATCCTTCATCGGATTCTAAAACGCATATTCCTGAATAAGTCCACTTGCCCAAAAGAATTATTTTGTGAGTTTCTGAGGATAACCAGAGACTTAACGCATATGACGGCGAGAAGTTCTTTTGAGAACGTATGATGACGATATTCTCGCCGTAAGCATCATAAACCATACCGTTTTCTTCAAAGACAGTATAGAATCTTGAAGAATCGGGTCTCAGGTGACCGGGTGAACTCAACTGTTCACAGGCTCGTATATAAGCAAGCTGCGAGATTTCACTGCTATATAAAAGCTTGTCCAATCCTGCGTCCTCTCTCGCCCGATTACAGAGTTTGAAGAGCTCGACGGCATCTTTGCTGTGAACATTGCCGGAAGAGCTCACAGGGCATTCTGTGACAAAGGAAGAGCCTTCTGCGGTTACTTCTTCGCCAATCGGCTTCTCCGAAACAACAGAAACTACCGATATAATTATTGATATAAGTAATGATAATAACTTCTTAAAAATATCTATTCCTCCTTAAGCGAAATCAAAGTCAAAAACGAGTCCGCCGCTTTCATATTCAATATAGACATGGGCCAGAACTTTTGTCTCAAACGATTTATCAACAAGAAGCAGAATCGCATCTGTAATAATTTCGGCATCGTAAACATCGTTTCTGAAAATCAGCATTCGATTGTCATATCCGCAGGGAACCTCAATCTGATTATCGGTATGGATTGGCAATCGGGTACCATCAGGATTTCTGAAATTGAATTCCGGATCTTCGATGCGTTGGGCAACTATTTTTTGTCCGTCAGTCTGACAAAATAGCAGCCCCGATTCTTTTGTGTCTGTTACAGAAGCAATAACATATCTGGTTCCATTCACATATGCGTAAAACCGGAGTTCATGCTCTTCAGAAATGGCTTCTGCAATATAGCAAGCCTTTTCATTCATCAAAAACATTCTTTTCATATAATTCCTCCTTGGTTCACTCTGCAAACTCTATAAACAGTTCGGAATCTTTTACATAACAGCGTATGAAAAGACGAGTCGCTTTTTTATCCCAAAAGCCAATCGTGATGCCGTTGATGCCATCAAGATCTTGGTAAAAGTCGTTTCTGAATATAAAAATTTTACCGTTAGGCATTGTGATTTCGGTCTGGTCATCGAATGCACTGGGCTCAATACAATATCGGCCGGCATCGTATGTCCATTTCTGGAGTGAGGGATACTCTTTTCTTTTCAACTCAAAGCCGTCTGTCGTTCTTTTGAAGAACAAAAACTTATCATCGCTGTCAAGGATAGATGCAATGGGCTTTGAGTTTTTATTGCAATTATTGCAATAGAAATCCAAAGAGTTCTTATCTTCTGAAACCTGGACAACAAATGTTGCTGATTCGCCATGGGTTGTGATGATCACTTTTCTTGATGTTGTTTTTCTGGACATTATTATTCCTCCTGATATTTGAATTTAAATTTTTACAAATCGTACTACGACAAATACTAAAGCAGTACAAGTTACGAAAACTTCCCTGTCTTGCCCCGCTGAAAAACAAGACAGGGATAAAGCTGTTGATTCTTCTGCAGATATCCAAAATGATATAAAAGACGATTTAATGTTGGAGATTGAATATCTGCTTCCGAATCGTTACGTTTAATCTTAAACAGTCAATAGGAGGTCGACATTTTAGAAAAAACATAAGGACAACAGCTTTTGCATCTCAACAGCGTCAAGGGCTCTGTTGCTACGCAGAATTTTTTGATAAACAAAATACAGCACTGCGTGGTGAATTATAAGGACGTATTGGTGTGCTGCTCGCTTTTACAGGTTTGAGCGGCCGCTCAGGGCGGTGTTATAATATAAACCACCGTCCTTCGCAACAAGGTCTTCAACTCATAAATATTCCTCCTCTTACATTCAGTTTGTAGATGATACAATTCGATAAAAAGGCAAGGTTATTACTTATCATCCAAGAAATCTCCCTTGACGATTTCTCAGATAAAACTCCTGTTGCCTCGTCGGTATCATACAAAGTATGTAAGATTGGAAAGCACAATATATTTGAAAGAAATTTATTACATTATATAATTTAAAAAATCAAGCAAAAACTCAAAGATAAAATCCCCTCCGAAACGGTCATTTTAACCATCCCGGAAGGGTTTTTAATTGTTACACATCACATTTCAATTTAATCATTTCTGAAAATTTGATAAAATTAACTTGATTTTTGATTAATTGATGGCTATAATATAAATTAGATTATTATGTATACAGAAAGTGAGTTTAACTCAATGAGAAATTACGATTTCAAAAATTGGAAGTTGTTGCTGGAACCCGATATTGTTTCGCTGCTGACAACAATCCATGAATACAAAGGTGAGCAGGCTTTGTTTATCGAAGCAAAAGCAGATGTTTTAACAAGCTTGCTTGATATAGCAAAAATCCAGAGTGCTGAATCATCAAATAAGATTGAAGGTATTTATACCTCTGATGAGCGAATCAAAAAGATTGTTATGAATAAGGCTCTGCCCCAGAACAGAAGCGAGCAGGAAATTGCCGGTTACCGTGACGTGCTTGCAACCATTCACGAAAACTATGACTATATTCCCGTCAAACCTTCGTTTATTCTTCAGCTTCACCGTGATTTATATAAATTCAGCGGTAAATCTATTGGTGGTAACTATAAAAACAGCGACAACGTTATTGCGGAAGAAGACGAAAACGGAAACCGTTTTGTGCGTTTTCAGCCCGTTCCTGCTTGGGAAACCCAGCAGTCAATTGAAAACCTCTGTGCAGCGTTTGATACTGAACTCGCAAAAGGCGATGCTGATCCGCTTATTCTTATTCCGATGTTTATTCTTGATTATCTCTGCATTCATCCGCACAATGACGGCAACGGCAGAATGAGCCGATTGCTTACACTTCTGCTTCTTTACCGTGCAGGATATATCGTTGGCAAATACATCAGTATTGAACGTATCATTGAGCAGACAAAAGAAACCTATTATGAAGCGTTGCAGTCAAGTTCTTTTGGTTGGCACGAAAATAAAAACGATTACGCTCCGTTTGTGCGCTATATGCTCGGAGTTGTTGCGGCGGCTTACCGTGAATTCTCATCAAGAGTGAAGCTTCTTACCGCAGGCTCAAAACCCGACCGTATCAGAAACATCATCAAAGATACACTTGGCAAGGTTACAAAATCCGAAATTGCCGAGCAATGCCCCGATATCAGTCAGGTAACAATTCAGCGCACGCTTAACGAACTTGTTAAAAACGGCGATATAATCAAAATCGGCGGCGGCAGATACACATCATATACTTGGAACAGGGAGAAAGATTGATTATGATTACAGGCGAACTTAAAAATAAAATTGATTCCCTTTGGGATATATTCGCAGCAGGCGGACTTGTTAACCCCCTCGACGTTATCGAGCAGATAACCTATCTTATGTTTATCCGTGACCTTGACGATGCAGATAACCGCAACGCCAAGGAGAGCGCAATGCTCGGCCTGCCTTTTGAAAGCATTTTTTCTGGTGAAGTTGAAATCGGTGACCGCAAGGTGGACGGCAATCAGCTCAAGTGGTCTGTGTTCCACGATTTTCCTGCTGACAGAATGTATGCCGTTATGCAGGAAATGGTTTTTCCATTTATCAAGAATCTTCATTCGGATAAAAACAGCGCATATTCAAAATACATGGGCGATGCCATATTCAAACTGCCGACTCCTCTTCTTCTGGACAAGGTGGTTACTGCACTTGACGAGATTTATGACCTTATGGCAGTTGCTGAAGGCGGCGACACCAAGGGCGATACATACGAATATCTTCTTTCAAAGATTGCCCAGTCGGGACTTAACGGACAGTTCAGAACACCCCGACACATCATTAAAATGATGGTTGAAATGATGGACCCCAAGGCAGACGAGGTTATCTGTGACCCTGCCTGCGGCACGTCGGGCTTCCTTGTTGCGGCAGGAGATTATCTCAAAGAGCATCGCAGAGAAGAAATCTTCTTTGACCGCATTGCAAAAGACCACTATATGAATCATATGTTTTTCGGCTACGATATGGACAGAACAATGCTTCGTATCGGTGCGATGAACATGATGACCCACGGCATAGACAACCCCTATATCGAATACCGTGACAGCCTTTCCGACCAGAATGCGGACAAGGGCAAATATTCGCTTATCCTTGCCAATCCGCCTTTCAAGGGCAGCCTTGATTACGATACTGTATCGGCAGATTTGCTCAAGGTTTGCAAAACGAAGAAAACGGAGCTTCTTTTTCTCACCCTGTTTCTTCGTATGCTTAAAATCGGCGGCAGATGCGCCTGCATCGTACCCGACGGCGTACTTTTCGGCTCATCGACTGCACACAAGGCAATCCGCAAGGAGATAATAGAAAACAACCGCCTTGAAGCGATTGTTTCGATGCCTTCGGGCGTGTTCAAGCCCTATGCGGGAGTATCGACTGCGATAATGATATTCACCAAAACAGAGCACGGCGGCACGGATAAGGTATGGTTTTACGATATGAAGGCTGACGGCTTCAGCCTTGACGATAAGCGTTCGGAGATTGCCGAAAACGATATCCCCGATATCATTGCCCGATTCAGAAACATTGACGGTGAAGCGGAAAGAGAACGCACAGAGCAGAGCTTCTTTGTACCCAAGCAGGAAATTGTTGATAATGACTATGACCTTTCAATCAACAAATATAAAAAGACGGAATACGTTGCCGTTGAATATCCGCCCACAAGCGAGATAATGGCAAATATCCGTGAACTGGAAATTGAAATCGGGTCAGCGATGGATGAACTTGAAAAACTGCTCGGAATGAACTGATTTTTTGAGCTTTTATAAAACAAATTCGGATTTGTAGGGATGAATATGGAATATTATCTTGATGAATTATTTGACTTGCAAATGGGAAAAACCCCCGCAAGAAACAAGCCTGAATATTGGAATTCAAATGATTATAAATGGATTTCCATTGGTGATCTTTCTAAATGCGGCAAATATATCAGCGAAACAAAAGAATTTTTATCTGAACAAGCTGTAAAGGATAGCGGAATTAGTTTAATTCCGACAAATACGGTCATTATGAGCTTCAAATTGTCTATTGGTAAAACAGCAATTACTACCGAACCGATGTATTCTAATGAAGCAATAATGTCATTTAGAGATAAGAAAACAACTGAATTGATTCCTGACTACATATATTATCTGTTTAGTGGCAAAGATTGGGATGTAGGAACTAATAAAGCTGTAATGGGAAAAACATTAAACAAAGCAACACTTTCAAAAACTAAAGTTCATATACACAGTATTGATATACAAAAAGAAATCGTTGAAATTCTCGACAACGTTGTTTCGATAATCAACACTCGCAAACAACAACTCGCAAAGTTTGATGAACTCGTTAAAGCTCGATTTGTTGAGATGTTTGGTGACCCTGAAAACAATCCTTACAAATGGGATAAAACGACCGTTGGCGATGTTTGTTCATCTATTGTAAGAGGACCTTTTGGTAGTGCTTTGAAAAAAGAGTTTTTTGTCGAACCCAATGAAACTACTTATAAGGTATACGAACAAAAACATGCAATTCAAAAATCTGCAACCATAGGAACATATTATGTGACTGCTGAAAAGTTTAAGGAACTTAAAAGATTTGAGTGTGTTGCAGGTGATATTTTAATGAGTTGTTCAGGAACAATGGGTGAATTATATCAACTACCTGTTGGTTGTGAAAAAGGCTTGATAAATCAAGCTCTTTGTAAATTCACTCTTAACGAAAAAATCCTCCCTATAGTATTTTTGACTTATATGAAGCAAACCATCGGTAACTTGGAAACCAAGGGCAGCGGTATTCAAAACATTGCAGCAGTTTCATATGTAAAAGCAATGCCGATAAATTTACCACCAATGAATGTTCAAGAACAGTTTGCATCTTTTGTCGAACAGACCGACAAATCAAAAGCTGCCGTGCAGAAGGCTCTTGATGAGGCACAGATCTTATTCGACAGCTTGATGCAACAATATTTCGGATGATTGAAAGAAGAGGAGTATATGGCAAGTTATAGTATAAAAATAAATCATAAATACGGGACAAAAACATATCAAGAAACCAAAAATACATATGAGTGGATTTTAAAAGCATTTGCAAAAGCGAACATTGATACATCTAACACAAGAGAAAACTTTAGCTTTGACATTGGAAAAATACATTGCAATACAACAAGTTTTGAAGAATTTGTAGAAAATGCATACGGGTGTGACGGCTATGATTTTGGCAGCTTTCAGATCTATGTATTCGGAGGGGAAGAAATAATTCTGTCTGTTCATTGTTCGACTGATAAATTGTCGATTTCATCAGAATCAAAAGTTATGATAGAAACAGTTGTTAATTCACTTGAATCGACATCGTTGGACGAAGCAGAAATTAACGATCCGATATCAATAGAAATACACGCTCCAATAACAATAGGCAATCGTAATGTTGTAGGGAATAGTATTATCGGCAACAACAATCACATCAATTCAGACGTTTCTTCTGCTGATAAAAAACATTCTAAATTTAAAGCATGGTTAGAGTCTTTAGCGCAAAATCTTTTAGCGAATTGGTTGTGGTATTTAATCGGTGTGGGTGTATCGGCTCTTGTTGCATATGGAATTTTTAAATAGAGGAGATATTGAATAAATGAATATTACTTTTTTAATTGGCAATGGATTTGATTTAAATTTAGGTCTAAATACAACCTATTCTGATTTTGTTTATGAGTATAAATCTACTGATTCACCGAATCAAAATATTGAAAAATTTAAAAAGCACATAGATGAGCATGAAGAACTTTGGTCAAATGCTGAATTGGAATTGGGACAATACACAAATGAATTCAACAAAGGTGAAGCGAACAAGTTATCTGAATGTCATAGTGACTTTTGTCAACATCTTGTAAATTATTTAAAAAGAGAAGAAGACAGAGTTGATTTTGAAGAACATACACCTAAAATTATTTCAGCTATTTCAAAGATAGAAGAAATTGCAAACTGCTTTAATTCGCAAGAAAAGAAGAATATTGACAACATTTTTTCAAGATACATCGGTGAAAATAGATACTTTAGATTTGTTAATTTTAATTACACAACAACTCTCGATAAATGTATAAATATTGCATGTAATAATCCCGAGACATTAAAAAGCCATACACATGGCAATAAATATAAACATGAAATTACAGATAATATTCATGTACACGGTACATTAGATAGAGAAATGGTGTTTGCTGTTAATGATGAATCGCAAATAGCAAAGCTTGATGTTTTTGACTGCGAATATGGAGAAATATATAAAAATTCATTTATAAAAAAGAATGCTAATGATTCATATGGTGAGAACACAGATCTAAAGGTTTATAATTTAATCAATAGCAGTACAATTATATATATTTATGGAATGTCTATTGGTGATACAGATAAGTTGTGGTGGGATAGGATTTGTAATTGGATTTCATCATCAACTGACCATCATTTGATTGTACATAAATTTAAAATGCCTCCCAAAGGCCTTTTACAGATAGAGTATAAAATTGACGAAGAAAAATACAAAGACCTTATTCTATCAAAAAGCAAATTGAACGATAAAAACAAAGAAGTAGTAAAAAAACAAATTCATGTGACTGATTACAATATTTTTTCTGATATATACAAAATAGCAAATCCTAAAACTATCAGTACAATTGTAAAAGAAAAAGAATTGGTTTTAAAATAATCATTATGGGGTAATTATTATGACCAACTTTGATTTTCTTACGCAAGATCCGCAGTTTGACAGTTTTTCGTCTGTTGCGGTTTCGGCGGAAAAGATTTTACATATCGATGCGGCGGCGTGCGTTATCAACTGCCGCCGTGCTATGGAGTTTGCAGTCAAATGGATGTATTCCGTCGATAAGGAGCTTGTTCGCCCGTGGCAGGACAGCCTTGTCAATTTAATGAATACCGATGAGTTCCGTGATATCGTCAGCGATGACGTATGGCGCAGAATGGAGCTTATCAGAAAGCTCGGCAACAATGCTGCCCATCAGGGCAAAAAGATTTCTGCCGAGCAGGCGGAGCTTTGCCTTGAAAACCTCTTTATCTTTATGGATTTCGTTGCCTGCTGCTACGGTGCCGAATATGAAGAAAGAACCTTCGATGCTTCTCTTATTCAGAAACATACCGAAACTCTCATCGATAATGCGGTTGAAATCAATTTTGAACAGCTCCTTGCCGAAAACAAGGCTCTTAAAGAGCAGCTCACCGCTCGCCGTGAGGAACAGCAGCAGAATTATGTTCCCAAGCCGCTTGACCTCACCGAGTATCAGACACGTAAGATATATATTGATGCAATGCTCGTTGATGCAGGCTGGATTGAAGGCAAAAACTGGCTCAACGAGGTTGAACTTCAGGGTATGCCCAACAATGCAGGGGTAGGTTTTGCCGATTACGTGCTTTACGGTGATGATGGCAAGGCTCTTGCGGTTATTGAAGCAAAACGCACCTGCAAAGACGTTGCCATCGGCAGACAGCAAGCAAAGCTCTATGCTGATTTGCTTGAAAAGAAGCACGGCAGACGCCCTGCAATCTTCCTTACAAACGGTTTTGACACAAGAATCATTGACGGTCAGTATCCCGAAAGAAAGGTTGCCGCTATCTATTCAAAGCGTGACCTTGAAAAGATGTTCAATCTCCGCACAATGAGGACAAGCCTTAAAAATATCACCGTTGACCCTGCAATCGCAGGCAGATATTATCAGGAAGGCGCAATCCGTGCGGTATGTGACAGCTTTGACGGCAAAAATCGCCGCAAGGCTCTGCTCGTTATGGCAACGGGTTCGGGCAAAACAAGAACTGTTATTGCTCTCACAAAAGTGCTCCTCAATCACGGCTGGGTCAAGAACGTTCTTTTCCTTGCAGACAGAACTTCGCTCGTCACTCAGGCAAAGCGTGCGTTCGTGAATCTTCTGCCGAATTTCTCCGTCACAAATCTTTGCACCGATAAAGAAAACTATAACGCTCATTGCGTTTTCTCAACCTATCAGACAATGTTTAACTGCATCGATAACGTCAAAGACGATGAAGGCAAGCTTTTCACCTGCGGACATTTCGACCTCATCATCTGCGACGAAGCACACCGTTCAATTTATAATAAATATAAAGATATCTTCAATTATTTTGATGCGCCTCTTGTGGGTCTTACCGCTACTCCCAAGGATGAAATCGAAAAGAATACATATGAAATTTTCAATCTGCAAAGCGGTATTCCTACCTATGCCTACGAGCTCGCACAGGCTGTTGCCGACGGATATCTGGTTGATTTTATGTCCGTTGAAACAAAGCTCAAATTCATCGAAGAAGGCATCGTTTATGACGAGCTTTCCGACGAAGACAAAGAGGAATACGAAAGCACATTCGAGAATGAAAACGGTGAATTGCCTGATAAAATCAATTCCTCTGCGCTCAACGAATGGGTATTCAATGAAGATACAATCCGAGAAGTTCTCAACGTGCTTATGACTCACGGACTGAAAATTGATTACGGCAATAAAATCGGCAAGTCAATCATCTTTGCAAAAAGCCATCAGCACGCCGAAAAGATTCTTGAAATATTCAACAATGAATATCCCCACCTCAACGGCTATGCAATGGTAATTGATAACTACACCAACTATGCGCAGAGTGCAATCGATGATTTCAGCGACCCTAAAAAGCTGCCTCAGATTGCAATCTCCGTTGATATGCTTGATACGGGCATTGACGTACCTGAAGTGCTGAATCTTGTTTTCTTCAAAAAGGTTATGAGTAAAGCGAAGTTCTGGCAGATGGTCGGCAGAGGCACACGTCTTTGCCTAAGTCTTATTGACGGCGAAGACAAAAAGATATTCTACATCTTCGATTTTTGTGGAAACTTTGAATTCTTCAGAATGGGCGGTAAAGGCAAAACAACAAGTGCTGTTGCGTTGCAGAGTGCTATATTCAATCTCAAAGCACAGATTGCCTATAAGCTTCAGGATATGGATTACCAGACCAACGAGCTTATCGCATTCAGAAAACTGCTTGTTGAAGATATGGTGCGCAAGGTCAGGGAACTTAACAGAGAGAGTTTTTCTGTAAAACAGCATCTTCGTTATGTTGATTTCTACTCAAATCCCGATAACTACAATGCGCTCACATATGAGAATACGCTTGAAATCAAAGAAGAAATCGCACCGCTTGTTATTCCTGACGAAGACGATGCGAAGGCTCTGCGTTTCGATGCTCTTATTTACGGAATTGAGCTTGCATATCTCGTCGGCAAGAAATATTCAAAAGCAAGAAACGACCTCGTTAAGAAGGTCAATGCTCTTGCAAACACAGCGAACATCCCCGAAATCATGTCTCAGCACGATCTGATAAATAAAATTCTGCATACGGATTATGTTGAAACAGCAGGCATCAATGAGTTTGAAAACATCAGAGAAAACCTGCGTGATTTGATTAAATATATTATTGTTTCACACCTAACCTATACCACAACCTTTGATGATGAAATTCTTTCAATGGATTGGAATGAATCCGAGCTTGAGAATGACGATTTGCAGGATTACAAAGCAAAGGCAGAGTTTTATATCCGTCAGCATCAGGATAATGAAGTTATTGCGAAATTAAAGAGCAACGTTCCTCTTAATACAGACGATGTAAAAGCTCTTGAAGAAATCCTCTGGAGTGAAGTAGGCTCAAAAGAAGATTATGAAGCAAATTACGGCGCCGTTCCTCTCGGTGAATTTGTCAGAGGTATTGTCGGACTTGATATGAATGCTGCAAAAGAGGCGTTTGCAGAGTATCTCAACAGTTCAAGCCTTGACAGCAGACAGATTTACTTCGTCAATCAGATTGTTGAGTATATTGTCCACAACGGCATGATGAAAGATCTTTCAGTGCTTAAAGAAACACCATTCTCCGACCAAGGCAGTATCGTTGATATCTTCACAGATGTTTCTGTGTGGCTCGGAATCAAAAAAGTAATTGATCAAATAAATGCAAATGCGGCGGCTTAAAATTTCTATTCAGAAAAGAGATGTCCTATGAAAAAAAATATCGCATTATTATTGGCATCAATAATGATAATTTCATCGTTTGCAACAACAGTGAGTGCTGTTTCAATCAGCGAATCCAAAGAGGCACTCAGAGAGCAGTTTGAATACGGAGAAGGACCTAAAACAGGTCTTTGTTCTGTTGATTACAGATATTATGCACCTGAAACAAGCGAAGGCTCAAAGCATCCGCTTGTTATCTGGGCACACGGTCAGTCTCACGGACAGTATGACGGTTTCCAGATAAAATCAAACGATATCGTAAACTGGTCATCGGATGAGTATCAGTCCCGTTCCGAAAACGGATTTTATATTATGGCTGTAAGGTCACCGGAACACATCGGACTATCTTGGGACGATGATATGGTTGCGCCTCTGAAAGCGGCTATTGACGATTTCATCAAAAAGAACCGTGAGCACATTGACGCAACTAAGATCTATATGGGTGGATTTTCTCTCGGCGGTATGATGTCGTATAAAATGGCAATCAATTATCCTGATATGTTTGCCGCAATCTTTCCTGTTTGTCCTTATATATCGGTTTCTGAGCAGGATGCTGAAAAGTTTGCAAACGTTCCCATTTGGATGGTTGCAGGCAAAAAAGACCACCTTGTCAGCTACAACGGAACGGTTAACAACTGGGAGAATATCTGCTCAACATCAAACGTTTTGCAGGAATGCAGATTTTCAACTTTGAGCAAGGTTTGCCTTCCTGACGGTTCACGAGCTCCGACAGAGCATTATTCATGGGAAGCTGTAACGGCAGATATGTTCACCACGGATAACGGAGCTTATCCTCATATGGCAACTGTTGACGGAAACGGAAACGAGGTTGTTCTTTCGTATCCTGAAGGAATGATTTCGTGGCTGATGGCTCATTCTTCGCATTATAATCCCGAAACAGACAACAGCGAAATCAAGCCTGTATTCAACATTCTGAATATAATCAAGGCTCCGATTATGACAGTCTACATTATATTCAGAAACTTAGTCAGACCGATTTTTGGTTAACAGTCAAGAAAGCCCGTCTTTACGACGGGCTTTTGTGCGCTACAGAGGCCATATTGCTTAATTCACGTTAAAGATTGTGCGCTTTAGAACGTGACGTGAGCCGTAAAATCAGATATAATATTCTACAGAAGAAACAATAATTGTCGGAACGGAGATTTTATGGGATTTATAGAGGATTTGTTTTACGGGAACATTGATGCTCAAGCATATAACCCCGAATTCGGTGCGGAATTGAAGAAGAAACTAAATGACTTGACCGAGCTTGAAAAGCAGATTTCAGATAAGCTGACAGGTGACGAAAAAGTGTTGTTTCTGAAATACATGGATAAGTATATCGAATTTACATCAAGAAGCCTTTTAGACAGTTTTACAACTGGGTTCAAACTCGGAATGAAATGTGCATTTGACATATCACGATAGTTCCGTCCCCTTTTCTTTCGAGAGGGTCATGACATAAAATGCTCCACAGAAAATCTCTGCGGAGCATTTGTGTTTATTTAATGAAATTGGTTTTGATTTTGTTTTCGGGGATATCACGGAGTTCGTATTTCTCGTCTGTTTGACCGAGAACGATTGCACAGCAGGGAATCATTCCTTCGGGGAGGTTGAGTTCTTTCAGAAGCTCCTCGTTATCATTGAGGAATCTGACTGCACCCCAGATGTGGCAGGAGCCTATACCGAGCTCGGTGGCGGCTATTGCCATATTCTGAACAAGAATTGCAGCGTTTGAGAAGTTCACATTTACGCTTTTAAGGTCGGTTGAGGGAATGAGCGACGAAACAAGAATAACAGTCGGTGCACCGTAGAAAGGTCTGCGATCGGTCTGGCTTTCGCAGTAGTCTTCCCACTTGTTCAGAAACTCACGGTTGCTGATAACCGTAATGTTCAGCGTGTCAAAAAGTGCTCTGCCGACAGGTGATGCGTAAGCTGCTTTGAGAATCAGATTGAGTTCGGATTCCGTTATGTTTTCGCCGTTATATGTACGAATTGATCTTCTGCTGAAAAGATTATCAAATGTATTCATAGCTTTTCTCCTTTATTTCTGTATAGGATAATTATAATTCTGTCAGAACCCGATGTCAACATTCGCTTTTTGTAGAAAAGACACGGTTTGTTATCAAATTCAGGACAAAAACACTTTACTTTTTGCGATTTTGTGGTATAATAACGGTATAAATTTTGCGATTTTGTGTATAATTAGATATATAAAATTTGCGATTTTGGGGTGAAATCTATGTTTAAAAGAAAAATCTATGATAAATTATTGGAATGGAAGAAAGAATCTGACGGCAAAACAGCTCTTCTTATAGAAGGTGCAAGACGAATAGGAAAATCAACTGTTGCGGAAGAATTCGGAAAGAATGAATATGAAACATATATCCTTGTGGATTTTTCAACTGCATCAAAAACCGTGAGGGAATTGTTTGATGACGTTTCCGATCTTGACTATATTTTTCTTCAATTGCAGCTGCAATATAAAAAGGATTTAATAGAAAGAAAATCGCTTATCATCTTTGACGAAGTTCAGCTTTGCCCCAAAGCCCGTCAGGCAATCAAATCACTTGTAAAAGACCGCAGATATGACTATATAGAAACCGGATCACTTATATCAATCAAAAAGAATGTCAAAGATATTTTAATTCCGAGCGAGGAAAGAAGAATATCTATGTATCCTATGGATTACGAGGAATTCCGTTGGGCACTCGGCGACACGACAACAATTCCGCTTATGAAAAAATGTTTTGAGAACAACAAAGGTGTCGGAGACCAGCTTAACAGAAAGCTTATGCGTGATTTCAGATTGTATATGTTGGTTGGCGGAATGCCGCAGGCTGTCAGTGAATATATAGAAACGAACAATTTCAGGAAGGTTGATGCCGTAAAGAGAGACATTTTGAAGCTTTACACCGATGATTTTATGAAGATAGATCCGACAGGCAAGGCATCTATGCTCTTTGATGCAATCCCCG
>JAGAOT010000025.1 GCA_017623615.1 Clostridia bacterium | reverse complement strand
GACGGCATACGCGATGATAGAGGGTGACTGGAGTTCAGACGTGTGCTCTTCCGATCTGGCAGATATATCTCTTTTCTTCGTCGATTTCGCATTTGCAGTGGAGGCCGCGAACCCAGTCCTCGCTGTCGCCGAGAGCCTTGAGCACGTCTGTGCCGACTCTTGTCATGATAACCATGTTAAGAACAACATAGATGGAGTCTGTCAGCTCAATACCAATCTTTGAGAACTTTGAGCCGACGGGACCCATTGAATAGGGGATAACATACATTGTTCTGCCCTTGTAGCTGTCTTTTGCGATAGCGTAGAGCATTTCATAAGCTTCAGCGGGGTCCATCCAGTTGTTGGTGGGGCCTGCTTCTTCCTTTGTGGGGGCGCAGATGAAGGTTCTGCCCTCAACGCGTGCAACGTCGTTAACTGCTGTTCTGTGAAGATAGCAGTCAGGAAGAATTTCCTGGTTGAGCTTAATCATTTCGCCTGTTGAGCAAGCCTCTGCACGGAGAGCTTCAATCTGCTCCTCGCTGCCGTCAATCCATACTACTTTTTCAGGCTTAACGAGGTCGATTTTTTCGTTAATCCATGAAAGAACGCTCTTATTGGAAGTCATATTTTCCATATTAGTTTCTCCTTTCTACAGAAAACCAACAAATTTTAACAAATTTATGAGGATGAAAAAGCCGCATTTGTGCCGTTTAACAAGCATGTGCTATCGCTTTTCCAACTTTATCCATAATAATTATATCATGTTTTATTGTAAAGTCAATATTATGAAATGAAAAGTCACAAAAAATTCATTTCACCGATATTTTTTATCGATTTATCTCATCGATAGGCATTGTTGCATAGGCGTTGAGCTCCAAGCCTGCGATGTTTCCGTTTTTGAACTCATAATATCCCTGCGCGCCGACCATTGCCGCGTTGTCGCCGCAGAGAGATAAATCGGGCATATAAAGCTGCCAGCCTTTTTCGGCGCAAATATCATTCATGCGTTTTCTTAAACGTGAATTTGCCGAAACGCCGCCCGCAAGAGCAATTTTGTCAAAGCCGTATTCCTCTGCCGCCTTAACCGTGTTTTTAACAAGGCAGTCCGCAACCGTTTCAATGCATGCCGCGCCCAAATCGGGAACATTTATTTCAATGCCCTTTTGTTTTGCGTTGTGAATAACATTAACAACCGCTGTTTTAAGCCCCGAAAAGCTGAAATCATATTCACAGCCGTCAACGTGCGGATGGGGCAGCTTGTAGGCATCGGGGTTGCCGTCAACGCTGATTTTGTCAAGGTTAACGCCGCCGGGGTAGGGCAGACCCATCGCTCTTGCCGCCTTATCCATGCATTCGCCTGCGGCATCATCCTTTGTTCTGCCGATAATTTTAAAATCGGTGTAGTCATTAACCGCAACAATGTGGCTGTGACCGCCCGAAACAACAAGGCAGAGGAAGGGCGGCTTTAAGTCGGGGCTGGTGATGTAGTTTGCCGCAATGTGTGAGCGCAGGTGATGAACGGGCACAAGCGGCAGACCCGTTGAATAGGAAAGCCCCTTTGCAAAGTTAACGCCCACAAGAAGCGCGCCTATAAGACCGGGCGCATAGGTAACGGCGATTGCATCCAAATCGGAATAGGTAACGCTCGCATCGCTCATTGCCTTTGAAACAACGCCGCTTATCGCCTGCGCATGCATTCTTGAAGCTATTTCAGGCACAACGCCGCCATATATAATATGCTCACTAACCTGCGAAGCTATTACGCTTGATAAAACTTTTCTTCCGTCCTCAACAACGGCAGCCGCCGTTTCGTCACAGGAGGATTCGATTGAAAGGATTTTCATATAAGCACCTCGTTTAAGTGAAGAGTTAAAAATGAAGAGTGAAGAGTTAAGGACGGGTTTCACCCGTACCCATTTTATAAAATCGGTCATAGGCGGAGCCTATCCGAAACTTTTCACTTTTCACTATTCATTTTTCACTTAATAAAATTTTTAGTGTATATAATACCGTTCTCTGTCGGGGAAGAATAGAAATTCTTTCTTACTCCCGCTTTTTCAAAGCCCTCGGATTCATAAAGAGCGATTGCGGCAGAATTGCTTTCACGCACCTCAAGGGTGATAAACTCGCATCCGCGCTCTTTTGCGCCGCTGCAGGCTTCATTTAAAAGCTTTCTTCCGATGCCCTCTTTGCGGTATTCGCCGAAAACCGCAACGTTCGTTATATACGCCTCGCCGCAGATTTCCTGAACTCCGATATAGCCGAGAACTCTGTCGGAAACCGCAGC
Source organism: Clostridia bacterium (assembly GCA_017623615.1). Classification (GTDB taxonomy): domain Bacteria; phylum Bacillota; class Clostridia; order Oscillospirales; family Acutalibacteraceae; genus CAG-177. The sequence goes on along the minus strand of JAGAOT010000025.1, from coordinate 27,178 downwards.
AAGAAAATGAGAATTTTCATTTTTCAGTTCTTCAGAGAGCGCATTTTCGCTCCATGGCTGTGAAAAGCATTCCGCTTCAAGCCTTGCGATTTCGGGTATGTGCTCCGCCCTCATTTTTACAATTTCAAAATTCATTCGGAAGCCTCCGAAACAATTTCGTCAAACTGTGAAACAAGAGCCGTTCTTATCGCGTTGGCGCAGATAATATATGTTTCCAAATCGCCGCCGTAAGGGTCGGGTATTCCGCCGCCGAGAACAACGATTTTTTCGCTCGGCACATAAAGACCAAGGCTTGCGGCGTGCTCGGGAGTCATGCACACAAACTTATCCGTTTCGTCAAGGATATAGCTTGTTATGCGTCTTGCTCTGTGGGCAGAAATGTCAACGCCGAAGCGTTCACACGCCTTAACGGAATTTGCGGTAACCTCGTCACCCGTCATTGCAAACAGCCCCGCGCTGGAGCATGAGTGAGGCATATTGCACGCATCACGGTATTTTTCGTCAATCATTTTTTTAAACAGACCCTCTGCCATCGGGCTGCGGCAGGTGTTGCCCGTGCATACAAATAATATTTTCATAAATATCACCGTTATTTAGATTCATACCAAGTTTTTCCTACGCCCACATCAGCCTGCATTGCAACGCGCATTTTAACGGCATTTTCCATTTCGCGTTTTACAATGCCCGCAACAATCTGAGCTTCTTCCTCGGGAGCTTCAACAATCAATTCGTCGTGCACCTGCATGATGAGCCTTGCTTTAAGGCATTGATTTTTAAGGCATTCCCAAACTCTTATCATGGCGATTTTAATGATATCCGCCGCCGTGCCCTGGATGGGCATGTTCAGCGCAACTCTTTCACCGAATGCTCTCATCATGGCGTTTGACGAGGTAAGCTCGGGCAGATATCTGCGCCTTGCAAACTCGGTTTCAACATAGCCTTTTTCCTTTGCTCTTTCAACAACGTCTTTCATATATTTCTGAACGCCGCTGAAATGGGCAAGGTAGCCTTTGATGTAGCTGTCTGCCTCGGCTCTTGTTACGCCGATATCCTTTGCAAGCGAAAATGCGCCGATGCCGTAAACAATGCCGAAGTTAACCGCCTTTGCGCGGCTTCTCATGAGGGGAGTGACCATCATCAGCGGCATGTTGAAAACCTGCGATGCGGTTATCGCGTGGATATCGTCACCGTTGTTGAATGCGTCAATCATGTTTTTGTCGTTTGCCATGTGCGCAAGCACGCGCAGCTCGATTTGCGAATAGTCCGCATCGATGAGCACACAGCCGTCTTTTGCTTTAAAGAATTTTCTCATCTCTCTGCCAAGCTCCGAGCGCACGGGGATATTCTGCAAATTCGGCTCGGTTGAGGAAATTCTGCCCGTTCTTGTTTCGGTTTGATTAAGGCTGGAATGTATTCTTCCGTCCGTGCCGATAACCTTTAAAAGCCCGTCGCAATAGGTGGATTTGAGCTTTGCAAGAGTTCTGTATTCAAGAATTTTTGCAACAACGGGGTAATCCGCGGCAAGTCCCTCAAGCACATCGGCGTTGGTTGAATAACCGCTCTTTGTTTTTTTCTTTGCGGGCAGACCCATTTTAACAAACAGAGCTTCCCCGAGCTGTTTGGGGGAGTTAAGATTGAATTCATAGCCGACATCGCCGTAAATCTCGGCAACAAGAGTTTCAATTCTGCCCTGCAAATCGATGCCGAATTTTTCAATACCCTCGGCGTCAACCAAAAATCCCTCACGCTCCATTGAAGCAAGAACTCTCGCCAGCGGAAGCTCGATTTCATTGAGCAGGCGGATTTGACTGTTTTCTTCGATGATTTGGTTCATCTTTTCAAATGCCTTGGCCAGATAAGCGGTGTAAAATGCCGCTTCGTTTTCAGTTTCGGGGATTTCTGCACATGCGTATTCAGCAATAATGCGCTTGAGGTCATATGCGCCCGATGACGGGTTAATCACGTAAGCGGAAAGCATTGCATCGCCGCAAACGGAATTTATTTCAATATCGTTTGAATAGTCATAGAAAAATGCGTAAAGCTGTTTTGTGTTATAGGTGTATTTTTCAATGCTCTTTTCAAAAAGAAAATCGGAGCAGAATGCGGCATATTCCTCGTTTTCGGGTATAACCTCGGCAACGCCGTTTTCCATTGCAAAGCGGAAAACACCGCCGTCAAATGTGAAATATGCCTTGCCCTGCTTTTTGAGCAGGTTGACAAGAAGCTTTAAATCCTCCTGCACAAAGCAGTCGGTGATGATTTTTTCGTCAGTTTCGCTTTCGGCGGGTCTTTCGGGAGCTTTGAGCTCAAGGCGTTCAATCATTTTATACATTTCAAGGTCCGCAAGGATATTTGTTGCCTTGAATGCATCGGGCTCGGCGGGAATATAGCTGTTATAATCGCCGTCAACGGGTGCATCCGTGCGGATTGTGCCGAGCTCACGGCTCAGATACGCCATTTCTTTATCATTAACGAGCTTATCATGAACGCCCTTTTTGATGTCTATTGTTTCAATGCCGTTATAGATTTCGTCAATCGAGCCGAAGCGGCTTATCAAATCCTGCGCGGTTTTCTGACCGATGCCTGCAACGCCCGGAATGCAGTCGGACGAGTCGCCCATGAGAGCCTTAATGTCAATCATCTGCTCCGGTGAAACAAGATATTCTTCCTTAATCTTATCTCTGTCATATCTCACGCTTTGCGCCTTGCCCATTTTGGTTGATGCAAGCAAAACGTTAACATTATCGCGCACAAGCTGGAGGGAGTCGCGGTCACCCGTTGCGATATAGCAAAAATCGTCTTTTCCGCAATGCGCGGCAAGTGTGCCGAGAATGTCGTCCGCCTCCCAGCCGGGAGCTTCAAGGATTTTATAGCCCATTGCCGAAAGAAGTTCTTTTAAAGGCGGCATCTGCTGCGCCAATTCGGGCGGCATGCCCTTTCGGTTTGCCTTGTAGCCCGAATACATTTCGTGGCGGAAGGTGGGCGCTTTAACGTCAAAGGCAATCGCCACCGCGTCGGGCGAAACCTCGTCGCGCAGCTTGAGAAGTATATTTAAAAATCCGAATATTCCGTTTGTGAATTTGCTGCCGTCCTTGGTAGTGAGCAGCTTTATGCCGTAAAAGGCACGGTTGAGAATGCTGTTGCCGTCAAGAGCTAAAAGCTTCATTCCAAATCACCTCATATTACATTATAACATATATTTTGTAAATTTCAGCAATTTTGTGAAAATTATTGAAATAAAATTAAAATGATGGTAACATTAAGTGAAAAGTTAAGAATAAGGACAAAATTATGAAAATAGGAAATTTTGAAATAAAAGGCTGTGCCGCCCTTGCGCCCATGGCAGGGGTTGCGGACAGAGCATTCCGAGAGTTGTGCATTGAATTCGGCGCGGCTTATGTTGTTACGGAAATGGTCAGCTCCAAAGGGCTTACCATGCATGACCGTAAATCCGATTCGCTCATGCTGCTTGGCGAAACGGAAAAGCCCGCCGCCGTGCAGATTTTCGGCTCTGACCCCGCAACGATGGCGGAAGCAGCAAAAAAAGCGGCTGAAACGGGCTGCTGCGCCATTGATATCAACCTGGGCTGCCCTGCGCCCAAAATAGCGGGTAACGGCGGCGGAAGCGCGCTGATGAAAGACCCCGACCTTGCCGCAAGGATAACCGAAGCAGTTGTAAAAGCCGTTGAGCTGCCCGTAACGGTTAAATTCCGCGCAGGCTGGGATGAAAACAGCATAAATGCCGTTCCTTTTGCAAAATTGCAGGAAAGTGCGGGTGCGGCGGTGATTACCGTTCACGGCAGAACGCGCAGGCAGATGTATGCCCCGCCCGTTGATATTGATATAATCAGGCAGGTCAAAGAAGCCGTGAAAATTCCCGTTATCGGCAACGGCGATATTGTTGACCCCGTTTCCGCAAAAAATATGTATGACGTGACGGGTTGTGACTTTATTATGGTCGGCAGGGGAGCACTCGGAGCTCCGTGGGTGTTCAATCAGATAAATGAATATATGAAAAACGGCATAATTCTTCCCGACCCGCCCATTGAGGAACGCATGGAAATCATGGTGCGCCATATAAAGAGCCTTTGCGAAAACAAGGGCGATTATGTCGGCATGCGCGAGGCTCGAAAGCACGCCGCGTGGTATATCAAGGGCATTCGCGGCGCGGCGGCGTTAAGGCAGGAAATAGGCTCTCTCGAAACTGTTGAACAGTTAAAAGCCATAGCGGAAAAAGTGATTAAAGCTGCAAATTCTTCTGTTACAATTTAACAAAAAATTCGCGCAGCTATTGTGCTGAATAACAAAAATAAATCCGTCTTTCAATTTTGATTGAAAAGGCGGATTTGCTGTGTTAGAATTATATTATTAAAAACAAAGGAGTAACAATATGGCATTTTTAATGAGAATTGTCGGCTTTATCCTCGCGCTTATTACACCGCTTGCATCTATGATTGTTTGGGACCCAACAGCTTATTTTGACAAAGAGGTTCCCGCCGCAGAAGAAAAAATCGGCGGCTTCATGAAGGGCGTTTGCCACCTTGACCCCGATTATGACCTCATCAACGAAGCAAATGTTGAGTGGTTCCGCGACGATATTCCGTTCCCCTATAATGCTGACGGCTCAATTTCCGAAAGCTACAAGAGATGGAAAGCGGAAAGCCAAAAATATGTTGACAACGGCATAAGAATTTTCGGCGTTACGCCTTATCCCGATGATTATATCGCATACGGTCTTGACCCCCGCAAGCCCGAAAACAGAGAGGCTATTCAGGATATCGCAAGATTTTATGTTGAGGACCTCAAGGGTATTGTAGGCGCATTCCAGATTACAAACGAAATGGGTATTGACCGTTTCACTCTGCCCCTCACTCTTGACGAAGCGGCTGAATTTATCGGCATGCAGCTTGAAGCGATGTATCCCGTCAGAGGCGATATAATTATCGGCTATAACCTCGGCGGCCTGTCAATTCTTGAGCTTCCGTTCAAAATGATGAAATATCATCAGTATTGCGACTATGTAGGCGTTGACATGTATCTCGGCTGCTTTGAAAATGTTCTTAAAAATCCCGACCAGTATGTAACGATTCTTAACTTTGTAAGAAAGATAACCGGAAAGCCCATCATCCTCTGCGAATTCGGCTATATCGGCTACGGCGAGCCCAAAACAGCCGAAGAAAGAAAAGCAATTCTTCAGAAATACGGCTTTGACAGCGAAGAAGAAGCCCGCGCAAACATCTGGGAATTTGTTAAAAATCTTCCCGATGATTTGACCGAAGAAATAACTGAAGACTACGCAAATGTTAGCGAGGAAGAGCTCGGCAACATCATTTTTGACGGCGAATATTCAAATCACATTTACTGTGAGCTTGCAGACGGCTTCGGTCTTTATAAATATGAGCACACCCCCGAGGGTCAGGCGGAATTCTTTGAATATGTCATTCCCAGAGTGCGCAAGCTCGATTATGTTATCGGTATGTGTGTTTACTGTTGGGCAGACAGCGACAGCTGCTATGTCTGCGGTCAGTCCGACTGCCCCGTTGAAACCGGCTGGGGTCTTGTTGACGGCAAGGGTAATCCCAAGCCCGCATACTATGCAGTTCAGGAAGGCTTTAAGGATTAATTGAATAATGCAAAAAGCACCCCGATTTTGTTGAAAATCGGGGTGCTTTGATATAACCGCTTATTCATATTTTGCTCTTTCGCCGCCGATGTATTTTGCTCTTGTTCTTGCGGCGTTGAGCTTTGCTTCGCCGATAACATTGTTTTCAAGGCGGAGCGGAACCGCAACCCTTTTAAGGTGCATTCCTATGAGCGTTGAGCCGATGTCTATGCCCGCGTCAGCCTTGATTTCTTCAACGGCGGCGGGATTTTTCATTGCATGGTATGCCGCTGTTGCAAACGAGCCGCCCGCATGCGGGTGGGGAACAACGCAAACCTTTTCAAGCCCGAGCATATCCGCCTTTTCGCTTTCAATGATAATTGCTCTGTTAAGATGCTCGCAGCATTGCGCGGCAAGATATATTCCGTTTTCTGCAAAAACGCTGTTAAGTCCGTCAAAAATCGCCTGCGCGGTTTCAAGAGTGCCGCTTGTTCCGATTTTTTTGCCCATAACCTCGCTTGTTGAGCAGCCTATAACAACGATATCGCCGTTTTTAACGCCCGATTTTTCAATTAATTCCTTTGCGGCATTCTGAGCCTGATTAAAAATATTCTGCATTTTTATTATCCTTTCATAAAAAGGGAAGATAAGGTTTTGCTCTTTCCCGCAACCTTTTCAAATGCGGTTGAGAGCGCAACGGCTGCCGCAATTCCGACAATTCCTTGCATCACATTTCCCAAAATACTGCCTGCGGCACCTATTCCGTATTTAAGAATAACCGCTTCATAGCCGAAATATCCCAAAACCATAACAGCCTCTGCGGCAATGCCGCCTATTAGCTTTGCAACGGCGGAAAACCTGCCGCTGAATGATTTTTTTAAAGCCTTGTATACGAAAAAAACAATAACAGCCATGAGTGCTTTAATTATAAAAGTTGCGGGGGCATATTGAGCATAACCCGCAATGATATCTGAAAGCGCCGAGCCGAGCCCTGCGGCTATTGCGCCGTAGCCTGCGCCGAGAAACAGCCCCGCTGTTAAAACAAAGCAGTCGCCCAGATTAACATAACCGCCCGTTGCGGGCATGGGAATTTGAACAACATATGTTGCAACGCAGATTATTGCAGTAAAAAGAGCAGCGGAAATAAGCTTTTGCAGTTTTTGAAGCTTCATCGGAAATACACCTTCCTTAGAGTGGTTTATTAAAGTATAATCCAAACTCATCAATATTTCAAGGCGTGTTTTGTTGTGATTTTTAACATAAATATGAGCTGTTTGTATTGAAAAAACGGTGTTTCTGTGATATATATTATATTGATAATTATATTTATCAAGGAGGAGCCATGAAAATTAAAGCTTATCATAAAGACCTCGGCAGCCTGCATGTCGGCTGCGAGAAGCCCAGAGCATATTTTGTGCCCTATCACAGCGAAGAAGCCGCTTTGACGGGCGGAAGAGATAATTCCGAAAGATTTTTAAAGCTTTGCGGAGAATGGAATTTCAAATTCTATAATTCATTTGAAGATATCGGAGCGGACTTTTTGAACGCGGAGTTTACGGATTCCATAACCGTGCCCAAGTGCTGGCAGGTTGAGCTCGGCAAGGGCTACGACGTTCCGCTTTACAGCAATCTTTTCTATCCGTTCCCGCTCGACCCTCCCCATGTTCCCGATGAAAACCCCGCGGGTCATTATAACAGAAAATTCAGCCTTGAAAAGAAGGCAGGCAAAAAGTATTTCATCAATTTTGAGGGCGTTTCCTCTTGCTTTTATCTTTACATAAACGGCGTTTTTGCCGCTTACAGCCAGGTCAGCCATTGCACAAGCGAGGTTAATATCACCGATTTGCTCGTTGACGGCGAAAACACAATCGACGTTGTTGTTGTCAAGTGGTGCGACGGAAGTTATCTTGAGGACCAGGATTATTTCCGTCTTTCCGGCATTTTCAGAGAGGTTTATATTCTTGAAAGAGAAAGCGCACACATCAAAGATATCTATGTTAAAACCGAGCTTTCCGAAAAGCTCGATTCCGCTCTTTTGACTGCCGACGTTACTCTTGACGGCGAAGCGGAAATCTCATATAAGCTTGTTTCTCCCTGCGGCAGAATTGCGGCAGAGGGCAAGGGCGAATTGAAGATTACGGTTGAAAATCCCGTGCTTTGGAGCAGCGAAAAGCCTGAGCTTTACACCCTTGTTATCGAATGTGCAGGGGAATATATTCCCTTTAAGATTGGTTTCAAGCGCGTTGAGATTAAGGGCAACGTTGCATATTTCAACAATGAGCCCATAAAGCTTTACGGCATCAACCGCCACGATTCCAACCCCGAAACGGGCTATTACTGCGACATGGAGCATATGCTTCGTGATATTCATATTGTTAAGCAGGGCAACTGCAACACAATCCGCACATCGCACTACCCCAATGACCCCAGATTTTTGGAGCTTTGCGACGAATACGGTCTTATGGTTGTTGACGAAGCGGATATCGAAACCCACGGCATGGGCTTTGAATACCGCGACACATGGGATTGGATGCGTTGGTCAAAGCTTTCAACCGATGACGAGTGGGAGCCCGCTTATGTTGACAGAGCGGAGCGTCTTTTTGAGCGTGACAAAAACCATGCATGCGTTATTATGTGGTCGCTCGGCAACGAATCGGGCTGCGGCAAAAACCACAGAGCAATGGGCAAATATATCAAGAGCCGCGAGCCCAAGGCGATTATCCACTATGAGAATGCTCACCTTGAATTTAAGGCTGTTCCCGTTGGCGAAAACTACAGCGACATTTCCGATGTTGAGAGCCGCATGTATGCTTCTCTTGAATACACCGAGGAATATGCACAGAATAAGAACGCCAAAAAGCCGTTTTATTTCTGCGAATTTGTCTGCTCAATGACAACGGGCGATATTCATGCCCATTGCGACATGTTCAAGAAATATCCTGCAATCTGGGGCGGCTGCATATGGGAGCTTACCGACCATGCCGTTAAGGTTGCCGATAATGCATACCGCTACGGCGGCGACTTCGGCGATTATCCCAATAACACAATCTGCTGCATCGACGGCCTTGTGTTCCCCGACAGGAAATTAAGACCCGGCTTTTTCGACATGAAAAAGGGTTATCAGCAGTTCGGCGCAACATATGAAAGCGGCAAAATAACCGTTACGAACTACCGCTATTTTGAGCCCCTTTCCGACATGTATATCAACTGGTCGCTCGAGGTTAACGGCGAAAGCGTTATGAGCGGCAGAATCGACAATACCGATATCGCTCCGCAGAGCGCAAAGGAATATGCTCTTTTCGATAATGCGCCCGAAAGCGATTGCTGCTTCCTGACCCTCACTTTCCGCCAAAAAGAGTGCACAAAGTGGGCAGATGCCGATTTTGAAACAGGTTTTGTTCAGTTTGATTTGTCGGTTAAGCAGGAAAAGGCACCTCTTGCTGCGGCACTTCCCGCAGTAACAGAGGGCGACAGATATGTAAAGATTGAGTGCGGCAATGTTTGCTACACCGTTGACAAGCCCTACGGCAGAATTTCTTCAATCGTAAGCGGCGGCAAGGAAATGCTTGCAGAGCCCGTGCACGTTGAGCTTTGGAAGGCTCACGGCTTCAATCAGCTCGGCGATGCCGAGGACAGAAAGAGCGCGGCAATTCAGGCGGCTGTTCAGAAAACATATTCCGCGACCGTTTCTGCAGAAGCGGACTGCATAAAGGTAACCTGCCCCGTTTCAATCGGCGGTCCTGCGGTTGTGCCTATTCTCAGCGGCGAAATTACCTACAAATTCTATGGCGACGGCAGCGCGGTTATGGGCTTTAACGGCGAATTCAGAAAGCTGATTGCCGAAATGAATATGAAGCTTCCGCGCTTCGGCTTTGCGTTTAGGCTCAGCGGCGGTTACGAAAACATGGAATATTTCGGCAAGGGTCCTCACGAAGCATATGCCGACAGACATCTTGCATGCCGATACGGCAAGTTTGCAACAACTGTCAACGAAAATTTTGTTCCTTATATAAGACCGATTGAAAATGGCGCACACTTCGGCTCAAAATACGGTGTTGTTAAAAATGAGTGTGGCAACGGCATGATATTTGCGCCCGCAAGCGAGGATGCGTTCTTCTTTAACGCAACCCACTACACACCTTATATGCTTGAAGAAGCAAAGCATAACGATGAGCTTGTGCCGCTTGACGATACAATGGTTTATGTTGACTACCGCTTTGATATAAGGGGCGGTCACGGCTATTATGAATCCGTTGAGCCCGAGCGTAAGTGGAGCTTTGAGCCGTTTGAGTTCTCGGCGGCATTCAAGCCCTTCAGCGGCGAAATCAATCCGTTTGAGTTTATTAAAGATAAACGATAAAATTTGTAGGGGCGATTCACGAATCGCCCGCAAAACCGCAAAAAGCTTTTGTTAACATCGTAGGGAACGACCTCTGTGTCGTTCCGTGTGTGCCGTAAGATACACAGCATGCATAAACTAAAAATCCCGCTGACGGATTCCGTCGGCGGGATAATTTATTATTTTGTTTTGGGCGGGTAGGGCTTTTTTTCGTCGGTCAAATCCATGAGAAAATCAAGGCTTGTGTTATAAAATTTTGCGAGGATAATCAGATTTTCGGTTGTCGGCATAAGCTCGCCGTTTTCGTATTTGGAAATCATGCTTTGAGGTATGCCCGTTTCCATTTGAACTTTTAATTGTGTGTAATCGTTAATGACTCTTATCAGTTTTATATTCTTCATTATATCCACCTCGCATATTCAATTAAATCATAAAATATGCTTGACATTTATATTTTATATGAATATAATATTCATAGTATGAATATGACCGCCGTTATTCAAATTATTCTCGGCAAAGTTATGTTTATCAAAATTCAATTTGGAGGAATTATAATGAGCGAAAAAATGACAAAATGCAAATCCTGCGGCAATGACATTGCATCAAGCGCAAAAGCATGCCCTAACTGCGGCGCAAAAAATTCAAAACCAATTTTCAAAAAATGGTGGTTTTGGGTTATAATTGTTGTTCTTTTGATTGCCATTATCGGAGCTGCGGGCGGCGATGATACGGGCTCATCTTCAGCAAGCGGAAATGATGTAGTCCAATCAACCGAGGCTGCAATTAAGGTTAGTGCAGATGATTTGATAAGAGCATATGTTAACAATTCAGTAAGTGCAGATGCACAGTATAAGGATAAGCTTGTCACCGTCAGCGGAACAATTTATTCGATTAATGAGGGTTATGTAATAATTGAACCGGATTCGGATGACCTTTGGCTTAATAATGTTTATGCATATTATAACAGCGGTGAGGTTGAAGAATTAGCTGCGTATGCAAAGGGCGATAAAATTACCATGACAGGTGAGTGTAAGGGTGAAAATATTATGAGCTATGTCGAAATCAAATATTGCACGATTAACTGATTGTGAATCGCCCGCAAATTTGCGCAAACTTAATGTGCACCTGACGGAGCACACGGGTCGTCGGGGACGCCGACCCCTACAAATAACAATAAAAATCCCGCCAACTTCATGTTGGCGGGATAATTTTTTGTTCGATTAAAAATCTGCGGAGCCGGTTGTTCTGGGGAACGGGAGAACGTCGCGGATATTTGAAATGCCCGTAAGATACATAACAAGTCTTTCAAAGCCGAGTCCGAAGCCGCTGTGCTTAACACCGCCGTAACGGCGAAGGTCAAGATACCAGTCATAGTCCTTGGGGTCAAGACCAAGCTCCGTGATGCGTGCTTCAAGCAGTTCAAGGCGCTCCTCTCTCTGGCTGCCGCCGATGATTTCGCCGATACCCATAACAAGGCAGTCGCAGGCGGCAACGGTTTTGCCGTCATCATTAAGGCGCATGTAGAAAGCCTTGATTTCCTTGGGATAATCGGTAACGAAAACGGGCTTTTTGAAAATCTGCTCGGTGAGGTAACGCTCGTGCTCGGTCTGCAAATCGCAGCCCCAGCTTACTTTATATTCAAATTCATCGTTGTGCTTTTCGAGCAGCGCGATTGCTTCTGTGTAGGTTACTCTGCCGAAATCGGAGTTTGCAACGGCGGTGAGCCTTTCGATAAGCTCCTTGTCAACAAACTTGTTGAGGAATTCAAGCTCCATGGGGCAGTTATCGAGAACATAGTTGATAACATATTTAATCATGCCCTCTGCAACATCCATGTCGTCGCTGAGTTCCGCAAAAGCCATTTCGGGCTCAATCATCCAAAATTCGGCGGCGTGGCGCTGGGTATAGGATTTTTCTGCTCTGAAGGTGGGGCCGAAGGTGTAAACCTTGCCGAAAGCAAGAGCCATTGTTTCCGCCTGAAGCTGACCCGAAACGGTCAGATAAGCGGGCTTCTGGAAGAAATCCTCGCTGTAGTCAACCTCGCCGTCCTCTGTTTTGGGCAGGTTTTCCATGTCAAGGGTTGTAACGCGGAACATCTCGCCCGCGCCCTCACAGTCGCTGCAAGAAATGAGGGGAGTGTGAGCATAAACAAAGCCTTGGTCCATAAAGAACTTGTGGATTGCATATGCCGCAACGGAGCGGATTCTGAACGCCGCATTGAAAAGATTTGTGCGGGGTCTCAGGTGAGCGATTGTTCTCAAAAATTCAACTGAATGCCTCTTTTTCTGGAGAGGATAGTCGGGGGTGGAGGTTGCCTCAACGTTGATTTCGTCGGCATTGATTTCAAAGGGCTGGTTAGCCTGGGGAGTGAGCAAAAGCTTGCCGATAACCTTGACAGCCGCGCCTACGTTGAGCTTTGCGATGTCTTTATAATTTTCAAGCTTTGCAGCTTCAAAAACAATCTGAACGCCCTTGAAGCAGCTTCCGTCGTTGAGTTCGATAAATCCGATTGCCTTTGAGTCCCTTAAGGTTTTAATCCAACCGTAGACGGTAACGCTTTGGTCGGCATATTTATCGGGAGCTTCAAAGAGCTTTTTAATTTCGAGTCTTTCCATAAAAACCTCCTGAATCATTTAAACAATTAAGTATTTTAACATAATTTACCGCGGATAACAAGACCTAAACGGCTATTCTTTCAATATTTTTCTCTAATATTGATGCGCTTATTCCGCTCACGTCGGTCAGCTCCTCGGATGCTCTGAATCTGCCGTTCTTTTCTCGGTGTTCGATGATTGCCTGCGCTTTTTTATCGCCGATGCCTTCAAGCTGTGAAAGCTCATCGGCGGCTGCCGTGTTGATGTTGATTTTGCCGACGGCGGCTGTTGTTTCATTTGTTTGAGCTTCGGTGGTTGTTATGATTACCGCCTCAATGGCGTTATATTTCGGCGAATCAAAAACCGAATACAGCAGGGCGGTTATCGTTATAACAAGCGCGGCAGCGATAAGCAAAAGCTCGTGCTTCATTTCGCTCATGGCTTAAAAGTTAGAGCCGTTCCAGCCCCAATGCTCCGCTTCTTCATATTTGATATAGATGTTTGCTCTGTCGATTCCGAGCTCCTCGTTAACGATTTCGGAGAGTGCGGCGGTCAGTCTGTCATATGCCGCGTCGGAGGTGGAGCCGAAAAGGCTGACCTCAAGATATGCATAATCCTGCGAGCCGTCGCCCTTGAAATACATGTTAATCTTATCTTCAAAAGCAAGCATGAGCCACGCTTCGCTTTTTCCGGGGATAAGGGCGATTGCCTGACCGAGCTTTGCTTTAAGATTTTCTTTGTTCTGCTCTGTCAACTCCTTGCTGACGGTTGTTCTGATATAAGGCATAGTTTATTCCTCCTGTTAGTTAACTCTTAAAAAGCTTCTCGCCTCAACAACAACGCCGAGGGTTGAATAATCATTGTTTGTATAGTTTACATATATTCTTGCGCCCGTGTCATATTCGGTGCAGAAAATGCCGTCATCAACCTCGTAGTGGTCGGTTATTCTTGCATCTCTCAAATCGTTGAGAGCTTCGGTGGCGCGTGTATAAAACTCCGCCGCAACATTAATCGTGTTGTCATAATAGAATGCATCGCTCTCGGTCTGACCCGTAACGGGCTCATAGTTCCATTCAAAATGAGGGCATGCGCCGAATTCAATATATTTGAGAAGGCTTTCTTCAAGGTTTATGCCCGTGTTAATCGGGCTGCCCGCATAGTCAACAATTCCGTGAAGAATAAGCTGAACAAACGGAACGGCAAGGTATGCGCCGCTCTGTGCAATGCTTGTTTCAAGCGGAATGTTGATAACCGAGTCAATATTTTTCAGCATGTAGAAATTGCCCGTAACCGCCATTATGGAGTGACCCGTTGAAAGGGGAGCGATAGCGGAACTTATTGCATCTGCCGCTCCTTGGCGCATGATGCCGTTTGATGAAAAATCGGAATAGAGCACGCTGCCGACATCGTTGAGGCAATAGCCCGAAAAGCCGTAGTATCGCGTATTGCTCAAAACATCCGAAACAACTTTTTTCAGCTTGCCGATGTTTCTGAACTGTCTGCCCGTCATCTTGCCGCCCATATAATCCGTCAGCGCGCTTTCGGGGATATATTCCGCGGCACTTTTGCGTATGTTCAGCGCGCTTGCGCCGGTAAAGCCCGAAGCGGAGGAAAGCAGGTTGATATCAAGGAAAAGGCTCATCTTTTGGGCGGAAACATAGTCATAAAGCTCGTCAAGCTTTTCAGTTCCTCCAAGGCGGGAAAGGATTGAAGATGAGGCAATGTCTTTTGAATTGAGTCCGCCGTTGAAAACGCCTGCATAGCGGATGCTGACATTGTTTATGCCCTTGTTCTTCATTCTTGTGAGCATATCCTTTGCCTGTTCAAAGCTTGTCAGCGAAGACAGATAATCAAAGGGACCGAAGGATTTCTCTGCGGCACCCACAAGGGTCAGATAAAACGGCATGTAACTGCCGACCTCAACCGTTTTTGTTGAAAGAACGGAATTTCTTATCAACTGCTCACGGCATGCGGATGCAAGCCCCGCATAGGTTGCGTTGCCGCCTGAAAGGAAGCGGTAACAAAGCGAAATCTCACTGACGGTTGACGATTTGGAAATATAGAGTGCTTCACCGTCGTAGCTGACAGGTGTAATGTTAAAGCTCGGGTAAACGATATTGTATTCACCGATTGCAGTTGCCTTTTCGGCGTTGACCGATGCAACCGCATCACCCTTTTCGATAAGCGAAACAAAGGCGGCGTTGCCGTGTTTTATGCCGAAAGCGGGAACAACCGCAATGCCCGATGAGTCCGATACTGTTGACGGGTCTGCGCCGTAAACGTCGAAGGAAAGCGATTCAAACGATTCATCGTATATCGATGTTTTGATGATTGCTCCGCAGCCGTCGGGAACAAGCAGAAAGTCGCCGTCCTTTGTGTCGTTGTATGCGCCGAAATAGTTGAGAAGCTCGATATCCTCAATATATGCATCGGGGTTGCCCGTGATGTTTGAATGAGTGCATGCAACATTCATGCTGCCGTCCTTCAAGGTGACGGTAAGGGTTATTTGAAAACCTATATCGGTTTTTTCATAAGACTGCTTTGCCGCGGTTTTTTCGTCTGCAAAAATGTCAAAGGTGAAAACCGCGCCGCCGTCAATCAAGGAATATGATGCCTTGCCGTAGGCAACGGAGTTATCCTGCGAGTTCAGATAATATATATCCGTGCCGCCGATAATCTTGAGCAAAACCGTGCCCGCGTTGTTGACAAGAGCTTCGCCCGAAGCAACGCCGTCAAGCAGGGGGAGGGCACTCCAAAGCTGCTCCTGCGAGGTTTCCAAAACCGCAAAGGAATTGGTTGCGGGGTCAATATAAAGCTCGATAAGACCCGATGAGGCGGCCTTTTCGGAATATGCCGCGGCGTTTTTTGCATAGTGTATTTCCGCATCGGAAGCGTTGCTTGTTATTGTGTTTCTTGCAGTAACGGATTTAACCGTTTTAACGCCCGTTTCCTCCCTGCCGGAGCAGGCGGAAAGGCTTGATGCAAGAACACAAAGGCACAGAATTATTGACGCAGTTTTTGCAAATATTTTCTTGAAATTACTGTTCTTTATCATAGCTTTCGGAATCCTTTGAAACTTCAAAAGTAAATTCAACGCCGTTTTTAACGTTTTCAACGCCGCATTTGCGGCTGTGGTTGGTCATGATGCCTTTAACGATTGAAAGACCGAGACCGAAGCGGTTTTCACTGCGCCCGTGAGCCTTGTCCGCTCGGTAAAAGCTGTCCCAAATTTCGGGTAAATCGTGCTTGGCAATGTGCTCACCCGTGTTGAAAACACCGATTTCATAAAGGCTTTCATGCTCACGCAGACGGATTTCAATTCTCTTTTCTCCGGAGCAATGCGAAACAGCGTTTGTAATATAGTTTTTCAGAACAATCTCTATTTTGTCCTCCTGAGCATAGCAGATAAGCTCCGGAGGGATGTGATTTACAACGGTAATGCCGTTTTGCTCAAACAGCAGTGAAAGATGGTTGAGCAGCGATGTAACCTTTGCTCCGATGTCAAAATAATCGGGGTTAAAGGGCTGTGCACCGCTTTCAAGCTTTGACAGCTCAAGAAGCTCAACAACAAGCTCGTTCATCTTTTGACTCTCGTCATTAATAATCTGGCAGTATTCCTTTATTACTTCAGGGTCATCGCTTATTCCCTCGCAAAGCCCCTCCGCATAGCCCGAAATAATGGCAATGGGTGTTTTCAGCTCATGCGAAACGTTGTTTATAAAGGATTTCCTTGCGTTATCAAGCGCGTGCCGTCTTTCAATATCCTTTTCAAGCTGACCGTTTTTATCCTTCAAATCCATCAGCGTTGCATCAAGCGTTGTTGAAAGGGTGTTGATGCTTGCGCCGAGTTCGCCGATTTCGTCCTTTCCGTAGTTGCCGCATTTGCGCTCAAAGTTCATCGCTGCCATGTCTTTGGTGATATCGTTCATCTCAACAAGAGGTTTCGTGAATTTTGCAACAAGCAGATAGTAAAGGGCGGACATCAGAATTATAAGCGAAATGCTGATAAAGGAATAAACCCTGCCCGAAACCTCAACAATGTTTTCAACATCGGCAACCTCTGAATAAAGATAGATGGTTTCGCCCGTGTCGGCAACATGCGAATAAACAAAAAAGTCTGTGTTTGTGATTGCCTTTCGCATAATTTTAAAATTTTCATAGTCGCCTATGTGCTGATATCCGTTAACGGCTTTGAGGCTTGAAAATTCGGAATCCGTTGAGCCGGAGGATGAAAAACGGTCGCTTCCGTAGGCGGAGCCGCCGTATTTTGAAGTGTAAGAAAGAGTGCCGTCGGGGCTAATCATTTCAAAATCAACATTGTTGTCGGTTGAGATTGAATAAAGGTCAAAGTAATATGTTGCGGAGCTCGGAACGCAGGCGTTGATTTCCTCCGCCGTATTGCGCAGGTTTCTGTAAGTTTGAAAAGAAAATGCCCTGAACAAAACGGGGGTGCTGAAAACCGTTATAAGAACAAAAAACAAGGTCAGAACCGCAAGGATGGTTGCAAACAGCTTTATTCTTATTCTGCTCAGCTTCAGCTTTGAAAAAACTCGCTTCAATTCCTATCCACCTCAATTTTATATCCTACGCCGTAAACTGTTTTGAGATGCTTTTCTCCCCATTCGCCAAGCTTTGTTCTGAGCCTTGCAACATGGGAGTCAACAGTTCTGGGGTCGCCCACAAAGTCAATGCCCCAAATGCTGTCGAGGAGCTGTTCTCTTGAATATATTCTGCCGCAGTTTCCCGCAAGCTTAACAAGAATGTTGTGCTCTTTGATTGTTAAGTCAACCGTCTTGCCTGCGTTGCTGACAGTATGGGCGGGGATATCTATAACAAGACCGTCTATGGATATTATTTCGTCGCTTGAACTGCTTTGGTTCGCCTGAGACCTTTTTATGAGTGCTTCAACTCTTTTAACAAGCACACTCGGGCTGAAAGGCTTTGTAACATAGTCGTCCGCGCCGCTTTCAAATGACATGAGCTCGTCAAATTCCTGGCTTCTTGCCGTCAGCACAAGAATGGGCACGGAGCTTGATTCGCGTATTTTTTTGCTGACCTCCCAGCCGTCTGCCTCTGGCATCATTATATCGCATATAACAAGGTCAACACTTCCGACAGAAAAGAATTTTTCGATGGCATCCTTTCCGTCAACCGCTTCAACGGTTTCATAACCCGCGTTTTTTAAAAAGTCACAGACGAGCCTTCTGATTCTGGCTTCGTCATCGGCAACAAGAATGCGTTTCATATATCAACACCGCTTTCGTGGAATTTATAAACAATATATCAATTTATATTATCATATTTTATATTAATAAATCAATAGTAAAAAAATAATAATTGGCGTATACTTTGTTGTTTTTTAATAAAAAAAGCCGCGGTTTAATCGGCTAAATATCGATTTTTTAAAAATTTATTAAAACTATTGTTTTATTGAGCGGAATTTAGTATAATAAATCAGTATTTATTCTGGGTCGTATGACCTTTCGAAAGGTGTGGTTTAATGCTCGGCAAATATGTCAGAGTAAGGGTTACAAACCCAATCCGCTCCGTAAACAGGCAGTTCGGCTTTGTCTATCAGCTTAATTTCGGCGCAATCGAAGGCAAAAAACGCTACGACAGCATTTCTCACGGCGCATATATTATGGGGATTAACCACCCCGTGCGTACCTTTGACGGCAGGGTTATTGCCGCAATAAAAAGGAACGACGGTAGCCCCACGGTTTATGTTGTTGCTCCCAAGAGCATGCGTTTTATTTCCTATCAGATTGAGGATGCCATTGCTTTTGCCGAAAAGGGCAGAAGCTATAAGCTGGAATGCCTTTATGAGCGTTCCTGCGGTGCGGTTGTTTACAGAATTATCAACAACGAGGTAAGATATCTTCTTATCAAAAACCGCCGCAGCACCCACTGGGGCTTCCCCAAGGGTCACATTGAAAAGGGCGAAACGCACGAACAGACGGCGATTCGCGAGGTGCTTGAGGAAACGGGCATTCATATTCAGATTTTGCCGCAGTTTGCTTCAAAATCCGAATACACAATTCAGGGCAGGGTTGAAAAGTCCGTAACCATTTTCCTTGCCAAAACCAAGGATACCCAAACAACCATCCAGCGCGAGGAGATTGAGGATTATATATGGCTCAATTTCACCAAGGCAATGGACACGCTCCGTTTTATCAACGACAGAAATATTCTTCAGAGTGCTCATGATTTTTTGCTTGAGCAAAACATTGTTGAGAAAGGATTAACGTAATGACAGAAGCGATAACCGATTATCTTGTCGGCTTGTTTCAGGGGTCAATTCCCGAGGAGCTGATTATATTTTTTATATCCATGCTTCCTGTGGTTGAGCTTCGCGGAGGCATGATAGCGGCAAAGCTTCTCGATGTTGAATTGCTGAAGGCATTCGTGATTTGCTATGCGGGCAATATTCTGCCGATTCCGTTTATTCTTTTGTTTATACGCAGGATTTTCAAATTTCTTAAAAGATTTGAAAAGATTGGCGGGCTTATCGAAAAGCTGGAGGTTCGCTCCATGCGCAAAAGCGAAAAGGTTCAGCGTTGGCGCAACTGGGGCTTGCTTGCCTTTGTGGCAATTCCTCTGCCCGGCACGGGCGGCTGGACAGGCGCACTGATAGCCGCGCTGCTTGATATCAGAATCCGCACCTCGTTCCCGATAATAGCTCTCGGCGTTTTGATTGCAAATCTTATTATGAGCGTATTTTCATACGGATTTCTCGGGTTACTGGGATTATAAAAACAAGGCACGCTGCCGTGATGCAGCGTGCCTTTTATGTTATTGATTTATAAAATATTGCTGGTTAAGTGCTACCAATTTTCCGATTCTTTCGCCGACCTGTTCGGGCGTTCCTTTAATTTCTCCGTTAAGCCAGCTCAAAATAACCGTTTTTGCGCCTGATGTAATATAGATGAGATAGAGGTTGATTTCGTCGCTGTCCGCATTGTCAACAGTGGCAACAACCTCGCTGTGAAGCTTCTCATAATAAACGTTAATCAAACGCCAAATGAAATTGTTGAGCATGTTGGACTGCGTGAGCATGCGGTAATATTCCATGTCGCGGTTCAGATATTCGCAAATGAGTGTGATAAAATCCGAAATGTTGGTTGTGATGTTTTCAAAACCGAATTTATCAACGAAATCTATCAGATTTTTTAATTCTTCGCTTTCAATCTGATTAATGACGGCATTAACATCGGCATAGTGCGCGTAGAAAGTGCCGCGGCTGATATCGGCTTCTCTTATAATATCGGAAACAGTAATTTTGGCAATGTCTTTTTCATGAATAAGCTTTGCCAATGCTTTTTTTATGAGATTTTTGGAGCGTATGGAGCTCCTGTATTCCGCTTTGGGCATTTTAATACCCTCCATTTCTATTTTCTCAAAGAATAATTTAGTATATTTTCTGTGAAAAGTCAATTAATAAATTGTAAACATAAAAGATGAATTGTCAAAATAATGCTTGTAGATATCAGCCGATGCTGATATAATGTAAATAATAATTTCCTACATTACGGAGGTAAGCTATATGAAGCTTGTTACTCAGACAGAAGTATTATCCGAACGCTTTAACAGCGATGCCGAGGCTGTGCGTATTATTTGCGAAAGCGGCTTTGACGGAATAGATTTTTCAATGTTTAAAATGCAGGATGACGGCGATGTGCTCAACGGCGCGGGCTATAAAGAGCATGTCGCAAATCTTAAAAAGATTGCCGCATTTTACGGCGTAACCTTTGAACAGGCTCACGCTCCGTTCCCCAGCGCAAAGGAAAAAGATGCGGAATATACCGCTGTGATTTTTGAAAAGCTGAAAAGAGCTCTTGAAATTGCGGGGCTTCTCGATGCGAAAATCTGCGTTGTGCATCCCGTTCAGTTCAGCTCAAACCAGTTTGAACGCAACATGGAGCTTTATCATGCTCTTGAGCCTTATGCGGCGGACAGCGGCGTTAAAATTGCGCTCGAAAACATGTGGGGCTGGGATAATGTTCAGAACAAAATTGTTCCCAACGTATGCTCTCTTGCGCCCGAATTTAACCGCTATGTTGATGCGCTTAACACAGATAATTTTACCGCCTGCCTTGATTTGGGTCATTGCGGCCTTGTCGGCGGTGATGCGGCATCCATGATAAGAGAAATGGGCTCAAGGCTCGGCTGCCTGCATATCCATGACAATGACCATTTTGATGACAGCCACACTCTGCCGTATCTTTCCGAAATGGACTGGGATTCCATTCTTAAAGCTCTCGGTGAAATTGATTATAAGGGCAACTTTACATATGAAGCCGATAAATTCCTTCACGGCTTCCCGACCGACCTTCTTCCCGTGTGCGAAAGATTCATGCACGATATCGGCAGGGGAATGATGAAAAAAATTGAATCATACAGGGTAACAAAATGATTAACTTTATTTGCCCCGTCTGCGGCGAAGAGCTTGCAGAGCAGGAAAGGCTTTATAAATGCGAAAAAGGGCATTGCTACGACAAGTCGAAATTCGGCTATGTCAATCTTTTGCAGTCGCAAAAATCCTCCGCCAAACGCCACGGCGACGACCGTGTGATGGTCAGAGCAAGGCGTGATTTCCTCAGCGGCGGATACTACGGCTTTTTGCTTGATTTTCTTTGCGAAATCACGGATAAGTATTTGCAAAACGGAGCCGCCGTGTTGGATGCTGGCTGCGGAGAATGCTATTATTCCGCGGGATTAAAGAGTTTTCTTGCCGAAAACGGAAAAAACGCTTTTTTTGCGGGTGTTGATATTTCAAAGGATGCGCTTGAATTTGCATCAAAAAGAAAATGCAATATTCCGTTTGCGGTTGCAAGCCTTTTTGACCTGCCCTTTGCCGACGAAAGCTTTGATGCCGTTTTGAATATCTTTTCGCCCGAAGCCTATGACGAATTTCACAGAGTTCTGAAAAAAGGCGGCTTTTTGATAAGGGTTATACCGCTCGAAAAGCATCTTTTTGATTTGAAAGCGGCAATCTATGACAAGCCTTATTTAAACGAGGTGCCGAGTGCAGAAATCGCGGATTTTAAATTTGTGAAATCGAGCCAAATCAAGGCGCAAATACGGCTTGACTCAAATGAAGCCGTTCAAAATCTTTTCAAAATGACTCCGTATTACTATAAAACGGGCAAAGACGACCAGCAAAAAATAAACGGGCTTGAGCAGTTTTCAACTCAAGCCGAATTTGAAATAAGAATTTATAAAAAGGACTGACAGCTATGCATAAAAAACTTGCACCGACCCCGCCCATGGGCTGGAACAGTTGGGATTGCTACGGCGCCGCCGTTAACGAAGAACAGCTTCTCGCAAACGCCGATTATATGGCGAAAAACCTCAAAGACTACGGCTGGGAATACATTGTCTGCGACATTCAGTGGTCTGAGCCGACAGCCGACAGCTTTTATTACCACAACTTTGCTCCGCTTTATATGGACGAATATTCGCGCCTTATCCCTGCGCCCGAAAGGTTTCCTTCATCGGCGGGCGGCAAGGGCTTCAAGCCCATTGCGGATTATGTTCACTCGCTTGGCTTGAAGTTTGGCATTCATATTATGCGCGGCATTCCCCGCCAGGCAGTTCATCAGAATACCAAAACCGTAACCGACGGAATAACCGCAAGAGATATTGCACAGCAGTTTTCGGTTTGCCCGTGGCAGACGGATATGTACGGCATTAACCCCGATGCAAAGGGCGCGCAGGAATACTATAATTCCATTTTTGAGCTTTATGCTTCTTGGGGCGTTGACTACATAAAGTGCGACGATATTGCCAACACGGAATTTTCGAAAGACAATCCTTATTCCGCACGCCGCGAAATCGAAATGCTCCGAAAGGCTATCGATGCATGCGGCAGGGACATGGTTTTGAGCCTTTCTCCCGGCCCCGCACCCGTTTGGGAGCATGAGCATCTTGCCGCCAATGCAAACATGTGGCGCATGACGGGCGATTTTTGGGACAGTTGGGATAAGCTTCATGATATGTTTGATAAGTGCCTTGCGTGGCAGAATTATGTTCAGCCCGGCGCATGGCCCGACTGCGATATGCTTCCCATCGGCAGAATTCAGCTCACCGAAAAGCTTGAGGAATACAGAAACAGATACACCCGCTTTACTCACGACGAGCAGATAACTATGATGACTCTTTGGGGCATCTTCCGCTCTCCGCTGATGATTGGCGCGGAAATGCTCGACAATGACGAATTCACCCTTTCGCTTCTTCAAAACAGAGAGCTTATTGATATGCTCAAAAACTCATGGGGTGCAAGGCAGTTCAGCCGAAACGAAACCGACGGCAAGGGCGAAATTGCATGGGTTTCAAAGGGCGAAAACTGCAAATATGTTGCGCTTTTCAATACTGATGACGAAGTAAGGAAAATCGAGTTTGACGTTACGGATATCGCAATCGGCGGTTTGAAATACGGCGTTTGGGATATGTGGGCGCATGAGGAATATGCCGTAACAGACGGCGCATTTTCAGCCGAGGTTAATCCCCACGGCGCAAGACTTTTCAAAATTAAGGTGAAATAAAATGGAAAGAAAACCTAATTTAAGGCTCGCCACCGAAAAGCCCGACCACATTATGGTCAGCATTTCGGGCGATGCAAAATCTTCAATGGCAATAACATGGCGTTCAAGCCTTGATGTTACGCAGGGCTATGTTGAATATTACGAAAAGGGCGGCGAAAAAAAGCGCGTTGATGCAATCGTTAAGCCCTTTAAAAGCGATGTTAACACAAGCAATATTTTCTGGGCAACGCCGTCAAATCTGAAAGCGGGCACAAGATATTATTACACCTGCGGAAGCGCGGAAAACCGAAGCGAAGAATTTTGGTTTGACACCGAGGAGGAAAACCTCACCAAATTCAAATTCATCGCTATTTCCGACCATCAGAAGGACGATGACCATTATAATCCCGATTACACAACCCTCAACAAATTCCTCAAAGACGTGCTCAAAAAGCATCCCGATGTCAGATTTATTCTCACAGCGGGCGACAATACAAACTGCGGTCAGCATGAAATACAATGGAACGCAATGTTTGAGGGTATGGCGGGCATCATGGAGCATCTGCCCTATATGATGACATGCGGCAACCACGATAACCGCGGATTTAAGGAGTATTTCCCCGAAGAGGTCGGCAGATACTATGCCGAGCCTGCTGAGTTTTTTAACACACAGCTTGAATATTCTTATCCGAAAAACGGTCCCGAGGGCTGGCAGACGGAAATTTATTCCTTTGATTACGGCAATGCTCATTTCAATGTTTTCGGCGTTAACGAGCCCGAGCTTATGAACGAATGGGCAAAGGAAGATATTGCAAAAAGCAACAAAACATGGAAATTCGGCGTTCAGCATTTCCCCGTTTATTATGCGGGACCGAATCTTGCCAATGATGATGATTACCCCATGATGCGTGAATCCATGGAAATGCTTGACATCCTTTTTTCGGGTCATGAACACAACTTTTCCCGCTCATTCCCGATTAAAAACGAGGAGCTTTTCGACAAGCCCTCGCAGGGCACGATTCATTATGAGCTCGGCAACGCCAACTATAACCCGCCCGGCACAAAGACAACCGACAAGATATGGCATGCATCTTTCTATCCGCAGGAGGAACAGGTTGCCGCTTATGCTCTTGTTGAGGTTGACGGCGATAAGGTAACGCTTATTTCCGAGCTTAACGACGGCAGAGTTGTTGACGAATGCCTTGTTGATAAAGCAAAAGACGAAATAAGACCCTACAGAATTGCTCCCATTTTCGGCGAAGGCAGAACAAGGGTTTATTACAAGGGCGCAGATTTGGGGCTTTGCAACATGTCAACCCCCGCCGTATGCAAAAACGGCGAGTGGTATATTGCTTTTGCAACTCTCATAAGATTTGCGGGCGGCGAGGATATCCGCGAAAAGGGAAAGGTTACGCTTAAGCTTTACGGCACCGAAGCAACCTTTACCGAAAGCAGCAGAGTTGCCGCAACAAACAAAGGCGATTTTGACCTCGGTGCAGAAGTTTTCAGAGGCAACGAGGGTCAGCTTTATATGCCCGTTGACGGCGCATGCAAGGCATTCGGAATGAAATGGGCTTATGCAAAAAGAAATAATTTTATAACAATCGAGCATGTGAGCGAAGACCATCCGATTGTATATCAACCGTAACGAAAACCCTCTCGAATTTCAAAAATTCGGGAGGGTTATATGCTTTTATAAACAGATTATTTCCGTAACCTTAAGCGTGCTGTTTTCCACCTTAAATCTTACATCAAACCCCGCAAACTCTATACCGTATATTCTGTCGGGAATATCCTGATATCCCGGCCTCGGGTCTTGCGCCAAAACAGCCTTTAATGCCGCCTGCTTTTCTGCCGGAATGGTATTTAAAAGTTCATTGGGAAAATCAACGGTCAGCCTTCCTTCTTTTTCATCAAGTGCAAAGCCGTTGCTTGCTTCGGGGTGTGAGTCCACATAGGGAAGATATGGCTTTATGTCATAAATCGGAGTGCCGTCAAGCAAATCCGCGCCTGCAACGCGCAAAACGCAGCCGTGCTTTTCCGTTTTCTCAACTCCGAGAAGCTTTACGCTTGAAAGCCCTACGGGATTCGGTCTGAAAGGGGAGCGGGTTGCAAAAACGCCTATTCTCTTGTTGCCGCCGAGCCTCGGAGGGCGCACGGTCGGAGTCCATTCCTTGCCTGCGCATTCCGAAAACTGCCACAAAAGCCATAAATGCGAGTATTCTTCAATTCCGCGAAGTGCATCGGGGTTGCGGTATTCGGGCTCAAAAATAATTGTTGCTTCAAGCTCATCAACCAGCCCGCTTTGGCGGGGTATGCCGAATTTTGAAGAAAAATCGGTTTTGATATGAGCAATTATTTTAAGTTCGGTTGTCATTTTGTCACCTTTATGCTGTAATAATTTGTAATTTTATCTTAATATTTCCGTAACACAATAAAATTCTTGCCGTGATATAATTAAAATAAGGAAGGAGTGATAATATGGCAAAAAAACATTCTGACACAAAACAGTTCTTTATCGGTGCCGCAATAATGCTTGCCGTCTGGGCATTGGGCGTTTTTGCATCAGGCAGAATACCTTTTATTGTTGACTATGTTTATGTTTCTGAGGGCAACACAACATTGAGCATGATATATCCGTTTTTGCTCGTTGCGTTTTCGGTTGCTTTTGCCGTGTTTTGCAAAAGGAAATCCAAAGATGCTATGATTTTCGGCTCATATTTACTCTTGATTATTCCGGCGGTTTCGTTTTTGTTTCTTCAAATATATTCTCTGCTGAGTTTTGATTTTTTGGATTATGTCGGTTTCCTCTGGATTCCGCTTATGGTGCTTGCCGCACCCGCAATGTCTGTTTTCGACGGCTTCTTCATTGCCGTTTACGGCAACACACGCCCCGTGGGATTTTCGGGTGCACACCTTGCATTTTGTATTATAATGGCTGCGGCTGCGGTTTTACCGCCGATGGTATATAAGCTGGTTAAATCAAAATGATTTTCGGACGATATAAGCTGCCCGTTTTTTGCTTTGTTTAGTCGAAAAAATTATTTCAAGTTTTCTTTAGCAGTGTTTATGGAAGCAATCAGCATAACCCGTATGCTTGCACAAGCAGAATCAAGCGATTTATACTCACTATCCGAAATGTAATTTGTTTTGTGCAAAAGCTCAAGCCAATATCCCGTTTCATTGGCTTCCTTAAGAGCGATTTACAGTTTGGCAATAAAATCAGCTTTGCTGTGAGCATATTGAGCTTCTCTAATATTTGCACCGATAGAAGTGCCGCTTCTGCCAATTTGGTTGGATATTATGGACTCTTTTTTTGATTTAAGGCTTTTAACAAGGTTAATTATCTGTATGGCGAAATCCATGGATTGAGTTCGCAATTTACTTTCGGACATAAAACAGCCCTCCTTGACTGTTAGAATGTATTAAAATGCTATAACAATTTAAAACATTAACAATGAAGCTGCGATGATATCGCAGTGAAGTAATACCCATGGTATAGTGAAGTTTTGCGTCGAAACGCAAAGTGAAGTTAAGTGTGTAAAGCTTGCGAAGCAAACTTCACTACGAAGTAACTTCACACGCAGAGCGTGCTTAACTTGCCGAAAGGCACACTTAGTTGAAAAAACCTCTTTTGCATCGCAAAAGAGGTTTTTTCTGGAGCTGCTAGGCGGAATTGAACCGCCGACCTCATCCTTACCAAGCACACAAGACCGATTCTCGGTCTTGTTTTGGAGACGATACCCCCAACAACCCCTTGACACTAAACAAGTTTTAGGAATCTTAATTATGTAGAGGTCTTGTTTAACATTAACTCAGACCTCATCTCTAAATCAATAACAGTATAAAACAATTCTATTATAAAATCAACAGGTATGTAATAAGTTTTTAACAACATTTATGAGCCTTTATAACAACCTAATAACAACTATTTAAGAAGAAAGATACAACTTTTTTTGAAAAGTTTTGTATCTTTCTTGTTTTTTGCATTTATAACGACTGATAAATTGTGGTTGCGTGATATACTGTAGACACAGCAGAGGGGAACACACCAAAACAAAACGCCTGAAAGGAGTGAACGAAACCAAGAGGCAAACGGTGAAACCTGAAGTGCTGAAAT
>JAGAOT010000024.1 GCA_017623615.1 Clostridia bacterium | reverse complement strand
TAATTTTCAAGGTGCGTCGCGCTCCGCTCTCTTGCGGAGTGCTCGACTATATTACCAAATCCCAACCCTTTTGTCAACACCTTTTTTCAATCTTTTTTACCCTTCTTCTCAACCGCTCCGTGCGTTTCAAGTCGCCCTGCCTCTTCTCCCCCTTGTATTTCAACGGGTTTCGCCGTTTTATTCGTTTTACAATGTTCGGTTTTTCATCTCTTTTTCTTGGGTTTTTTGCGGGTTTTCAGGATTTTCTTTTGGTTTTTCTGTTTCTTTTATCATTTTTGTTTGTTTTTGGGGTGGATGGGGTTTTATATTAATTCGTTTTCTTTTGGGTTTGGTTAGTTTAGTTTGGGTTGGGGTTGGTTTGTTTTTGCGCCTGCGGCACAATCGGGACGGCGCAGAGGCTGTTCCCTACGGTGTTGCCGAAAAATTATTATCTATTATCTATTCAATATTCTCTATTCTCTAAACATTCATTGGGTCGATGTCGGCATCGTCCCCTACAATAAGATTGCTTGTTTAGCTGGTTTTGCGGGTGTTCACAGAGCACCCAGCGATACAACCGCAAAATTAGAAATATTCTTTATAATTTTATGCCTTTATAAATGTAATACGGTTTTGAGAAGATATAACTTCCGTCTTGCTGTGCTGATTTCAGATTGTCAATAAAACCATCATATTCTTCCTTGGTTAATGCTCCTGTATTTTCTTTATACAGCCAAGCTATATCTAAACTTAAATCATAACCGAAAGTGCCTTCTTTATATTCTGTTTCAACAACGTTATGGACAGATACAGAACTTTCGAATAATTTGCTCTTGTTGAAAATCCCGTACATCCTTCTGCCAATCCAACTGTCAATGTCATCCATCCAAGGCTGTTTTGTTACGGCATATGCATGAATTTCTTTTGAAATCAATTCTTTATTTCCGCCATTATATACAACGCTATCCCAATCACAGTTTACGCAAATTATCACTCCGCCCGGTTTTAAAATCCTGTGGATTTCACTTACCAATAAATCTTTATTTGACACACATTCAAACATATCGGCAGAGAATATAAAATCAAATGTATTGTCCTCAAACTCAAGTTTCTTTGAGCAATCCATTGTTTTGAGTTTAATGGGGCTTTGGTATTTCACATCGTTAAACCATTTATCGGTAATATCAACACCTATAGCTTGATGTATTTTATAAGGAAATGCTTGTTGTAATCCTACAAGAAAACCCGCATCGCGGCAGCCTAAGTCCGCAACTATTGCATTATCGGGTAATTTTATTTGTTCAAAAACAGCTTTATTTAATGACAAAAATTTATTGTTGCTCATTTTATATAACCTCCAAAATAAAAATACTGTTAACAGCTATATGCCGTTAACAGTAATACAAAAGGTAAACTTTTCTCTGTCACTCTGTCAGGCACACAGCATTTCGAGCCTGTACCCAATACAAGATACAAGCTATATTCGTCTGCGTCGAACAGAGATAAAGAACATACCGATTTCCTCCGATTCAAGAATTTAACTGATTATACTACAGATTTTAAAATTTGTAAATACAATGTTGTATATAAAACCAATATTTATACATAAAAAACATTATATTATGTCGTTTTTACCCTTGACTTCCGACACCGAATTGCAATATAATTGAATATCATCGATTTTATCGCACAGGAGGATGTATATGGGACTTACTATAGGTCAAAAGCTGATTAAGAGCCATCTTGTCAGCGGCGAAATGGTGCCCGGCACCGAAATCGGTCTTAAAATTGACCAGACACTCACACAAGATGCAACGGGCACAATGGCATATCTTGAATTTGAGGCAATGGGCGTTGAGAGAGTACGCACGGAGCTTTCTGTTTCATATATCGACCACAACACTCTGCAAAACGGTTTTGAAAACGCAGATGACCACAGATTTATTCAGAGCGTTGCAAAGAAAAGAGGTCTTCTTTTCTCGAAGCCCGGCAACGGCATCTGCCACCAGCTTCATCTTGAACGCTTCGACAAGCCCGGCAAAACGCTCATCGGTTCTGACAGCCACACTCCCACGGGCGGCGGCATAGGCATGCTTGCAATCGGTGCGGGCGGTCTTGACGTTGCGGTTGCGATGGGCGGCGGCACATACTACACAACCATGCCCAAGATGACACTTGTGCGCCTTTCGGGCAAACTTTCTCCCTGGGTTGGCGCAAAGGATATTATCCTTGAAGTGCTCCGCATTATGAGCGTTAAGGGCGGCGTTGGCAAGATTATTGAATACGGCGGCGAGGGCGTTAAGACTCTTTCCGTTCCCGAAAGAGCAACAATCACCAACATGGGCGCAGAGCTTGGCGCAACAACCTCTGTTTTCCCCTCCGACGAAATAACCAAGGCATTCCTCAAAGCGCAGGGAAGAGAGGATGACTGGTCAGAGCTTCTGCCGGATGCAGATGCACAGTATGACGAAATTATCGATATTGACCTTTGCAAGCTTGCTCCGATGGCGGCAATGCCCCACATGCCCGACAACGTTAAAACCGTTGAAGAGATTGGCAACATTGAAATCAGCCAGGTTTGCATCGGTTCATGCACAAACTCATCCTTGCTTGACCTTTTAAAGGTTGCGGCTATACTTAAGGGTAAAAAGGTTGCCCCCAACGTAAGCCTCACAATATCTCCGGGCTCAATGCAGGTTCTTAACATGCTTTCACTCAACGGCGCTCTTTCCGATATTCTCTGCGCCGGCGCAAGGCTTCTTGAATGCTCCTGCGGCCCCTGCATCGGCATGGGTCAGTCACCGCAGTCAAAGGGCGTTTCGCTGCGTACATTCAACAGAAACTTTGAGGGACGTTCAGGTACTGCAGATGCGGGCATTTACCTTGTCAGCCCCGAGGTTGCGGCAGCTTCCGCAATCACGGGCTATCTCACAGACCCGAGAACACTCGGCGAGATGCCCGAAATCACAATGCCCGAAAGATTCATTATCAACGATAACATGATTGAGCTTCCCGCTTCTGTTGAAGAAGCTGACAGCGTTGAAATTAAATACGGACCCAACATAAAGCCGTTCCCCACAAGTGTTGAGTTGCCTGAAGATATCGAAGCACCCGCAATTCTCAAGGTCGGCGACAACATCACAACCGACCACATCATGCCTGCAGGCGCAAAGATTCTCCCCTACCGTTCAAACATTCCGTTCCTTTCAAACTTCTGCTTCAAACAGTGTGACGAACACTTTGCAGAGCGCTGCAAAGCGGCAGGAAAGGGCTTCATTATCGGCGGCGCAAACTACGGTCAGGGCTCATCGAGAGAGCATGCCGCACTTGTTCCTCTTTATCTCGGCATCAAGGCGGTTATCGCAAAATCATTTGCAAGAATCCATTGCGCTAACCTTATAAACGCAGGCATTATGCCTTTCACATTCGCAAATCCCGACGACTATGACAAGATTGACACAGACGATATGCTCGCATTGAACGGCATCAGAGAAAACATCAAGAACGGCGCAAAGGTTGTTCTTGAAAACCTCACAAAGGGTGAAAAATACGAGCTTAACTATGATTATTCCGACAGACAGACCGCAATGATTCTTGACGGCGGACTGTTGAACTACACTAAAAATATCGGTAAATAATTTACGGCGGGAGCAAGCCCCCGCCCTACACTTGATAACAAGGAGAAACTAACATGACTGAAGTACAGATTAAGGCTGCTGTTGAAAAATTTGAAGCACTTATCAGAGAGCAGGACGCAAGAAGCGAAGCCATTAAGCAGCAGGGCGATTTTGTTGATTATTCAAAGCTTGACAAGCTCACAATAGGCGTTTGCGGCGGCGACGGCATCGGCCCCATCATCACAAACGAGGCGGCAAGAGTTCTTGAATTTCTTCTTAAAGAAGATGTTGATGCAGGCAAGATTGAATTCAAGACCATTGACGGATTGACGATTGAAAACCGTGTTGCCGTTAACAAGGCAATCCCCGACGATGTTCTTGAAGAACTCAAGAAATGCCCCGTTATTCTTAAAGGACCCACAACAACTCCCCAGGCGGGCGACCCGTGGCCCAACATCGAAAGCGCAAACGTTGCAATGCGAAAAGCACTTGACCTTTTTGCAAACCTTCGCCCCGTTAAAGTTCCCGAAGAAGGCATTGACTGGACATTCTTCCGCGAAAACACCGAGGGTGCATATGCAGTCGGCTCAAAGGGCATTAACGTTACAGATGACCTTGCAATGGATTTTGTTGTTACCACCACAGAGGGCACAAAGAGAATTGCAAAGCTTGCATATGACTATGCGAGAAGAAATAAGAAGGACAGAGTTTCCATCATTCAGAAAGCCAATGTTATCAAGACAACAGACGGCAAATTCCTCAACCTCTGCAAAGAGATTGGCAAGGATTATCCCGAAATCACAACCGACGAATGGTATATCGACATTACAACCGCAAAGCTTATTGACAAGAAGAGAAGGACAGACTTTAAGGTTTTTGTTCTTCCCAACCTTTACGGCGACATCATCACCGACGAAGCTGCTGAATTCCAGGGCGGCGTAGGCACGGCAGGCAGCGCAAACATCGGCAAGAAATATGCAATGTTTGAGGCTATCCACGGCTCTGCACCCAGAATGATGAGAGAGGGTCGCGGACAGTATGCAGACCCCTGCTCAATGCTTCGCGCTGCAGTTATGCTCCTTTCACATATCGGCAAGCAGGAAGAGGCTGACAAGCTTGAAAGAGCTCTTGATATCTGCATGTATGAGGAAAAGAAGCTCAAGATTACAGGACGCGCAGACGGCGCAACCTGCGAGGATTTCGGCAACTATGTTATGGAAACCCTCACAACTCTTTAATATAATGTAATATAATTATAGCAAACCCCCGAAGAAATTAATCTTCGGGGGTTTTGATTTATTTGTTAATTACAGGTGTTATAACGGGCTTGCCGTCACGGTCAAGAAGCGGGGTTAAGCCGCCTGCATATCCGCTTTGGCAAAAGAGATAATTGATACCTGTTTGCTTGTCAACAATAATGCTGACTGTACCCAAATCCTGCGAATATGTTTTTTCAAATCTTTTTTCTTTTGCCATACAAGTCACCTCTTGTCAGTTTGCGGTATAATCGCTCACACCGGTGAGATATGCATTTTCGCCGTTTCCTTTAAGACGGTAAACATGCTCTCTGGGCGGACAATACATTTCAAGCACACCCTTCTGACCGCCGCTGACCATAATCATAAACTGCGTTATTGCAGGAATCAGAAGCGAAAAGTATCCGTCATGAGTAACGGAATTCCACATTGAAAAAGCAAAGGTTGCGCAGTTTCCGCCAAAGCCCCAATAGTTGGGATAATTCAAAAGCCTGTTGTGGAGGGTTTCAAGCTCATCGGCATCCAGCTCCTCTGATTTTGACCAAACCTTATCCATGCGGTTTTTGGTGTTTTCTTTATATGCTTCGATGTTGTAGTAAATTCCCCATCCGTCATCAACGGAAAAAGAAAACACGCCGACAGACACACCCTGACCGACGGGCACTTCGTAATGGCCGACTGTTATCGGCTCATCCGAATTGTTGTGAACATAAATCCACGTGTGTCCCGAAACCGGCCACACATATATTGCGCTGCAAAGCGAAAGCGTTGCAACAACTCCGTCATTGCTGCTTGATTCCTCGCCAACTTCCGGAGCATCCGGTTCTTCAGTCGGAGGAGTAGTTTCTTCGCTCGGAGGAATGTTTCCCTCTGAGGATTGGTTATTTTCTTCCGAAACAACGCTTGTCTGCTCAACATCTTCTGTTGCAAACGCAACGGAAGGAACGCTGAAAACCATTATAATTGCAACAAGAACTGCAGTAATCTTTTTCATATTAAACACTCATTTCTTTTTTATTATCGCTCCGACGATGCCTGCCGCAACTGCCGTGCCTGCAAGAACAGCGGTTTTTGTTTTCTCCATTTCATCCGCATCCCAGAAATAGCGAAGCTTTGAAGCAACTCCCCTGCCGCAAAGGTCGGCATAATTGAAGAAATAGGTTGTGTATGCCGCCGGGTCTCTTTCGTCAATTTCAAAAATGCGCACTCCGCGCATATCTCCGCCGTAGCAACGGAAGGAAGCGCAAGAGGTTTGAATAAATTCAATCCCTTTATACTTACCCTCAAAGCAGTTAACGTGGTCATGCCCCGAAACAATGCCTTTAACATCGCCGCATTCAAGTGCGGCATCAAACAGCCCCGAAGCTTCGGGCAGAATGCTGGGATATTCCATAAGAGTGCCCCTTGCAGCATCGGGCTTCAATCTGCACCAACCTTTTTGGTGAGTTAAAACCGCACCGACATCATCGGGACCGCACTGCTCGATGAGGTTTGTTATTTCAGGCAGAGGAATGTGCGCAAACATAAGCGAAGGCACAGCCTCACCGCCGTTTTGCTTTTTAAGCTCTGCGGCTGTTTCTTTATACCATTCAACCGTTTCGGGCTTTATTGCCTGGTAGCACTTGTCTTCTTTGCGGTCATACCACGCGCTGTCAAGCATCCACAGATTGAAAAGCAGCTTTTCACCGTCTTTTGAATAAATCGGGATATTGTATGTGTCGCAGTCCACCTTGCCGTTGCGGTTATTCATGGGCAGACACATGGAATAGCTGCGGTAAATATCCGCCTGCTCATCCTTTGTGACAAGATTCATGTCGTCGTGGTTGCCGTAAATCATTGCAAAAGGAATTTTGCGCTTTTCAAGCGGCGCACAGATATGGTGAATGGAGTCTTTCATTATCTGCAAGGTTGCCGCCTTGCCGTTTGCAATTTGGCGGCTGCCGAAGCGTGCATCAAGCAAGTGATTGCCCAGAATGTTATCGCCCGTGAAAAGAACAAGGTCGGGCTTTAAAAGGTCGTAGGCGTTGTCAAGCATTTTGACCATTGCCTTGCGGACATATTTCATATCCTGCGGGTCGCTGACCTGCATTATGATAAGCTTGCCCGCAGAATTGAATTTTATTGCATTTGTGTTTTTCATTTTGCAGCCATTCTCTTTTCTCTATCGATAAGAAACTGTGATTTTTTGGGCACAACAAAGGTCATGCCCTTTTCAATAAGCTCAAATGAGGTGTCTGTAATGAACTTGCATTCGCCGTCAACATTAACCGCTGCGGGACTGTCGCTGTGAATTGTGAGCTTTTTGCCGCGCTTGAAGGTGGTTATGTCCCAATCAAGGTGCTCACCGCGCTTATATTTGTTGAGCAGAGTAACAAGCTTGGCTCTGCTGACCTTTGCTTCAACAATAACGAAATCAAGAAGTCCGTCATCGGGTTGAGCGAGAGGCGCCGCCATGAAGCCTCCGCCGTACCATCTTGAATTGCCGCAGAAGCAGAAAAGACAGTCCTTTGAAACAACCTCTTCATCGTCGATTGTTATTGTGAATTTGTTATGGAATTTGCGTGCAATGGCATAAAGGCAGCCGATATAATATGCGCCTTCACCCGTTACAAGCGGGAACTTTTTGATTTTGCCCTGCATTGCGCAAACCTCGGCATCCATACCCATTGAGCACTGGTTGATTGCGATTTCAGTGCCGCACTTGATAAGGTCAAGCTCAACGGGCACGCCCTCAATCTGGTCCTCAAGCTCAAGAAATTCTTCCTGCGTACCGAAAAGGCGGATAAAGTCATTTCCCGAACCGAGAGGAACCACGGCAACCTGAACATTTTTGTAGCCGTATGCGCCGTTTACAACGTCATAAAGAGTACCGTCACCGCCGCATGCATAAAAGCGAAGCTCCTCGCCGCTTTTTGCTCTTTCCTCAACAAACTCAATGCCGTCACCCTTTTTCTCTGTGATATAGGTTTCATAATCAAGAGAATATTTCTTTGCAACAGCTTCGATTTTTGCCTTAATAAAATCAAGTGACTTTCCCTGACCTGCCGCGGGATTAATAACAAATACGTGTTTCATAACCAATCTTCCCTCTCATTTTTACTTGAAATACATGAACAACTGGCATTTTATCATGCCGTTGTATAATTTTCTTCTTTTATCCGCTTTTCTGCCGAAAGCCTTTTCAAATTCTTCGTCGGGGCTGATGATGCTGTAAGACCAGCCTTTTTTCTGCTCAAACACCTTGCCCATTGACTTATATATCGCTTCGCACTCCGAAAGGTCGAGAAGCCTTTCTCCGTAGGGCGGGTTGCAGATAACCGTTCCCCTATCGGTTGAGGGCGAAAACTTGGCGACATCGGCAACCTTGAACTCTATCTTATCGCCGACACCTGCTCTTTGTGCGTTAACCTTGGCAATTTCTATAGCTTTTGCATCCAAATCAGAGCCGTACGCCATAAAATCATCGCAAGGTCTGACAAGGCTTTTTGCTCTTTCTCTCTCCTGCTCCCAAACGCTTCTCGGAACAACTCCGAAACGCTCGGCGGAAAAGCTGCGGTTAATGCCGGGGGCGATGTTTGCCGCCATCATGGCTCCCTCAATAAGAATTGTTCCCGAGCCGCACATGGGGTCATAAAGCTTGTGATAGGGTCTTAAATGCGATAAACTGCAGAGCGCGGCGGCAAGTGTTTCTTTAATCGGCGCATCGTTTGCATCAAGTCTGTAGCCTCGTTTGTGAAGCCCGTAGCCTGACGTATCGATAAGCAGGGACACCTTGTCCTTCATAATGGAAAATTGAATTTGATGAACGGGCCCCGTTTCCTCAAACCATTCAATTTTATATTTTGATTTAAGTCTTTCAACAACCGCCTTTTTGATTATCGCCTGGCAGTCTCGCGTGCTGAAAAGCGCGGAATTGATTGAATAGCCTTTTACGGGGAACGCGTCAAGCGAGCCAATCCACTCTTCCCAAGCAAGAGCCTTTGTGCCCTGAAAAAGCTCCTCAAAGCTTCTTGCTTCAAAAGAGCCGACAAGAATCTGTACTCTTTCTGCAAAGCGTGAGCAGATGTTGACGCGGGCAAGCATATTCTCATCCCCGCTGAAAAGCACTCTGCCGTTTTCAGCGGCAACATTCTCCGCTCCGAATTCTTTCAGCTCGTTTGCAATAAGCGACTCCATGCCCAAAAGGCAAGGAATTACAAAATCAATCTTCATTATAAATCTCCTGATTATTGTATTACCAAAAAACAGGCGGGAACCATAAAATTGATTCCCGCCAAAATTCACTTTATTATTTAATCAAACGCTGATTTTACTCAATCTCAGGTGTGATAAGACCGTAGCCGCCGTCATTGCGCTTATAAACAACGCAGACCTCGCCGATTGATTCTTCAATGAACACATAGAAGCTGTGGTCAACAAGATTCATCTGAAGAATTGCTTCTTCAACCGACTGGGGCTTAAGGCTCACGCTCTTCTTTCTGACAAGCTCAAAATCAACCTCTTCCGCAATATCTGCTTCATCCGCAAAAACATCAAAGCTTGCGGAGCGCATTTTTTTCTCACTGCGGGTCTTGTTTTTTCTGATTTGTCTTACAAGGGTGTCAACACATTTGTCGAGAGCCTCGTTCATGTTTTCGGCTCTCTCCTGAGCTCTGAAAATCATGCCGTTGTTGTTAACGGTGATTTCAACCGTTTGTGATGACTTTTCTACAGTTGCCGTTACTTTCGCCTCCACATCGGAGCCGAAAAAGCGCTCAATTTTGGCGAGCTTCTTTTCTGCATGCTCTCTGAAAGAGTCTCTGGGTGAGCACTTGCGACCTGTGATTGTGATTTTCATATAGTCATCCCCTTTTTTTGCTATTGAAGTGTTTAACTTCAACTATATTGTAGCACAAGTGCACAAAAAATGTAAAGGGGTTTTAAAAAATTTTTATAAAATATATAAAAAATTCACAATTCTCAGATAACCATGCTTGTATGGCGGGTAACGTGGCATCCGACATTGACCGCAACGGGCAAGCCTGCGATATGAGTGGGGCGTGCTTCGATTGCAACGCTCAAGGCGGTGGTTTTGCCGCCGAAGCCCTGGGGGCCGATATTGAGAGCATTGACCTTTTCGAGAATTTCCTTTTCCATCGAAGCGTAGTATTCATCGGCATTCGGCTCACTGACACTTCTGCAAAGAGCAGTTTTGGCAAGCAGAGCGCATTGCTCAAACGTGCCGCCTATGCCGACACCGAGAACCATCGGCGGGCACGGATTGCTCCCCGCCTGCCTGACGGTTTCAACAACATAATCGATTATATCCTCCCGTGTTGCGGACGGAGTGAGCATTTTGAGGCTGCTCATATTCTCGCTTCCGAAGCCTTTGGGAGCAACGGTTATTTTAACCCTGTCGCCGTCAACAATGCGGGTGTGTATAACGGCGGGGGTGTTGTTGCCTGTGTTAACTCTGCGCAGAGGGTCTTTAACAACGGAGCAGCGAAGGAAGCCTTCTGTGTAGCCCCTTGCAACACCCTTGTTAACTGCATCCTCAAAGCCGCCGCCGACGAGCAACACCTCCTGCCCTATCTCGGCAAAAACAACCGCCATGCCTGTATCCTGGCAAACGGGAATATCAAGAGCCTTTGCTGCCTCGATATTCTCCTCAAGCGATTTCATTATGCTTGCGGGCAGCTCATCGCACTCACAGCGGGAGCAGAGCTTGATTTTTTCTGTTAAATCCTCGGGCAGGCGCTTGTTTGCAAGAATGCACATGTCACGCACAGCCTGCTCGATTAAGCTTACATCTACTTTACGCATAATTCACCATAAAACAAAACGGAGGCAAAGCCCCCGTTACGATAGTTATTAGGTTATTTCGCACCTCTGCGGGAATATCCTGCGCTGCCTCTCTTTGAGTCGCTTGCGCGCTTGAGGTCGGTCATCTTTTCGTCGCTGACCTGCTTAAACCTTGCCATCATATCCTCGAAGGACTGCTTTTCGCCTGCGGGGGGAGCGCTGCTCTTCTGACCGTTCCAAACATTGGCGGGGCGTCTTTCGCTTCTGGGCTTTTGAGGTCTTTGGGGGCGCTGCTCCTTTTCTTTGGGCTGGTCATTAAGCTTTCTTATTGAAAGGCTTATCTTGCCCTCGGGAGAAACGGAAATTATTTTCGCCTTAACCTCCTGACCGACGGAGATATGCTCCCTGATGTCCTTAACATAGTTAGAGGCAACCTCGGAAATATGTATCATGCCTGTCTTTCCGCCCTCAAGCTCAAGAAAAGCTCCGAAATCGGTTAACCCCGTAACCTTGCCGCTTACGATTGCGCCTTCTTCAAATTGCATACGTTAAAAGTATCCTTCCATAATAAGATTTATAAGAACTGTAAACAGTTTAATATACCGATGAATCGTAATAAACCCTTTCCTCGGGCTTGGCATAGCCATATTGCTCTCTTGCAATGCGCTCAATATAATCCGCTTCGCCGCCGTTTTCAATAACCGCATTCAATGCCGCGTTATCCGCAAGCTGCTGCTCATATTGATTGCTCAGCTCGGCAACCGCATTTTCCTGCGCGCGAACCTTGCTTTGGAGGCTGATTAAGGTTGCAACAAAGTAGCACACCAGCGCGCAAAAAAGCACCGCCAGTATGACGCTGTGTTTTCTGTTTTTAACCTTAACTGCTGCCATTATCTGTTCCTTCTGTTTTTCAAAACAATATTTTCAGTATAACCTATTAGATTATACACTATACCTTTATACTTTTGCAAGATATATTTTGCTTTTTTATCATTTTTTCTTATTATTTTTTTATTAAAATTTGCAAAACGTCTCGTTTTTTGCCCGATTTTTCGAATAATCATCTTTACAGGCTTAAAAATTATGCCAAAAAAGCGTTTAACGAAGGCGGAAACGGCATTGCAGGCTTTTATAGCTATTGCGCCGAAAGAGAAATAATAGATAAGCCAACCGAGCAACTCGCCAAGCGCAATGTAAATTCTTATTTGCCCCCCTGCCACAACCATGTTGAAGCAGAAAATCAAAAACGCGCAAACCGCGAAATAAAGCAAATCCATAAAAAGCACGAAGCCGCGCGAATTCGAAATAACCGTGCGAAGAGTGCGAAAAACGTCATAAAGAATTCCGAGCAAAAAACCGAAGCCGAGGGAATATAAAAAAATCTGTGTTTGGGCAGTCAGCCCTTGAATATATTCCATTTATCTGAATACCTTGCTGAAAAAGCCCCCGCTCTTTGGTGCTTCATCCGAATAAATAAGCGCGGAAATATTGCCCTCAACCGTCAAATCGCCCGTTTCAACGGAAAGGCGGTTGATATGAAGGTTGCTCCCCCGTATGGTCAGCTCGCCGAAATCCGTAAACACGGTTACGGTTTCCTCATCAAAGCTGTCAACATCGGCAACACCCGAAACGGTCAGAATCCGTCTGTCCTCCAAAACCATGTTGTGGGGCATTGACACTTTTCTTTCTTCTGCCATATAAAAAACCTCCCTGCAAATCTTGATTTCAACAATCATTCAATGATATGCACAGGGAGGCTTGTTTATTCTTTAAAGCGGCTTGAACATCATTGCCGCGGTTTCCTTTGTGGCATGCTCCGAAACATTCAAAACCTCAAATCGGCTTGTGTTTGAGCCGAAAGTAATTTCGATTATATCGCCGACCTTAACGTCATATGACGCACGGGCAACCTTGCCGTTAACCGTAACATGCTTTGCATCGCATGCATCATTGGCAACAGTTCTTCTTTTGATAATTCTGGATACCTTCAAATATTTATCAAGTCTCATTTTATCACCTTGGAAAAACAAAGGTCGCCAAAAGGCGACCTTTTTATTGAAAACTTATTTTGCAACCTTTGCCTTGAGAGCTGCGCCTGCCTTGAAAACGGGAGCCTTGGTAGCTTCAACAGTGATTGTTTCGCCTGTTCTGGGGTTACGAGCCTGCTTTGCTGCGCGCTCACGAACCTCAAATGTACCGAAACCGATGAGCTGAACCTTCTCACCTGCTGCAAGAGCATCGGCAATAGCTGCAACAACAGCGTTAACTGCCTTTTCTGCACACTTCTTTTCGATGCCTTCGTTCTTAGCAATAGCATTTACGAGTTCTGTCTTATTCATTTTTCTTACTCCAATCTTTTTTGTTTTCTATTATGAAATACCCTAAGTATTCATATACTATTTAGCTTTTGCCTCATCCCAAAGCCTGTCAAGCTCTTCGAGAGTTGAAGCATTCATATCAATTCCGCGTTCGTTTGCAAGAGCTTCGACCTTTGTGAACCTTGCAAGAAACTTGTCGCTTGCGGCGGTCAAAGCCTCCTCGGCATCGGACTTGATAAATCTTGACACATTGACCGCTGAAAACAAAACATCGCCGAGCTCTTCGGTCATATTTTCTGCATCATTGTTATCAATCGCCGCTCGAAGCTCACCGATTTCTTCCTCAAGCTTGTCGAGCGCGCCCGAAACATCGCTCCAATCAAAGCCGACATCTGCCGCTTTTTTCTGGAGCTTTGTTGCCCTCATTAATGCGGGCAGCTCGCGCGGAACGCTTAACATGGATTGAGTTGTTGTTTTTTGACCCTTGGATTTGCGCTTGATATCGTCCCAATTTGTCAAAACATCGTCAACGCCCGAAACGGCAACCTCACCGAAAACATGGGGATGACGCTCTATCAGCTTTTTGCACACGCCGTCAGAAACGGCATCAAAATCGAACTCACCGATTTCTTTTTCCATTTGTGCATGAAAAACAACCTGCATAAGCAAGTCGCCGAGCTCTTCGCAAAGCAGAGCCTTGTCGCCCTTGTTGATAGCCTCTATAACCTCATAGGTTTCTTCTATAAGATTTTTCTTTATGCTTTCGTGTGTTTGCTCGGCATCCCACGGGCAGCCGCCCGGCTCGCGAAGCAAACGCATTATTTCAACAAGGTCTTGCACAGTATAACTGTTTTTCTGCTCAAAGTCAACCATTTTTCTCACTTCCAAATTTAAGCAATTACTATTCTAACCTAAAAGTCCGTATTTTTCAAGCTTTTTTGCAATTTTTTCTCCTTTTGGCAAAACGGATATATCTTCGCGTGCGACGCCTTTCAGAAGAAGAAGGGAAATAACATAAACAACAACCGCCAGACCGACTGCGATTACCGTTGACACCGTACCCATGTTAAGAATGCTTTCGGATGCTT
Source organism: Clostridia bacterium (assembly GCA_017623615.1). Lineage (GTDB taxonomy): Bacteria > Bacillota > Clostridia > Oscillospirales > Acutalibacteraceae > CAG-177. The sequence continues at coordinate 83,604 of JAGAOT010000024.1, read as the reverse complement.
CAACGGGGAAGATTCTCGAAAGGAGTCCGTATGCCGCATATGCGGTAACGCCGCAGAGAGCCGCACTTATCAGCGGTTTGAGAGCAATGGCTCCCCAATTTATTTTAACCTTTGAAAATTTCAAAAGCGATGTGAGGTTGCATGTGACGATAACAACATAGAAAAGAACCGTGCCCGCAACCGCGCCGTAAACATTTATCTTGGGGTTTCCTACAAGGATATAGTTGCAAACAATTTTGCAGATTGCGCCCACAACAACGGATTTGACGGGGATATCCGTTCTGCCTATTGCCTGGAGCATGTTGGTTATGGGAGTTGAAACCGCCATAAGAGCGGTAGCAATGCCGTAAACTACCATGATGGGAGCAACAACGGGAATGGCATCGGAGCTCAGTCCCCTGCCGTAGATAAGGGTAAGAAGCGGCTTTGCAAGAGCAGCCATGCCGAAACCTGCGGGCAGACCGATAAGCATGCAGATTCGCAAAACCATTTCTATCGTTGATTTGATGTTCTTTCTGTCCTTAACTGCCCATGCGGCGGCAAGTGCGGGAAGAGCACTTATTCCGAGCTGGAGAGTAAGGTTGGGGATAAGGTTTCTGAAGTCAAGCGCCATACCGTAGGAGCCCCAGAGATATTTAACAATCTCGGCGGAGTCGTTGATATTAAGTCTTGAAAGGCTGACCGCCTCGTTGATTGCCGCGGAATGCATCTGCAAAACGGTTGTTGAATCCGTTTCGATTGCATGGGCAAGGCGCGACTGAATTGTTACGGTGTCAACAAGATTCGTTATGTTGAGAATAAGCGCGCTGACAACCATGGGAATGGCTATTTTTACCATTTCCTTTGCAAGCACATCCGAGGGAGCAGACTTTGGAGAATTGACAAGCTGTGTTCTCGTGAAGCCGTCACCCTTGATTTTGTGATATATCGTGAGGAATGCGGCAGCGGCAACCGAGCCGACGGTAACACCCATAACGGCACCCGCGGCGGCCCAAGGTCTTATAACGCTGTTTGCCTCCGCAAGGCTTGTTACTTCATTGCCGAAAACAACGGCGGAAACATTGCCCGAGGCAAGCATACCGCTGTCATACTGATTCATACCGACGGTCATAACAACCTTTGCAAGAAGCAGACCCACAACAAGCTTGCCGAGTGCCTCAACAACCTGCGAAATTGCAGTCGGAGTCATGTAGCGCAAGCCCTCATAATATCCGCGGTAGGTTGACATATAACAGCAGAAGAAGATTGAGGGTGCAACGCACAAAACGGCGGGCAAACTGCGCTCATCGGCAACAAATCTTGCATACGGATAAGCAAGCGCAAGCAAAATGAGCGTTCCGACAATACCGACAAGGATGAAAAGACGCTGTGAAACCTTGCGAATCATTCTGGGTTCTCTGTAATTCCCCAGCGCAATGTTTTCGGCAACCATTCTTGAAACAGCAACCGGCAGACCCGCCATTGAAATTGCAAAAATGGGGGTATAGATTTCATAAGCAGAGTTGAAATATCCTCTGCCCGCGGCACCTATCATGTCTGTCAGCGGTATTTTAAACAAAAGACCGATAACTTTAACAAGCACAACGGCAACCATCAGCATCATTGCGCCGTTTAAAACCGACTGTTTTTTTTCTGTAGCCAAGCGGCTCACACTCCTTTGAAGTCCGATTTAACCTGTAAATTCGCGAAGCAGCGAATCCTGCGGCAAGCAGGAATAATCTATATTTTTAAAAAGATTCAGCTTATTTATCATAAGGCTTGCTTTTTCGGCATATTCGCCGTTTAAAGCTGTCTTGAGCAGTTCAACCGCTCTTTCGGAAAGAACACACGGCTCACATGGATGAAACGAGTTGAGTCTGACATCCGCCTGATACTCAAACGGAAAAAGATATTTATCCTCGCCCCTCATAACACTTTCCCACACCTCAAAGGTTTTTTCAACCGAGGTGGAGCGGAAGCTGAAATCCCTTACCATTCGGCGCACGAAGCGCAAATCACGCTTTGAAAGCAGAACACTTCCGTCATTTTCATAAACTCTTGAAGAAACGCTGACATATATTTTATAAAGATTGCTGCTGTCGAGCGTGTCCGTAATAACGGGATTGAGCGCGTGAAGCCCCTCAACAATTATAACATCGTTTTCTTTAAGCTCAATGTTTTTTGCGTTATTCATTCTTTCGCCGCTCGGAAAATCGAACACGGGCAGACTGCTTTTGCCTTTGCGCAAAAGCTCACCGAGGCAAAGATGAATAAGCTCAACATCAAGCGCTTCAACGCATTCGTAATCGGGCTTGCCGTTTTCGTCAAGCGGATAGCCGACACTTCGCGGCAAATAAAAATCGTCAAGCGAAACGGTGTATGCTCTGCCGCCCATAAACTCAATTCCTTTTGAAAGCAAAGCGGCTGTTGTTGTTTTACCCGAGGACGAGGGGCCCGCAAGCATAACTATTTTTTTGCTTGAATCGTCAAAAATTTCTCTTGCAACCCGAGCAACCTTTGCGTGATATTCTTTTGAGCTGGCTTCAAGAAATTCTTTCGGCTCAAGCGCAAGATTGTTTATTTTGCTGTAGGTATATATTGCTTCCGTTTGTCATCACCTCTTATGAATTTAGTATGACAAATAAAAACTCTTTATTCCGTTTTTGCGTTCTGTTATTTTATCAAAGCCGGAAATATATTCATATGGATATTTATAGTTAAAAATGCGTTCAACGTTGTTTGTACCCGGCTCGCAGAGCTTTGTTACCCCGCCCGCACCGACGGCAAGCACCGTGTGGCATTCTTCCATCATAAAAACGTTATAGAGGCATTCGGTTGAGTTTTTGTGCCAGCCGACATTTTCAAGGTTGCCGACGCATTTGCTCTGCCTATACATATAATAAGGGGCATAACCCGCGCCGTAAAGCCTTTCGGATGCATATTCAAGCATTTTCTTTGCTTCGTTTCCGCCCGCAACACCCGCACCCGATGCGTTAAGCTCCGACGAGCGTTTAAGCGCAAGAGTGTGAACGGTTATGTTTTCGGGGGCAAGCGAAACCGCCGTGTCGATGCTTGAGCAGAAATCCGCATATGTTTCGTCGGGCAAGCCCGCAATCAAATCCATGTTTATCGCATCAAAGCCGTATGCTTTTGCAAGCTGGTAAGCTTTTATCGCCTGCTCAACGCTGTGATTTCTGCCGATAAGCTCCAGTGTTTTTTGGTTGAAGGTTTGAGGATTTATGCTTATCCTGCCGACATTGTGAAGCCTTAAAATGCGCAGCTTTTCGGGCGTTACCGTATCGGGTCTGCCGACTTCAACGGTGTATTCCCTGACGGTTGAAAGGTCAAAGCTTTTTTCTATCGCGCCGAGAAGCCTGTCCATCTGCGGGGCTTCGAGCACACCCGGTGTGCCTCCGCCGAAATAAACGCTTTCAAGCCGCAGACCGAGCTCATTTGCAATTTCACCCGTTATCGCTATTTCCTCGGCAAGCTTTTCAAGATATTCGGGCAAAAGCTTGCGCGCATTTGCATTGGCTATTGAATGCGAAACAAACGAGCAATAGCTGCAACGTGTCGGGCAAAACGGAATTGAAACATACAAGCTGAAGGAATTATCCTTTGACAGCGCAACGATTTTTTCCTCTGCCGCCGCAACGGTTTGGGCAAGGCTTGTTTTTTCTTCGCTGACAAGCAAATCCCTCATAAAATAATCCTTTGCGCCGTCTGCGCCCATTTGGTCAATCAGGCGAAGCATCAGCTTTGAGGGACGCACACCCGTAAGCACTCCCCACGGCGGAATATAGCCCGTTATTTCCGAAAGCAAATCAAAAATAAGCTGTGCGGTTTTAAGCTCGCTTTTGTCGCGAAGCTCATCGGGCGATGCCGCAACCTCTGCGCATGCGGAGCGCGAAGCACCGTCAATCACAGCCTCAACTTCAATAAGATTACCCTCGCCTGCGGGGCTGCACTTGGTAACAACGGTTTTTTCGTCCTCGCCGTCGCTGCCGTAAACTATATTAATTTTTTCGTTGGGGAACCATACCCTGCACAGATTTTCGCATTCATAATGGAAATCGTGCCCGAAAATTCTTAATATCACTTATTTAACCATCCTTCTGATATACCAATTACGCGTTCTTTCTCTTTCAAGTGTTGTTTCGCGGTTGTGACCGGGAAGAACTCTGTAATCACCGTCAAGCGCGACGAGCTTTTTGAGCGAATTTATCATTTTTTCTTCGCTGCCGTCAAAGAAATCCGTTCTTCCCGCGGTCATGCAAAACAGCGTGTCGCCGCTGAAAATAACTCTGTCTTTTTCAACAATATAACAGACGCTTCCGTTTGTGTGACCCGGAGTGCTCATAACCTTGATTTCCGTTTCTCCGAGCATAATAATGTCGCCATCTTCTACAATAATATCCGCAGAAACCGGCTGATGCGGCTCGGGGAAATTGCCCTCTGCAAGGCTCTTTTTGGGGTCAAGCAGATGCTCTCTGTCACAATTATGAATAACAACCGCAGCTCCCGTATCCTTTTGCAGTCCGTAAACACCGCTGACATGGTCAAAATGACCGTGAGTGAGCAAAATATAGTGCAAATTTATGTTTTTTTTCGCAAGCACATCTTTGATTATATCGCCGTACCAACCGGGGTCAACGATTGCCGCTTGGTTTGTTGCTTCGTCAACAAGCAGATAACAGTTGGCGAAAATCTCGTGCTCAAGCTGTATTTGAGTAATTTTCATTTTCTCTCACCTTTTGTCCCAGATATCGGTATCCATAACGATTGTTACGGGCCCGTCATTTTCAATTTCAACCTTCATGTCGGCGGCAAAAACGCCTTTTTCAACCTTACGAACGCCGTTTTCAAGGAGTTTTGAGCAGAAATATTCATAAAGTCTGTTGGCTTCCGCAGGCGGTGCGGAGTCTGTAAAAGACGGGCGGTTGCCCTTTTTGATATCCGCACAGAGCGTAAACTGCGAAATAACAAGAATTTCGCCGTCAATATCAGTTACGCTTTTGTTCATTTTCTCGTTTTCATCCTCGAAAACACGCAGCCTTGCAACCTTGCCCGCAAGCAATTCCGCCTGCGAATCGGTGTCGCCGTCCATAACCCCGAGGAGAACATTAAAGCCCTTGCCTACCGCGCCTTTTATTTCGCCGTCAACGCTGACGGAGGATTTGTTAACTCGTTGAATAACCGCTCTCATTTTTTCACCTGTCTATATTATATTCCCGAACGCTCAATGCTCAAAACGCCGTCTATTTTTTCAATCTTGGAAACAAGCGAATTGAGATGCTCAACACCGTTGACGGAAACTGTAACCATTACTATTGCTCTGCCGTCCCTTGTGCTGCGGGTGCTGATATCATTAATCATAATTCTCATATTTGCAAGCATGCTTGAAACATCCGCAAGCAAGCCGATTCTGTTAAGGCAATAAAGCTGGAGGGTACACTTGAAATCCTCTCGCACTCCGCTGTCCCAATAAGCTTCAATCCAGCGCTCGGGCTCATCTGCATCGGCAATGTCCTTGGGCACGTTGGTACAGCTCTTTGTATGAATGGAAACACCGTGGCCGCGGGTAATAAAGCCGATAATGCTGTCACCCGGAAGCGGGTTGCAGCAGCGGGAGAATTTGATAAGGCAGTTGTCGATGCCCTCGACAATAACGCCCTCTTTGCTCTTTGTTTTCTTTTTAACGGGAGCAACGGTGATAACCGGCTCCTCTGCTTTGTAGAGCTTGCCGTAATCGTCTTTTATTCTCGGCATAAGGCGCATAAGCGAAATTCCGCCGTAGCCGATTGCGGCATAGAAATCTTCAACATCTTTGCAATGCTGTCTTTCCGCAATTTTAAGAATGAACTCGTTGAAATCGGCTTCGGAAAGGCGGATGTAATTGCGCTTGAACTCGCGCTCCACCTGAGCCTTGCCCTCGATGATGTTTTCTTCTCTGCGCTCTTTTTTAAACCATTGGCGGATTTTGCTTCTCGCCTGGCTTGTTTTAACAATATTCAGCCAATCGCGGCTCGGACCCTTGCCCTGCTGCGACGAGGTCATAATTTCAACAATTTCACCCGTCTTGACGTTATAATCAAGCGGCACAATTCTGCCGTCCACCTTTGCGCCGACCATTTTATTGCCGACGGCAGAGTGAATGGCATAAGCAAAGTCAACAACAGTTGCACCCGACGGCAGGCTGAAAACATCGCCCTTGGGAGTGAAAACAAACACTTCTTCGGGAACAAGGTCACTCTTGATGGTTGTTACGATATCTTCAACATCCTCGGTTTCGCTTTGGCTTTCGAGAAGCTGTCTAATCCATGACAGACGCTCCTCAAACTTTGCCGTGCCGCTCATGCCGAGCTTGTATTTCCAGTGCGCCGCGATACCGTATTCCGCCGTGTGGTGCATATCCCATGTTCTAATCTGAACTTCAAACGGGATGCCCTCTTTTCCGAGAACGGTTGTGTGGAACGACTGATACATGTTGGGCTTGGGGGTTGAAATATAGTCTTTGAATCTGCCCGGAATGGAGTTGAACATGTCGTGGATAATTCCGAGGCAGTTATAACAATCAATAACCGTGTCAACGATTATTCTCACGGCATATATATCATAGATTTGGTCGAAGTTTTTGTTTTGCATATACATCTTTCGGTATATGCCGTGAACGGATTTGATTCTGCCGCTCACCTGCGCATTTGAAACAACCTCTTTAACTCTTTCATCAATCCTCGACTGTATATCGGCAAGGAACTCATGTCTTGTTTTGCTCTGTTTCTCAAGCGACTGCTCAATCTCGTGATAAGCAACGGGGTCAAGATAGCTGATTGAAAGGTCTTCAAGCTCCTCTTTGATGGGTCGGATACCGAGGCGGTGCGCAATGGGCGCATAAATTTCTATCGTTTCGCGCGCAATTTCTCTGCGCCTGGGCTCGGGCTTGAAATCAAGCGTTCTCATGTTATGAAGTCTGTCGGCAAGCTTAATGATGATAACGCGGATATCCCTCGACATTGCGATAAGCATTTTGCGGATATTTTCCGCCTGCTGCTCCTCTTTTGTCTGCAGAGGCACCTTGCCGATTTTGGTAACGCCGTCAACCAATTCCGCTATTGTTTCGCCGAATTCTTTTCTGACCTGCTCATTCGTGAGCGCAGTATCCTCAACCGTGTCATGAAGAATTGCCGCAATTATGGAAGCCTCATCCATGCCGAGAGAGGCGAGGATAAGCGCAACGCTGAGCGGATGCATAATATAAGGCTCGCCCGAAAGACGCTTTTGACCCTCATGAGCGGAAGCGGCAATTTCATAAGCCTTTCTGACATAGCAGATTTCTTTTTCGGAGCAGTCGCTGCCGATAAGCTTAACTATTTCCTGCATGCACTCCTCGGGGGTTTCAAAAGTGCGGTTGGTTGATTTTAAAATATCTTTCATAACCTCAACTCAATTCAAAAGAAACTTTTTATATTCTTCATTATTTCCGAATCCTCAAGATTTACTTTGGGCGGATTTTCGGGAACACGGACCGTGTCATTTTCGTCCGCGGTGAGAATGCCCATTTCAAGCATTATTTCAACAACCGCGGTTATTCTTGCAAGGTTTTCACCGTCATCGCCAAGTCGCATGCACAGCACCTCGCAATATTTATCTTTAAGAGGCTTTGCTTTTATGCTTTTAAACACGCTGACCTCAAGCTGTCTGTCGGGCAGAAGTTTCTGCGCTTCGTCGCTTGTCAGCTTTTCGCCCCTTGAAAACTTTTCAAAAAGCCTTACGGAGGAAAGCACCTTTTCCTCGTCTGTCAATGAGGGTCTGATACCTCTGACAATAACGGAAACGCGCTCCTCGCCGTTATAAACATTTCTGTCAAGGTTAACGGCAAGGTCAACCGTGTCACCCTTTTCAAACGGAAAACGCTTCTCGGGCATTCCGAAGAAAACAACACCCGTTCTTGCTCCGTTTTTGGAAACAATCATTCTTATGTGCTTGCCGTCTGAAACAGCCGCGGTTTCTTCGATACGAACACCGAAAAGACCGAAGCAGGGCTGCGGATTGCCCGCGCCGAATGGCTCAAGCAGGCTCAACGAGGAAAGCATGTCAAGGCTGATTGAATTCGGCAGCAGACGGCAGTCAATCTTTTGCACCGCAAAGGGCATTTCCTTATCGGCGGCATATTCGTTTATCCTGCGGCGAAATTCCGCAATTTTGGATGATTTCAGCCCGAGACCTGCGGCAAGGGTATGCCCGCCGAAATGGTCAAGGCAGTCCGACACGGACTCGATGGCATCGTAAATGGAAAACCCGTCTATGCTGCGGCATGAGCCTTTGGCAAATTCGCCGTCTCGCGAAATAACAACGCTGGGTCTGCCGTATTTTTCGGTTATCCTTGCGGCAACTATACCGATAACGCCCTGATGCCAGCCCTCACCGTCAACAACAATAACCCTGTCGTTTGACAAATCCGAGCCGCTTGCAAGCATTGAAACCGCACTTGCAAAAATATCGGTTTCGGTTTTTTGCCTCAAAGCATTCATTGCATTTATTTCGTCGGCAAGAAGCTCTGCCGTTTCATCGTCCTCACAAAGCAGAAGCTCAAGCGCCTTTTCCGCGGAGCCCATTCTGCCTGCGGCATTAATTCTGGGGCAAATCGTGAATGCGGCGGTTGAAGCCGAAAAAAGCTTGTCGCCCACTCCGGCAGCTTCCATAAGGGCACATATGCCCGGTCTGGGGCAGTCATTCATAAGACGCAGACCTCTGCGCACCATTACGCGGTTTTCGCCCGTGAGCGAAACAACGTCACCGATGGTTCCCAAAGCAACCAAATCGCCGTATTCCTCAATAAGAATGTCGCCGTCATCGCCTTCAAGAGCACAAACAAGCTTGAACGCAACACCAACACCCGACATTTCCTTGAACACGCTGCGGCAGTCCGCACGGTGAGGGTCAACAACAGCATATGCATCGGGCAGAACGTCGCCGACCTTGTGGTGGTCGGTAACAATAAGCTCCATGCCGAGTTCCTTGACTCTGACTGCTTCCTCTATGGCGGAAACGCCGTTGTCAACGGTTACGATAAGTTTAACGCCCCTATCGGCAAGCTCCTCGACAGCGCCGACATTAAGACCGTAGCCCTCTGTAAGCCTGTCGGGTATGTAGCGGATAACATTTGCTCCCCTTGTTTCAAGATATGAATAAAGCAGAGCTGTTGCGGTTACGCCGTCGGCATCGTAATCACCGAAAACGCAAATCAATTCAAAATCGTCAATCGCTCTGTTAATTCTTTCTGCCGCCTTGCCCATATCGGCAATAGAGAGCGGAGAAAGAGAAAGAGGGGCATCCGCATCAAAAAAATCGTTTATTTCATCTATATTGTCAAAGCCTCTGGAAGTAACAAGCAGGGCTGCAAAGGGGTCAACGCTCAATTCCTGAGCTATCTGCGCCGCCAAATCCTTGCTGCCTTTTGATACCAGCCATTTCTTGCGTCTCAAAATATAATCATCCTTTCAATATCCTAATATTATAACAGTTATATATCGAGAATGCAAGATTTTATATTATTTTATTTTTACAAAAGCAAAAAGACCGCACCTCTTGGTACGGTCCTGATATTTTATAGTTATTCAGTTTTATTTTCCGCTCACAGCCGCTTGCCGAAACTTTTAACAGCCAATCTGTTTTGATTGCAGTTTGACAAGCTCTTTGCGGATAAATCTCGTTTTTATCCGAGTTCACTTTCAAAAACTGCTTAAATTATCTTTCGGTTGCTGCGGCTGCGAGCTGATGTTCTGCAAGGTACATCGGGTATCGCCGCCTTTCCTTATTTTCGGTTAGTGTTTTGACCTGTGACTTCTATCTATGGTCAAGAGGAACTGACAAGATTTTTCTTTCCGAATTAAATCTTTAATTACAAATTACCAATTATTATTTCGGATTTTTTGTTTTCTCTTGTTCCTTTCCTCGTCTATAATATAGCATGCTTTTTGGCGTTTGTCAATAGTTTTTTCAGAAAAAGTTGAAAACTTTTGTGCATAATAAACTTATCGGGATTTCCTATTGACTACAAGCAATTTTGGAGTTAAAATATATTACACATGGACAAAGAAAGGAATTTAATCCGATGAACAACGAAGAATATACCCCCGATATCGTCAGCATAGTTGACGAAGACGGCAAAGAGCATATTTTTGAAGAGCTTGACAGAATCGAAACTGATAAAGGCCGCTATGTTGCCCTGCTTCCCCTGCCCGAAACTCCCGACAAGATAACCGAGGATGACAACGAGCTTATCATTCTTAAGGTTGAGGAAGAAAACGGCGAAACCTATCTCTGCCCCATCGAGGATGATGCGGAGTTCAACGAGGTCGGTCAGGCATTTGAAGAAAGACTTTCCGAAATGTTTGATTTCGAGGAAGAATAATTTAAAGTTATTCAATAAAAATATAACCGATAACTCGCCGCAGGTGAATATCATTTAATACACACCCTGCCTTGTGCGAAACATTGCAGTCTATATGTAACCCAACACACATTAATAGGGAGCCTTGCTCCGGTGGCGGATTGCAGACCTCCCGCTCGGTTTTTGAGCGGACGAAGGGAGCGTGAAAGCATCGGGCGGCACCCACCTGCTGAAAGAGCAGGTTACAATCGGCTGCATACGGCTTGGCGGGGCTTATTTTCCATGGAGGAACCAACGTTGCAAAAGCTTTTTAATGCGGATTTACTTGACATTTTCCCCGTTGAAAGGGGCTTTATTTATGCCTGCAAAGAAACCCTTCCCGAGGGTGACGAGGCGGTTGCTTTCTATATTTATAACCAAGAAATAGATATTTTTGAAAAAATCCCCGTGCCCACCTACATAAACGCAAAATTCGGTGAAAACGGCATTCACATTGCCAAGGCGCTCGGCGATTTTGTGACCTGCGACATTGTCCCGATTTCGTCCGCAACTCTTGTTGCTTCATATCAAAACGGCGATATAAAGATTTTGAGCACATCGGGAGAAATTCTTTCTGAGTCAAGGGTTGAATATCTTGACAACCCCGCGTGTTCACCCGCGGTAAACGGCGCAAGCCTTTGGTTTGTTGTGCCCGATTCAAACGCGATTATCAATTATTCTGTCAAGCACAGCCGCATTGAGCTTCGCATCGGCAGCCCCAAGGAAAAAGCTTTTTGCCACCCCACAGATATTTCATTTTATGACAACAAGCTGTTTATCTGCAACGCATATTCATATAAGATACGCACAATCGGGCTTGATAACTACAATGTTTCCGATTATTACGTTTTTAACGAGCCTGTTTTCAAATATTTCAGAGTTAAGGACGTTGAATACGCGGTTATGCAGTCCGGCGTTTACAGTTTATAAATCTTCGAGAGCCCGAAAAATTCGGGTTCTTTTTTTATTTATCCGTATTGATTTTTTCACTTTGGCATGTTATTCTATTAAAGTAATAAAAAATCGGAGGTATACCAATGAAAACAGCACTTGAATACAGCAACGCTTTTGATATCAAAAAACTTTCGCGCTACGCCGTTAAAGGCATCACAAGAATCTGCAACGAAATCGGTCCCCGCAAGCCCGGCTCGCCCGAAGAGCTTAAGGCGCAGGAGCTTATGGCAAAGGATTTGAAAAAATCCTGCGACGATGTAACTATTGAAGAATTTAAAGTTCACCGCCAGGCATTCATGGGCTTTATTCCCTTCACCGTTGCATGCGCAATCGCAAGCGTATTTACATATGCATTTGCAACTCCGATAATTTCGCTTATCCTTGTTATTCTCGGTTTTATACCCCTGATTCTCGAATTTCTTATGTATAAGCAATTCATTGACCCTCTTTTCCCCTCCCTGCCCAGCCACAATGTTATTGCAAAAAGAGCACCCAAAGGCGAAGTTAAAAAGCGCATTATCCTTGTCGGCCATGCGGACAGCCAGTTTGAATGGACTCTTAACTATTTGCTTGGCGGTGTCGGCATGAAGCTTGTGCTTATCCCCGCAGTTGTCGGTCTTGTTGCTGACCTTATCGTTTCAATCATCGGCATCATCTGCGCGGGCACGGGCGGTGCACTCGAAGCCGCAGAGCCCCGCTGGCTCATGATTCTCGGCTTTGTTGTAGGCTGTGTTTTCATTCCGTTCCAGCTTGCTTTTCTGCTTTTCCAGAATCCGTTCAAGAGCGTTCCCGGCGCAAACGATAACCTCACCGGCTGCTATGTAGGCATGGCGGTTGCAAAGGCTATGGAAGAAACAGACACAAGATTTGAAAACACAGAGCTGGTTGTTATCTGCTCAGGCTCCGAGGAAGCAGGTCTCCGCGGCGCAAAGGCATATGCCAAGGCTCACGAAAAAGAACTGAAGGATGTTGAAACCTGCGTTATCGGTCTTGACACGTTCCGCGACCTTGAAACAATGGCTGTTTATGACAGAGATTTGAGCGGCACGGTTAAGCACCACTGGGGCGCAAAGCACCTTGTTAAGAACGCCGGCGAAAACTGCGGCTTTGACCTTAAGTTTGAATCAATTTATCTCGGCGCATGCGATGCGGCGGCATTCACACAGAGAGGCATCCCCGCAACGGGCTTTGCCGCAATGGACCCCACTCCCCCGAGATATTATCACACAAGACTTGACAATGCAGACAACCTCAGAGAAGAGGCAATCGCGGCGGGCATTGAAATCATGCTTGAAACCGTATGCATGTATGACAAAGAGGGGCTTCCCACAGAATAAAAGCACTTTTAAGAGCCGATTTTTTCGGCTCTTAAATTTTACCAAAAAACATGCAACCTTTTCCTCAAAAATCCGAGTATATGGGTGAAGAGCTCTTTGTTCCACTTAAAGGAGGTGTTTCGGATGGATGACAAGCAAATTGTGGATTTATATTGGGAGCGCAACGAAAAAGCTATAACCGAAACTGCCGCAAAATACGGCGGGTACTGCTACTCCGTTGCCGACAACATTCTCAATAACCATGCTGATGCCGAAGAATGCGTTAACGATACATATTTGAGCGCATGGAACAGCATACCGCCGCACCGTCCGTCTGTCCTTTCAACATTTCTCGGAAAAATCACTCGGCGCATATCCATTGACAAATGGAGAAAAAGCGGCGCGGAAAAGCGCGGCGGCGGGCAACCCGCGGTTGTTTTGGACGAGCTTTCCGAATGCATACCCGATAAAAACAGCGTTGAGCATGCGGTTGATGCACAGATTCTTGCCAATGTTATAAATTCATTTGTCAAGGGTTTGTCGGATAAAGACCGCCATGTGTTCTTATGCCGTTATTTTTATTTGGATTCGGTTGAGTCGATAGCCGCCCGCTTCGGATATTCGCAGAGCAAGGTTAAATCCATGCTTTACAGAACCCGCCAAAAGCTGCGCACCCGATTGGAAAAGGAGGGTTTAGAATGAAACCGAATGAACTTTTGGATGCAATCGGTCAGGTTGACGACGAATGCATAAAGGATGCAAGGTCAAAGCCGAAAACCGACAAAAGAATTTGGGTAACCGCCGCATCTTTGGCGGCATGCCTTTGCGTTGCTGCCGCATGCGTGTTCGGTTTGAGCAACATGAAGAATCTCATTAAAATCGGTACCGATGTCACTTTGTCCGACCCATCAACAACTGCGTGCACTTCGGCTCAAACAACATGCGAAAACACAAACATTGCAATTACTCCGCCGACTGCTTCGGAAACCGCGGAAAACACAACAAACAAAGGCTCTTCAACGGAGCCTGCAACCGAAATTCCGTCTGTAACTCATCACTTCTGCCGGTGGGCGGACTTAAGAGAACGCGATAAGAGCAAAAGTATTAATATACCCATGAGTGCAAGAGAATGGCCGTGGAACTGCAAAGAGGTATTTGAGCAATTCACCTTTGTTGAATATAATGGCAGAACATATACAATCCGTTCACGTAACACGCTTTCAAAGGATAAGGTGGGCAAAAAGCTCGGCACGGCATCAATGCGGGGATATGACATATATGAGGACAAAACTCACACAACAACATGCGGAATATATGAAATCAGGGGCATTGATTCGTCAAGATTTATCGCCGTCAAATACCAAGGGCATGACGGATATTATGTTTTCAACATGCGCCATTATTACGACCCGCCCGCCACTTTGGGCGATTTGATTACGGCATTGAATCTGACCGAAACATTCCCGCTGACAACAATTTATTACAACTCCAAGGAATACGGCTTAACCGAGACCGACAGCGATGCGCTGTGGGGCATGTTCTCGAAGCACGCCGATGCCCAAACGCTTGAAACAGAGAATATTCCAAGCGGCAAAAAGAAGCTCACTTTTGTGATTGTTTCGGAAGAACTCGGCTCGGATAATCTCTCATGGGCGCTGTATGACAACGGCTATATCGTAACAAACATCGACAGCTATGGCTACAGATATTATATCGGTAAAGATGCCGTTGATGAAATCGTTAAATACGCGCTGGGGCATAAAGCGGGCGAAATCGCGGATAACACGCAATATATAGTAGGCAATGTTACCGAAATCGGAGAGGATTACATCAAGGTTGACGATTCAATCATGATGAAAAACCCCGATGACGGAATCGAATTCACGGTTATGGCAAACGATATGCGCATTAAACGCTATATCATAAGCGGATTTTTGAAGAAAGGTCAGCTTGTGAGGATTACCCACACGGGAACCCTTTGCGGCAACCACACCGTGGTAGAAACCGCAACCATGCTTGAAGAGGTTATGCTTGCCAAAAACGATATCCTGATTTTTGAATAACATTTATAAAAACCGTCTGTTTCCAGGCGGTTTTTTGTTGCTTTTTACAACGGCATCTGCTATTATAAAACTATCTGATATAAAGGAGTGTTGATATGCACACCATAAAACCGCATGTGCTCAGAGATGACATGTTCAAGCAGTTAAAGCAATACTGCATTCTTTTCAAAAAAGAGATACCCGTTTGGGAACACACCCGCGGAATGTTCCTCGGTGACAGATATGAAATGGAAGATTTCAAGGATGAAATAAAAACCGGTGACATCTGGTACGCCGGCTATGATTCGGCTCATTTCTTTAAGGCAAGCATAACCGTTCCCGAAGAAATGGACGGGCTCGAGCTGCGCGCCAATTTTTCCGTCGGCGGCGAGGCTCTTGTTAAATGCAACGGCAAATACATTTCGGGCTGCACTTCAAGATTCACCATCCCCGACAGAACAGAGGTTGCCCTCGGCGTTCACAAGGCGGGCGAGGTGCTGAATTTTGAAATTGAAGCAACGATTGACTCTATGGATTTCTGCGACGCGGCAATGGACGGCGCAAAATTCGCGGAATTCCGTTTCGGCGAAACCTGCATTTTTGTTGCGGATAAGGAGTGCGAGGGCTATTATATTGACCTTGAGGTTGCTTTTGATGCGCTCAATTACATAAAGGATGAGCATATTCACAGCAAGGTTTATGCCGCTGTTGACGACAGCATGCATACGGTTGACTATGACTTTGACGAGCCTGTTGTCAGAGAATCCATTGCAAGGGCACGCAAGCTTTATCTTGAAAGAATTGCCGCCATCGAATGGAGCGCGCAAAGCCGCGTTATGCTCACGGGTCACAGCCATATCGACGTTGCTTGGCTTTGGAGAATTCAGGAAAGCATCAGAAAGAGCGCAAGAACGTTTTCAAACGTCACTTCGCTCATGGATGATTACCCCGAAATGACCTTCGGGCAGAGTCAGGCTGTTCTTTATCAGATGATGAAGGACCACTACCCCGACATATACGAAAAAATCAAAGAAAAGGTTGCGGCGGGTCAATGGGATATCTGCGGCAACGTTTGGGTTGAGGCAGACACCAACATCGCATCGGGCGAGGCTCTTATCCGTCAGGTGCTTTACGGCACGGAGTTCTTCAAAAAGGAATTCGGCAAGGTTTCCAAAACCTATTGGCTGCCCGACTGCTTCGGCTTTACATGGGCATTGCCCCAAATCATCAACGGCTGCGGCATGCAGAATTTCATAACATCAAAGCTTTCATATAACGACACAACAAAATTCCCCTATAACATGTTCATGTGGCAGGGCAATAACGGCGACAAGGTTTATGCCCATCTTATGCGCCCGTCCTACAACTGCCATTATAATGTTGAGGAGATAATGACCGCCGACAAGGAATGCAACAACAAGAGCGATTTGAACACCGCCATGAGCATGTATGGCTACGGCGACGGCGGCGGCGGACCGACCCGCAACATGCTTGAAAGAGGCCGCAGACTGCAGAATTTCCCCGGTCTGCCCAAAACCGAAATCGGTCATGTTGACGATTTCTTTGAAACATACAAGGGTCATGAAGATGAGCTTCCCGTATGGAACGGCGAAATGTTCTATGAAAATCACCGTGGAACTTTCACCAGCCAGGCTTTTGTTAAAAAGAACAACCGCAAGGGCGAATATCTTTTCACAAGAGCCGAAATGCTCTGCGTTCTTGCCGAAAAGCTTCTCGGCAAGGAATACCCCAAGGAAGAGATTGAAAAGGGCTGGCGCATTCTGATGACCAACCAGTTCCATGACATTCTTCCCGGCTCATCAATCCACGAGGTTTTCGAGGATTGCCGCAGAGATTACGCCGTTATGAACAAAATCGGCGAGGATATCTACAACGGCGCATTAAAGGCTCTTTCGGGCGCGGTAACGGCGGATAAAAACAGCATCACCGTTTGGAACCTTACAAACGCAAAAAGCTATGAGCCGATTGAGGTTGAGGGTGTGCCCGCGGGCATGTATGCCGCAACCGCAGACGGGCTTTCACTCCCCTGCGCATATATCGGCGACAGATTCGTGTTCCTGCCCGACTGCCTTGAGCCCATGAGCTGCAAGACATTCAAGCTTATTGAGGGCGAATGCATCTATGCGCCCGTTGATGCCGAAACAAACCTGCTCGAAAATGCAAATCTGCGCGTTGAGCTTGACGAAAACGGAATTATCACAAGCATCTATGATAAGATTAACGAGAGAGAGGCTCTTGACGGCAGGGGCAACATTCTCACAATCTCGCTTGACAAATGCGTTCATGAAACTGCATGGAATCTTGAGCTCAACTATCAAAAGAAGATGTGGAAACTCAAAGCGGACAGCATCGAGGTTGTCGAAAGCAACGCTGTCAGAGGCGTTTTGAGAGTTCATTACACGTTCAACAAATCAACAATTTCGCAGGATGTTATTCTTTATCAGAACGGCGAAACCGTTGTTTTTGACACAACCGTTGACTGGCACGAGAGCGACAAGGTGCTCAAAGCAGGCTTTGACGTTGCGGTTATCGATACCGATGCAACATACGACATCGCTCACGGCGCGGCAAAACGCCCGACACATTGGAACACCGCCTATGACCTGACCCGTTTCGAGGTTGCCGCCCATAAATGGGCAGACCTTTCCGAGGGCGGCTACGGCTGCAGCATCATAAACGACTGCAAATACGGCTACGATATCCACAACAGCCACATGAGAATAACTCTTATGCGCGCACCCACCTGCCCCGACAGAACGGGTGACCACGGCATAAACACATTCAAATATGCGTTCTATCCTCATGCGGAGGATTGGCGAAACGAAACCGTGCAAAAAGCCATTGCGTTCAACGTTCCGCCCGTTGCGGTTTACAATGCAGAAAAGATTGACGGCATCGCATCCGACGAAATTAAGCTCGTTGAGGGCGCGGACAAAAACCTTGCCGTTGACGCGGTTAAAAAGGCGCAGGACGGCAGAGGATATATCATCCGCTTTGTTGAAGAAGAGCAAAAGCGCGGCAAGCATTCCGTCAAGCTCGGCTTCGGCTTTGAAAGAGTTTATGAATGCAACATGATTGAGGAAGATAAGCACGAGATTGAATGCGCCGACAACGGCTTTGAATTTGAAATAAAGCCGTTTGAGGTTAAAACCTTCAGAGTTGTGTAAGTTCAAGGGGCTGTCTCACGGAGATGAAGAAGACGTTTTCTTCCGACGACAGGCGTACAAAGGTACGTTGAGTCGGAAAAAACGGCTAAAAAGAAACATTAAAAGCAAATCTTGTTTCACACCAAATAAGAAGCGACTTGTTAAGGTATAAAATCCTCTTCAAGCCGCTTTTATTATTTATCCAGTTTCTTTTGTTCTTCGCTTCGTGAGGCAGCCCCTCTTATTTAAAAACAAACTCATAAACCTTTGCCCATGAGCGAACTCTCTTTTCGTTCCACTTTTTGGGCATCATTGCACATGCCGCCATGGCTTTACCCATGCTGACACCGCAGGTAACAATCTTTTTGAGCAACTCAGGGTCGCCGCAAACCTGTTTTGCCTGATTTATCAAGGCTCGCGGATCAATATTGACATTTGCAAGACCCGTGAAATCGGCACCAATGGTCATCATATCCTCGGTCATGATGCCCTTTTCAAACACATAGTCAACTTCTTCGGGGGTAAGGCTGAGCAAAAGAAGCTTGCCGCACGCAAGCGGAGCAAGACCTGCACCGAGTTCTTTATAGTAGCCCATCTGATATTTCCAGAGCGTTTCGGCGGTGAACTGACCATTCTTATCGTTGATAACCGTATCGGCAAGAATTCTTGCAGCCTTCAAGCTGTTGGCGATGCCGGAGCCGATAAGGGGCACTGTCATAAACGCGCTGTCGCCTATCGCCGCATAGCCGTCGGCAACCAAAATTGAAAGCGGCTGGCGCACGGGGATTTCAACAAAATGACCGCCGCGAAGCACCTCTTTGCCGAGCCTCGGATTGGTTTCGCGCAGGAAATCGGAAAAACCTTCAACTTCCTCCATATCAAAATCGTCAAATCTGCCGATAAGCAAATCTGTGTGGGTGCTTTCAGATGCAATCCAGCTTATTCCGAGCTTACCTCCCGCAAAAAGCAAAACCTTGAACTTTGCTTCAACCTCAACGTCCTCGGCGATATTATAAAAAGCTCTGTAAATTGAAATTTTTTCTTTTCTGCCGACTTCCTTTTCTATTCCGAAAGATTCGGGCAAATTGCGGCGCACGGGCGAATTCATACCGCAGGAATCTATTACCATATCGCCGTAAACATCGCCCTGACTTGTCTTTATGCCGACAACTCTGTTGCCGAGAATAATCGGAGCCTCAACCTTGCAGTCATAGACAATTTTGACACCGCATTCAAGCGCATGATTTATAAAATGCTCATAAATATCTCTGCGCTCCATTTTAATTTCAAGCTTTTCTTCGGGCACATGCTGGCGCAGGCCCTTTGTCATTGAAGGACCGAAGAAGGTCATATCCTCTTTATATTCAAATTTATCAGCGGGCGGCATATCCATGCCCGCAATTTTGAGCGCTCCCGGTGCGAAAATATCAGTCCAGTCATAGCCGAGAGTGCCTTCCGACTTTTGCTCATAAACGGTAACATCAAAGCCCGCCTTGGCAATAAGAGCGGCGGCGGCTATACCGCCGTGACCGAGACCCGCAACAATTATCTTTTTACCCATGTGTTTATATCCTTTCAAGGAATTTTGTTCTCTTTTATTTTATTATATTATAAAAACAATATCAATGTTACAAATGTAACACATATATATACAATATAGAAAAAGTGGCTGTTTTTCACAGCCACTTTAATTATTTGTGATAAAGTTTTTTGGTCTGATATCTCGGCTCGCAGGTAAGGTTAATACCGAGCTTTCTGTAAACATCCTGGTCAACCTGCGAAAGAATAACCGTTGAATGAGCCTCACAGCCCTTAAGACCCTCGATGGCTTCAAGCGCCTTGTTTGCAACGGGGTTGGTGTTTGCGCTCATTGAAAGAGCGATAAGCGTTTCGTCGGAATGGAGTCTCGGGTTATGACCCTTGAGCAGACCTGTTTTGAGCTTTTGGATAGGTTCGATTATCGACGGCGCAATCATCAGCAAATCATCGGGCAGACCCGCAAGATGCTTTGATGCATTAAGAAGCGCGGCACTTGATGCGCCGAGAAGATTGGAGGTTTTGCCGGTAACAATCCTGCCGTCCGGCAATTCAATAGCAACCGCGGGCTGACCCTCGGTTTCGTTGCTTCTGTCTATAGCCGCCTTGATAACCTTTCTGTCATCAACGCTGATGCCCGCCTGATTCATGAGGCTGACAATTTTATCAACAGCCTCCTGCTTACCTCTGCCCATTTTCAAATCGCACATGGCGTTGAAATAACGGCGGATAATTTCCTGCTTTGAAGCTTCTCTTGTTGCTTCGTCATCGCAAATGGCATAGCCTGCCATATTAACACCCATATCGGTGGGTGATTTATAGGGGCTTACGCCCTCAATTCTTTCAAATATAGCATTTAAAACGGGGAAAACCTCAACATCTCTGTTGTAGTTAACGGTTGTCACACCGTAAGCATCAAGATGATAGGGATCAATCATGTTAACGTCGTTAAGGTCAGCCGTTGCCGCCTCATAGGCGAGGTTAACGGGATGCTTTAAGGGGAGATTCCATATTGGGAAGGTTTCAAACTTCGCATAGCCCGCCTTGTTGCCGCGCTGATTTTCGTGATAAAGCTGTGAAAGGCAGGTTGCCATTTTTCCGCTTCCGGGGCCGGGCGCGGTGATAACGACAAGAGGTCTTTCGGTTTCGATAAACTCGTTTTTGCCGAAGCCCTCATCGCTGACGATGTGAGAAACATTATAGGGATAGCCCTCTATGCTGCGGTGAATGAAAACCTTGACACCGAGCTGCTCAAGCTTAACCTTGAACGACTGCGCTGCAGGCTGTTCTTTAAATTGAGCAAGCACAACGCTGCCCACAAAAAGACCTGCACCTCTGTAAGCATCAATAAGGCGAAGCACATCGGCATCATATGTTATTCCGAGGTCG
This sequence comes from Clostridia bacterium, assembly GCA_017623615.1. Classification (GTDB taxonomy): domain Bacteria; phylum Bacillota; class Clostridia; order Oscillospirales; family Acutalibacteraceae; genus CAG-177. The sequence goes on along the minus strand of JAGAOT010000024.1, from coordinate 62,789 downwards.
CGGCGTATCTTGTTGCTTTCGATGTCGGCAGAGTTGATAACAATTACTACCTCAACATCATCGGCAATGCTTTTGAGCATTTGAAGCTTGCGGTCGGGAGCAAAGCCCGGCAAAACCCTTGAAGCATGGAAATCATCAAAAAGCTTGCCGCCGAACTCAAGATAAAGCTTGCCGCCGAATTCATTTATGCGCTTGCTTATCTGCTCGGACTGTTTGCTTATATAAGCCGCATTGTCAAAACCGATTTTCTTCAATTTCAACACCCCTTCACCGCAAAGTCGCTAAACCGCGGATTTTGTAAAACTAACTAATATATTATATATCACTATTTTGTTTAAATCAAGTGAAAAGCAAAAATTTTTAAGGGAGGCTTGTTGCAGCCTCCCTCAAATTTTATTCTGCTGCGCTTCGTGTTTCGCGAAGGCTTGCATACATGGTTTCAAGCTTGGGTTTTGTGAGCGGATAACCGAATTTGAAAAGGATAAATACAAGAGTATAAACAACTGCAGGAATAACCGTGCAGACAAAGAGGATTCCCTCGCCTACGCCCTCAACATAACCTGCCGAGCCGTGAATTGCGCCGTCATAGCCCGCAACGCTGCCGAGAAGCTTCATGCCGCCGACATCCGCGATTGTCTGACCGAGGTTGCGGCAGAAGGTATAAACCGCATAAACCGCGCTTTCGCTGCGGATACCCGTTTTGTATTCCTGATAATCGATAACATCGGTAATAATTGCCCAGTTTGTGATGCTGACAAACGAATAGCCGAAGCCGACAACGAATGTAAATAGCATAAACACAACAGGTGCGCTGCCTGTTCTGTCACAATGAGGAACAATGAAGAACATAAGAACAGCGGCAACTGCCGAAAAAAGTGTTCCGAAGCTGCAAAGCTCCTGCTTGCCGAATTTCTTTACAAGCTTGGGCATAAAGAAAATCATAACAGCCATGGGCAGATAGTTAGCGATTGTGCCGATGATTGAAAGGTCGGTGTTTTCAAAATAGTTCTTATAAAGATATTGGTTGAGTGATGCAAACTGAAGCTGACCGCTGATAAGAATGCCCGAAAGAGCGGCAACAATGAAGGGTCTGCTCTTGAGCATGCCGATATACATACCCTTGATATCAACCTTGGGTTCTTCCTCGGAAGCAACTCTTTCTTTTGTGTTCTTAAAGCATAGGAAGAAGAAGATAATGGAGAGAAGTCCCATGATAATGCCGAATTTGAGCATTCCGCCCGCATCTGCAGCCTTAACGGCAACACCCTGACTGTTCGTGCCTGTTACGGTGTAAATAATCATGGGGCCGATAAGCAGAGGCACCGCGCCGCCGAGACCTGCGCCGATTGAACGGAAGGTTGAAAGCAGAGTTCTGCCCTCGGGGTCATCGGTAATAACCGAAGCAAGCGAGCCGTAGGGAATGTTGATTGTTGTATACATCATACCGAAGCCGATATAGGTAACATACATAAGAGCAACAACAACGGTTTCGCTGGTTGTAAATTCTCTGAAATTTACAAAGCAGAGCATCGCCATAATGCCCAGAGGAATTGCGAACCACTTAATATAGGGTCTGTATTTGCCGTCTTTATTGGGTCTTTTCTTTGCAACGATATTGCCCCAAAGCGGGTCATTAATTGCATCCCAAAGCCTTGCGATAAGCAAAAGGGTTGTTATCTTGCTTTCCGCAACCTTGAGAATATCGGTGAAAAACACCTTAAGATATGATGAAACATAAGTAAGAACAAACAAGTTAGCCGCATCACCGAATGCATAGCCAAGGCCGTCCTTAAAGCCTATTTTATTGGGATGCACAAACTCATTTTCGAGTGAACGCTGTTTTTCCACAATACAACCTCCTTTTGTTTAAAAAGCAAAGTATTTTTCGCGCTGCTTCTGAACTCTGCCGCTGATAAATTCAAGTGTTTCCTTTGCGCCATCAATTCCGCAGGCATAATCTTTCATCGCTCTGCCCTCTTCATAGCAAAGGTCATCATGAAGCGGGAAATAATCCTGCAAAAGGAAGGTTGCATAACGTGCAAGCCTGAAATCGCCCACAAGGCGGAACTCCTTGCTGATGCCGTCAATCGCGATTGAATAAAAATTCTTGATTGAATCGATAATCGCAGTTCTTTCGTTTGCGGGCGAGAAAACCATTGTTGATGCAACATATGCGTTTTCGTTGTTAACGGAGCTGTGGCTGTCCGTGCTGCCGACAATGGGGAATTTATCATATCCCTTTGCAAGCACCTCATAGTACTTATGGGTCTGGAAGCCGTTATGCTCATAATAGTTTTCACCGCCGAGAACTTCAAACGCATCAAACGGATGAGTTTTGAGCATGTAATCAGTTAAGTTTTCGGGCACCTGATGAACATTTGAAAGCCAGTAGGGATGGCAGAAAATGCCGAGGCCCTCCGCCTTTTTGATGTGGTTGAACACCCAAACACAGCTTGCGTATGTGAAAGGCTCGATGCCTTCGGGAATATCAAGAGTTGCGGCAAGAGCATCAACCTCCGCTCTGTAGCCTTCCTCGTCAATCTGTTCAGGGCAAGGGAAGCCTTCAAATCGGCGTTTTTCGATATCGTTGCCGTATTCTTCTGCATATTCATCTTTGAGAATTGCGTTCACGGAATATTTTCCGCCGAAATTAACGATATGAACATCGTTTATATGGTCGGGAGCAAGGTCGGGAAGGTGAACTTCTTCGCCGGGGATAATGTTGAACTCAATGGGAACATCCTTATATGCCTCAATCGCTTCAAGCGAGGGATAATAACGGTGATGGTCGGTAATTGCAAAGAAATCGTAGCCGTGCTTTCTGTAGTTTGCGCTCACGATTGCGGGGCACTGCCTGCCGTCTGAACGGCAGGTATGCATATGCAAATCACCGATAAGCGGGTATCTGCCGCACAAATCCTCGTCAAGAGCATAAACGCTCAACTGGAGAAGTCTTTTGTTTGTTTCTTTGTCAAAAATTCTGACATAATACTGCTGTTCGCGGGGGAAGGTATATTTGAATTTAAGCTCGCCGTCAAACACAAAGTCAACCTTTTTGCCGTTTTCTCTGTAGGGATAGTCGCGGGGATTGCCGTCATCAAGCCCGTAGATTGCAAGATAGATTTCCTCGGGCTTTTTTGTTACCGCGTGACAGCCGAGGGGCTTTATTGTAATTTCAATTTCTTTCCCCGCAGGGAAAACCTTGGGAAAGATATCGTAATAATGCAAAGTTGTTCTCATTCTCATTTTTATTTACTCCTTTATTTCAACCGTTTTGCCGGTTTCATACGAAATATATGAATTTTCAAGCAGGCAAGCAAGCTCAATGGCATCCTCCATGCCGAGTCCGTCGGGCGAGCCCGTGCCGTTGATGCATGCATCAACAAAAAGGTTTATAGGATAGCCGCCGTCCTCGGGCATAACATCGGGGGTTATGAAGTCCTTGTTGAGCTTTGCGGTTTCAACGGTTTTATACTTCATGTCATTGTTTCCGCGCCAGAGGAAAATGCCCTCCGTGCCGTGAACCTCGATTGTGTAGGGCGAGGAAAATGCGAGAAAAGAGGTTTCGGAAACGCCGATTGCGCCGTTTTCAAATTCAATAACTGAAATTGCGTTCTCGTCAACGGGAGTGCCGAGCACGGAATTGGCTATGCCCGTTATCTTTTTGGGCTTTCCGCAAAGATAAGCTAAAAGATACATCGGATGGCAGCCCAAATCCATCATTGCGCCGCCCGCGCAGTCCTCTTTAACAAACCAATATTCGGGCAGCCATTTGCCGCTGACGCCGTTGTGAGCGTTGCGGATTCTGACATTGGTCACTCTGCCGAAATCGCCGTTTTCTATATGTTTTTTCGCAAATCTGACTGCAGGCCACGCCTTGTGGGGGAACGAAATGGTAAAGGTTACGCCGTTTTCTTCAACAGCCTTTGCAATTTCACGGCATTCCTCAACCGTGCATGCAAGAGTCTTTTCCGTAAAAATATGCTTGCCCGCTTTTGCGGCACGGATTAAAACATCCTTGTGCATGGTGGTGGGAGCGCAGCAGCAAACCGCATCAACATCGTTCCTTGCAAGAAGCGCATCCAAGTCTGCCTCAAAATCACAGCCGAGCGCTTCAGCCCAAGGCATTCCCCTTTCGGGCTTTTCGTCCCAGACTGCGGTAATTTCCGCCTTGCCGGTCTTTAAAAAATCGCGGGCATAACCCTCTGCGTGAACATGCCATTTTGAAAGCATTGCAACTTTAAGCATCATTCATTCCTCCGATATACGGCACAGCCGTATTAATACAAGGGTATCATAACACATTAAAGTGAAAAAGTCGAGAAAAAATAATAAAAAATAAGGTCGAAAAAATTTGATGATTTTCTCGACCTTTAGGTTTTAATGTGTTATAATTTAATTTGAAGAATTTTTCTTGTGTATCGCGCGGTATTCCAAGCCGAGCGAGCATGCACACACCCCGATTGATGCGGGTCTTGCGCTTGCAAGCAGCTTTTCGCTCATTTCAACAGAAGAATAATAATCGAACACCCTGCCCGCCCCTATGTAAAGAACAGCTGAAGCGGCAACAACGGCAGCTATAACAATCCATCCGATAACAAACGCCCTGCGCGCAGGAGTGTGAATCTCTTTAAAAATCTTTCTCATATCGTACCTCCAATGAAATTATACTTCATCGGCAGCATCGTTTCAAACCTAAAATATTACCAAACAAGGACTGAACAAAATGGCATTCGGCATTTCCACTTCCTGCCTTTACCCGCAGGAAACAGAAAAATCGCTCATACAGCTTGCAGACCTCGGAGTTAAAACCTGCGAGGTGTTCCTTAATTCTCCGAGCGAAACAACCATAGATTTTGCGAAAATTCTTAACGAAATATCGGCAGAACGCGGAATAAAAATTGTTTCCGTTCACCCCTTCTCGTCTTTTGCTGAAACCTATATGCTTTTCAGCGAATATCAAAGGCGTTTTGATGATATGCTTGAATTTTACAAGCGCGCATTTGAGGTAACGGCGGCGGTTGGTGCGGAAATTTCGGTTATTCACGGCTCCTTACTGCCCTCAAAAATTCCGGAAAACGAATATTTTGAGCGTTTCATGAAGCTTGTGAATGCAGGAAAAGCCTTCGGAGTTACCGTTGCGCAGGAAAACGTTAACCGCCATTTCAGCGAAAATCCCGATTTTCTCAAGCGCATGAAGGCAGCTCTCGGCAATGATTTTAAGCTTGTTTTTGATGTTAAGCAGGCGGTGCGTGCGGGATATTCACCCATTGAATTTGCAAAAGAATTTAAAAAGGATATTATCCACATTCATTTGAGCGACCATAACGCTGAGCACGACTGCATGCCCCCCGCCCTCGGCAATTTTGATTTCAAAGAGCTGTTCTCGGTTATGAACTCCGTAAATTATGCAGGCGATTATATAATCGAGCTTTACCGCGCGGGCTTCGGAGATGTTTCAGACCTGAAAAAAGCCTTGACTTATCTGGAAAATTTGTAAACCGCTTGCAAATAAAATTCAGATGTAATATAATAATTTTAAGTTTACCGTTTGGAGTTGTAGATAATGGAATTTGAGGAAAAAGAATTTTTGCCCGTCATCCTCGGCGCGGATTTTACGGCATACAGCCTTGCGCGAAGCTTTCACGAGGAATATAAAATCAAGTCGCTCGTTTTAAGCATGAAAAAATGCGAATATATCGCAAACAGCGACATTATCGAAAACCGCGTTTTTCCCGGTCTTGAAAACAAGGAAACTCTTGTCAACACTCTTATAGAAGTCGGCAAGGAATTCATGGGCAAAAAGAAGCTGATTGTTATGGGCTGCGGCGACTGGTATGTCAGAATTTTGATTGAAAACAAGCCCCTCTTGAGCGAATATTATGTTATCCCCTATATTGATGAGGATTTGCTCAATAAAATTGTTCTTAAGGATAAATTCTATGAAATTTGCGAGGAGCTCGGCATTGACTACCCGAGAACCTATGTTTATAATTGCGGCGAAGAAAACGCAATGGACTTTGATTTTGAATATCCGATTATTGCAAAGCCCGCCAACAGCGCAATGTATCACTACGCGAAATTTGACGGCAAGCGCAAGGTTTTCAGATTCAAAACAAGGCAGGAGCTTGACGACATGCTCGCAAAGCTCGAGAAAACCGATTATAACTACAAGTTCCTCATTCAGGACTGCATCCCCGGCGACGATACATATATGAGAGTGCTCACCTGCTACTGCGACAGAAACGCAAAGGTGAAGTTCGCTTCGCTCGGCCATGTTTTGCTGGAGGACCACACCCCATCGGCTATAGGCAACCCCGTTGTTATCATCAACGAAGTGAATGACCAAATTGTTGCCGCCGCCACAAAATTCCTTGAGCATATCGGATATACCGGATTTGCAAACTTTGACATTAAATATGACACAAGAGACGGTAAATTCAAGTTTTTTGAGATTAACGTGCGCCTTGGCAGAAGCAATTTTTATGTTACTGCCAGCGGCTTTAACACCGTTAAATGGATTGTTGACGATTTGATTTATGAAAAAGAGCTTGAATATACCGTTGCAGATAAGGAGCATCTTTTCTCGCTCGTGCCCAAATATGTTATAAAGAATTATGTTCACGACGAAGAACTCAAAAGCAGAGCCTTGAAGCTTATGAAAGAGGGTCGCTGGACTTTCCCGATTAAATACAAGGCAGATAAAAACCCGAAAAGAATTTTCTACACCAACGCAGTTTTCTATAATCAAATCAGGAAATACAAAATTTACGGATAGTGATTAAATGAGCGAAAACAAAGAAACAAAGCTCGGCGTGCTTGGCGGGGTCGGTCCGCTTGCAACAATCTATTTTGCGGAGCTTGTTATAAGGCTGACAGATGCCGCCGTTGACCAGGAGCATGTTTCAATGATTATCCTGAATCACGCGGCAATCCATGACCGCACAAACTATATCCTTGACCCGAATGAGCCGAATCCCCTGCCGCAGATGGCGGAAGATGCAAAAACGCTTCAAAAAGCAGGCTCGGATTATATCGTTATTCCCTGCAACACGGCGCATTATTTCTATGATGAAATACAAAGTGTGGTTGATGTTAAAATCATCAACATAATTGAGGAAACGGTTTTGCACATAAAAAATACCGTTCCCGATGCCAAAAAGGTTGGTATACTTGCCACAAAGGGCACACTGTCCTCCGGCTCATATCAAAAAACGCTTCAAAAGCACGGGCTTGATTTTGCCGTGCCCGATGAGGCGGATACCGATGCGCTCATGGAAATAATCTACGGTCAGGTCAAAGCGGGTAAAACCGTTGACATAGAAAGCTTCTGGAGGATTATCAACAACCTGAAAAGATGCGGCTGCGACTGCGTTGTTTTGGGCTGCACGGAGCTTTCGGTAATCTATCGCGACTACAGCATCGCGGATGAAACAATCGTTGATTCTTTGGTTACTCTTGCCAAAAAGAGCATTGAGCTCTGCGGCAAAAAAATAAAACAAAACATAAGGAGTGTTTAAGCTATGAAATGTCCGTTTTGCGGCTGCGAAGAAAGCAAGGTTATTGACTCAAGACCCACCGACGAGGGCGAGCGTATACGCCGCCGCAGAGAATGCATAAGCTGCCAGAAGCGCTTCACCACATATGAGATAATTGAAACCGTTCCCGTAATTGTAGTTAAGAAAGACAAGTCAAGAGAAGTTTTTGACCGCAACAAGCTTTTCAACGGCATGCTCCGCGCCTGCGAAAAAAGACCCGTTTCTCTTGAAAAGATTGAAACTGCGGTTAACGAAATCGAAGCTGCTCTTCAAAATTCACTTGACAGAGAGGTAACCTCCGTTCACATAGGCGAGCTTGCAATGGATAAGCTCAAGGACCTTGACGAGGTTGCTTATGTCCGCTTTGCTTCGGTTTACAGACAGTTTAAGGATATCAACACCTTTATGGACGAGCTTGCAAAGCTTCTTCAGGAAAAATAAAATGAAAAGAATTCTTTCTTTGTTTGCGGTGCTTCTGCTGCTTTTATGCTCTTGCTCAAACGACAGCGGCGAGAAACTTATAACCGCAGATATGCTTAACATCACCAACACGGATGAAACCTTCGCAGGCTGTCTTGACCGCTTTGAGAGCGTTATTTCGGCAATGAAAGCAAAGGTCAGCATTCTCGAAACAGAACACAACAAAGCAATAAAAGTTCAGAATCCTGACGAATATTTTCTTGAAAGCGACTATATTTTGACTGCATTTGAGCCGTTTCCGATTAACTCCATGGGCATCACCGACGGCTTTACGGCGGATATGACAGAAGAAGCCGCAAAGGATTTTTATAAGCTCCAAAGCCGAGGAATGGATGTTGTTTACAGTTCCGACGGCAAAACAAGCTTTTCTCTGAAATTCGTTTCGGAAGAATTGATTGAGGAATACTCTGCGGAATACAATCAAAAAGCCGACAGCTTCCGATTTGTTTTCAAAACGGAAAACGGCAGCGGCGAGCAGATTGAAGAATTCCTTGAATTTGCCAAAACTCCGAGCGGCGCATATATAATGCAAAGCAAAACCTCACGCTGTTTCATCGAATTTGATGCCAAAGATAAAATCGTTGCTTTCTGCGCGGGTGAATTGAGAAACGAGCAGTTTTCGCTTGATGAAAGCATTTTTCCTTCAACGGAGCAGTCGCTTGGCAAAAGCTGGGTGCTTTCAAGAGGCAAATCGCAGTATCTTAACATCCACACCTTTGAAAACGGCATTCAGACCCATGAGGAATGCAGCAGCGGTCCGTGGAAATCCATTCAAATCGATGCGGAAGGATATGCCTCCGCGTTCTATTCGTGATATGAATAACACAAATTTAAGCCGAACAGCGGCTGAAATATGCGCATATTTGGAGAATGCCGAAATTGAGTTTTCTTTGGTAACCCACGCACCCGCGTTCACCATTGAAGAATGCGCTGAGGTCGAAAATCTCATTGGCGGCAGGATATGCAAAAATCTGTTTTTACAAACGACCACCGGCAGCGCATACTATTTGTTAATGCTTGACGGCAGTAAAAAGTTCGTTACCAAGGATGTTTCAAAAAAGCTCGGCTCATCGCGCCTTTCATTTGCTCCGCCCGAAGCAATGCGGGATATGCTTAACACCTCACCGGGCTCGTTGAGCGTTACAAGCCTTGTTTTTGACAAAGAAAAACGCGTTGCCCTTGCGATTGATGCGGATATACTCAAAGAGGAATATATCTGCTGTCATCCGAGCGACAACACGGCAACATTAAAGATTAAGACAAGCGATGTAACAAAAAAGCTTTTGCCGATGCTCGGCATTGAGCCGAAAATAATCAATATATAACAAAAACCGACTGTGCACACAGTCGGTTTTCTTGTTATATTCAAATCAGTTATATTTTCTTGCAATTTTGAGAGTGGTTGTTTTGGGGAATTCCTCGTCGCGCACTCTTACCTTGTTGATATTTTTGAAAAGAGGCATACTGCGGTTGAAATTCTGAACATCCGCATCAATTCTGCTTCTTGCATCGGGATAATCCTCTTCATTGAGGAAGAACTCGGCGATAATCTTGTTATCCTCCGCATAAACAAGAACTTCCTTAACATAGTCAATTCTTGAAAGTCTGTCTTCAAGCTCCTCGGGAGAAACGTTTTTGCCGTTGGAAAGGCAGATAAGATTTTTCTTTCTGCCAACCATAAAGAGGAAGCCGTCCTTATCTATTCTGCCGTGGTCGCCCGTTTTGAGCCATTCACCGTCAAAAACAGCGGCTGTTGCTTCGGGGTCATTATAATAGCCGACCATAACATTGTCGCCTCTTACATAGATTTCGCCAACGCCGTCTTCATCGGGGTTGTTAATCTTAATCTCGCAGCAGTCAAGCGGAGTGCCTACAGAGCCGAACTTAAATTTGCCGGGCTTGTTGCAGGTGATTGCGGGTGAGCACTCGGTCATGCCGTAGCCGTTATAGATTTCGATACCGAAATCGTGCATGCCTTCTTCATATTTGGGGTCAAGGTTTGCGCCGCCGCAAACAATCATGTTAAGGTTGCCGCCGAGATTATCGATGATAGTTTTGAAAATCTTGCGTCTTTTGTCAATGCCGAGCTTCATGAGGGTTTTGCTGATTTTAAGACCCTTTTTAAGGATATCTTCTCTGCCCGTTTTTCTTGCGGTTTTCCAGATACGGTCATAGATTGTTTCAACAACAAGGGGAACACCCGAGAAGTTATAGGGCTTATATTTTTTAAGGTCACCCTGAATGTTGCCGATGCCGTCGCAAAGGTAGCCCCATTCGGTAAGGATATATGATGAGAAAAGTGCGCTTACCCATGCGTATGTATGGTTAAGGGGCAAAAATCCTATCGCATGTCTGCCTGTGTGAGCGCGGCAAGCGGACGAGCAGTTGCTTGCAATGTTTTTATGAGTGAGCATAACGCCCTTGCTCTTTGCGGTTGTGCCCGATGTGTAGGCAATGCATGCAAGGTCATCGGGTTTAACTTCAGCATCAACAAGGGATGTGTCGCCTGCGGCAAGAGCGGCATTGCCCTCTGCCATAAAGGCTTCGTAATCCTCGCTGATATTGAAATACTGCATTGCGGGCATGTTGGGGTCAGCCTTAAAGCCCTCAACCATGTCAACAAATTTGCCTGTGTAAACAAGCGCATCGCAGTCGCAGCGGATAAGCTGGTCGGCAAGGTCATCGGCGGGGAGCTTGCAGTCCATGGGGACTGTGATGTTGCCGCCAACGAGAGTTGCATAATAAACAATCATCCATTCGAAACAGTTTTCGCCGATAATGGCAATCTTCTTTTGACCGTTAAGACCCTTAACGCTGAAAAATGTGCCGATAGCGTTAATTTCCGCCCATGTCTGATTAAAGCTTCTTTCGCATTCTTTTTTGTTTTTGTCAAGAAAAACAAACTGTCTTTTGTCGCCGCCCTTTGCGGCACCGGTAACAACAATTTCCTTAACCGTTGAGTATGTGGGTGAATTTGCATTTGCCGCATTTACTTTCTTTTTCATGTTACACTCCGTTAATTTTATATTTTTTCATTATTTCAGCCTATTTGCCGATATTTTAACATATTTCTATCTGTTTTTCAAGAAAAAAAGTCTTGCTTTTTGTCAGTCAATATTGTACAATTAGCTGAATTGTGTTTTTAAGGAGAATTCAGCTCGATGAGAATTTTTTTTGTTTGCCTTATCGCTTGGTTTGTTGCACAGCTTATTAAAGTGATTATAAATACGGTTAAATACTATAACGGAAAAAGAAAGGGTCTTGCAGTCGGCAAGGTTACAATCGAAACCCTCTTTAAGCTCGGCGGCATGCCCAGCTCACACACGGCAACCGTTATCGCTCTTTGCGCCTGCATCGGTCTGCGTAACGGCTTTGACTCGGATATTTTTGCCGCATGCGGCGTTTTTGCATTCATTGTTATGTTTGATGCATTCAAGGTCAGGCTCCCCATCAGCAGGCTGACCGATGCTTTCAACAGACTTCAAGGCAAGGTTTGCGGACGCGAAGCCAAAGATGTTAAAAAGGTTGAGGGTCACACAATCCCCGAAATTATCGGCGGTTTTATCGTAGGCGCAACCGTAGGCATTATTATGGTTAAATTCTCAGGTCTTTTTTGATTTCAAAAATCTGCCGCCCATTCGGCGGCTTTTTGTTTTAGAGGCGCAATATGAAGATTTATTCATGCAACATAAACGATATATCGGAAGCGGAGTTTCGCAATTATTTTGACGCAATGAGCAGCGAACGCAAGGAAAGCACTCTGCGCCTGCAAAATGCAAAAAAGCAAAAGTCAAGAATTGCGGCGGATTACCTTTGCCGCACCGCTTTATCCGATTTCTGCGGAATTGAAAAAGAGAAAATTGAATTTGCTCTGTCGGCAAGCGGAAAGCCCTTTGCCGTTAACTGTAGGGCTTGTTTTAACATCAGCCACAGCGGTGACCATGTTATCTGCGCCGTTTCTGATAAAGAAATCGGAATTGACATTGAAAAAATCCGCCCGATTAACCCTAAAATCGCCGAAAAATTCGCCTGCGACGACGAGCTTGATTATATTCACTCAAACGAAACGGGATTTTTTGAAATATGGACTCTTAAAGAAGCGTATTTTAAATGCATCGGCACGGGCTTGGGAGCAAATATAAAAAGCGTTTCATTTAAGATAAGCGAAAACGGAGTTGTATGCTCCGAAAACGGGTTTGAGTGTTCGTTTATAAGCATAGCCGACGGTTACGTTTGCTCCGTATGCGAACAAATCACAGATAATATATAAACGTTTTGTTTGCTTGCTATTTTTAAAATGTTACAGATATGTTAAACAAAAGACTCAAACAATTAATTTACACAAAAATCCCTGCTCAATGAGCGGGGATTTCTTCATTTTTGGCATTGTTATAGCGGAACAAAAAAGATATAATAAACAAAAATACAAATTCAGAGGTTTTTATGGATTTTATAACAAGTTTTTTTGTGGGAAAAGACACAACATTTATAATATCGCAGGTCATCGGATTTGTTGCCGCGGCACTTCTTCTGTTTTCATATCAGCAGCGCACCCACAGACGAATCGTTGCAATGCAGTTTTGTTCGGGTCTGCTTTTTGCGCTGCAGTATTTTCTGCTCGGCGCATACGAAGGCATGGTCGGCAACATAGTCGGCTTTTCACGAAGCGTTGCATTCTGCTTCAGAGGCAAATCCAAATTTGTTGACAGCATTGCGTGCCCGATTGTTTTTGCCGTGCTTGCGGGCATAGGCGGAGCTGTCACCTACGAAAGCCCGGTTTCGCTTCTGCCGATGGCTGCAATGATTATTTCATCTTTTGTTATGTGGAATCCCAAAACACAGGAGCTTCGCGCGCTGACTATTCCCACATCCCTCATGTGGCTTATCTATAACATAATCTGCGGCTCATATTCCGGAACCGCTACCGAAATTCTGTGTTTGCTCTCAATATTCATCGGGCTTTTCAGATTCAGAACAAAGAAAAACTCAAAATAATTCGGAGGTTTAACGTGGTCAGGGATTTAACTTCAGGCAAGCCTTCCAAGGTTTTGCGAAGCTACACAATACCAATGTTTCTGAGCGTTATTTTTCAGCAGCTTTATAACATCGCGGATTCCGTTATCGCGGGCAGATTTGCCGGCGAGGATGCGTTAGCGGCAGTCGGCGCATCATACCCCGTAACGATGATTTTCAACGCCGTTGCAATCGGCTGCAATATCGGCTGCTCGGTTGTTATCGCTCGGATTTTCGGCTCTCACGATTATGTGCATACACGCACGGCAATATCAACAACGGTTATTTCGGCTGTCGTTGCTTCCGTCGGTCTGACTGCAGCGGGGCTTGCGGCATGCACCCCCGTTATGCGGCTTCTCAACACACCCGAAAATATTTTTGACGATTCTGCGCTATATCTCAAAATATACATAGGCGGCTTTGCGTTTCTTTTCCTTTATAATATTGCAACGGCTGTTTTCGTTTCGGTCGGCGATTCAAAAACTCCTCTGTTTTTTCTTATCTGCTCCTCGGTGGGCAACATCATTCTCGACTATGTTTTTGTTAAATTCTTTAATTGGGGCGTTGCGGGCGTTGCTTGGGCAACCTTTATTGCGCAGGGTGCGGCATGCATACTTGCACTCATCACCGTTTCAATAAGAATCAAAGAAATAAAGATTACCGAAAAATATAAGAAGTTTTCTTTTTCAACGCTTTGGGAAATATGTCTTGTTGCAATACCCAGCATTTTGCAGCAGAGCTTTGTTTCCGTAGGCAACCTGTTCATTCAAAGGCTCATAAACAGCTTCGGCTCATCGGTTATTGCAGGCTATTCGGCAGCAATTAAGCTGAACACCTTTTGCATAACAAGCCTCACAACCCTCGGCAACGGTATTTCAGGCTACACAGCCCAAAATGTTGGCGCAAAGAAGCTTTCAAGGATTGATTCGGGCTTCGGCGCGGGGCTGTTGATGTCGCTGTTTATCACAATCCCCTTTTCCGTTGCGTATTTCTTTGCGGGCGAGCCGCTTATAATGCTTTTTCTCGAAGAAGGAAACGCCGATGCGCTGAAAACGGGCATGGATTTTTTAAAAATCACCTCACCGTTTTACTGCCCCATAGCATTTAAAATTCTTGCCGACGGCGTTCTGCGAGGCACGGGCAAAATGAAAGCGTTCATGGTAACAACCTTTGCGGATTTGATTTTGAGAGTTATTTTCGCCTATCTTCTCTCACCCGATTACGGAACAAACGGCATTTGGGCGGCGTGGCCGATAGGCTGGCTGACCTGCACGGTTATGTCCGTTTGCTTTTACATGTTTTACCGCCGCAAAAGGCAAAAAATCAAGGGCTGACACTCAAGTCAGCCCTTCTTTTTTATTCAATTATTGCTCCGTGCGAAACGGGGACTGTTAAAAATACATTCGGGCAGATTTTCTTTAGCTCCTCTGCACATTTTTCTGCATTGTCTTTATTTTCAAACAAAGCAAAAACCGTGGGTCCGCTTCCGCTCATTTGGCAAAGTGAACAGCCGTTTTCGCGCATTATGCGTTTAAACTCAACGCGGTCAGCAACCTCAATCACCTGCTCAAACACGTTGCCCGCATATTTGCATATACCCTCGAAATCGCCTTTTTCGCAGGCATCAAGCATACGCATGCTGTCGGGGCGGTAAAGATATGTGCCGTCCGCCGCGGCATAGGCCTCTGCGGTTGAGACTCCCGCCTCCGGCTTTGCAAGCACGATATGGCAGTCCTTCAGAGGCTCAAGCGGAGAAAGAACTCCGCCGGTATTCTGTGAAAGGCATGTGCCGCCGACTATGCAGAACGGAACATCGCTGCCGACCGAAAGCCCTATCTTGCAAAGCTCTGATTGGCTTAAATCCGTTTTGTAAAGCTCGTTTAATCCAACAATAACAGCCGCCGCATCAGCACTTCCGCCCGCAAGACCTGCGGCAAAGGGAATGCACTTTTCTATGCCTATTTTGGCATTCGGGGATATACCCGTTTTCTTAAAGAAAGCAGATGCCGCTTTATATGCAATGTTGCTCTCGTCGCTCGGAAGCCTTTCATCGGAGCAGGTCAGAAAAATTCCGTTTTTTTCGCTTTTTGCAACAGTCACCGTATCGGAAAGCCCGACAGACTGCATAACCATAAACAAGCTGTGATATCCGTTATCAAGCCTGCCGATAATATCAAGAAAAAGGTTTATTTTTGCGGGGGCATTAACAGTCAGCTTCATATTATGCTCCTTTCTCATTCAATGGGCACCATAGTGGGTGTTCTGTTCTGATAAACGGCAACGCTGTCAAAGCCGCATTTAAGAGCAAGCTCATAGCCCTGCTCAATGCCCGCACCGAGATGCTCCGCATAATGCGCATCGGAGCCGACTGTTATCAGCCTGCCGCCAAGCTCTTTATATCTTTTAACTATGCTTTCATCCGGCGAGGTAACGCCGATTGGCTGGCGCAGACCCGCCGTGTTTATTTCAAGCGACTTTTCATTTTTAATGAGGGTTACAAGAATTTCTTCAATTATCTCCGAAAACTTTGACATATCAACGCTCTTGCCGTATTTGCCGACGATATAGCGCAGAGGATATGTAAGATGTGCAAGCGTGTCAAATCTCGCCCACTCCGCAAGCTTCAATTCCCATTCGAAATACTGCCTTAAAAGCTCCATATAGTCGATGCTCTCATCGCTGAAATCCATGTAATAAAAATCCTGCATTTCGGGCAGATTATGTATTGCGCCGATAACAAAATCATATTTCATTGTGTCAAGCAGTTTTTCGGAAACGGGCTTGTTATAGACCGCCTGACCGAGCTCCGCACCCACGCAAACCATAAGCTTGCCGTTAAAAGCGGAACGTGCCTTGGCAACCTCAAAAAATGACTGTATCGCCGTGCGGTCGAAGCTGTCGCGAAAAAAAGCATCCATTTCAAGATGGTCGGTGAATGCAACACCGCGCAGGCCCTTCATATACGCCGTTTCGCAAAGAAACATTGTTGAATGATGGCCGTCAAATGAGTTGTCGGTATGAGTATGCAAATCTATAAGATTTTTAAAAGCCATGACACATCGCTCCTTTATCGTCTTTATAATATCACATTTTTTGGAATTTGGAACAGATAAAATCAAAAAAATATTGTTTATATGCGTAAAATATGATAAAATATAAAAAAAGTATGGGAGGCACAGCATGAAAGTAATCGTTACCGGCTCAAAAGGTCAGCTCGGCACTGATGTTATGGCAGAGCTTGAAAAAATCGGAGCGGTGCCCGTAGGCGCGGATTTACCCGAGCTTGACATAACCGATGCCGAAGCAGTTGAAAATTTCACAAAAAAGCACAATGCCGATGCGGTTATCCATTGCGCCGCCTTTACAAATGTTGACATTGCCGAAACAGAAAAAGAAACCTGCAAAAGAATAAATGTTGACGGCACTTTAAACATTGCCCGCGCCTGCGCAAAACACGGTATGAAGTTGCTTTATTTGAGCACGGACTATGTTTTCGGCGGTGACGGCGAAACTCCGTTTGAAACCGACAGCCCCACTTTACCTTGCAATTATTACGGCGAAACAAAGCTTGCGGGCGAAAAAGCGGTTGCCGAAAACTGCGAAAAGCATTTTATTATACGCATTTCATGGGTATTCGGCGAAAACGGCAAAAACTTTGTCAAAACCATGCTTCGTCTTTCAAAAGAACGCGATGAAATTACCGTTGTCAACGACCAGACAGGCTCCCCCACCTACACAAAGCACCTTGCGGCTTTGCTTTGTCAAATGGCGGCAACCGAAAAATACGGCACATATCACGCAACCAACGAGGGCTTTTGCAGTTGGGCGGAATTTGCAGCAAAAATAATGGAGCTTTCGGGTGCGCAGACAAAAATAATTCCTATTTCAAGCAGCGAATACAAATCCGTTGCCGCAAGACCCGCAAATTCACGGCTTTCAAAAAAATCGCTTGATATAAACGGTTTTGACCGCCTGCCCCATTGGCAGGATGCACTTAAAGAATTTTTAAAAATTTAATTATTTGTAAATTAATGATGCGCTGTATTTTTTACTCTTGTAATACGGCGCATTTTATATTATAATAGACTAAATATTGTTTACGGAGCGTCTGTTAATGGATAAAGAAAACAAAAAAGTTAATAGCGTTCATCAAGGCGAAAACCGTTCAAATGCACTTGACGAGATTATGGACGGCTTTTATGATTTGAGCAGCCTTTATTCAGACACGCCAAAAAATGAAGCTCCCAAAACAAGGGAAGAGGAGCTTCGTCTTAAAGACGAGAAACGGCGCGAGCTTGAAATGCAGGCAATCAAGGAGGATATCGAAAGAAGATATTCCCTGCAGCTTGAGGATGCCAGAAGCAAAATTGAGCCTGAAGTTAAAAAGATTAAGCGCAAAACTCCCTCGGCAAAACCGGAACCCGTGCCCGAAGCCACGCCTGAAATTGAAGTGCACGAAGCGGTGCGAGAAGAGCTTGAGCGCATTAATGAAATTATTAACAGCGAGAATACGGCAAAAGAAAAAACTTCCCCCAAAAAGAAAATGAAGCCTGCAAAAAAGGCAATGGTAAAAAAACCAAAAGAACAAAAAACCGTTGACTTGTCGCAAACAAATCCATTCTACTCGGTTTTTTATCTTTTCGGCGATGCCATTTGCAGATTTTTAAAAATCACATTCGTTTTTATATTCAAAATAATCAAAGCACCGTTTGCAAGAATTTTCCGCGCTCTTTCAAGCGCAACGGAAAGCACAAAGCTCAATGCCCGCAGACGCTTCAGCTCAACAGTTAATGAAATTGTGCATTTCAGAAGCGAAATCCGCCACGGAACAAAGGTCATTAAGCGTGCGCTGAAAAATCCGAAGGCTCTGCCCGCAATTATCTCCCATTATTTCAAAAAAGCGTTTTCACGCCACGGAGCTCTGCTTAAAACCGCGTTCAACACATTATTACCGATAGTTTCGCTGATGATATTGATTGCAACCGTTAATTTCTGGAACGGCGTAACCTTTGCGCTGGAGGTAATTTATAACGACCAGAGCATAGGATATATCAGCGATGAATCGGTTTATATTGAAGCAAAAAATCTTGTTAAAGACCGCTTAAGTTCCGGTGCATACACCTCGGAAAACATAGAGGCAACGGTTGCCGCTGCACCCGCCTCTAATCTTAACGCGCGTTATTCTCTTTCACTCGTTTCGCTTGACGAATTGAACGATGCGCAGGCGATATCCGACAAAATGATTGAAAATTCCGTTGACAACCTTACCCACGCCTGCGGAATTTACATTGACGGCGAGTTTGTTTGCGCAGTTAAAAACGAAGCGGATGCAAAAACCGTTTTCGATAATATTCTTGCCCCCTACGAAGCGGATGCGCAGAGCGGCGGTTATGTTGTAAGCCTTGCGGAAACGATAGACTATGTCCAGGGGCTTTACCGCGAGGACGGTGCTGTCATGTGGGATGCGGCAAGGCTTACCGATGCGCTTAACGGCTCCGCAAAAACTCATTCGGCTGCTGCAGGCGACACGCTTGAAAGCATTTCGCTCCTTTACGGGGTTGATGAAGATACTCTTAAAGAGCTTAACCCCGACTGCGATTGGGAAAATCTCACAGAGGGCACTTCAATTAAAATCAAAAGCTCCGAAAAGCTTGTCAGCATCAAAAAGATTGTTACAACTTCGGAAATCCGCGAGATAGAATTTGAAACCGTCAAGAGGCGCGATGCCACAAAATACAGCGGCTACAGACGCGTTTCGCAAAAGGGCATTAACGGCTCCGAGCGCGTTACCAAAACTCAAATCTATATCGATGGAGTGCTTGAAGATACTCAATATGACTATGAAACGCTCGAAGAACCGGTTGACGAGATAGTAACCGTCGGCACAAAGACCACATACAACGGCGTTTATATCGGCTCCGCTTCCAAAAAAGGCTTCCTCTGGCCTGCTCCGAGCTGCCGCTATGTCAGCTCACCTTACGGCTGGCGAAGCAGAGGCTGGCACAGCGGAATTGACCTTGTTAAATCCGGCGGCGGCGCAAGCGGCACCCCCGTTATCGCCTCAAGAAGCGGACGCGTTGAGGTTGTTCAGCGAAGCAACTCGGGCTACGGTCAGATGGTGCTTATCAATCACGGCGACGGCTACAAGACACGATATGCCCATATGATAAAAGGCTCAATAACGGTTTCTGTCGGCGATTATGTTGAAGCAGGGCAGACTATCGGCAAGGTCGGCTCAACCGGCAACTCCACCGGACCTCACCTTCATTTTGAGGTTATTTATAACGGCGAAACAAAGAACCCTGCAAATTATATTTATTAAAAAATGAACGACCCCGTCGGATGAAAAATTTCATCTGTCGGGGTCGCATATTTTATGTTGAACCGTGTGCATAATACTATTGCCTGATTTTTTAAACGGAGGTAATTATTATGTTAAAAAGAGTTTTGTCTGTGGTTTCATGCCTGACCGCCGCATTATGTATTTTCACCGCCTGCAACGGCAATACAAATGCAGGAACGCAGGGAAACGCAGGCAATGCAACGGTAAAAGAAATACGCTATCTCAACTTCAAGCCCGAAATTGCAGAGGTTTATGACGAGATTTCAGCCGCATATCAAGAGGAAACGGGTGTGCGCCTTATTGTTGAAACCGCCGCATCGGGCACATATGAATCAACTCTGACAGCGCGAATGGCAACTAGCGATGCGCCCACAATTTTCCAGATTAACGGCCCGATAGGCTACACCTCATGGGCGGAATACTGCGCAGATTTGAAATACACCGAGCTTTACAAGCACTTGACCGACAAATCTCTTGCAATAACGGCAAACGGCAATGTTTACGGCATACCCTATGTCGTTGAAGGCTACGGAATTATTTATAACGCAAAAGTCCTTGATGCATACTTCGCCCTGCCCGAAAAGGCAACGGATTATTCATCGGTTGATGACATCAAAAGCTTTGCGGCGCTCAAAGCGGTTGTTGAGGACATGCAGAAAAACAAGGATAAGCTCGGCATTGACGGCGTTTTTGCCGCAACCTCGCTCAAAACCGGCGAAGATTGGCGCTGGCAGACCCACTTGATGAACATTCCCCTTTCGATTGAATTTGAGAACAAAGGCATTGATTTAACGGGTGACGGCTACAAAACGATTGACTTCACCTACGCCGAAAACTTTAAAAATATTTTTGACCTTTATATAAGCAACTCCACAACCGACAAAAAACAGCTCGGCACACTTGATGTTACCTCATCTATGGCGGAATTTGCTCTGGGCAAATGCGCAATGGTGCAAAACGGCAACTGGGGTGCGTCGCAGATTCTCGGTGTTTCAGGCAACACGGTTGCCGCGGAGGATATCAAATTCATGCCTGTCTATATGGGCATTGAGGGTGAAGAAAACATCGGTATCTGCATCGGCACGGAAAACTTTATCTGCATTAATGCCAAGGCAAGCGAAAATGAGCAAAAGGCGGCAGAGGATTTCCTCTATTGGCTTTTCAGCTCCGACACGGGAAAGGACTTTGTTGTTAACAAGCTTGGCTTTATCGCTCCGTTTGACACCTTTGAAGCCTCCGAAGTGCCCGATGACCCGCTTGCAAGAGAGGTTACGCGCTGGATGAATATGGATAATATCACAAATATCCCGTGGAATTTCACGGTTTTCCCCAGCATTCATTATAAGGATAATCTCGGAGCAGCCCTGCTTAAATATGCACAAGGCACAATGACATGGGACCAAGTTAAAACCCTTGCGGTCAATGAATGGAAAAGCGAATTCGGGGCATAATTTTTTGTAGTAGAGGCGCACCTTTGTGTGCGCCCGTCAATTAATTTCCCGGAGCTGATAAAATGCAGAAAACGCTGAAAAAATATTTTCCGATATTCGCGCTTCCGACCCTTGCCGCCTTTGCGGTTTCTTTTGTTGTTCCGTTTGCAATGGGCGTTTATCTTTCATTTACGGAATTTAAGGTTGTCAACAGCAGCGAGTGGGTCGGTCTTTCAAACTACATCAAAATATTTACAACAGACGAAACCTTTCTGCATTCGCTTTGGCTGACGGTTAAATTCACCTTTGTTTCGGTTATATCCGTTAATATTATCGCCTTTTTGCTTGCTTTGCTTTTAACCAAAGGACTTAAAGGCACCAACCTTTTCAGAACGGTATTTTTTGTGCCGAATTTAATAGGCGGCATTGTCCTTGGTCATATATGGAGCTTGATTATTAACGGCATTTTGGGAATATTCGGCGTTGATATCACATATAATCCCGAGTACGGGTTTTGGGGACTGGTTGTTCTTATGAACTGGCAGCTTATCGGATATATGATGATTATATATATTGCAGGCATACAAAACATCCCCGATTATCTCGGAGAAGCTGCGGCGATTGACGGCGCAACACCCACACAGGTGCTTTTTCACATAACGATACCCATGGTTATGCCGTCGGTCACAATTTGCACATTCCTGACCCTTACAAATTCATTCAAGCTGTTTGACCAAAACCTTGCACTTAACGGCAAATCACCCGAAACCTCGCTGCTTGCGCTCGATATATATAAAACTTTTTATGACCACACGGGGCTTAAGCTTGCGCAATGGCACGGTATGGGTCAGGCAAAGGCTGTTATATTTTTTCTGCTGGTTGCGGTTATCGCGTTTATCCAGCTTCGCGCAACAAGACAGAGGGAGGTTGAACACTGATGAAAAAATCAATAAGCAAATCGCTGATATATATACTTTTATTCTTTATTGCGGTTGTGTTTTTAGCTCCGATAATCATAATTTTGTTCAATGCATTCAAAAGCAATTTTTATATTTCCTCCTCCCCCTTTTCAATCCCGAATGCCGACACCTTTGCGGGCTTTGATAACTTTATAAAGGGCTTTACTCAATCTGATTTCATGCGCTCATTCACAAACTCCGCATTCATAACCGCTTTTTCGGTTGCAGGCATAGTTTTGCTCACCTCGATGACCGCATGGTATCTCGTCAGGGTCAAGAACAAATTCACAAAAATCATTTACTATCTTTTTGTTTTCAGCATGATTGTTCCGTTTCAAATGGTTATGTATACCATGACCTATTACGCATTTGAGTTCAATCTTAACAACCCCATCGGCATAGTTTTTATCTATCTCGGCTTCGGCGCGGGGCTTTCTGTTTTTATGTTCAGCGGATTCATAAAAAGCATACCCACGGAAATTGAAGAGGCGGCAACCATTGACGGCTGCAGCCCCGTAAGAACATTCTTTTCGGTTGTTTTTCCTATCTTAAAGCCAACGGCAATAACTGTTGCAATACTCAACGCAATGTGGATATGGAACGACTATCTGCTGCCCTATCTTGTGCTTGGGTCGGGCGAAAACAAAACCCTGCCCGTTGCAGTTCAAATGGCTCTCACGGGCGGCTACGGCAATAAGGACATGGGCGCGCTCATGGCGATGCTTGTGCTGACAATTCTGCCGATAATCATTTTTTATCTCTTCTGCCAGAAATATATTATACGAGGCGTTGTGGCGGGCGCGGTGAAAGGATAACTCCCTATGGCAACAATAAAATTCAAAAATGTTGCAAAAGCTTTTGACAACGGCAAGGTAACGGTTATACCCGACCTTTCGCTTGAAATCAAAGATAAAGAATTTGTGGTTTTGGTCGGCCCGTCCGGCTGCGGCAAATCAACCACCCTGCGAATGATTGCGGGGCTTGAAGATATTTCCTCCGGCGAGCTGTATATAGACAACAAAAAAGTTAACGGAATACCGCCAAAGGACAGGGACATTGCAATGGTATTTCAAAGCTATGCTCTCTATCCGCACATGACGGTTTATAAGAACATGGCATTTGCCCTGAAACTCAAAAAAATGCCTAAAAATGAAATTGATGAAAAGGTTATGTGGGCGGCAAAAATTCTGGACATTGAGCCTTATCTTGACCGCAAGCCGCGCGCTCTTTCGGGCGGTCAGCGGCAAAGAGTTGCGCTTGGCAGAGCAATGGTACGAAACCCCAAGGTATTTTTGCTTGATGAGCCGCTTTCAAACCTTGATGCAAAGCTGCGCACGGAGATGCGAAGCCAGATAACCATGCTGCACCAAAAGCTGCAGACAACCTTCGTTTATGTTACCCACGACCAGACCGAGGCAATGACCATGGCGGACAGAATAGTGGTTATGAACAAGGGCGTTATTCAGCAGTTTGACACGCCGCAGAAGCTCTACAGCGAGCCTGCAAACACCTTTGTTGCGGGATTCATCGGCTCTCCGCAGATGAATTTTATAGACTCGGAAATAATAAAGGATTCAGGTAAGCTGAAAGCAAAATTTTCAAGCTATGCACTTGATATTCCTAAAGTTAAAAACGAGAAGCTTGAAAAATATATCGGCAAAAAAATCATTTTGGGCATTCGACCCGAGCATTTCCTTTCGGTTGAAGATTCGGACATCAAGGGCAAATACGCAATAACAGTTAATGCCATGCTTGCAGAAATGACGGGCAGCGAAACCAATGTTTATTTTGAGCTTGCAGGCGAAAAGCATATTGCAAGAATAAAATCGGAGAAAAAAATCTGTTCGGGCGACAGCGTAAGGCTTTTCATAGACCCCGAAGCCGTGCATTTTTTTGATAAGGAAACGACAATGGCGATATAAAAATGACCCTGCCTAAGCAGGGTCATCTTTTTATTCAAATCTCTTTTTAAGCCAAGTAACGCAAAGGTCAAACCAGCCCTTGATATGAGCACAGTAGTCCGCCTCCGCCTTTGAATAAACCGTGTTGTCCGCAAGCGAGAAGCCGTGATAGCCCTTTTCGTAAATATGGATTTCAAACGGCACACCCGCTTCCTCCAGCGCAGCGGCATAGGCGATTGAATTCTTTATGGGAACGCAGTTATCCTCCCACGCGGCGGTGATGAAGGTTGGAGGAGTATTTTTATCCACCTTATCTTCAAGCGACGGCACATTGAAAGCCAAAATCGAGCTGATGGATTCAAGAATGCAGGGATAAACCAAAATGCTTGCATTCGGGCGGATATCGCCCATGGTTGAAAGCGCGGCACAGAGATGACCGCCGGCTGAAAAGCCTATCGCGGCGATTTTCTCTTTATCCACTCCCCACTCGGCGGCATTGGCGTGAATTATTGCCATTGCTTCGTTAACATCGGCAAACGGCATTGAAAAATCTTTGCCTTTACCAACCGTGTAACGAAGCACGAACGCCGCATAGCCCTTGGCAAGAAAGCCAAGCGCAACGGGCTCTGCCTCACGGTCGGAACACATGCCGTATCCGCCGCCCGGTATAACAAGGACACCGGGCTTTATTTTGTTATATGGCATTTCGTTTGAAGCATCGGGAAGATAAACGGTTAATGTTACGCCGTTGTTTTTAAGATTCAATTCAAAAACTTTCATTATATTCACCTGTTTCCACGGGCGATTCGTGAATCGCTCCTACGGCTGATTAATAACTGATTTTGAGTGTTTTGATTTCAAAGGGCTTGAATGAAAGCTCATTTGCGGTAAGCTCTTCCTGAACCTCTTCAAGCATGTTGGTGATTTCAACCTTCTTTGCGCCCGCAAAGAACTCAACGGGGCAGCTTGTGTATGTGCCCTCTGCCTCATAAAGACGGGCAATGAACGCCTTTTCGCAATCCTCACAAGGTTTGATAACCTCAACGATTACGTTATCCGCCTTGGGAAGAACAAGTGCAGTTGCTTCAAAATCACCCTTGCCTGCAACAACGGGCATATTCAGCTCATATGCGGGCTTGATAACCGATTCTGCGCTGAAGCCGCCTGCATGGGGCAGGAATGAATAAACCGTTCTGTGAAGTCCTCTGTCGCCGTTGAAATCGGGTCTTGTGCCGCCCTTGTGGAGCGAAAGATGCATGTTGCCGCCCTCAACGCTTATCGCATACTTGCTGTCGTTGAGAATTGCAACGCCGCAGCGGGTTTCGGAAAGGTCGGTATACTTATGGTTAACAACCTCAAACTTTGCCTTTTCGACGGAGTTATTGCGGGTTGTGGGTCTGATAACGTTGCCGTACTGAATCTCAAAACGAGCATATTCGCTGAGAATGCTTGTGTCGAATGCAGTTTTGAGGAAGCGGTGGTTATCCTGCCAATCCATAAGGGTGTCAAAGCGGATTTCCGCGCTGTCCGCAAAATAGATTGCATCCTGAGTGATTGTTGATTTCTTTGAAATGCTGTATTTGCTTCTTATGATAACAGTCGCCGCACCCTGCGAAACAACCTCACGGCTGATGAGCGCGGAATCGTCGGCAAACTTGCATTCAAGGTCAGCATCAACGTCCCAGTTATCCCAATGTGCGGGCAAATCCTCGGCAATGATAAAGGTGTTGAGCGGATATCCGCCGCCGCAAAGCTGTCTGTTCATTCTCTTGTCAATAAACGATGACATATAGCCCTTTTCGTCAAATTCAATCTCAGCGAAGGGTGTTGACATTTTATTACCGTTAAGCTTGATTGCGCTTTCTGCCGCGGGTGTGCCCTTAACAAGGTTAATCTTAACGGTTGAGAATGCGGGCACGGTGATGCCGCTGATAATAAGAATATTCTTGCCGTCAAGGTTTGTATACGCCTGCTGCTTGCAGTCGCAATCCGCAACAAGACCCGCTTCGCATTCAAGGAATATGGGGTCATTTCTGTCAAACGAAAGAGTGTTTGTTACGGTTACAGCTTCGCCATCGCCGCTTACAGCTTCTTTTGTAAGCTCTTTTGCGGTTCCAATAACCCAGCCCGTTTCTTCAAGCGACTGAACATGAGCATCGGGGATGCATGTGCCGGGCAGAATATCGTGGAACTGATTTATGAGAAGCTTTTCATAAAGAGGATGTGTTTTTTCGTCGCTTGCGGCTTCGCCCGCCTTAACTGCATTGTTAACGGTGAAATATTCAAGGTCACGCAGGGCAAGCTCTGCCTTTCTGTTATTTCTCTTTATGTTGTGCTGGTTTGTGAGGGTGCCTCTGTGAAGCTCAAGATAAAGCTCGCCGACATGGGTGCCGGGATTCTTTGCGGTTGCTTCAAGGTCTTTCATGAAGTCACCGACAAGCATGTGCTCTGTTTTGCAGCAGCCGTTGAGGTCGGCAACACGTCTTGAGGTTTCAACCATTTCAAACTGCGGTCCGCCGCCGCCGTCACCGTAGCCATAGGCAATAAGTCGCTTGTTGGTTACGCTTCTTTCTTTAATTGACTGACCGTCGACGCTGTCAATAACATCATGCATATTCTTCGGAGCGGGCCACATGTGGGTCTTGTTGAAATGGGTGAACACCTTTGTGCCGTCAATGCCCTGCCAATAGAATGTGTCATAGGGGAATGTGTTAGTGTCGTTCCAGTCAATCTTGGTTGTAAGGAAATAATCAACCGAGCAGCCCTTCATAATCTGGGGAATGGCTGCGCTGTAGCCGAAGGTATCGGGCAGCCAGAAGCAGTTTGATGTGTAGCCGAAATGCTTCCTTGTGAATCTCTGACCCCAGAGGAACTGACGAACCATGGATTCGCCCGAGGTTATGTTACAGTCGCACTCAACCCATACACCGCCGTTGGGCTCATATTTGCCGTCGGCAACACTCTTCTGTATTCTCTTGAAGAGTGAGGGATAGTGCTTGAGAAGCATATCGGAATGGCATGCGGAGCTCTGAACAAATTTATATTCGGGATATTGCTCCATGAGCGCAAGCTGGTTTGCGTATGTTCTTGCGCACTTTTTGATAGTTTCGGGAACGGGCCAGAGCCATGCGGTATCCATATGTGAATGGCCGATAATGCCCGCAAAGGGAGCTTCGGGACCGTTTTTAACGGCAAGAGCCTCTTTGAGGAAGGGGTGAGCGGCTCTTATTGCCTCGCGGAAGGATTCTTCGTCTGTATCCTCATATGAATAGAGCACGCGCTTATGAACTTCATAAAGAGCGTTTACAAGCTCGCCGCGGCGGAAGGAATATTCGTCAAGGGTTTCTGTAAGCTCATTGATAACCTTGAGGTCAAAATAAAACTCCTGAATTTCGTAATCCTTAACGCAGATATCCATGCCGTTGAATTTGTAAACATAATCAAGAAGCGGCTGGTTTTCAAGCGGGTCGCAGCCCTTGTAGGGATGACCTGCATAAACCTCAAGAGCTATATCAATCTTTTCGCCGGCTTTAACATTCATTTTGAGCAGGTCGCAGTAGTGGTTGCCGTGACCTGTGAAAACGATTTTTGTTGCAAATGTGCCGAACGGCTCACCGTTGACCCAAAGCAGGGATTCATAACCCTGAGTATGGGGTCTGATGAAAATGTTTTTGCCGTCAAGCTCTGCGGGAACGGTAAATTCGCTCTTGAACCAGCAGAATGACCTCGGACCGCCCCAAGTCCAGCCCTTGTCAACGGGCTTGAAAAGGGAAGCTGCGGGAATTTCATAAAGTCTTTCTGCGGTTTCATAAGCCGAAACGTCTGTTTCGGCAACCTTGGTAAAAAGCATAGGTTCAAGCGTATCCTCAAATCTTTTGAGCTTTCCGAGCATACGCTGGATTTGTTTTTCTGTAAGCATATTTTAAATACATCCTTTCGATGTTATTTTTGGTTTTGGGGGCAGACCCTCATGCAAATGCCGCAAACGGAGCCTCTGCCGATTTTTTGAAAATGCTTTTTCATGTATTCGCTGCAAGCCTCGGGGTCAAAGATTTCTTCCCGCGGAGTGCCCACAGACCAATCGCCGCCCTTTATTGCATGAGCAGGGCATGCCTTGACGCAGATGTCACAGCCCGTGCATACGCTTTCGGCAAGCTCGTTTTTGCAGTCAAACGGGCAGTCGGTGAAAAGAGTGCCAAGCCTCACGAAGCTGCCGTATTCATTGTGAAGAAACAGAGAATTGCGCCCGATTGAGCCAAGCCCCGCAAGGCACGCGCCTTTTTTGTGAGAATAACGCGCAACATAATTCCAGCCGTCCTTGTTGATGCTTTGCGAAGCGGCAACGGTTATGTATTTATAGCCCTTGCGCTGCAAAAACATGCCCGCCTGCAAAAGCATGGAGTCGATAAACGCATTTACGTTGCGGTAGTGATTAAAATAAGTGTGGGTTGGCTCGTCCTCAATCTCCTCAATTATGCTTTCGGAGAGGCGGGCAACGATGCTCACACCGTAAGGCAGAGTCTCCTCGCCGTCCTCGACCTTGAAAAAGCCGACATCGGCAACACCTTTTTCAAGCAAAAATGCTTTTAACTCTTCCTGAATGCTCATTATTTCGCCGCCTTTGCTTCAAAGCAGAGCCAGCCGCCGCTTTCGTGGCGGGCAATGACCTCCAGCCCGTTTTCGGCAAACGCCGCAAGCACATCATCCTCACGCGGCACAATAATGCCCGAGGTGATGAAAACGGCATCGGGATTCATAAAGTCCTTAACGTTTTTGCAAAGACCGATGATAATATCCGCAACTATATTGGCGGCGATTATATCGAATTTGCCCGTTACCTTGTCGGTGGTTGAGCCTTTGAGAACGGTGAATTTCGGCTCGTCAAAGCCGTTGGTTATGCCGTTTTCCTTGGCGGTTTTAACCGCAAGAGCATCAATATCAACGCCGACAGCGCTGTCCGCTCCGAGAAGAAGAGAAGCAACGGAAAGAATGCCGCTTCCGCAGCCGACATCGAGCACGGTTTTGCCGGGATAAGCGTATTTTTCAAGCGTTTCAAGACAGAGCCTTGTTGTGTCGTGAGTTCCCGACCCGAATGCAAGACCCGGCTCAAGATGAAGCACGGCTCTGCCGCCCGCATCGTATTCATCCTCCCAGATGGGGCGAATAAGCAGCCTTTCGCCGACGGGCATGGGCTTGAAATACTTTTTCCAGTTATTTTCCCAATCCGCGTTTTTGCAGAGGGTTTCATCAATCTCGTTTTCAATGCCCTCCGCGCTCAATCTTTCGGTCAGGAAAGAAACCGCCTCTGCGGGATTTTCTTCGGGCGAAATATAAATATGAACGATGCCCTTGCTTCTGTCCTTCGCAAGCAGTTCTTCGTCAATAAGGTCGATTCGAGCTATCTCCCAAGCCTCCTGCTCAAGAGTGCGGTAATCCTCAATATAAATGCCGTAGGGAACAGCCATTGAAGCGATGTCCCCCGCCCTGTCAACATCGTCTGCGTTGACGGTTATTTTAATTTCTGTCCAATCCATTTTTATCTCCGATTAATATTTATTATGTACATCCTCGGCAAAGCAGAGGCAGTCCTTAACCTCGATAACCGTGCCGTCATCAAGCACAGCCTTGCCGCTCATTCTGCCGAACACCTGATGCTGGTCGGTGATGATAAATTTAACATCGATTTTAGCGGCTCTGTCCATAATGGGAACAAAATCCATTTCAAACCTGCCGTCGCTCGATGTGAACTTCCACGGGTCGGTGTAGCTGCTTTTGGGGATGTGGAAGGTTACATCGTCAAGCTTGTGGCACTTGCCGTCATAAAACAGCATGTTTTCGCTCGCAGCGGTTGTGTCGCCAAAACCGTAGCCGATGTTGAAGCCGAAGGCGTGACCGTCGATATCCATATTACCCGAACCCCAATACCATGTGTTGTCATAAGTCCACACGCCTCTGCCCCAGTCAAGGGTGCCGAAGTCGGTTGCGGGGTCAAACACATAGTCCTTGCCGTCAAAGGTTGCCTTGCCGCTTGCGCGCATGCAGTTGATTTTTTGATTATAATAGAAAGCAGTCTTTTTCTCTTTCCACGGGGTTGCGATAACCATTGTATCCATATCGGGCTGTTCAAGAGTTATGTCGCACGAAAAATCCTTGCCGTCACAGAATTTTTTGAAATTGCAGACAATTCTGCGCTTGCCCTCGCTGACCTGAAACTCCATGTCAAGGCGTTTGTCGTGATAAACGGTGTTGCCCTTTGCGCTGGTTGAGGGGAGCTTGAATTTGCCCATGGGGAAAGCGTTGAGGATTGTTTCGGTATGCTCCCAGGGCTTTGAGAAATCAAGCAGACTTGCGGACTGCAGACCGATGTAGCCGTCATCCGAAAGAGTGAAAGCAACGCCGAAATTGTTTTTTTCGGATATAACGAGATAATAATCCCATTCTTTTATTCTGAATTTGGGGGCTTTGATTGCATTGCGGTCATAAACCTGATAAAGCTGCTTTGACCAGCCGGGCTCGCGCAGGCTGCCGTCCTCTTTGAGCAAAGGCTGAACCTTGGTTACTTCATGGTTTCTCATAATATCCTCCTTAATTCAAGTGAATAATGAAGAGTGAAAAGTGAAGAGTTAAGGACGGGTTTCACCCGTACCCAATATAATGCGTCGCAGACCCTAAACTTTTCATTTTTCACTTTTAACTTTTCATTTATCAAACTTCGTCAATAAGCTCCACGCCGCCGTCAGAGGCTTTTCCGTGGTTATAAAGATTGCGGTTTTCAAGCGCCCATTGGCGCGGGGTGAACGCACCCGTTTCAACGGCTTCAACAGCCTGATGCATCTCATAGAGCCTTGCATCCATAAGGTCAAGCTCTGAAAGCAGCTCCGCTTCGATAAACATGGGCAGCTTCGCCGCACCAAATTCGGGAGTGCCGTGGTGTGAAATGAGCATATGCTCAACAAGGGTCAGCGTTTCGTCGGAAATGCCGTTTGCCCTGCCGATTCTGTCAATCGCCATTGCACCCATAACAAGATGACCGAGCAGGTTGCCCCTTGCGGTGTATTCGCTTGCTATGCCCGTTGAAGAAACTTCGATTTCTTCAATCTTGGCGATATCGTGAAGAATTGCGCCGCTGCAAAGCAAATCATAATTAACAAAACGGTAGATTTTGCACACGCTTGCCGCAAGGCGGAGAATTGAAAGGGTATGCATCAAAAGCCCGCTGCGCACCGCATGGTGAAGATTTTTTGCGGCAGGCCAATAGATAAGTCTTTCTCTGTATTCCGCAATAACCGCCGAAACAAGCTTTTTAAGCTCCTCATCGCCGAAAGAGGCAACGATTTTTTCAATTTCGGCAAGCATGGTTTCACCCGTCAGGCATGCGGAGGGCACATAGTCCTCAATCATAACGTTATCTTCGGGCAAAACCGCGCGGATTCGCTCAACACGGAACTGCATTGTATCGTTAAAAGGCACATAAGTGCCGCGCACTTTAACAAAATCAAATTTATTGAATTGATTTGACGGAGATTCCTTATAGTCCCAGAGCTTTGCGTTTATCTCGCCGCCGTTATCAGCAAGAGTAAGGTCGAGATAAGGCACACCCTTTGCGGTCAGCTTTTTTTCAACGGATTTTATAAGGCAATAGCCCTCGTGCGCGCCCGAAGTGCCGAGCGGTGTAAAATTCATACATTATCTTCCTTTCGGATATCTAAAGATAGTATATTTTAACATATATTTATATAAAACACAATAAAACAGAGAAATAAAATTTGATTTTTTGTGATTTTTGTTGACAAATTTTCAGTATGTACTATAATAAAGACAATACAGTTCTCGGGGCGGGGTGAAATTCCCCACCGGTGGTACAGTCCACGACCCGCAAATGCGGCTGATGCGGTGAGATTCCGCAACCGACGGTGAAAACAAGTTAACGCTTGTTACAGTCCGGATGAAAGAGAATGCTGAAAGATTTAAGCATTTACGCCCTGCTTTATTGCAGGGCTTTTTGTTTTTTCGGCATCTCCGAGGAAAGGAGATAATTTATTATGAAAAACGGCAAAACTCTCAACAACGTTGTAAAAACAGCAATTATGGCAATGCTCACAGCTTTGTCAATCGTTTTGGTCTGCACGGTGCATATCCCGCTTATCCCCTCCGCACCGTTTTTGGAATATGATGCGGCGGACATCCCCGTGCTTATCGGCTCATTGCTTCTCGGACCCGTTTCGGGCATGGTTATATTGCTCGCGGTTTGCATAATTCAGGCAATAACCGTCAGCGCCGCCAGCGGCTGGATTGGCTTTTTGATGCACTTCATTGCATCCTCCGTGCTCATACTCATTCCGTCAATCATCTATAAACGCAAGAAAACAACCGCAAGCCTTATTGTCGGGCTGGTTATCGGCACTCTTGCAATGACGGCGGTTATGATTCCGCTCAATCTTGTTTTTACGGGTATTTTCCTCGGCGCGGGCACTCAGGCGGTTGTTCAGATGCTCATACCTGCAATAATTCCCTTTAATTTGCTCAAGGCGGGTATAAATTCAGCAGTTACATTTGCCGTATTTACTCCCATAAAAACCATATTGAAAAAGTATGTGATAAAATGATTGTTCACCCCATTCCCCCGCTGTTTGACGCGAATTCAAAAACGCTGATTTTAGGCTCGTTCCCCTCGGTAAAATCAAGAGAAGCGGCATTCTTCTACGGTCACCCGCAAAATAGGTTTTGGCCCGTTATTGCCGCCGTTTTGGGCGAGGAAAAGCCGCAGAATATCGAAGAAAAGAAAAGGCTTGTTCTCGAAAACGGAATTGCTCTGTGGGATGTCATTGCCTCCTGCGAAATTGAGGGCAGCGCAGACAGCACGATTAAAAATGTTACCGCAAATGACCTTTCGGTTATCATCAATAACAGCGGGGTTAACAGAATCTTTGTTAACGGAAAAACCGCTGAAAAGCATTATATGAAATACACCTTTCCGAAAACCGGCATAAAGGCAGTATGTCTGCCGTCAACAAGCCCCGCAAATGCGGCATGGAGCTTTGAAAAGCTTGTTGAAGCGTGGAAAATAATTTTAACCGTCGATTAAATCGGCGGTTTTTTTAACACTCAAAGATTCCCGAGAATATACTGCAACTGTAAGGACAGGCAATTTTGAAATTTTTTGCTCCCCGATTTCAAAATTACGTTTAATTTGCCTGCCGTGTGCCAAAAATAGTGTTGTCAGACAAACTTTCGGGAGTGATTTTCGTGACCGTTAAACGGGGAGAAATCTATTATGCCGATTTGAGCCCGGTCATAGGCTCTGAACAAGGCGGAACAAGACCCGTTTTGATTGTTCAAAACGACGTAGGCAACAAATTCAGCCCAACGGTGATTGCCGCCGCAATAACAAGCCAGCGTTTCAAAACAAGCCTGCCCACACATATCAGGGTTAACGCCGACGGCTGCGGGCTTGCCAAAGATTCGATAGTTTTGCTTGAACAGGTACGTACTCTGGACAAAAAACGTCTCAGAGAAAAAATGGGCATTCTCGATGAAAGAGATATGCTGCGGGTTGACAGAGCATTGTCCGTCAGCCTCGGAATAGGAATTGCGGAATAGACCGAAGAGCCGCCCCAAACGGGAAGCGGCTCTTTCTGTTTTAACAATTCATTAACAAAACTCTCCAAAAATTTAAATAAAGCTCTTGTATAATTAATTAAAAAATATAAAATAAAACTCATACAAATCATGCGAGGTGTCTGTATTATGAAAGTTTTCAAAAAAATTCTTTCTGTTTTTACCGTTGCAGCTCTGCTTGTTTCAAGCCTTTGCATAGGAGCCTACGCAGGGAGCGAGAAAACAGCTTTGCCCCTTTCCGCAGGAATTGAGGCATTAAGAGGTCAGTTTGAGCTTGGCAAATCTGAAGAATGCAACGGCTATGAGCTGGATTATGCATATTATTCACCTGTCGGTAAAAATGACCGTAAAAAATATCCCATCGTAATTTATCTTCACGGTATAGGTCACGGCTCCCATACCGGCTCACAGCTTGATGACAGCACGATGGCATGCTGGGCTTCGCAGGAGCTTCAATCAAAATGGGATGCAGTGGGCGGCGCTTATATTCTTTTGCCGAGAAGCCCCGAGGATGAGCTTCAGTATTGGAACAAATCTCTTGTTGACCCGCTGCGCACTCTTATTGACAGCTTCATCAGCGAACATGGCAAAAACGTTGACACAACACGCATTTTTATCGGCGGCTCATCTGCAGGCGGCGAAATGGCTTGGGATATAGCAATAGCATATCCGGAATATTTTGCGGGGATTTATCCTCTTGCCGCCACGGGAACTCGAACTGTGCAGGACATACAAAAAACAAAAGATGTGGCAATTTGGACTTTTTCAAGCATCTTTGACCCGATAGTAAATTTTGCCGTGAATGTTATGCCGACTTGGAATTATATTCAAAAATATAATTCCAATCCTGAAAACTGCAGGCTTTCAAAATTCACTACGGTTTTGAATCCCGACGGAAGTAAAGGGGATTCAAACCACCGACTTTATACCACCATAATGTATGACTTCTTCACGGTTGACGGCTCTCCTTACCCCAATGTTACCACAATCGACGCAAACGGAAACACCATCAGCTTTGAAAATTCAGAAGGCATGATATCATGGATGAGCGGAATACATTCTTCGTTTGATGCAACCCCCGCAGAAGACATAACTTACGTCAGCTTTTTTGAGAACATATATATTTCAATAAGAAACGTTATATTTAAAATAGCCAACTTTTTCCAAAGGCTTGTAGGTTTGGTTTAACTGCCGATAAAATACAGGAACGAGGGCTTTGAAATGAACATAGACAAATTGAGAAAAAACCTTTATAAACTTGCTGTTGTATGCTTTGTTATAGCGTTGATTGTATTTATAATCAATTATTTCGTTTTTCACTATGTAACCGACGACGGTATAACGTTTGTTAAGCAAGCAGAAGCCGGCAAACCGTTTGTCACAAACCTAATCGGAATGCTTGGAGCTGATATGGTATTCGCTTCGATAGTTTCTGCCCTTTGCGCAAAAATCCTTTGCTGCAAAAAGAAATAAAAGCAACACAAAACCGCTTTCCGTTTAAAGGCTGCAAATGCTTTGCGGAAACTGCTCGGACTTTGATATAATATAACATCCCCGAAGAAAATGGACGCATTTTTCTCGGGGATGTTTTTGTTTGTTATTTAACGGGAACAAGCTTTTCCTTGCCGCCCATGTAGGGACGAAGAGCAACGGGAACATTCACGCTGCCGTCCTCATTAAGGTTGTTTTCAAGGAATGCAATAAGCATTCTGGGCGGAGCAACAACCGTGTTGTTGAGGGTGTGGGCAAAATACTTGCCGTCCTTGCCGTTAACCCTTATCTTGAGTCTGCGTGCCTGTGCATCACCAAGGTTGGAGCATGAGCCTACCTCAAAATACTTCTTCTGTCTGGGTGACCATGCTTCAACGTCAAAGGACTTAACCTTGAGGTCCGCAAGGTCGCCCGAGCAGCATTCAAGAGTTCTGACGGGGATATCGAGAGAGCGGAAAAGGTCAACCGTGTTCTGCCAAAGCTTTTCAAACCACATCATGCTGTCTTCGGGCTTGCAGACAACAATCATTTCCTGCTTCTCAAACTGGTGGATTCTGTAGACGCCGCGCTCCTCAATGCCGTGAGCACCCTTCTCCTTGCGGAAGCAGGGTGAATAGCTTGTGAGAGTGTGGGGCAGAGTGTCCTCCGCAACGATTGTGTCGATATATTTACCAATCATTGAATGCTCGCTGGTGCCGATAAGATAAAGGTCCTCGCCCTCAATCTTATACATCATTGCATCCATTTCCGCAAAGCTCATAACTCCCGTTACAACGTTGCTGCGAATCATGAAGGGCGGAACGCAATAGGTGAAGCCGCGGTCAATCATGAAATCTCTCGCATAAGAAATAACTGCGGAATGCAAGCGGGCGATATCGCCCATAAGATAATAGAAGCCGTTACCCGCAACGTTTCTTGCAGCATCAAGGTCAATGCCGTTGAAACGCTCCATAATCTCGGTGTGATAAGGAATTTCAAACTCGGGGACAACGGGCTCACCGTATTTTGTGACTTCAACATTCTCGCTGTCATCCTTGCCGACGGGCACGGAGGGGTCGATAATGTTGGGAATAATCATCATTATCTTGGTTACCTTTTCGGTATATTCAGCTTCAAGCTTTTCGCATTCGGCAAGTCTTTCGGAAAACTCCGTTACCTTTGACTTTGCAGCCATTGCTTCGTCCTTTTTGCCCTGCGCCATGAGCATGCCGATTTCCTTGGAAACCTTGTTGCGGTTAGCTCTGAGGCTGTCAGCCTCCGCCTTGATTGCTCTTGACTGCGCATCAAGCTCGATTACTTCGTCAACAAGCGGGAGCTTGCTGTCCTGAAACTTCTTTTTAATATTTTCCTTAACGATATCGGGATTTTCTCTTAAAAATTTGATATCAAGCATATTTTCAACTCCTGAAATTTTTTACAATGCCATTTTAATCCATTTTTGAAAGGAAGTCAACCGCATCGGCAACACACTTGTCATCCGCAAGCTCGATTGCACCCTTGTCAACAAGCGAAGCTGTTTTGGGGTCAATGGGGATTCTTGCAAGCACGGGCACGCCGAGCTCCTTTGCAATTTCGTCAATCTTGCTTTCGCCGAAAATTTTAAATTCCTTGCCGCAGTCGGGGCATACAACATAGCTCATATTTTCAACAAGACCGAGTACGGGAATGTTCATGAGCTTTGCCATGTTGAACGCTTTCTTAACAATCATTGTTACCAAATCCTGCGGAGTGGTGACGATGATAATTCCGTCAACGGGAAGATTCTGGAAAACGGTAAGTGATACGTCGCCGGTGCCGGGAGGCATGTCAACAAACATGTAGTCAACGTCGCCCCACGCAACATCCTTCCAGAACTGCTGAATAACGCCCGAAATAACGGGACCTCTCCAAACAACGGGTGATTCCTCATTCTCAAGCAAAAGGTTGATGGACATGATTTTTGTGCCGTTCTTGCTCTCTTCGGGAAGAAGACCGCTTTCGTCTGCCTTTGCTCTTGATTTTATTCCGAACGATTTCGGGATTGATGGGCCTGTGATATCCGCATCAAGCACGGCGCAGGCATTGCCTCTTTTTTGCATTGCGGTTGCAAGAAGCGAGGTGACAAGCGATTTGCCTACACCGCCCTTGCCGCTGACAACGCCGATAACTTTCTTAACATTGCTGAAAGGTCCGCAGGGTATTCTCATATCCTGAGCTTCTTTTCTGGAATCGCAGTTGCTTGCACAGCTTGCGCAATTTCCGCTGCATGCTTCACTCATAATTCATTATCTCCTATCATTTAAACAAATTTATTATCAACTCTATGCCGTATGCCGCGCCGTAAATGAGCGGCATGTGGACAATATAAATAATAAGCGCATTTTTGCCGAGAAAGCCAAAAAACGGCACTCTCTGAATATACAGTTTTTCCGGAAAGCCCTTTTTTGCCGAATAAACGCCCGTAAAGGCACCCGCAAGAAAAATAAAAATATCGGGAAAAAGCGGAAAATAATCCGCAGAATAAAAAGCAGGTGAATAAATACCGAGGGGCACAAGAATATCCGAAGTATAAAGGCTTGCGGGCAGGTCAATCCTCAAAGCCTCGCCGAAGCCGAGATATCCGCTGCCTATCCCCGCGGTGAATATATAAAGCACGGCGCAAATCACAAGCCCCGCAGCAGGAGAAAACGCTTTGATAAGTTTTGAGAAAAGCGCAAAAAGCAAAATGCAAACCGAAAGGAAATGAAGAATACCGAAATAAATTTCGCAGTCAACAAAGCCCATTTTCGGCATAACGACCGCCGTGACAAGGGTCATGCCGAGCGCGATGCCGAGCAGAATTGCTCCCCTTTTGAGGTTGCTTTTTGAAAGCGAGCAGGATATTCCGCAAATAAAAATGAAAATTCCCGCAAAAAACGGCTGAACGGGCATAAAGAAATAAAACAAATCCATTGCCTGCTCAATGCCGAAAAGCTCACCGATGATATAAAACGCATGGTAAAATATCATGCAGAAAACCGCAAGACCTCGCATTTCGTCGAGAAAGTGTATTCTTTTTTTCGCGCCCGAAGCGTTTTCCATAAATTCACCTCATATTATTTTATCATAACCTATTAAAAATGCAAGCATTTATTGACTTTATTCTTATTTTGTTTTAGAATAAATATAAATTTATGATATACGGAGTTAGAAATGATAGAGAAAATAAGAGAACTGCTTTTTAAAATTTTCAAGAAAGAAAGCTTTATCGGAAAGATTATTGACAAGTTTTTTACAAAAGAAATCGTTACCTATATTATTTTCGGCGTTTTAACAACCGCCGTTAATCTTTTAACATTCTATATTTTTAAAAAGATTTTCATTTCAATCGGCTGGAACGGAATATTCAACGAAATCGTTCCCGAAAATTCCAAAATTGTTGAGCTTTTCAGCGGCGGAAGCGATTATCTTGATGCAAATCTCATCGCATGGGTTGCAGGCGTTATTTTTGCTTTTGTAACAAACAAGCTGTTTGTTTTTGACTCCAAAAGCTGGAAGCCTGCCGTTGCGGGCAAAGAATTTGCAGGCTTTGTGGGCGCAAGAGTTTTTTCGCTCGGAGTTGAAATGCTGGGCATGTTTGTTATGGTAACTCTGCTCACATGGAACGAATTTGTTGCAAAGCTCATTGTGGGCGTTGCAGTTATTATTCTTAACTATATTTTCAGCAAGCTTCTCATATTCAAGAAAAAATAAGGTGATACCGTGAAAATTTCCGAAATACTCAAAAGCGACAAGCTTTCACTCTCGTTTGAGGTTTTTCCGCCTAAAACCAGCGAAAGCTATGAGAGCATAAAAAATTCCGCGCTTGAAATTGCAAAGCTCAGCCCCGATTTCATGAGCGTCACCTACGGCGCGGGCGGCACAACGGGCTCATACACCCTTGATGTTGCGGAAAGCATAATCAAAACGGGCGTTACCCCCATTGCCCACCTCACCTGCGTTTGCTCAGGCAAGGATAAAATTCGCAACACTCTCGCGAAAATGAAAGAGATTGGCATTGAAAACATTCTTGCTCTGCGCGGCGACATGCCCACGGGTATGACGGAAAAGAGCCTTGATTTCACTCACGCAAGCGACCTTGCGGCGGAAATCAAAGCCTTTGGCGGCTTTTGCATCGGCGGTGCATGCTATCCCGAGGTGCACCCCGAAAGCGAAACACAGAAGCAGGACATACTCAACCTCAAAAAGAAGGTTGATGCGGGCTGTGAATTCCTTACAACCCAGATGTTTTTTGATAATAACATACTCTATAATTTTCTTTACAAAATAAGAGAGGCTGGCATCACCGTGCCCGTTATCCCCGGCATCATGCCCGTCACAAACCCTGCGCAGATAAAGCGCATCTGCTCCCTTTCGGGCACCGTTCTTCCCCGCAAATTCATAAGAATGGTTGACCGCTTCGGAAGCGACAGCGCGGCAATGAAGCAGGCGGGCATTGCATACGCAACGGAGCAGATTGTTGACCTTTATTCCAACGGACTGGGCGCAGTTCATGTTTATTCGATGAACAAGCCCGATGTTGCGCAGAAAATCCAATCCAATCTTGAGGATATAATCAGATGATTGAAATTATAAAATCAGCGGCAGCCGAGATAAGCATCGACCCAAAGGAGGTCGCCGTTTATCTCGGTTATTATTCTGCAAACGGGATTGACCCGAAAATTATTGACGAATGCATTGCCGAGGTTTCGGCATGCGCAAGCTATAAGGCATGCTTTGCAAAGGTGCCCGTCACATCTGAAGGAAGCATTGACATCGGCTGTCTTAAAGCATGCGGCAAATCCCTGCAAAAAAATCTTGAGGGCTGCGATTTTGCATATGTTTTGGCAGCAACAACGGGTTTTGAAGTTCAGCGGCTTATTGAACGAAATTCCGTTATCTCACCTCTCAAAGGGCTTGTTACGGACTGCGCAGGCTCGGCGGCGATTGAAGCGTTTTGTGATAAAATCAATTCAGCTCTTGACTGCTCGGATTTTCTCCGACCCCGCTTCAGCCCCGGCTACGGCGATTTGCCGATTGAATGCCAAAAAGGCATAACAGAGTTTTTAAACACAAGCAAAAATATAGGATTGAGCCTTACCGACAGCCTTATGATGACACCCGTTAAATCCGTTACGGCGATAATCGGCATAGGCAAAGAAAAGAATGAATGCACGGGTCCGGGCTGCATGGTTTGCAGAAAAACGGACTGTCCGTACAGATAAAACAAGTTAAAAATTAAAAGTGAAGAGTTAAAAGTTATGGGGCTGCGCCGCTTTTAATATCGGGTACGGGTGAAACCCGTCCTCAACTTTTTACTTTTCATTCTTCACTATTCACTAAAAGAAGGAATTAATATGAATGTTCTCGAAAAAATCAAAAGCGGTATAACCTATTGTGACGGCGGTGCGGGAACTCTCCTGCAGTCGTGGGGGCTTATGCCCGGGGAATATCCCGAAACATGGAATTTGACCCATCCCGAAAAGATAATTGAAATGCACCGCCAATATCTTGAAGCGGGTGCACAGATAATAAACGCATGCACTTTTGGCGCAAACCGACTTAAATTTGATAACCTTGAAGAAATTATCAATGCTGCCATAGCCAACGCAAAAAAAGCCTGCGAGGGTTTTAATGCTTATGTTGCGCTTGACATCGGCTCAACGGGCAAAATGCTTGAACCTCTCGGCGATTTGCCGTTTGAGGAGGCGGTCAGCATCTATTCCGAAGTTGTAAGAATCGGCGCAAGAGCGGGCGCAGACCTTGTGTTCATTGAAACGATGAATGACAGCTATGATGCAAAAGCTGCCTTACTTGCGGCAAAGGAAAGCTGTGGCCTACCCGTTTTTGTTACATGTGTTTATGACGAGGATAAAAAACTGATGACGGGCGCAGACCCCGCAGCGATGATTGCAATGCTGGAGGGACTCGGCGCGGATGCGATAGGCATTAACTGCTCGCTCGGACCCAAGCAGATGCTTGAAATCGTGCCAGATTTTATAAGAGATGCAAGCGTGCCCGTAATTGTTAACCCCAATGCGGGCTTGCCGAGAAGCGAAAACGGCAAAACCGTTTTTGATGTTGGTGCGGATGAGTTTTCCGACATTATGTGTGAAATCGTCAAGGCGGGTGCAACGATAATCGGCGGCTGCTGCGGCACAACGCCCGAGCACATAAGAAAAACAGTTGAAAAGGCAAAAAATCTTCCGTTTGCACTTCCCGAAAAAAAGAATAGAACGGTCATTTCTTCATATACCCATGCGGTTGAGATTGGCAAAAAGCCCGTTATAATCGGTGAAAGAATTAATCCGACGGGCAAAAAACGTTTCAAGGAAGCACTCCGTCAAAACGACATAAATTATATTGTCAATGAGGGTCTGGCGCAAAACAAAAAGGGTGTTTCGGCGCTCGACGTCAACGTCGGTCTGCCTGAAATTGACGAAGCGCAGATGATGGTCAGCGTTATCCGTGCACTTCAGAGTGTTATTAACTTACCGCTGCAAATTGACACGGTTGACCCCGTTGCAATGGAAAAAGCCCTGCGCATTTATAACGGCAAGGCTTTGATAAATTCCGTAAGCGGTAAGGAAGAGAGCATGAAAGCCGTTTTCCCGCTTGTTAAAAAATACGGCGGCGTTGTTATTGCGGTTACTCTTGACGAAAGCGGCATTCCCGAAACTG
Organism: Clostridia bacterium; assembly: GCA_017623615.1. GTDB lineage: Bacteria > Bacillota > Clostridia > Oscillospirales > Acutalibacteraceae > CAG-177. The sequence continues at coordinate 21,338 of JAGAOT010000024.1, read as the reverse complement.
CAGAGGGCAGAATTGCCGTTGCCGAAAAAATAATCGCCCGTGCCGCGGAATACGGCATAGGCAAAAACGATATAATTGTTGACCCGCTTGCAATGGCGGTTTCAAGCGACTCAAACAGCGCAAATATTACCCTCACAGCGGTCAAAGCTCTGCATGATATGGGCATCAAAACAAGCCTCGGTGTTTCAAACATTTCATTCGGCTTGCCGTCAAGGGCAGATGTTAATGCCGTTTTCTACACAATGGCGATGCAAAACGGACTTGACTGCGCAATAATCAACCCGTTTTCGCAGGAAATGATGAAAGCTTGGCATTGCTTCACAGCCCTCACGGGAATGGACGAAAACTGCGCGGATTATATCGAATTTGCCGAGTCGCTTGCGCCCGTTCAGGTGCAAACAGAGATTAAACCCTCGGCGGGGCTTGACGGCTGCATTATAAGCGGGCTGAAAGAGCAGGCGGCAGCAGCGGCGGCAGAACTGATAAAAACAACCTCACCCATGGAGATAATCAACACAATGATAATCCCCGCCCTCAACACAGTCGGCAAGGGCTTTGAGGAAAAGCGCGTTTATCTGCCACAGCTTCTTATGAGCGCGCAGGCGGCAAAGGAAGCCTTTGACGCAATAAAATCCGCAATTCCCGCAGGTGAAAACAAAAAAGGCAAAATAGTTATCGCAACAGTCAAAGGCGATATACACGACATCGGCAAAAACATTGTTAAGGTGCTTCTTGAAAACTACGGCTATGAGGTCATTGACCTTGGCAAGGATGTTGAGCCCGAAGCTATTGTTGAAGCGGTTAAATCAAGCGATGCAAAGCTTGTCGGCTTGAGCGCACTGATGACAACCACCGTACCCGCAATGGAAGCAACGATAAAGCTTCTGCGCAAGGCGGCACCCGACTGCAAGGTTATGGTAGGCGGCGCAGTTATGACGGAGGAATACGCCGAAATGATTGGCGCAGACAGCTATGGCTCCGATGCAATGGCGGCAGTTCGTTTTGCGGAAAAAACAATATAAAAAATGAAGGTATCATGCAAAATGAAATAAGCATGATACCTTTTCTGTTAACTAAACAACTTTGCAAAAAGTCCGATAAACGTAACAAACATTGCGGAAAGTATTTGCTGCGTCGACGGAAATTTCGGCACTCCAACTGTCATAGAATCCTGCGAATCCATCGTTTTCGGTGTGCCACGGCAAAAAGCTGAAAATATATGACGGAAGCACAAAAATCAGCGTAATATCGCAAGCACCTTGTTTATTCTGTTTCACCTCAAATAATTTCCGCAGTCCATGAGAACGCAAAGCTTTCGCCATCATTAAGATGCTGTATTCCCCTCTTTTCGGAGATATCGTTTTTAACCTCTCTGCCGTCATTCACGCCGTACCAAGGCTCAAGGCATACATAGGGTGCGCCGGGCTTTGCCCATATGCCGAGGAAGGGGCAGTCGCCGAAGGTGAACTCAATCTCATTTTCGCCTTTAATGCGAAGCTTCTTTGATTTGATGCCGGAAAGAATAAGGGCATCCTTTGAGAAAATGTCTTTTGTTATTTGAATCTCTCGTGAATTTTCGATTACGGGGAATTTTTCGGGGATAATCAGATTATCGCTGTCAATGCGCTCTGTTTCAAGCGTTTCAGGCAATTCAAATTCGATAACATCGCCGATATTGCAGTTAAAGCCGGGGTGAGCACCGATTGAAAAATACATTCCACCCTTGGTTTTGTTGATAACGGTCATTGTGTTAACAAGCGATTTGCCGCAAAGCTCAAACGCAACAAGAAGCTCAAACTCAAAAGGATAGCTTTTGAGGGTATTTTCGTCGCTTTCAAGGCTGAAAACGGCTTTTGCGCCCGCACATTCCTTAACGCTAAAAAGCAGCTTTCTCGCAAGACCGTGCTTTGGCATTGTGTATTCAACGCCGTTATAGCGGAATTTATCGTCAATCACCTGACCGATAATCGGGAACAAAACGGGTGCCTGACCGTACCATATATCGGGGTTGCCCTGCCAGATATATTCCTTGCCGTTTTCTTTAAGCTTCAGCGAATGAAGCTGTGCACCCATATCATCGATTTCGCAGGTCAAAAATTCGTTTTCTATTTTGTAATACATAAAAAATCATCCTTTCCTTTTGTTGAATTATAGCAAAGTATAATTCTTATTGCAATTATCTTTTTAACGTTCTCAAATATGCTTTTTGTTCGGGCGTTATACGATAGCTTTCAACTGCCTTTTGAATTGCCTTGTTGTGGGTGTCGCTATCCAATCGGTTTTGCTCCAAATACAGAACAATATCATCATAACGCTTCGCAAGAGCAGTTGCAAAATACCACGCCTGCATCATTTTTACATAATATTCCTCGGAGCGGATTTTGCAAATTATTTCGGGATATTCGGGGCTGAAATGCTCATCAAGATAATAAAGCATAAGGCATTCCATGCCGAAACGAACGGTGTATGTTTTGTCGGAATCAATCCAGCTTTTGATTTGCGGGAGTAATTTATCGAGATTCTTTTTGAATATTTTCGGGCGCATCATATCACAGGTTGCCCAATTATCCACAAAAGGCAAAAATTTGTTTAATTCTTCAACACAACTGTCATAATCTTTGATTTCTTCAATTAAAAAAGCATGCAGATTATTTTCTTCATAGTATTTATGAGGCAGTTTTTTAAGAAAATCCTCTGCATGGGACGTGTTTTTAAGCTCCTTTGCAAGCTTTCTCAATTCGGGAGTACGCACGCCGATAACCCTTGATTTTTCAACCGTCGGCATAAGCCTTGAATGAAATTCGCGGTATTTTAAATCCTGCAATTTAAAAAGCCTGTCTCGGATATATTTTTCAGCCATAACATCACCTTATAATGATTATAATATTGACTGATAATAATTTCAACATTTTCTTGTAATGTTTAAGCAATAATGCTAAAATGATTTACAGAGCAGTCAAGACCGCTCCCTACTCGAAACCGAAAGGATAAATTATGCAATATTTTATTTCTTTTTTAGAAGGTATTATCACTTTTATTTCACCCTGTCTGCTGCCCATGCTGCCGATTTATGTTTCATATTTTGCGGGCGGCGAAACGGAAAACGCTAAAGGAAAAACTTTAAAAAACGCGCTCGGATTTGTTGCGGGCTTCACAACCGTTTTTGTTCTTATGGGCGCGCTTGCGGGCACGGTTGGCGGCTTTTTGTCAAAATATCAAACCGCAGTCAACATTGTTTCGGGTCTTATTGTAGTTTTCTTCGGATTAAACTATCTCGGCGTTTTCAAGCTGAATATTTTTAAAGGTTTAAAAAATCCTCTTGCAGGAAAACAGCTCGGCTTCTTTTCCTCTGCGCTGTTCGGAATTGTTTTTTCAGTGGGCTGGACTCCGTGCGTGGGGGCGTTTCTCGGCTCCGCACTCATGCTTGCATCCCAGCAGGGTCAAACTCTCACGGGTATAATAATGCTGCTGTGTTATTCGCTCGGTCTGGGCATTCCTTTTGTTGCAAGCGCGGTTTTGATTGACAAGCTCAAAAGCGCATTCACATTTATCAAAAAGAATTATAAAACAATCAATATTATATGCGGCATTCTGCTGATAGCCGTCGGTGCATTGATGATGACCGGGCTTCTCGGCAGGCTGCTTGCAGTATTGAGTTGAGGTGGAAATATGAACAGTAAAATCAAAGTAATAATCGGTATTCTTGCTTTTGCACTTGTCATTTCGGGGGCGTACATTGCCTATGATAAGCTGAGCGAGGATTATGACAGCAACACGCTTGCAACCAACGCACCTGCAATCACAAACTCCTACACACCCACACCCGCAGAAACCACTGCTTCGGAAAACGGCGAAACGGAAAAAGCACCCGATTTCACGGTTTATGATGCAGACGGTAAGCCCGTTAAGCTTTCGGATTTCATAGGCAAACCCGTTGTTCTTAACTTCTGGGCAAGTTGGTGCCCGCCCTGCAAAGGTGAAATGCCCGATTTTAATGAAATATATAAACAAAAAGGCGAGGAATACCAATTTATGATGGTAAACCTCACCGACGGCGCAAGAGAAACTGTTGAAACGGCAAAAAGCTTTATTGAAGAGCAGGGCTATGAATTCCCCGTTTTTTATGACATTGATGTTGATGCCGCAATGAAATACAACACCTATTCAATCCCCGTGACATATTTCATCAAAAGCGACGGCACCCCCGCCGCTTACGCAAGGGGCGCGATTGATGCCGAAACGCTTCAAAAAGGGTTGGATATGATAAAATGACAAAAGGGTCGGCAAAACCGACCCTTTATTTTATGCAATCAAAAATTTTCTCCGGACTGTCAATAATACAATCTGCTCCGTTTTCGTGCAAAACGGATTTATCTCGAAAGCCCCAGGTTACTCCGATGCATGGTATGCCCGCATTTTTTGCCGTTATGCAGTCCACCTCGGAATCGCCGACGTAAACGGCTTTTTCTTTTGATATTCCGAGCTTTTGCAGAACAAACTCAATGCCGTCGGGTTGCGGCTTTTGCGCCATGCCGTCAATCTGACCGACAGTTACTTCAATCAGTCCGTCAAAGAAAACTCTTACTATATCCTGCGCCGCTTCATTCATTTTGTTGGTAACAACAGCGGTTTTAATTCCTTGCTTTTTGAGAATTTCAAGCATAGGGATTACGCCGTCATACGGCTTGGTTTTAACAAGGGAGTTATCTTTATAATGTTCCCTGAAAACGGCAAGGCAGTCCTCTGCAGTTTTTTCATTTGTACCGCATGGAACACTTCTGAATATGAGTTTTCTTACGCCGTTGCCTACAAATGAACGCACCTCATCAAGCGTTCTTTCGGGGAATCCGAAGCTTTGCAGAGCAAAATTGACGCTGTTTTTTAAATCCTCGAGTGTGTCGGTCAAGGTGCCGTCAAGGTCAAATATTACTGCATCATATTTCATAAAAATCCCTCAAAAGCAAAGCGGCGGGAGCAAGCCCCCGCCCTACTTTTATTTCTTATTCTTGAATTTATCAAAGAAGCCCTCTTTGTTGCCAACGGGTGCGCCCCTTTGAACGCCGAGCTCTTTTTCAAACTCCATAAGAATTTCTTTCTGTCTGTGGCTCAACGACTTGGGAACATCAACTATGATGCGCACAAGCTGGTCGCCCCTGCCCCTGCCGTTGAGAATCTGGATTCCCTTGCCGCCGAGCTTGAACACCGTGCCCGACTGTGTACCCGCGGGAATGTCAAATTTAACATCGCCGTCGAGAGTGGGAATGCGGATATTGTCGCCGAGAGCCGCCTGCGTGTAGCTGATGCGCTGTTCGAGCCAAACATTGTAGCCGTCGCGCTCAAAACAGGAATGGGGTCTGACGAACACGGCAACTTTCAAATCGCCCTTGGGTCCGCCGTTAACGCCCGCATTGCCTGCGCCGCTGACGCTGAAAATCTGTCTGTCGTCAATGCCTGCGGGTATGTTGACCTCAACCGAGGCTTTGGTTGAAACTCTGCCCGTTCCGCGGCATTTCTGACACGGGTCATCAATAACCTTGCCCTTGCCCGAACACTTGGGGCACGATTTCTGCGTTGAAATAACGCCGAAAGCCGTTCTCTGCTGAACATTCACATAGCCTCTGCCGCCGCAATCGGGGCAGGTTTTTGCTGATGTGCCCGCCCTTGCGCCCGAGCCGTGGCAATCGGAGCAGGTATCAACGCGGTTAACATCAACAGTTCTTTTACAGCCCTTGGCAGCTTCCTCAAACGAAATTGTAACTCTCGTCTGAATATCCTCACCCCTGCGTGGACCGTTGGGGTTTGACTGCCTGCCGCCGCCGAAGCCGCCGCCGAAGAATGAACCGAAAATATCGCCCAAGTCAAAATCCATTCCGCCGCCGAAGCCGCCGCCAAAGGGATTTCCGCCGCCTGCACCGTAATTGGGGTCAACGCCTGCATGACCGAATTGGTCATAGCGGGCTTTTTTGTCGCTGTCGGAAAGAACCTCATAGGCTTCGTTGGCTTCTTTGAATTTAGCCTCAGCTTCGGCATCACCCGGATGCAAATCCGGATGATACTCTTTAGCCTTTTTTCTGTATGCTTTTTTTATTTCGTCATCGCTTGCGCCCTTCGAAACGCCGAGGACTTCATAATAATCTCGTTTATCTGCCAAGGGAATTTACTCCATTCACATTAATTGTTGTCGTCAACGTCTGTGTAGTTTGCTTCGGTGTAGCCGTCAGCACCGGGGGCTGCATCGCCCTGCTGTGCCTGAGCCGCTTCCTGAGCAGCCTTGTAAAGCTTTTCGGAAACCTCATAGAACTTCTGTGTGAGCTCTTCCTGCTTGGACTTGATGAGGTTGATATCCTCGCCCTTGAGAGCTTCTTTAAGAGCGTCAATCTTTTCGTTGAGGGCAGCCTTTTCATCATCGCTGAACTTGTCGCCCTCTTCGCTCAGAAGCTTTTCACACTGGTAAACCATCTGGTCTGCGCCGTTGCGTGTGTCAACATCTTCTCTGCGCTGCTTGTCTTCCTGAGCAAAGCGTTCTGCATCCGCAACAGCCTTTTCGATATCCTCCTTGGACATGTTGGTTGAGGAGGTGATTGAAATGGACTGCTCTTTCTGTGTGCCGAGGTCCTTTGCGGAAACATGAACAATGCCGTTAGCATCTATATCAAATGTAACTTCAATCTGGGGAACGCCTCTGCGAGCGGGCATAATGCCGTCAAGGTGGAATACACCGAGAGTTTTGTTATCCTTTGCAAACTCTCTTTCACCCTGAAGAACATGAACTTCAACGGAGGGCTGATTGTCAGCCGCAGTGGAGAAAATCTGGCTCTTCTTAACGGGGATTGTTGTGTTTCTGTCAATAATCTTGGTGTTGATACCGCCCATGGTTTCGATACCGAGTGAAAGCGGTGTAACATCAAGAAGAAGAAGACCCTGAACCTCGCCGCCGAGAACGCCTGCCTGAAGAGCTGCACCGACTGCAACGCATTCGTCGGGGTTGATGCCCTTGAAGGGCTCTGTGCCCATAAATCTCTTGATAGCTTCCTGAACGGCGGGAATTCTTGAAGAACCGCCAACCATGAGAACTTTATTGATTTCGCTTGTCTTAAGACCGGAGTCGCTCATTGCCTGACGAACGGGACCCATTGTTGCTTCAACAAGGTCGGCTGTGAGCTCGTTGAACTTTGCTCTTGTGAGAGTTGTTTCAAGGTGCTTGGGGCCTGTTGCATCAGCGGTGATGAAAGGAAGGCTGATGTTTGAGGTTGTAACGCCTGAAAGCTCAATCTTTGCCTTTTCTGCAGCTTCCTTGAGTCTTTGCATAGCCATCTTATCGCCGCGAAGGTCGATGCCCTGCTCTGCCTTGAAGGTGTCCGCAAGCCAGTTGATAACTCTCTGGTCAAAGTCATCGCCGCCGAGCTTGTTGTTACCTGCGGTTGCAAGAACTTCCTGAACGCCGTCGCCCATTTCGATGATTGAAACGTCGAATGTGCCGCCGCCGAGGTCATAAACCATAACCTTCTGGTCGGTTTCCTTGTCGATGCCGTATGCAAGAGCCGCCGCTGTGGGCTCGTTGATGATTCTCTTAACTTCAAGACCGGCAATCTTGCCCGCATCCTTGGTTGCCTGGCGCTGTGAGTCTGTGAAGTAAGCAGGAACGGTGATAACAGCTTCTGTTACCTTGTCGCCGAGATATGCCTCGGCATCTGTTTTAAGCTTCTGAAGAATCATTGCGGAAATTTCCTGCGGGGTGTACTTCTTATCGTCGATGGCTACCTTATAGTCTGTACCCATCTGTCTTTTGATTGAAGCAACTGTTCTGTCGGGGTTGGTGATAGCCTGTCTTTTTGCAACCTGACCAACCATTCTCTCGCCCGTTTTGCCGAATGCAACAACGGAGGGAGTTGTTCTTGCGCCCTCTGCGTTTGCAATAACAACGGGTTCGCCGCCTTCAATAACTGCTACGCATGAATTTGTAGTACCCAAGTCGATACCGATTACCTTTGCCATAATTTGTTTCCTCCTATAATTAAATGAAAATTATAAACTTTGTTTTATGAATTTGCAACGGTGACAACAGCTTCTCTGATTATTTTGTCACCGAGTTTATAGCCTTTTGAAAAAACGGATGCAATTTGGTTTTCGCCGAGTTCTTCGTCCTCAACGGTCATAACCGCGTTGTGGATGTTGGGGTCAAATGCTTCGCCCCTTTCGCCGTAGCTTTCAACGCCGTTTTTGGTGAGCACTTCGATAAACTGATTGAAGATGAGGTCAATCCCCTTTTTATAGTCCTCATAGCTTCCGTCGGTATTGTTTGCCGCTCTGTCAAAATTATCCAGAATGGGAAGCAGGTCTTTAATGACATCGGCCCTTGAGGATGAATAAATATCCTGCTTTTCTTTTTGGGAACGCTTGCGGAAGTTATCGTATTCCGCATAAAGCCTCAAAAACTGGTCGTTCTTTTCGTCAAGAGCCTTTTGAAGCTGTTCTTCTTTGGTTTCAACAGCCTCGGCCGCTTCTTCCTTAACCTCTTCTGTGTTTTCGGGTTTGGTTTTGTCTTTTTTCATTTCAGAATCCTTTCTATTCTTCGATAGCCTGCGTTATAAGGCTGCCGACAAGGTCGGTTAAATATTTTATGCTCGGAATTATATTTTCATAATCCATTCTGGTGGGGCCGATAAGACCGATAGTGCCGGAATTATCGCCGCCGACGGAATATTTTGCAATAATAAGGCTTGAATTTTCAAGCTGACGGTAAAGATTTTCTTTGCCTATCTTAACATTGAGCGGCTCTTTGTTTTCGTTGATAACCGCCGTTATCGGCTCTCTCTTGTTGAGAAAATCAAGAAGTTCGAGAGCGTTTGTGCCGTAATCCTTGTGAGAAAAGAGGTTTGAACTGCCGCCGAGCATTATTTTTGAACTCGCGGTGCTTCTTGCAAGCTCGCACACAGCCGCCATGAGCGGAAGCATCGCAAAAACATCGCCGTCAACGGAAGCGGCAACCGTTTGCATATCCGCAACATTGATATCGCTGGCGGGCTTGCCGATTATGCAGGACTGAACGATATTATAAAACTGCTCGCATATTTTTGCGGTCAGCTCACAGTCAAGCCTGCAAAGCCTGCTTTTTAAAATTCCGTTTGAAGTGAGCAAAACAAGCATTGCCGAATGCATTCCTACGGGAACAAGCTCTATTCTGCGGATTATCATTGCATCGCCGCCGGGTGCGGTTGAAACACATGCGCATTTTGTTAAATCCGCCAGCACCTCACCCGCTTGGGCAATGAGCCTTTCGGGGTCACCGACTGCGGAGGAAATGCCCGCTTCAATCATTCTGCGGTTAAGCTCGTCAATCTCGCGCGGCTTCATAAGATTATCAACATAATATCTGTAGCCCTTTTGTGACGGCACTCTGCCCGCCGAGGTGTGCGGCTGCTCAAGATAGCCCATCGCGGCAAGCTCACTCATTTCGTTGCGTACGGTCGCGGAAGAAACCGACATGCCCGTTAAAGCCAGAAGCTCTTTTGAGCCGACGGGCTCGCCCGTTTTGATATATTGGTCAACAACCGCCGCCAAGATAAGCTTTTTTCTTTCACTTAACTCATTCACTTGCCTCACCTCTTTCGCCGAGTGCTAAATTTAGCACTCAAAACTCACGAGTGCTAACTACGGTTATTACTATAACGCAAGCGGAAGAATTTGTCAATAATTTAATTGTAAACAAGTTGTTAAATTATGATGCGAATTGTGAGCAAAAAAAGCTTGACCGAGCTATTATAATTTGTTATTATATTTTAGTATATAATTTATAAACGGAGGTCTTACTTTGGGTATCGGAAACAAAATCAAAGATGCCGTAGGTATTGAAGGCAATACATGGGAATATATAAGACCCATTATCGGCTATAATGTTGCTTGCATCACCACGGGCGGTGTTACCAACCCGCTCAGCATGTATCACCAGCAGTTCCTCAACTTTGTTGAAGGAATGAGCACCGGCATGTCCGGCTTAATCAGCACAATCAGCGGCGTTATTGACGCGGTTACCGACCTTGCAATGGGATTCATAACCGACAGAACAAAATCCCGCTTCGGTAAACACAGAGTCTGGCTTATCGCGGGTCTGCCCGTTCTTCTCATAGGCTATTTCATGAAGTGGTATTCCTTCGGAATTTCGGGCACGGGAAACGCAAACGCACTTTTTGTTTATTACCTCATGGCTTCGCTCGTTTACAGCGCAGGCTACACAATGATTAACATTCCCCACGTTGCCATGCTTCCGTCGGTTGCACCGAGGTATTTTGAAAGAACGCAATACAAAATTGTTGAATATATTTTCAACATGTTCGGCATGCTTCCGTCATTCATTTTCATGAGCGTTGTTCTCGGCGGCACAAACATGGTTAACCCCTCGCCTGCTGACAGACCCAAATATCTTCTCTGCGGCATAATTTTTGTTGTCTATTTCTGCTGGGCTCCGATTGTTACCTTCTTTTCAACAAAAGAAAAGAGCTCGCTTGACCTTAAAAATCCGCCCATTGACTACAAGTATTTCATTAAGGAATATATTCAGGTTTTCAAAAACAAGGCATTCAGGCAGTATTTCCTTATCAACCTTTTCTACGGATTCTCAAAGAGCTTTTACAGCTATGCAGACCAGTTCTACATTCGAAGCATTGCGGATAAATACAGCCACTTCAGCGTTCTCAACACAGTTGGCGGCGTGGCTGAAATAGCAGGCGGTCCTTTCAATTATTTCCTTACAAGATATATGGACAAGCGCACCTGCGGCTTTATTATGGCTCCCATGATGATAGTCGGTCTGCTTATCAACGGCTTTGTTACACCCAACACACCCGTATTTATTCTTTACATAGCTGCGATTCTCTATAACTTCGGCTTCTCGGGACCCGGCTTTGTTATCAACAACATCCAGCCAGACGTTACCGACGTTGACGAGCTTATCACCGGCAGAAGACGTGAAGGCGTTATCACAACCTTCTATTCATTCGTCAGAAAAACCATCAACAGCTTTGTTACCGGCTTCCTCGGCTTTTTCCTGCAGTTTATCGGCTATGACACAACCAATCTTGACAAGATTGAATATGCCGCACTTAACAGTTCAACCGAAATCGGTTTAAGACTTATCGTAAGCTGGCTTCCCGCCATTTTTGCAATTATCTCTCTTATCCTCATCTTCGCATTCAAAATGAAGAAGCGTGACCATGAAATTATCCAGTCCGTTATTGCTCAGAAGCACGAAACGGGCAGCTGCGAAATTTCAATCGGCGACAGAAAACGCCTTGAGCAAATCGCAGGTCACAAATGGGAGGATATGTGGATTGGTCAGTCAGGCGTTGACAGAAAGCTTGAAGAATTGACAAACATCTGAATCTAAAGGAGTTGAATCCATGGGTCTCGGCGCAAAAATCAAAGAAATAACCGGCTTTGAGGGCGATGTTAAGCAAACCCTGCGCCCTATGGTCAACTACACCTGCGCCAACATAACAATAGGCGGCGCGGGTTATCCGTTAAACCAGTTTCACCAGCAGTTTCTTGCCTATGTTGAGGGCATGAAAACGGGTGCCGCAGGCAAAATTTCGCTCATATCAGGTCTTTGGGACGCTGTCAGCGACCCCATTGTGGGTCTGATGACGGACAGAACGAAATCAAAGCTCGGCAGGCACCGCCCATATAAAATAATCGCCGCAGTTCCGTTTGCGATAGTCTATCTTTTCAAATGGACTTCGTTCGGTATTTCTTCAGGCGGCAATGAAAGCGCAACATGGTGGTGGTATCTTTTCGCCGCACTTATGTACTGCACTTTCATGACTCTTTTGAGCGTGCCCCACACGGCAATGCTGCCCACAATAGCTCCAAGCTATTTCGAACGCACACAGTATAAAATCGTTGAATACATGATGAATTCCGTCGGTCAGGTTTTATCCTATGTTTTCGCGGCTCTCGCTTTGAGCGGATTCAATATTAAAACCGCTCTCACGGGTCTGCCCACTCCGTCTGAGGGTGACAGGTCAAAATACATGCTTGTCGGCATCGTGCTTGCGGTTTGGTTTTTATGGTCGCCGATAGTCAGCTTTTTCAAAACAAAAGAGCCGTCATCAAAAGACCAGATAAATGAGCCGCTTGATTTTAAGCATTTATTCAACGAATATAAGCTTGTTTTTTCAAGCAGAGCTTTCAGACAGTATTTTGCAATCACCCTGCTTTTTTCAATGAGCAGATATTTCTGCAACTATGCCGACCAATATTTCATGGTCAGCGTTACGGACACATATAATATTTTTATTTCAATGAATATCATCGCGGGCACTGCCGAGTTTATGGGCTCGCCGCTCAACTACCTCATTTCCCGCTACAAGGGCAAAACCGCCTGCGGCAAGCTGCTCGGTCCGCTCATGGTTTTCGGCATTGCGATAAACAGCATTCTTAACTATGACACCCCGCAAACAATAAAATATATTGTAATTGTTCTTTCATCAATCTGCTATAACTTCGGTTTTTCGGGGCCCGGCTTTGTTGCCGACATAATCCAGCCCGATATAACCGACGTTGACGAGCTCATAACGGGCAGGCGCAGAGAGGGCGTTATCGCAACATTCAACACCTTCTGCAAAAAGACGGTCAGCAGCTTTATGGGCTATGCCGTCGGCACCTCGCTCGAATGGTTTGGCTACGACCCTGCAATCAAAGAGCCTCACCTGCAGTCAAAGCGCACAAACTTCGGACTGCGCCTTAATTATTCGATTATCCCCGCCGTGCTCGCGCTGTTTTGCATAATTTCAATTTACAGATACACAATGACACAGCACGACCACGAGGTTATCAAACGCACAATAAAAGAAAAACACGAAACGGGCACCTGCGAAATATCAGACCATGACCGAAAGCGAATCGAAAAAATCGCGGGTCACAAGTGGGAGGATATGTGGATAGGTCAAAGCCCCGTTAACAGAAATCTGGAAGAAATCGCAAGCATTTAAGGAGAATACAACATTGGCAGTTTCAAAAGATAAGATTAGAAATTTTTGCATTATCGCTCACATCGACCACGGCAAATCCACCCTTGCGGACAGACTGCTTGAAAAAACAAAGTCGGTTGCTCTGCGTGATATGACGGCGCAGCTTCTTGACAAAATGGATTTAGAGCGTGAAAGAGGCATAACAATCAAGGCTCACGCCGTTAAGCTTGACTATATTGCCGAGGACGGCGAGGAATATGTGCTCAACCTTATTGACACCCCGGGTCACGTTGACTTTAACTATGAGGTTTCGCGTTCGCTTGCGGCTTGCGAGGGCGCGGTTTTGATAATCGACGCTTCGCAGGGTGTTGAGGCGCAGACACTTGCCAACACCTACCTTGCACTTGACCACGACCTTGAAATAGTGCCCGTTATCAACAAGATTGACCTGCCCTCTGCCGACCCCGACAGAGTTGCAGCCGAGGTTGAGGACGTTATCGGCCTTGATTGCTCCGAAGCTCCGCGAGTTTCGGCAAAGACGGGCGTTAACATTGAGCAGGTGCTTGAAAAAATCGTTAAGGATATGCCCGCACCCGAAGCAAACGACGATGCTCCCCTGCGCGCACTTATCTTTGACTCGGTTTATGACAGCTATAAGGGCGTTATTGTTTATGTCCGTGTTAAAGAGGGCAAGATAAAACCCGGTGATACAATGCGAATGATGGCAACGGGCGCGGAGTTCACCGTTGTTGAAACGGGCTATATGAGAGCAACCCTCCCCGAGCCCTGCAAGGAGCTGACCGCGGGCGAGGTCGGATATATCACGGCTTCAATCAAAACCGTTGGCGATGCAAGAGTCGGCGACACGGTAACAACCGTTGAAAACCCCGCCGCCGAGCCTCTGCCCGGCTACCGCAAGGTTAACCCCATGGTTTTCTGCGGCGTTTATCCCGCAGACGGCGCGGACTACGAAAACCTGCGCGATGCGCTCGAAAAGCTTCAGCTTAACGATGCCGCTCTGACATTCGAGCCCGAAACATCGGGTGCTTTGGGCTTCGGCTTCCGCTGCGGCTTCCTCGGTCTGCTTCATCTTGAAATCATTCAGGAACGCCTTGAAAGAGAATATGACCTTGACCTTGTAACCACCGTTCCGAGCGTTGTTTATAAAATCAACCTTACGGACGGCACAATGGTCGAGATAGACAACCCCACCCACTACCCCGACCCTGCAACAATCGCTTCTTGCGAAGAGCCGTTCACCGATGCTCACATCTATGCACCAACGGAATATGTAGGCACCATCATGGACCTTTGTCAGGACAGACGCGGCGTTTTCAAAAACATGGATTATATCACTCCCGAGCGAGTTGATATACACTATGAACTGCCGCTTAACGAAATCATCTACGACTTCTTTGATTCGCTCAAATCAAGAACAAGGGGCTATGCTTCGTTTGACTATGAGATACGCGACTACCGCAAGTCCAACCTCGTTAAGCTCGATGTTCTTCTCAACGGCGATATTGTTGACGCACTTTCGTTTATCATTCATGCGGACAAGGCTTATCCCAAGGCAAGAAAAATTGCGGAAAAGCTTAAGGATAATATTCCCCGCCAGATGTTTGAAATACCCATTCAGATTGGCATAGGCGGCAAGATTATCGCACGCGAAACGGTAAAGGCAATGCGCAAGGACGTTCTTGCTAAGTGCTACGGCGGCGACATCACAAGAAAGAAAAAGCTACTTGAAAAGCAGAAAGAGGGTAAAAAGAGAATGCGTCACTTCGGCACCGTTGAGGTTCCTCAGGAGGCATTCATGGCTGTTCTCAAGCTTGATGACAACGATTAAAACCAATGGCGGCAAATTGCCGCCATTTTTTACAGGTGATTGTATGAAACCCATAGGTCTGTATATTCATATCCCCTTTTGCAACGGCAAGTGCCCCTACTGCGATTTTTATTCGGTAACCCCGAAACAAAACGTCATAAATGACTATGTTGGTGCCCTCTGCAAAAAAATTGATGAAGCGGGCGGAGTATATGACACGGTTTATTTCGGCGGAGGCACTCCGTCACTCATCGGTGCGGATAACATTGCCAAAATAATGTCGCATATAAACCGAACACCTGACTGTGAAGCAACGCTTGAATGCAATCCGTCAGACACGGGCGCAGTTAATTCGGCGTTTGATTTTGAGGTTGCGGCAAAAAGCGGCATTAACCGCATTTCCATGGGTCTTCAAAGTGCCGACAATGCCGAAAGAAAGGCTCTTGGCAGGCGTGGCGGCTGTGATGATGTTGAACGAGCAATTAAAAGAGCAAAAGCCGCAGGAATTGACAATATTTCGCTTGATTTGATGCTCGGAGTGCCCAACCAGACAGCGGAAAGTCTGAAAAAGTCAATAGACTTCTGCAAAAATTCAGGCGCAAAGCATGTGAGCGCATACATGTTGAAAATTGAGGAAAGTACGCCATTTTACAGGATAAAAGACACCCTTGTTCTGCCCGATGAGGATGCAACCTGCGACCTGTATCTGCTTGCCGTTGAAGAATTAAAAAAAGCGGGCTTTGAGCAGTATGAAATATCGAATTTTTCCGTGAAAGGCTTTGAAAGCCGCCATAATCTCAAATACTGGCGATGTGAGGAATATCTCGGCATCGGCGCGGCGGCACATTCTTTCAAAAACGGAAAAAGATTTTATTACGAGCGCAGTATAGATAAATTCATCTCGGATATTCCCCCGATTGACGACGGCGAGGGCGGCGACGAAGAAGAATATATCATGCTGGCTTTGCGCCTTTCCGAAGGTTTGATTTTTGAAAACTATAAAAAGCGATTTGGCAAGTTTGTTTCTGAAAATCTGGTAAAGAAAGCGGAAGAGCTTGAAAAGCACGGGCTTGTGAATGTAACAAACCATAATATTTCTTTGACCGTCAACGGCTTTTTGGTTTCAAATTCGGTTATATACAGTTTGATTGAACAATAAAACGGCGGGAGCAAGCACCCGCCCTGCACGAAATGTTACATATTGAAAAAACTTCAAATATATGTTAAAATAAAAAAACAAAGGAGGACAAATTTATGAAAAAAATAATCAGCGTTTCAATCGCGGCAATTTTGCTTGTTATGTCGGTTTTCTCGGTTAATGCTTTCGCGGCAGACACAACCAAGACAGAGGCACTTCTTGACAAGCTCAACACATCAAAAGAGGTTGCTGTTTCACTCAAAGCAGGCGACATTCCCCTTTTCGGCAGCAATTCCAACGCTTCCGACACAGTTTACATTAAAGGCGACAAAGCGGCTTATGAATATAACGCAGGCTTTTTTAATGTCAGAGTTGTGCTTGACGGCGACGAAATTATCGCATATCTTCCCATCTTCCCCTATGTTCATGTTAAGCTTGAAAGCTCGGCTATCGGCTCGGTTGATGTCTGGGGTCTCATCGAAGATGCAACAAAGGTAACAATGGGCGTGCTTGCTTACGTGGGTACTTATGAGGAAGAACTCGGCGGCATCAAATACACTGTTGAAGAATTTAACGACAGAGCGCAGGTTACAAGCAAATTCTACTATCAGGGTGATGACCTCAAGCTCCTCAACGTTGTGGACAAGCAGACAAACTCCGTTCAGAACACATATTTTGAAAGCATCAGCTTTGATGTTGACGACTCGGTATTTGAACTCCCCGCAATTTCATTTGATTTAACACCCGTTCTTCAGGGTCTTTTCCTTGCTTTGATTGCTGCATAATTAATAACATACCAATAAGGCTCTGTGCAAAATCTGCACAGAGCCTTTTCTCATACCGTTTTCATTCTCAATTTGAGATTGTCGCTTATCATAGCGATAAATTCGCTGTTGGTGGGTTTACCCCTTTCGTTTTGGATTGTGTATCCAAAATAAGAGCTTAAAACGTCAACATCGCCTCTGTCCCATGCAACCTCAATCGCGTGCCTTATCGCACGCTCAACCCTCGACGGCGTTGTTTTGAATGTTTTGGCAACTGTGGGATAAAGTATTTTTGTTACGGAGCTTATCATTTCGCTGTTGTTAACCGAAAGAATTATTGCTTCGCGTAAGTACTGATAACCCCTGATATGGGCAGGCACACCGATTTGATGCATAATCTGCGAAACAACCACCTCAAGGTCTTTGACCCCGCTCTGATTTGTGCTTGAATTGTGGAGGCTGGAAAACTGAACAATTCTTTCGGCAAGCATTTGGGGATTATAGGGCTTGAGAAAATAATAATCGGCCCCTGCTTTTAAAACCTCGCTCTCAAAACGCTGATTATCAGCGCTTGAAACCACCATTACAATCGGCCTTTTGTCGAGCTTCATTGAATCAAGCTCACGCAAAACTCCGAGGGCATCTACTCTTGGCATAAAGCCGTCCATTAGCAAAACATCGGGTCTTTCGCCAACGGTGAAACGCTCGATAATCTGCAAACCGTCCTTGATAACGGTTGACACCTCAAAGCCGTTTGCGCGCAAAATTGCCGCAAGCTCATGGGACGTTTCGCTGCCGTCCTCCGTTATCATTGCTTTCAACATTTTTCTCATGGTTTTACCTCCGTGTGATTTAGTACAGCGAGATATTACCATATTTTGGCAAAATTGTCAATAAATTCCAGCTATTAAACAGCAAAAAGAATTCGCATTTTGTGACACGCTAAACACCGTTATCTGCCTTTTGTCCGCTTATTCGATTGGATATCGCGGTTAATTCTCTTTTTTTCAAGTTGGAAATTTGAGCAATCGGCGCAGGTATTCCCTGCGCCGACCTTTTAAGCAGCGTTATCGAGCGATTCCTGCGTCGATGTCATACGGCTTGCAAAAATGCCGTAGCCCTGAGTGGGGTCATTCACAAATACATGGGTTACTGCGCCCACGAGCATTGAGTTTTGCACAATGGGGCTTCCGCTCATCCCCTGCACAATTCCTCCCGTTTTTTCAATGAGCTCGGGGTCGGTCACTTTAATTATCATATTTCTGGAAGAAAGGTCTGTTGCCGGATAAATCTTGGTTATTTCAATATCATAATATTGCGGACCGCTGTCATCAATCGTGGTTATCATCTGTGCCGCGCCGAGCTTTACCTCACTTTCAAGGGCTACGGGCAAGGTTTTTGCGCCTGACGGCTGCAAAAGCTCACCGTAAACACCGGTTTCGCAGTTAACACGAAGGCTGCCCAAGGCGATATCAGAAAACACTCCGCAAAGCTCACCGGGATTGCCTGCGCTGCTCTTATAGAAGCCGTTGACTCTCGCTCTGACTGCCTCGCCGTTGTTAAGCGGCATAATTTTGCCCGTATCAACATCGCACACGCCGTGGCCAAGCCCCGCAAAGGTGCCGTTGCTGTCGTCATAAAACGTTACCGTGCCGATGCCTGCAGAGCTGTCCCTGACCCATATACCCGCCTTATATCCGCCGTTAACGGATTTTTCGGGCTTGAGGGTAAGGTCAAGCTTTTCGCCGCCTCGGTCAACCGTCAGCCGAAGCGGCTTTCCGAGCGAATTTTCAACCGCATCATTCATTTGCTGAGAGCTTAATGCGCTCTCGCCGTTGATATGCGTTATAATATCTCCGCATTTAAGACCCGAATCAATCGCAGGGTCCTTTGAGCCTGACGGCGTTGTTACCGAATCTATGCTGACAACTATAATACCTTTCATATACAGCTTGATTCCGAAAACGTCGCCGCCGATGCCGACATATTTCCGCTTTGTGACATTGACTGTTATATCCTTAACCGGAATAATTTTCAGCGCGGTTATCTGCGCTTTGTATTCGCCCGAGGATGCCGTGCCCGCCGCAAGCGCAACATTCTCCTGCATGGAAAACACCGCGCCCAAATCATAGCTTTCATTATCGGCAACGCTTATATTATCGGGCAGGTTTTCCGTGCCGTAAACAACGGCAGAAAACACACCGATGCACAAAACCAAAAGTGCTGTGCAAAGAGCTTTTAAAAAATGCTTCATCTTTCACCTCCGTGTTTTGATTTTGCTCCGCGTTTTGCGAAGCACTAATAATTTGTGCCGCCGAGAGTGAATTAAACCGAGGATATTTAAGCCGTAAAAAACTTTCTTTTCTTCATTTTTTTGTTGAAAAATCGAATCAATGTGTTATAATATTAATATACCTTATTAATTCGCCAACTTGTATTTTTTCGGATATATAGAGCTAAGGAAAGAACTCCTCATTTTGAGGGGTTCTTTCAGTTTTTTGCATGTTGACATATACCCCCTATGGGTATATAATAAAATTGAAACGAGGTGTTGTTATGGCTGATAATTGCTGCTGTCACAAAACGAAACAGCGCACACAGGAAGAATATAAAAGCCTTGTCCACAGACTTAACCGTATAGAGGGTCAGATAAGAGGCATAAAGAGAATGATAGACGAGGATGCATATTGCACAGATATATTGGTGCAGTCCTCTGCGGTATGCGCGGCAATGAACGCGTTTAACAAGGAATTGCTTGCAAATCATATTAAAACCTGCGTTGCGGATGATATACGCGCAGGCAAGGACGAAACAGTTGACGAGCTTGTTGCAACGCTGCAGAAGCTTATGAAATGAGGCAAAAAAATGAAACAGTTTAATATTAGCGGAATGAGCTGCGCCGCCTGCAGTTCAAGAGTTGAAAAGGCGGTTGCGGGCGTTGAAGGCGTCACTTCCTGCTCCGTCAGCCTTTTAACAAATTCAATGGGCGTTGAAGGCACGGCAGCCGATGCCGCAATTATAGCCGCGGTTGAAAAAGCCGGCTACGGTGCCTCCGTCAAGGGTGAAGCTCAAAGCAAAACAAACGAAAATGAGGAAATACTCAAAGACAAAGAAACACCCGCGCTCAAAAAGCGTTTGATTGCATCGCTCGGATTTCTTGCCGTGCTGATGTATGTTTCAATGGGGCACATGATGTGGGGCTTTCCCCTGCCCGCCGCTCTTGCGAATAATCACCTTGCATTGGGGCTTTTACAGCTTTTGCTTGCCGCTGTTGTTATGGTAATCAACCAAAAATTTTTCATCAGCGGATTCAAAGGGCTTATTCATAAATCGCCCAATATGGATACTCTCGTTGCGCTCGGGTCGGGAGCATCATTTGTTTGGAGCGTTTATGCGCTGTTTGCAATGACTGCCGACATTCACAAATCGGCAGAATACATGCACGAATTATATTTTGAATCGGCGGCAATGATTTTAACGCTGATAACCGTCGGCAAAATGCTGGAAGCGCGCTCAAAAGGCAAAACAACGGATGCTTTAAAAAGCTTGATGAAGCTTGCGCCAAAAACCGCAACAATAATCAAAGACGGCAAAGAAATTGAAGTGCCCGTTTCGCAGGTACAAAAAGGCAGCGTTTTTGCCGTTAAAGCGGGCGAAAGCATTCCCGTTGACGGCGTTGTTATTGAAGGCACGGCGGCGGTTGACGAATCCGCGCTGACGGGCGAAAGCATCCCCGTTGACAAGGCTCATGGTGATGCGGTATCTGCCGCAACGATAAACAAATCGGGCTATATCATATGCGAGGCAACAAGGGTCGGCGAGGATACTACTCTTTCACAGATAATAAAAATGGTCAGCGATGCGGCTGCAACAAAGGCACCTATTGCCAAAATTGCAGACAAGGTTTCGGGCGTGTTTGTGCCGATAGTAATTATGATTGCCGTAATAGCAACCGTAGTTTGGCTGATTTTGGGCGAGAGCTTCGGCTTTGCGCTTGCGCGCGGAATTTCCGTGCTTGTCATAAGCTGCCCGTGCGCTTTGGGGCTTGCAACACCCGTTGCGATAATGGTCGGCAGCGGAACGGGCGCAAAAAACGGCATACTTTTCAAAACTGCCGTTTCTCTTGAAGAAGCCGGCAGGGTTAATATTGTTGCGCTTGACAAAACGGGAACAATAACCAAGGGTGAACCTCAGGTTACGGATATCATAGCTGAAGAAACAGCCGAAAATGAATTGCTCACCCTTGCATATTCGCTTGAAAGAATGAGTGAGCATCCGCTTGCAAAAGCGATTGTTCAAAAAGCAGACGAAATGAATTTACAATCTGCAGATGTTACTGATTTCAAAACTCTTCCAGGCAACGGTCTGCAGGCAAAAATCGGTGATTCGGCTGTCATTGGCGGCAGTTTGAAATTTATCAGCGAAAAAGCAGAGGTTTCCGTGCTTTTAAATAAAAGAGCAACAGAGCTTGCCGAAAACGGCAAAACACCCATGCTGTTTGCCAAAGACGGCAAAGCACTCGGAATTATCGCGGTTGCAGACACATTGAAAGAGGACTGAGAGTATGGCAAAGGGGATCATCTGCCAGAGCATTACGGAAAGATATTCTCTGGCGTAGACAAAAGTGAGCTCCAGATCCAGCC
>JAGAOT010000023.1 GCA_017623615.1 Clostridia bacterium | reverse complement strand
TCCTTTCCTTATATATCAAGATTTGCAACAAATTTTGCATTCTGTTCAATAAATTCGCGGCGGGGCTCAACCTTGTCACCCATGAGGATTGAGAAGGTTTCATCTGCCTCCATGGCATCTGCAAGCGTTACGCGGAGCATAATTCTTGTTGCGGGGTCCATGGTGGTTTCCCAAAGCTGCTCGGGGTCCATTTCACCAAGACCTTTGTATCGCTGTATATCGCAGCCGCCGCCGAGCTCTTCAATTTTTTGGTCGCGCTCTTCATCCGAGAAAGCATAGGCGAACTTTTTGCCCTTGCTTATTTTGAAAAGAGGCGGCTGTGCAAGATACACATGACCCTCTTCAATCAAAGGACGCATGTAGCGGAAGAAGAACGTGAGAAGAAGTGTTCTGATATGGGCGCCGTCAACGTCGGCATCGGCCATGATAACAACCTTTTCGTAGCGGATTTTGCTCAGGTCAAAGTCGTCGCCGATTCCCGTGCCGAGAGCCATAACAACGGGCTGAAGCTTTTCGTTGCCGATAACTCGGTCAAGGCGGGCTTTTTCAACGTTGAGCATCTTGCCCCAAAGGGGAAGAATTGCCTGATAGGTTCTGTCTCTGCCTTCTTTTGCGGAGCCGCCTGCAGAGTCACCCTCTACGATGTAGATTTCAGTGCCCTCTGCCTGCTTTTCGGTGCAGTCGGCAAGCTTGCCGGGCAGGGAGTTGCCTTCAAGAACGGATTTTCTTCTTGCAAGCTCGCGGGCTTTTCTTGCGGCTTCTCTTGCTCTTGCGGCATCAAGTGCTTTTGAGAAGATAGCCTTTGCAACGACGGGATTTTCTTCGAAATATGTCATCAGCTTGTCGTAAACAAGAGCGTTGACAAGGGTCTGAATGTCGGTATTGCCGAGCTTGCCCTTGGTCTGACCCTCAAACTGTGCTTCGGTCAGCTTAACGGAAATAATTGCCGTCAGACCTTCTCTTACATCGTCGCCCGAAAGCTTTTTGTCGCCGTCTTTAAGTATATTGTATTTTTTGCCGTAATCGTTGAAAACGCGGGTAAGAGCATTCTTAAAGCCCGTTTCGTGTGTACCGCCGTCAACGGTGCGCACGTTGTTTGCAAACGAAAGAATTGTTTCATTATAGCTGTCGTTATAAAGAAGAGCGATTTCTGCATATCTGTCGCCCTTGGCACCCGAAAAGTGAACGGGTGTTTCGTGAAGAGGGGTCAGGCTTCTTGCGCTTGTGAGATATTCCGCAAAGGAAGAAAGACCGCCCTCGTAGCAGTAGACGCGCTCGATAATGTTTTCGGGGTCTCTGCTGTCTGTGAGCTTGATTGAAAGGCCTGCATTGAGGAATGCGGATTCGCGCAGACGTCTTTCAAGCGTTTCAAAATCATAAACGGTTGTTTCTTGGAAAATCTGTGCATCGGGCTTGAAGCGGATGAACGTTCCCGTTTCGGTTGTGTCGCCGATAATTTCAAGGTCTGTTTCGATATTACCGCCGTTAACAAAACGCTGGCGGTGAACATGTCCGTCCTGCGAAACCTCAACCTCAAACCATTCCGAAAGTGCGTTAACAACCGAGGAGCCAACGCCGTGAAGACCGCCCGATACTTTATATCCGCCGCCGCCGAACTTACCGCCTGCGTGAAGAACGGTCAAAACAACGGTAACCGAGGGCAGACCCATTTTTTCGTTGATGCCGACGGGGATACCGCGTCCGTTATCGCGAACGGAGATAACATCGCCCGGCTCAATTTCAACCTCGATGTGTGTGCAGTAGCCTGCAAGGGCTTCGTCTATCGAGTTATCGACAATTTCATAAACAAGGTGGTGCAGACCGCGGGGACCGGTTGAGCCGATATACATACCCGGTCTTTTGCGCACGGCTTCAAGTCCCTCAAGAACCTGAATCTGGCTTGCGTCGTAGTTTTCGGTAACGACGGTGTTCATTTCCTCGGAATCTGCCTCAAAAGTGGTGATTTCCTCTTCGGGTGTTGTCTGAGGAGCGGTCATGTCGTTATTGTTTTGAATATCCAAATTGATTACCTCCCGTTATTGACCGAGCATTGACATCATGCCTTTTTTCTTTTTGTCTTTCTGGGGCTTATATTTGGGCGGGTTTTCAAGGCGCATTTTTGCGCCCTTGCCGCTTCTTGAAGCGAGATATTTGTTAACGTTGATTACGGGACCCGTCATGTCGTCACACATGTAATCAACACAGTTTGCAAGCATCTCCTGGTCGTTATCCATTGCGCCGAGAATTGTAACGGCGATGAGGCTCTGCGTTTCGTTTGTGCCGTCCTCATAAATATCGTTGAGCAGGTTGAAAAGCTTGCGCATCTTTGTGGGGTTGTTTTCTTTGATTGTTGCAAGAACAACGGGCGTTCCGTGGTTAACGAAGAAATCCTCCGGAAGGAACTGACCGTATTTTTCGCAGTTCGCCTTATATTCCTCGCGAAGCTCGGGATAAATTGCGGTGAAGCGGTTTGCAAGGGTGTTGGGGTCATATGAAACAGAGCCGCTCTTTGCCGCCGCCTTTGAAACTGGGGTGGGGAGCTTTGACTTTGTGGGCTTCTGCGTTTTTGTGCCGAAGGTTTCAACAAGTGTTTCGGAAAACTCGTTTACGATATATTTAACATCTTTATGGTCGGCTGTTTCGGAATCGAGAAGCGAAAGTGAAATCTGCGAAAAATCGCTTGCGAGGATTTCGCCCTCTTTCTGTGCGCCGAGAAGCGAAAGCTTATTATTGAAATGCTCAAGCTTGAGAGCCTTATTTTCGCCCTTGTATTCGATTGTTATTCTGCCGGCTTCCGTAACTGCGGGCAGCTCGCCTTTTTCAACTCCGCTCGGAATAACGGCGGTGAAGCCGCACTCGGCGAGGATTGCACCCAAGCCGTTGTTAATATCCGCCAGAATCGCATAAATATCAGCCATGTTAATACTCCTTTTGTATTCTATTAATAAAATTACAGCTAATTATAACATACTAATATTATATAATAATTCTTTATTAGAATAAAAAGATAAATATTCATAAAAATTTTTCGCAAAAACCGATTTATTTCGGCGTAAAAACCGAGGGTTGGCTGTTGACTAATCTTAAAGGCTGTGTTATCATAATTTAATCATAAAAAACTATAATGGGATTGTAGCGGCTATCAGCCGATAAATGAAAAGTTAAAAGTGAATAGTGAAAAGTTCGGATAGGCTTCGCCTATGACCGATTGTATTATGGGTGCGGGCAACGCCCGCCCTTAACTCTTCACTTTTCACTCTTCATTCTTCACTCTTCATTCTTCACTAAAATATTAAGGAGTATCATACCATGCAGAAAAAAGTTCTTGTTCTTTTCGGCGGCGTTTCAAGCGAACACGATGTTTCGCTCAATTCCGCATGCTCCGTTATCAAAAACATTCCTGCCGATAAATACGAAATTATCCCCATGGGCATAACCAAGGACGGCAGATGCTATATTTACAACGGCTCGCCCGATATGCTTCCCGAGGGTAAATGGCTTGAAGATAAAGAAAATCTTGAGCCTGCGGTTATTTCAACCGACCGCTCGCATCACGGCATAATCCGCCTTGCAAACGGCGCGGAGATTGAAAAAATCGACGTTGTTTTCCCTGTGCTTCACGGCAAAAACGGTGAGGACGGCACGATGCAGGGCTTGCTTGAAATTGCGGGTCTGCCCTATGTCGGCTGCGGCACTGCGGCAAGCGCAGCATGCATGGATAAAGCCGTTACAAACGCCATGGCGGACTTTTACGGCATACCCCAGGCAAAATGGGTTGCCTTCGACAAACACGCTTATTCGGGCAATAAAACCGCCTTGTTGGCAAATGCCGCCGAGAAGCTCGGCTTCCCGATTTTTGTTAAGCCCGCAAACGCAGGCTCATCCGTCGGCATAAGTAAGGCGAAAAATCTTGAAGAGCTTGAGGCTGCCTGCGAAAAGGCATTTGAGCACGATAAAAAGCTTGTGCTTGAAGAGGGCGTAATCGGCATGGAGGTTGAGGTTGCCGTTATGGGCAACGAGGAGCCCGTTGCTTCCGTGGTTGGTGAAGTTGTTCCCTGCAACGAGTTTTACGATTACGATGCAAAATATCTTGCAAACGAAAGCGAGCTTCACATCCCCGCAAGGCTTTCCGAAGAAAAGCTTGAAGAAGTCCGCAAAGCCGCGGTTAATGCATACAGAGCACTCGGCTGTGAGGGCTTCACGAGGGTTGATTTCTTTGTCAGAACGAGCGACGGCGAAATCATGCTCAACGAGCCCAACACAATCCCCGGCTTCACATCAATCAGCATGTATCCCAAGCTTTTTGCCGCATCGGGAGTTCCGTATTCGGAATTGCTGGATAGGCTGCTGAAGCTGGCAATGGAAAGATAAATTTATATTTCCGTAGGGGTCGGCGTCCTCGACGACCCGTATGCAACGCAAGGTGCATAGTTTTAATAGGTTGCAGACCTATGGTCTGCTCGGGAGGTCGAGACGCCCTCCCCTACATTTTAAAATAAGGAACAGTTATGAAAAAAGCGATAATAAAAATAATTGACCGCCATGTTCAGGACGGCGAGGAATATGTATGCGAGCTCACAACGTCGGGTGAATTTGAAGTTACCGACGTCGGCTGTATTGTTAATTACACCGAAACGGATGAGGAGCTTTCGGACTGCGTAACATCGCTTGCTGTTGAGGGCTCAAGAAAAATCTCAATGACCCGAACGGGCAAATACAACACCGAAATGATAATCGAAAAGGACCGCCGCCATACCTGCTTTTATGCAACGCCATACGGCGAGCTGATAATGGGTGTCTATGCCAAAAGCGTGGAAAACGGAGTTGCCGAAAACGGCGGCACCCTTAAATTTGCATATACGATAGATTTTAACAACACACCGGCATCGGAAAACGAGCTTACCGTTGCCGTTACACCCAAAGAGGAGGAATAATAATGTCAGTATTGGTTAAACAGGCTGTGGCTGAAATCCGCAATGCAATTATTGAGGCTGCGGGCAGAGCCGTTGCGGACGGCGAATTCCCCGAAGTGCCTTTAAACGACTTTATAATCGAAGTTCCCGCCAACAGAGAAAACGGCGATTATTCGTCAAACGCCGCGATGGCATGGGCAAGGGATTTGAGAAGCGCGCCCCGCAAAATTGCGCAGACAATCGTTGACAGACTTGAGCTTTGCGACACCTTTGTTGACAGATGCGAGATTGCAGGCCCCGGCTTCATGAACTTCTATCTCAAAGAGAGCTATAACGCCTGCATTATTCAGGATATCCTTGAAAAGGGCGATGCATACGGCCGCTCCGATTACGGCAAGGGTCAGAAGATTAACATTGAATTTGTTTCC
Source organism: Clostridia bacterium (assembly GCA_017623615.1). Classification (GTDB taxonomy): domain Bacteria; phylum Bacillota; class Clostridia; order Oscillospirales; family Acutalibacteraceae; genus CAG-177. Next base: position 16,069 of record JAGAOT010000023.1, on the reverse strand, counting down.
GCCAACCCCACGGGACCCATGCACATGGGCAACGCAAGGGGCGGCGCACTCGGCGACTGCCTTGCCGCTGTTATGGACTGCGCGGGCTACAGCGTAAGCCGCGAATTCTATGTTAACGACGCGGGCAACCAGATTGACAAATTCGGTCTTTCTCTTGACATAAGATATCAGCAGCTTTATAAGGGCGAAAATGCCGTAGAGCTGCCTGAGGACAGCTACCACGGCGAGGATATTATTCAGAGGGCAAAGGAATTTGCCGAGATAAACGGCGATAAATATATTGATGCGCCCGAGGCTGAGCGCAGAGCAGCTCTTGTTGCATATGCGCTGCCCAAGAACATTGCCGCAATGAAAGAAAACCTCGGCAAATACCGCATCGAATATGACACATGGTTCCTTGAAAGCACGCTCCACAACAACGGCGAGCTTAAAGAAACTCTCGATATAATGATTAACAAGGGCTTAACCTATGAAAAGGACGGAGCTCTTTGGTATAAGAACAAAGAAGTTCTCGGTGCAAGGCTTGCAAAAGAGGGCAAGACTCCCGAGGAAATCGAGCGTTTGGAGCTTAAAGACGAAGTGCTTATCAGAACAAACGGCAACCCCACATATTTTGCTGCCGACATCGCTTATCACCGCAACAAGCTTGCGATAAGAGGCTTTGACAGAGCGATTGACGTTTGGGGCGCAGACCACCACGGTCACGTTGCCAGAATGAAGGGCGCGCTTGATGCGATAGGCTGCAACGGCGATAACCTTGATATCGTTCTTATGCAGCTTGTTAACCTCACCCGTGACGGCGAGGTTGTGCGCATGAGCAAGCGTTCGGGCAAGGCAATCACTCTTGTTGATTTGCTTGATGAAATCCCCATTGATGCAGTCCGCTTCCTTTTCAACATGCGTGACCCCGGCTCAAAGATGGATTTCGACCTTGACCTTGCTGTTGAGCAGAGCTCTCAAAACCCCGTTTATTATTGCCAGTATGCCCATGCAAGAATTTGCAGCATTCTCAAAAAGCTTGAGGCCGAGGGCAAAACTCCGAGGGAATGCACAATTCCGGAGCTTGTGCTTCTCAACGCTTCCGAGGAAAAGGAGCTTATAAAGCACCTTGCATCGCTCACCGACGAGATTGTAAACTCCGCAAAGAACTATGACCCCGCAAAGATTACCCGCTATGCGGTTGACCTTGCAACTCTTTTCCATAAATTTTATAACGCATGCCGCGTTAACTGTGAGGACGAAGCTCTCATGCAGGCAAGGCTCAACCTCTGTCTGTGCGTAAAGAATGTTCTGAAAAATATTCTCACAATGTTCAGCATCAACGTGCCCGAAAGCATGTAATTGTGGCTTGCGCCGCGATATAAATCCGACTATACGGATTTTCGATATACGCCGTTGGCGTGCGATATGCGCTGATGCGCGCGATATGCTCACTGCGTGAAATGTAAAAAAAGACGGAGAACTTTCGAGTTCTTCGTCTTTTTGTTCTTTTATCGGTTATTCAGAGGAATGTTTATTTACCAACGATTTTCAACATATTCACAGAACGTAAACAAGTCTTTGATTTCAAGCTTTGTGCCGTCGTCAAGGGTGACATCGCCGTTCCACATTCCGAAAATCTGGTGGCAGTTCATTCTGCCAATCTTGAGGTCAACATCCGTGTGGTTATCGAGGGTCGGGGTCATCGTCATGTTGAATCTGCCGTCCTCAGAAATAAATTTCCACTCCTCCAAAAATCTGCCCTTGGGGAATTTTTCAACGTCAACCGCGCCTATTTTATGCACCTTGCCGTCATAGAAAATGCAAGTTTCCGTGGCATTGCTTTCGTTGCCGATTGCCCAAGTAATCTCAAAGCCGAAAAGGTGCTTTTCGCCCTTTTCATCCGTTATGTACTGATTGCCGCTGCCCCAATACCAAACCATTTTGTGCACGGTGTTAACCCTGCCCCAGTCGAGGGTGCAGAAAGCGGCATCCTTTGAAAATTCATAAACATAATCACCGAAAACGAATTTGCCTTCGCAGGGCATGCACATCTGCTTTGTGGTCATGAAATATTTGGTTTTATCCTCGTCAAAGGGGAAAACCGTTGTGATGTTTTCAAGTCCCGGCATGATATCCATGGAAACGTTGACCTCAACGGGCTTGCCCTTGTATGAGCCCTTGTACCACAATGTTCTTTCTGTTTCTTTTGTGTCAAAATCAAACTCGGTTTTGCCGATTTTATCCTTGTAGCGGTTGGGTATGTCGCCCTTTGCGGGGGGCACATGCTTGTTTGCGCCGAGGAAATACTGAATCGAGTCGCAGATAACCTCGCCCGTTTTAAGATTGGTGAGCTTTGCGCCCACATAGCCGCCGAGGTTGATATTGGCAAAGCTGACAAGAATCTGCATTTCACCGTCAACGATGTTATAAAAATCCCATTCCTTGCGGCTCATTATGCCCGTTTTGACATAATCACGGTTATATTCAAACACGTTGCGCCTTGCCCAGCCTTTTGCAAGCAGAGTGCCGTCAGGGGCAAGCAGGGGAGTGCTTTCGGTGTATTCCGTCTGCTTTGATTTCTCTTTCCAATCCTTGAAAGGCACATAAGTTCTTTTTAATTCATTGCTCATTTTTATTGTCACTTTCCTTTGCTGAAATTTCAGGTATTTTTAATGATTTTGAAATTTGTTTTACTTCTCCAACCAGTTCACCGATGCCGTATATCGGAAAAGAAAAAATGAAAAGCACGGCGAACAATGCACATATTGCTATAATAATCGGCTCGCCGCCGGAAGCAACAGCAACATAAAGAAAATATGCAAATCCGAGAATGCTGATGAGTCCGAGAAGTTTTGCGATAATTTTGAGTTTACCGGCAATATTTTCGTACATAGTCTTTATCCTTTCATGCAGTTAATTCATTTTGCGGTTGTGTGAGGGTCGATGTGGGCATCGACCCCTACATTATTGTTATTATTCAAACATGGTGGTCGAAAGATATCTTTCGCCGCCGTCGGGCAAAAGCACAACAATGTTTTTGCCTGCGTTTTCGGGTCGTTTTGCGATAACCGATGCCGCATGGAGCGCCGCACCCGAGGAAATGCCGATAAGTATGCCCTCGGTTTTAACCGTCAGCCTTGCCGCCGCATATGCTTCGTCGGTGGTGACGGTGATTATTTCATCGTAAATTTTTGTGTCAAGAATTGACGGCACAAAGCCTGCGCCGATGCCCTGCAAGCCGTGCGCGCCCGCTCTGCCCTCGGAAAGAAACGGCGAATCCGCAGGCTCAACGGCAACGATTTTTATAGCGGGATTTTTTTCTTTCAGATATTTGCCGACTCCCGTTATTGTGCCGCCCGTGCCGACACCCGCAACAAAAATATCAACCGCGCCGTCGGTGTCGCGCCAAATTTCGGGACCCGTTGTTTTATAATGTGCATCAGCGTTTGAGGGGTTGTCAAACTGGGCGGGGATAAAGCTTTCGGGGATTTCCTTTGCAAGCTCCTCCGCCTTTGCGATAGCACCTGCCATGCCCTTTGCGCCGTCGGTCAGCACCAACTCTGCGCCGTAGGCGGCAAGCAGCTTTCTGCGCTCAATGCTCATTGTTTCGGGCATTGTTATGATAACTTTCAGCCCCATCTGTGCCGCCACGGAGGCAATTCCTATGCCCGTGTTGCCGCTTGTCGGCTCGATTATAACGGAGTTTTCGGTTATTTTGCCCTCCGCCATTGCCGCGCGGAGCATTTCGTACCCAACTCTGTCCTTTGCGCTGCCCGCGGGGTTGCGGTATTCAAGCTTTGCAAGGATATTTGCATTAATATTCGCTTCTTTTGCATATGCGCCGAATTTAACAAGCGGAGTGTTGCCGATTGTTTCGGCGGTATTGTTATAAATTTTCATATTATCACCTTTACAAATTATATCAATTTCACTAATTATAGTCAAGTAGGGGTCGATGCCCACATCGACCCTTGCAGGGATGCCCACATCGACACTGACAAGGATGTCGCACATATAAAGTTTTGTTAATGTTGCCTAAAATATCGCTTTTATTTTTTACACTTATAAAAAATATTTTTTCTTGCATTAAATTGATAAAGAAGTATAATAAGAGTGAATGGCGGTTATTCCGCAAGTTGTCAAAAAGGAGAGTTAAATTATGGCAGAAAAAGTTAAGATTGGTATTATCGGATGCGGCGGCATCGCTAACGGAAAGCATCTTCGCGCAATCGAAAACATAGATTTTCTTGAGCCCGTTGCATTCTGCGACATTATTGAAGAAAGAGCAATCGAAACCGCAAAGAAATACGGTTCTCCCGATGCTAAGGTTTATACGGATTACAAAGAGCTTCTCAAGGATGAGAGCATTGTTGCCGTTCACGTTTGTACCCCCAACCGTTCCCACAGCTTCATCACCATTGATGCTCTCGAAGCGGGCAAGCATGTTCTTTGCGAAAAGCCCATGGCTAAAACATATGCAGAGGCAAAGGCGATGTATGAGGCTTCCGTAAGAACGGGCAAGGTGCTTTCAATCGGCTATCAGTCACGCTGGAGAGGCGACTCCCTCTATCTTAAGGAATGCTGCGAAAACGGCGAATTCGGCGAGATTTATTATGCAAGAGCTCTTGCGCTTCGCAGAAGAGCTGTTCCCACATGGGGCGTTTTCCTCAATGAATATGAGCAGGGCGGCGGTCCGCTTATCGATATCGGCACACACGCTCTTGACCTTACCCTCTGGATGATGGATAACTACAAGCCCAAGATGGTAGTCGGCACAAAATATAAGAAGCTCGGCGACCAGAAAAACACCGCAAACGCTTGGGGCGATTGGGACCCCGAAAAATACACCGTTGAAGATTCCGCTTTCGGCTTTGTTGTTATGGAAAACGGTGCAACGGTCAGCGTTGAATCCGCATGGGCGCTCAACATTGCAGACCCCTGCGAGGCTTCAACTCTTATTGCGGGCGGTAAGGGCGGCGCAGATATGCTCGGCGACGAACTTCGCATCAACTATGTAAAGAACGGCAGACAGGTTATTGAAAATCCCAGCTTCAAGGCGGGCGGCGTTGCATTCTATGACGGCGCAAGCGACAAGCCCGAGGAGCTTGAATGCAGAGCTTTCTATGACGCAGTTCTCAACGGCGCAGAGCTTCGCACAAAGCCCGAGCAGGCGATGGTTGTTACACAGATTCTTGAAGCAATCTATGAATCCGCAGAAACCGGCAAGCCCGTTTACATCAATAACGATTAAGGTGCCTGCTGTTTGAATTTTCGTTACGCATCTTGACGGCTATATTTTCGCCAAGATGCCCAAAAATACTCGTTAATACACAAAGTATTGCCTGCGTTTTTTGAACATATTGACAAAAATCTATCTCGTCAATCTGCATAACACAATTCAAAAACCGGGCACAAAGGAGCAAAACAATGAAAATAGCTGTTCAGGTTTATTCTGTCAGAGAACACATAAACGATTCCGAAACGCTTCTCAAGGCGCTTGAAGAGATTAAAAAGATTGGCTATGACGGCGTTGAATTTGCGGGCTATTTCGGCGCGGATGCCGCCGCAATCAAAGCAAAGCTTGACGAAATCGGCCTTGTTGCCGTCGGCGGTCATATCGGACTTGATGATTTCAAAGAGGACAAGCTTGCCGAAACGATTGAATTTCAGAACGCACTCGGAGTTAAGGCAATCGGCGTTGGCGGTGCGCCCCATTCAACCATGGAAGAAGCGGTCAACACGGGCGACGTTCTCGGCAATGCGCAGAAATATGCCATGGAAAAATACGGCATGAAGGTTTATTACCATAACCATTGCGAGGAATTTAAGCCCCTCGAAAACGGTCAGCTTCCCATCGACGTTATCGGTGACAGATGCTCGCTTGAAATTGATACATATTGGAGCTTCCATGCGGGCGAGGATAACTACAAGCTCATCACCGAAAAGAAGGATAACATCGTTCATCTTCACGTTAAGGACGGCATTGACGGCAAGCCCAAGGCTCTCGGCGAGGGCAACTGCGACATCCCCGCCGTTGTTAAGGCGGCAAAGGATATCGGCATGGAGTGGCTCATTGTTGAAAACGATGACCCCGTGCCCACGGGCTTTGAGGATATCGCAAGAAGCATTAAATATCTTAAAAGCATAATCTGATAATGGAGGACCCATATGAAACTCGGTGTATTTACAACGCTTCTTTCAAACCTTTCGCTTGAAGAAGCACTCAAATATTTTAAATCGCTCGGCATTGAAATGGTTGAGATTGGCTGCGGCGGCTACCCCGGCAATGCGCATGCTGACCCAGAAACCCTGCTCAATGACGAAGCAAAGCTTGAAGAATTCAAGGCTCTTCTTAAAAAATATGATGTTCAAATCAGTGCTCTTTCCTGCCACGGCAACCCCGTGCATCCCAATAAGGAAATTGCTGCCGATTTCGATAAAACCATAAGAAACACAATTCTGCTTGCCGAAAAGCTCGGCTTGAGCCAGATTAACACATTCTCGGGCTGCCCCGGTGACTGCGAAACCGCAAAATATCCCAACTGGGTAACCTGCCCCTGGCCCAACGATTTCGGCGAAATCCTTGACTGGCAGTGGAACGAGGTGCTTATTCCCTATTGGAAAGACCTTGTTGCCTTTGCAAAGGCTCACGGCGTTAACAAAATTGCTCTTGAGCTTCACCCCGGCTTCTGTGTATATAACACAGATTCCCTGCTTCGCCTGCGCGAGGCTGTCGGCCCCGAAATAGGCGCAAACTTTGACCCCAGCCACCTTATCTGGCAGGGCATGGACCCCGTTGCATGCATCCGCAAGCTGGGTGATGCAATTTTCCATTTCCACGCAAAGGATACCAAGATTGATAAATATAACACCGCAGTCAACGGCGTGCTTGACACAAAGCCCTACGGCGATGAGATTAATCGCTCATGGATTTTCCGTTCCGTCGGCTACGGCAACGATTATTCATATTGGAAAGATATTATTTCCAACCTGCGCATGGTCGGCTATGACTATGCGATAAGCATTGAACACGAGGATTCGCTCATGAGCCAGAACGAGGGCCTTTCCAAGGCTGTTTCGTTCCTGAAGGAAGTGCTTGTAACCGAATCCACAGGCGAAATGTGGTGGGTTTGAGTTTCGCGAAGCGAAACAGTGAAATACACCTTCGGTGTATGATATATTGCTGCGCAATGTGATATTCATGCTTCGCATGAGTGAAATTTGCCTGCGGCAAGTTAAGGACGGGCTTTGCCCGTACCCATTTTTATATGTAGGGGCGATTCACTAATTGCCCGAATACCAAAGGAAGCGATACCATGATTAACAATAAATTCGGCTGTGCCGTTATCGGATACGGCGGTATGGGCGGCTGGCATGCCCGCAAAATCAAGGAAGAAATGGGCGAATATGCCGAGCTTGTCGGCGTTTATGACATCAACCCCGACAGAGCAGCGGTTGCCGAAGAAAAAGGCATTCATTTCTTTTCATCGAGAGAAGAATTGCTTTCCGATGAGCGCATCGACCTTGTAACAATCGCAACGCCCAACGATGTTCACAAAGAAATTGCGATTGATGCCATGCGCCACGGCAAAAACGTTATCAGCGAAAAGCCCGTTACCCTCTGCTCGGCAGACCTTGAGGAAATGATTGCCTGCGCAAACGAAACGGGCAAGCTGTTCACCGTTCATCAGAACAGACGTTGGGATGAGGACTATCTCACCATGAAAAAGCTGCTTGACGAGAACACCCTCGGCAACGTTTTCAGAATTGAATCCCGCGTTCAGGGCTCAAGAGGCGTTCCCGGTGACTGGCGCAATCAACCGCAGCACGGCGGAGGAATGGTCTATGACTGGGGCATTCACCTGCTTGACCAGGCGCTTATGATGACAATGCCCAGAAAGCTCAAAACCGTTTATGCGGAGCTTACAAACGTAACCAACGAAAACTGCGACGACGGCTTCCGCACAACGCTGATTTTTGATGACGGTCTTTCTTTTTATGTTGAGGTTACCACCAGCAACTTCATCGAGCTGCCGCTTTGGTACATGCTCGGCGAAAACGGAACGGCTGTTGTTGACGACTGGCAGTGGAACGGCAAGGTTGTTATGGTTTCCGATTGGGAAAACAGAGATGCCGTGCCCATCGTTGCGGGCGCAGGTATAACCAAAACCATGGCACCCAGAACGGACGACACCATTGAAACCTATCCTCTTCCCGTTCAGAAGGCAGATTGGGGCGAATATTATAAAAATATCTTTGCTTATCTCAAGGGCGAGGAAAATATTATAGTTACCCATGACCAGCAGCGCAGACTCATGCGCCTTGTTGAAGCAATTTTTGAATCGGGCAAAACCAACAAGGTTGTTGAATTTGAAGATATAATATAACAAAAAACCGTCAAGCGATTGCTTGGCGGTTTTTCTTTACCTAAACACAAATAATTTTTCAACGGGTATCTCAAACAAATCCGCGATATCAAAAAGCAAATCAAGAGACACTCCCGAGGTTGCAAGCTCAATTTTGCTGATGGTTGTTCTGTCAACATCAAGCTTTTCCGCAAGGGCTTCCTGCGTATAGCCGTTGAGCTTTCTGTAATACGCAATGTTAAGACCAAGAAGCCTGTATTTTTCTTTATGATTAATTTTCATTAATATCCCCAAAAAAATGATACAACAAAATACATTCACGAAACAGAGAACAAAACACCTATAATTATGATTGAAATTCTACAAATTATGTGTTACAATAAAAGCAAGGTGGTGTGATGCATGGCTTGGTGTAACTGTTGCGAAAAAGAAGCAGGCGTTCTTTACTATAAAACAGTTGCATCAAAAAGCGGGAATAAGGCTGAAGTTTTTGTTTGTGATATTTGTTTTCGGGAATTAGATAACAATGAAGAATTAATTGATATGGTAATATTTAAATTTAAGGATAAGATATCGGCAGATATAGAAGAATTATTAAGAAAATTAAATTTATTAAAAGATTAAAAAGCACACCATTATTTCGTGGTGTGCTTATTGTGGGTGAAATTTAAATTGCATTGCAGTTTTTGCGGTCAAGTAACGACCCCATTGTCAAAGGGGGAAAGCTGTAGGGGCGATTCACGAATCGCCCGTCAGCAAGGGGGCATAAAAAATCACACCGTTTTCCAAAAGCTTTCGATTTCTTCCCTTGTTGCCGCAACCGAGCCCTGCACCATGTCAGGCTTGCCGCCGCCTCTGCCGCCGCATGCGGCATTAAGAGCCTTGCCGATTTCGCGCACATCCCGCTCTCTGGCAACAACGGTATATTTATAGCCTATATCGTCATTGCCCGAAAAAACAGCCGCAATGCCGACCTTTTCGGCAAGCAAATCCGCAAAAACCCGCGCATCGTCTGCATTGCCGCCGTCGTCAAACGCGATATATTTTTCGCCGTTTGCCTCGTTTGCTTTGAGGGCAAAAAGCTCTTTTTTGAGGGTTGAATATGCGTATCTCGCCTCATGAAGCTGCGCCAAAACGCGCTCCACGGCGGGGGTTATTTCATCTGTTTTTGCCTTTAAAAGATTTGAAATTTCGTGAACGCTTTTGTTCTTTTCACAGTAATCCGCAAGGGCTTTTCTTCCAATCTGAAGTGTTATGCGAACACCCGATTTATAGTTCATCACGGAAATAACCTTGATTATGCCTACCTCGCCCGTGTATGCAACATGGGTGCCGCAGCAGGCGCAAAGGTCAATGCCCTCAATTTTTGTCAGGCGCACCTGACCGTTTATTTCCTTTTTGCTTCTGTAAGAATAATTTTCAAGCTCTCCGTCGGCAGGATAAATTGCCTCAACGGGGATATTTTTATATATTGCCTCGTTTGCAAGCTTTTCAATTCTTGCAAGCTCATCGGAAGTGACAACGCCGTTAAAATCAACGGTTATGCAGCTTTCGCCCATGTGGAAGCCTACGTTATCGTAGCCGCAGACGGCGTGAAGCACGCCCGAAAAGATGTGCTCACCCGTGTGCTGTTGCATGTTGGTGAAGCGTTTTTCAAAATCAAGCCTGCATTCAACCTCGCCGCTGACGGCTTTGGCGCAGATATGAACAACATCCGCGCCGCGCTCAACCGTGTCGATAACCTCGGCATCACCGATAAAACCCGTGTCGCCCGGCTGACCGCCGCCCTCGGGGAAAAACGCCGTTTTGTCAAGGATAACCTCGAAGCCGCATTTGCCCTCTGTGCAGGAAACAACGCTCGCGGTAAATTCTTTTATATATTGATTTTCATAATAAAGCTTTTGTGTCATAATTTTACTCCTTATCAGTAGTAAAGCAATCATATCACAAGCAAAGCATAAAAGCAAATTACTGTAATAAATTTGTCGTAAATTTTTGTGATGATTTTAATATTTTGCCGGTAAAATCAATAATGCTTAAGGAAATTTATAGAAAAATAATGTTTTTTTAAAATAATGAATGACATATCCGTAAATGTATGTTATACTGTCGGCATAAGCACATAGAAACGGAGATTTTTGATATGAGAGATTATATTAAGCGAATTAAAGACGGCTGCCCCACTTGGCGATTTGTAATCTGGTGGGTTATCAGAGCATCGCTCATTTTTGCCTTTGTAAAGGGCTTTTTCCCTGCTGGGGGTGAGGCGTTTGACATAACAGACCCCTTGCAGGTCGGTGCAAACTTCCTTTGCACCTTTGTTTGGGAAATATTTATGCTGTTTCCCGAAAAAAGCATCTTGCGCCATATTCCCTCATCGGTGCAGACCTTTCTCATGATTGGAATTTGGTGCGGCTCATTCGGCGGAAAATTCCTCAATCTTTATTATGATTTCAGATGGTGGGATGTTATCCTTCATTTTGTCGGCGGCGCGGCATGCGTATTTTTCGGCTATGAAATTTCATGCGCAATCCTTAAATGCAAAAAGCAAACTGCACCCATGTCACTTGTTCTTTTGGCTTCCGTCGGATTTTCGTTCCTTGCGGCAACGGGCTGGGAGCTGTTTGAATTCGGCTTTGACCAGGTTGCGGGCATGATGGGCGGTTACCCCGGCGATGCCCAGCATTGGTCGCTTGAACTCGCTCTCGGCACTCCGAAAGAGCTTACGCTTTTCAACCCCATTGTTGCGGAGCGTTGGCCCTTGATGGATACCATGGCTGATATCGTTCTCAATTCAGTCGGCGCGGTGATATCTTATATCATCATAAGAATTCATCCTTACCGTCATAAAGGTAAAAACAAGTTTGATTTGACTTTTGCAGAAAAAGAAACAGCAAATATAGCATAAAAACACGGTGCTTGCCATTTGGCAAGCACCGTTATCTTTATTTACAGAGTTCTTTAGCAAGAGATTCAATTTCAGCCTTGTTTGCTTCGCTCATTGCGGATTTGATGCAAACATTGTTTTCTGCATAGGTTATGTTCTTGCTTTCTTCAAGCATTTTTCTCATAACCTTTTCCGCCATGGGTGCCCATGTGCCGTTTTCCACAAAACCGATAAATCTGTTCTGATAGTTTCTTTCGGTTAAATCGTTTATAAATTCACGCATGAACGGGAAAATATCAGCGTTGTATGTTGTTGTTGCGAGAACGATTTTGCCGTAGCGGAAGGCGTCCTCAACAGCCTCCGCCATGTCACATCTTGCAAGGTCGTTAACAGCAACCTTGGGGCAGCCGCATTCTTCGAGCTTTTCAGCGAGAAGCTCAACCGCCTTTTTGGTGTTGCCGTAAACCGAGGTGTAGGCAATCATAACGCCGTCGCTTTCAACGCCGTAGGATGACCATGTGTTATAAAGGTCAAGGTAATAGCCGAGATTTTCGGAAAGAACGGGTCCGTGAAGCGGGCAGATAATCTCAATATCAAGAGCCGCAGCTTTTTTGAGAAGAAGCTGCACCTGCGCGCCGTATTTGCCGACAATTCCGAAATAGTAGCGGCGAGCTTCGCAAGCCCAATCTTCATCGGCATCAAGTGCGCCGAATTTGCCGAAGCCGTCTGCCGAAAACAGAACCTTGTCAAGGCTGTCATAGGTAACGATAACCTCGGGCCAATGCACCATGGGAGCGGTGACAAAATTAAGCTCATGCTTGCCGAGCGAGAGCGTTGAGCCGCCGCCGACAACAACCTGTCTGTCGGCATAGTCGGAGCCGTAAAACTGCTTCATCATGGTGAATGCCTTTGATGATGAAACTATCTTTGTTTCGCCGAAGGTTTCCATAAACAGCGAAATGTTGGCGGAGTGGTCAGGCTCCATGTGCTGAACAACGAGATAGTCGGGCTTTCTGCTGCCGAGAGCGTTTTCGATGTTTTTGAGCCATTCTTCGCCGAAGCGGGCGTCGACCGTGTCCATAACGGCAATTTTTTCATCAATTATCGCATATGAATTATATGCCATACCGTTTTCAACAACATACTGACCCTCGAAAAGGTCAATTTCACGGTCATTAACGCCGATATATTTTATGTCTTTTGTTATTTTCATAAATTTCTCCTTATTTGAGGAAGCCGCTGATGATGACCTCTTCCGCTTCCTCTTCGTTCATGCCGAATGTCATAAGCTTGATAAGCTGGTCATTGTTAATTCTGCCGATTGCAGCTTCGTGAACAATTTGAGCATCCGCAGAGTTTGCGGTGATTGCGGGGATGGAGCTGACGGTTGCATCGTCCATGATGATTGAGTCGCACTGAACGTGAGCCCTGCATCTTGCATTTCCTATCGCGTTGGGGTGAAAAATCTGCTTTGAATTGTCTTTTGCAACGGAGCGGGAAATAATCTGGGCAGAGGCATCCTCGCCGTCAAGATAAACGTCCATATCCGAGCGGGCATATTGCTTGCCGTGAGTGAGAAGCCTTTCCGTAACGATGAGCTTTGCGCCCGCCGCAAGGTGAGCCTTTGTGTCGCGCACGGTGGAGTCAACACCCTTTATCTGCACCATTTCCATTTCGCAAACGGAGTTTTCGTCCTGCTCAACAACGGTTACGGGGTTAAGGATTCTTTCACCCTTGCCGTCACCCTCACCGTAATGTTTTTCAACATATTTAATGCGTGCGTTTTTGCCGATATGGAATGAGTGAATGCCGTCATGCTGCGATTTTTCATCGCCGCTGTTATGGATTCCGCAGCCCGCAACAATCAAAACATCCGCATCGTCGCCGATATAAAAGTCATTATAAACAAGGTCGTCAATGCCCGATTCCGTGATGATAACGGGGATATGAACGCTCTCGTTTTTTGTGCCGGGGGCAACGATAATATCAATGCCGGGCTTGTCCGTTTTGGCAACAATTTCGATGTTGGCGGTGGAGCGCCTTGAAAAGCCCTCGCCGTTTTTTCTGATATTATACGCGCCTGCGGGTATTTCGTGGAGGTCCGCAACGGATTCAAGCAAGCCGCTGTCAATCTTATCCATTATTTGCCCTCCTTTCCTCTGAAGCCGCAGTTTTCGTTAAACTCGCCCATAAGCTGCGGGAAAATCTCGTCCTTTGAGCCAATGCTCCTTATCTTGCCGTCGGCAATAACAATCATAACGTCGGCAAGCTGCATTATTCTTTCCTGGTGAGAAATAACGATAACGCTGTTGTGGCTGCCGCTGCTCATTGCCTTAAAGCTTTCAACAAGCATGGAAAAGCTCCAAAGGTCAATGCCCGCCTCGGGCTCGTCAAATATAGCAACGCCGAGCTTGCGCGCCATGAGAGTTGCAATTTCAATTCTTTTGGCTTCGCCGCCCGAAAGAGAGTTATCCATTTCGCGGTTAAGATAGTCCTTTGAGCAAAGGCCCACGCTTGTCAGATAGCCGCAGCACTCGTCAACGGGAAGTTCGCTGCCCGCGGCAAGCGAAAGCAGGCGGCGCACGGTGAGCCCCTTGAAGCGGGGCGGCTGCTGGAAAGCATAGCCAATGCCGAGCTTTGCCCTTTCTGTTACAGACATATCTGTAATGTCGATATCATTATAGTAAATTTTGCCGCTTGTCGGCTTTTCGATGCCCATGATAAGGCGGGCAAGGGTTGATTTTCCGCCGCCGTTGGGGCCTGTTATAACGGTGAATGCGTTGTCGGGAATTTCGAGGGTAATGTTATCGATTATCCCCAAATCCGAGCCGTCAACATCCACGGTAAAGGAAACATTTTCAAGCTTTAACATACATCTTTCTCCGTAAAACAATTATCAATTTATTATATACCAAACAAGTAATATTATCAATATGTTTTTTATTTATGCCAGAATTTTCTGTCAAGGCTTCTGAACTGAACAGCCTGCGCAATGTGAGAGGTTTCGATGGTTTCGCTGCCCTCAAGGTCGGCAACCGTTCTTGCAACGCGCAGAATTTTGTCATATGCCCTTGCGGAAAAATCGAGCTTTTCAAAAACGTTTTCAAGCATAACCATTGCCTGCGGAGTGGGTCTGCAAAATTCGCGGGTCATGGCGGGGGTCATCTTTGCGTTGCACGAAATGCCCGAGCCCTTCAAACGCTCCTGCTGAATTTTTCTTGCGGCGTTGACTCTCTTTTTGATATCCGCCGAGCATTCTGACGGCACTTTGCTTGAAAGCTTGTCAAAATCAACGGGCGGCACCTCGATGTGGATATCCATTCTGTCGAGCAGAGGACCCGAAACCCTTGCAAGATAACGCTTTGCGGAGCCGTCGGGGCAGGTGCACTCTCTTTTCGGATGTCCCCTGAATCCGCAGGGGCATGGGTTCATTGCGCAAACAATCATAGCCGAGCAGGGGTAGGTCAGTGAGGCGTTTGCGCGGGATATCGTCACCTTGCCGTCCTCAATCGGCTGGCGCAAAACCTCCATGGAAGCCCTTGAAAATTCGGGAAGCTCGTCTAAAAATAAAACGCCGTTGTGTGAGAGCGAAATTTCGCCGGGGCGGGGTATTGCGCCGCCGCCCGAAAGACCCGCGGGGGATACGGTGTGGTGCGGAGCTCTGAAAGGTCTTTCGCGGATAAGCGAAACGCCCTCGGGCAATGCTCCCGCTATTGAATAAAGCTCCGTTGTCTGCAGGCTTTCCTCAAAAGTCATATCGGGCAGGATTGACGGCAGCCTTTTGGCAAGCATGCTTTTGCCCGAGCCGGGAGGACCGATCATTATAATATTGTGACCGCCCGCCGCCGCAATTTCGAGCGCATAGCGCGCCTCCTGCTGACCCATAACATCGCGGAAATCGGGCAGGGGAGCGGAAAAGTGATTTTCTTCCAAAGAATCAAATTCAACGGGGGTAAGATGTTCCTCACCGTTAAGATGCTTTATAACCTGCGAAACGGTTTCAACCGCGTATATCTCAATCCCTTTCACAACCGAGCTTTCAAGCGCGTTTGCGGCGGGCACGAAAACCCGCTTTATGCCGCTCTTTTTTGCTCTTATTACCATGGGCAAAACTCCGTTGACATGGCGCACGAGCCCGTCAAGCGACAGCTCACCCACAAAGGCGCAGTCGTCAAGATTACAGCGAAGCTGCTCACCCGCGCGAAGAATTGCAATGAGTATCGGCAGGTCATAAACGGGTCCTTCCTTGCGAATATCGGCGGGGGAAAGGTTGATTGTTATTCTGCTTTGCGGAAAGGAATAGCCGCTGTTTTTTATCGCGGAGCGCACTCTGTTGCGCGATTCGTTAACCGCCGTGTCGGGCAGACCGACAAGGTCAACGCGGGGCAAGCCCTGACCGTAGTCAACCTCAACACCGACCATGTAGCTGTCGATGCCGAAAAGCCCCATGCTGTTAATACGCGCAAACATTAAATCAACTCCGTTTGTAAAAATACGAAACTATAGTGAAGAGTGAAGAGTTTCGGGTGGGCAGAGCCTATCCTTAACTTTTCACTTAGAGTGAAAAGATTCGAACTCCATACGGTTTTGAAAGGCATATTTCCGCCACAGCATCGTTAAAAATCTTTGAAATAACCCCGTATTCCGTGCAGATTTACGCCTTGCTGTGACAAAAATCTGCACTTTCAAAACTGCGAAGCACCGAAAAGGTCGCTGTTTTGATTCAGCGGAGTGTTTCTTTTCTGAAGGCATACTCTCGTATGGCGAAGAAAAAAACGCTTCGATGGGTCGGAAATCCGACCTTTACGGCGTATTTAGTTCGAACCATTTCACT
>JAGAOT010000022.1 GCA_017623615.1 Clostridia bacterium | reverse complement strand
TTACGCACCTTGCGAAATGCACTCAATCAAGGGCGGTATGGTTAACTGCCAGGCAGAAATGAAGAAGGCTGTTGACTGCGGCTACTGGAACATGTTCCGCTACAACCCCGCACTCAAGGCAGAGGGCAAGAATCCGTTCACAATCGACAGCAAGCCCGCAACAGGCAGCTACAGAGAATTCCTTCTCAACGAAGCTCGTTATTCATCACTCACACGCTCCTTCCCCGAAAGAGCAGAAGAACTCTTCGCTCTTGCAGAGAAGACATCGGTTGAGAGATATGAACACCTCCTTCGTCTTAAGGACCTCTATGCTCCCAAGGCTGACTAATCCTTAAATAAAATTACGGCGCAGTTCGAAAGAACTGTGCCGTTTTTTCATGCGTGTGCGATGCTCATGTTTTGTACTAACAGAATGTAGGGGTCGATGCCTACATGACCCTGCGTTGCTTCAGTAAATTTTTACAGGGAGCATTATTCCCTACGTTCCCTGCATTTTCCTTAGGTAGGGGCGGATATTATCCGCCCGCAGAAAAATTATAATTTATTAAATATTTTTAAAAATAATTAGGGTCGATGTGGGCATCGACCCCTACATACCTGATAATACATATTTAATCCAACCTTATTGTGTGGGGTTATATCCCCTTAATATTTGTGGTTATAATCCCCATAATTATTATTGTCAAGACCAAGGAGGAACGGCAATGATAATTTTTGATAAGCTTTGGAATACAATGAAAGAAAAAGGTGTGTCAACCTATCAGCTCCGCGAAAGCTGCGGAATAGACAGCAAAACCGCAAGGCGACTCAAAGCAAATGAAAATATCGAAACCAAAACATTAAACAAACTTTGCTCTGTATTGAATTGCAGGCTTGAAGATATAGCGGAGTATGTTGAAGATTAATTTAAAAAGCAGAGGTGGAGACCACCTCTGCTTTTTTTGCGGGCGGATAATATCCGCCCCTACATTTTTAATTGGTTACGCCTTTGAAATAAGCTGGCAGTAAACGTAGATGTTTTGAATCTTTTTTGCCTGTGAATCATATTTGGTCATGATTACGGGCTGGGTTTCAGACGGTGTGACATATGTCTTGAAAGCAATCGCATCCTGACCGGAGCGCATGTTGGTGATTTTTTTATACTCAAAATGTTTTCCGTTAATGTCAAGATAGTTAAAAACAACTGTTTCAAGCGGGTCACCCGAGAAGCAGCGAATAACATCGTCAACGCCGTGCATTTCAACAATCGCCTTTGCTTCCTCGAATGTCAGCATAGTGCATTTGAATTCACCCTCGTTAACGACCGTGCTCATCGAAGCATTGTCAAGCAGCAATAACGGTAATTCTGATTTTGCCATAATCATAACCTCCTTATCCACAGCTTATGCAAAAGCTGTGTTTTTGTGAAATATTAACAAAATATTTTTGTAATGTTAATTATAACTGTTATTTTTAACATTGTCAATAGTTTTTAATAAAGAAATATCGCCGAGGCATCAAACCCGGCGATATTTTTATATTATTCATTAATATATTCAACCGTAAAGCAATGCGAGCGAATCTTGAAATCCATAACATAGCTTCTGAATGCATTGCCCTTCATTTTATAATTGCCTACTCTGATTTCGGTGATATAGCCGATATCCGCGCTGTACGCGCTGTCGTGCGAAACAATTTCGAGCCATTCTGCGGGGTTTTCCGAAAGGGTTACGGTTATATCGTTATCCTTTGCATAGCTTTCGATATATTTCTTCATTTCCTCTGCGCTTATTTCAACGGTTGATTTGTCAACGGTTTCGGGGCTTGAAACTCCGCCTGCAAGATACGGATATTTGTCCGTTTTCCAAACGCTTACCGCCGATGCCGTTCTGCCTGCTGACGCCGCAAAATAAACCGTGTTTGCCGCGCTTCCGTTATAATCAACATATTTTGCAACGGGAGCATCCGTTGCGGCTGCCATGCCGAGGTATTCAAGGCACGCCTTGTGAATTTCCGTTCCTTCAAACGCAAAATCCTGCGCATACGCATGCTGGCTTTGCTTAACGTTAAAGCCGTTATGCTTTGCATATGTATAAATCGCCGCCATCTGCGCTTTCAGGGCTTCCCTGCCTGCGCTGCTGTAGCCCATCTCTTTTTTTGTGGTTTTGCAGATATACTCAATAAGGGGGATATCCGCGCCGCCGTATTTAACCGTTTCGGGCGTTGACGGCTCCGCTTTGATTGTTGTGCCCGGGAAATAATGGGTCAGAATTTCTTCGTATGTTTTTCCGTCCGCCGCCATCTGCATTGCGCCTCTCTGGCTCATGCCGACGCCGTGACCGTAGCCGTAAACCCTGAAAACAAAGGTGCCGCCGCTGACGGTTGCTTCGCTTGAGGTGGTTGTTGTGGTGGTCACGGGCTTTGTTGTTGTAGCGGTTGTGGTTGCCTTGGTCGTGGTGGGCTTGGCTGTAGTTGTCGGCTTGGTGGTGGTTGTGGTTGCCGCCTTGGTTGTTGTGACCGCCTTTGTGGTTTTAACAACAGTTGTTAAAACCTTGGTCACGGTTGTTTTGACAGCGGTTGTCAATTCCGCCGTTGTTTCGTATATGCTTGTTATAAATGCGTTTGTGCTTGTTTCGGGCTCAATGGCGATTGCGCCGAAATCCTCAAAATCAAGGGCTGCTCCGCCCTGATAATTATATTCGTATTCCTCTGTATGCATCAAAGTTTCCTGCTGGGCAAGTGCGCTTTGCTCCGCATAAGCAAGAGCGGCATCCTTCTGCCTGCCGGAAAGAACAAACGCAATGATAATACAGACAAGAATTGCGGCAGCTATACCGATAATCGCAACCAGAAGCGGTGTTCTGTGGTTTTTTGCTTGAGGCTTCGGAGCGGGCGGATTGGGGTTAACCATTCCCGCGGCAGAAAGCTCATCCAGCATTTGGCAAAGCTTGATTATCGCCGCAACGATAAGCATTTTTTTCTCCTCGCCCGGGTTTGCAAAAACCTTTGCCGCCTTGGCGCGCTCGGAATTTGCAACACAGACGATAACAAAATCATCGGAGCCGTCATTATATATTTCGGAAATCGCAATTCCCAAATCCGTTTCGGAATTTTCCTTGGATGCTTTGGCGCACTGCGCAATGTAGTCCGCATCGCTTTCGCCTGCGGCGCGTTCTCTTGCGGCGTTATCTGCCGTGAATGCCGCCGCGCTGGTCGGAATTGCCGAAATTGCGGAGAGCAGCATTTTTGCGCTTCCGCAAGAAGAAATTGCAACCGTTTTGCCGCTTTTTGCAACGTTGTCAACGCGCTCTTTAAGCTCCTGCATCTTTGTTTTCGGCGCAGCATTCAAAGCCGCACCCGCAAAGATTGCATCAATGCCCGTATCAAACAGATACTGCAGCCTGCCCTCATCAAGCGGAAGGAAAATAACAAGCCCGTCGCCGTCATTTGCCGCAAAAGCGGAAAACAATCCGTCCTGCGAAACAAACGCTTTTGCTTTTTGAGGAATTGCGGCATGCAAATCCAGCTCTTTGGGATTTATGGGAGCATTTGCGCC
Organism: Clostridia bacterium; assembly: GCA_017623615.1. Taxonomy (GTDB): domain Bacteria; phylum Bacillota; class Clostridia; order Oscillospirales; family Acutalibacteraceae; genus CAG-177. Next base: position 22,253 of record JAGAOT010000022.1, on the reverse strand, counting down.
CATAGCCGATATGATTGAATTGCTTTTTACAATTTTGAAAGAAAAGGCTTTAAGTAAACGGAGCTTTGCATTAAGGAACATGTTAAGGGGAGCCGCGGCAATAACGGTTACACCGTCCGCAGCGATGTCGGCAGCTCTTGCGGCAAAAGCAAGCGCATCGCCGAAATCCTCGGTTTCAGCCGCGATTCGGCATCTCTGCAGCCTTTGCTGTAAAAGCTGCGCCGCACCCTGCGCCGAGTCGGCACAGAGCGTGCATATCTTCACCTTTCGTTCCATAATAATCACCGTTCCTTAAATCCGTAAAAATCTTTAATTACCAGCGGGCATCCTCCGCATAGGGATTGGTCTTTTTGTTTGCATCATACCATGCTTGCGGATATTTGGGATTTTCGTTTTTATAAGCCTTTGATGTGTCGATGTTAATGCTTTCGCCCTCTCTGCGCTCCCTGGCAACAACTATAAGCTGTGCGCCGTCGAAATCATAGCAGCAGGTCTGGAGGGTCAGAATCTTATCGGTAACATTGATATCAACACCCGTTGTGTAGAACTTTCTCTTGTCAATCTCTTTGATGTAAGACTCAAACTTTGCATCGCCGACATCGATGAAGTTATAGGGCAATACATAGCCGTTGTCGTCACTCTCCTCGGAGTTTGTGATAAACACCGCATAAACAAACCATGTGTGGTCGCCGTAAATTGTGTTGCATTCGATAACGGGAGCAACCTCGAAGCCCTTCTTAATATCGCGGTAGTTTTCAAGCATGCCGAAAATAAGGTCATCATATCTCATGTTATGGCCGTAAACAACCGTGTTTCTGTGAAGGTTTTCAAAATCAGTCATTCTGTAGTCGAAGAAAGGCACACCGTAGCGGGTATACTTTCCGTAAATATCGCGCTTGAGATAGTAGCTGTTGTTGCTTCCCTGCGCTATGGGCAGATTGATGCCGAGACCCGGTATTGAAATCCAGCCTCTCAAATCATCGTTGGCGGCATAAAGCTGGGCATATTTTGCAAGCATGCCGTCGGGGAAATTAACATCGGGGTTTTCGCTTTCAAGCTGTGCATCGTTAACATTAAGGTCGCTGTGCTCGCTTATGCTGTCGCTCATCTGCTCCGCCAAATCCTGCGCATCGGTCTTGAAGCGGTAGGGCTCAATAAAATAAGTATTAACAAGGATTCCGCAGCTAACGATAATTGTAATGATAGAGAGAGAAAGAATAATCTTTCTTATCACTTCGCCTGCACCGCCCGCAGATTCTTTAACGGGCTTGTCCTTGTTCTTCTTGCTCTTTTTGCCGTCGTCCTCATCATCTTCGGGGATATCCGCAAGGTCGGGGTCATCTGAAAGGTCCGCACTGCTCATGGGAGCAGCTTCGTAGAGCTTTTCGGGCATTGCCGCGGCTTTTTCATAGTCATTACCGTCATCGGGAATGTTGATAACAAAGTCTGCCGCTTCGGGCTGTTCGGAAATTTCGCTTTCACCCAAAAGTTCCGCAAGCTCACGCTCAAAATCATCGGTTGATGTGTCAACAGCTTCGGGGGTTTCTGTCTGCTCTTCGAGAAAATCAAATTCATCCTCATCAAGCTCTATTTCTTCATCATCTTCGCCGAAATCATATTCCGCTTCGTCAACATCCTCTGAAACAAGCTGAACAGCAGATGAAAGCTCCGCATCAACGGGAACTATCTCTTGGTTGGACTCGATTTCCGAAAGAATATCGTCAAAGCCCGTTTCGCTGTCCGTTTCCGATTTAAGCATGTCAATCATGCTGAAAATATCGCTCTTTGCTTCGTCTGCAGGCTCCTCCTGCTTGGCGGCGGGAGCGGGAGCAAAAAATGCTTTCTCGGGGATTTCACCCTCTTCATAGGTGTTTTCCTCTCCGTCAAGAGAAACAACGGGGATATCATCGTCAAAATATTCGTCGGGGTTCATCCACAAATCGTCGAGGCTCGCTTTCTCGCTCTCGTCAGGGAGAGTAGGGTCGGAAAGAGCAACCTTTTTGGGCTCTGCCTCGCTTGCGGTTAATACCGACATGGGCTTTGGAACGATTGTTTCGGGGCCGCTGCTCATAATATCGTCATAAAGGCTCTGAAGCTCGTTTTCAAGGCTCTTTTCGGTTTTTTCAATATCCTCGTGGAAGCCCTCAAAAAGCTCCGCTGTTTTGGAATTTTCAACAAGAAAATCATTGAAATCTATTTCGGTTATTGCCTCATCATCCGCTATGGAGCTTAACTCCTCGGGGATTGATGAAGGCTTCTTGTTTTCGTTCATTTTTTTATCCTCCGCTTCTTTTATTCAGCACTCGGCTGCCATCTTTCTGCGTTCTTATAAGGATTGGTCTTGCCCTTGCTGTTATACCACACCTGCGGTCTGCGGTAATCGGGGTTGTCCTTAACGAGAGAAGTGTCAATCGCCTCGGTTTCGCCCTCATGCAGAAGCCTGCCTACAACGACAAGGCGGGTGTCAACGCTTTTGCCGTAGTCATAAATGCAGGTTGAAAGGGTGATTATCTTATCTGTCGGTTCAAGAGTAACACCCGTGTCATAGAGCATTCTCTGCTTCACCTGCTCAATGTAGCCGACCATGTTGTTATCACTCATGTCGGGGTAAATATAGTTGAGGAAATAGCCGTTATCATCCTTGGGAAGCGCATTCGAAAGAAATACCGCGCAAATTTTATAAGTATATTCTTCATAAAGCGTGCTGTATTTTATTATGGGGTTTTTGATAAAATGCTCCATGCTTCTGAAATCATAAAGCGAACGGAAGGACTGCTTGGGCACGCCGTCCGACTTGCCGGTTGTGTGACCGTGGATAACCATATTTTTTGAAAGACCGTCTGTTATGCAACGGTAGTCAAGATAAAGGTTGCCGTAGTTTGTGCCGGAGGTTTCATAGGTTGTCCTTTTATAAAAATCCTTTGTGAGATAATATTTGTTATCTTCGCCTTGCACAATGGCGGTGTCAATTTCCGTGCCGGGGATTGACAGCCAGCCGACAAGGTCGTTGTTGACGGCATATGCCTGCTTCATGCTCTCCATAATGCCTTCGGGATATTCGGTCTGCTCCTTCATATCCTTGGAAAGAACACCTTTGAGCGTGTCGGCAAGTGCATCAATCTTAACCTCGCCGCTCATAACATATTCAGCGGCTTTTGTTTCAAGCTGAGTCTGTTCATCGCCCTTTGTAAAATTCATTATCGCCATAACGGTAAACAGAATTGTGACTGCCGCAAAAATCGGGCAGAGCACGAGCGAAATCTTTTTTGTATCCATCCTTATCCCCTCTTTCTTTCGATATAAACTCTTACAAGATTTAACGCGCGGGAAGCGTTGACATAGCGGTTATATTCTCTGTCATTCTTGCCCGTTTCAATCTTTTCGCATGTTGTGAAATCCTCAGCATCAAGCGCAATGTAGCATAGACCGACGGGCTTGTTTGTGCCGTCGCTTCCCGGACCTGCAATGCCCGTCACGGATATTCCGATATCCGCGCCCGACACTCTGCGGATGCCCGCCGCCATTTCACGCGCAGTCTGCTCGCTGACCGCGCCGTGGGCTTTGAGCGTTTCTTCTCGCACACCGAGAATTTTTTGTTTTATATCATTTGAATAGGTTATTGCGCCGTATTCAAAAACACTGCTCGCTCCGGGAATATCGGTTATCCTTTTCGGGATATAACCCGCCGTGCAGCTTTCCGCCGTTGCAAGGGTGAGCGAATTTTCTTTGAGAAGCTCAACCACCCTCTGCTCAATGCTTGCGCTGTCAATGCCGTAAACACAGCCGCCGAGCCTTGAACGAATTTCTTCAATAACGGGAGCACACAGCTTTTCGGCGCATTCTTCATTCTCCGCCTTTGCGGTAACGCGCAAAAGAGCTTCGCCCTTTTTGGCATATGGCGCAACCGTGGGATTTTCGTTTTCAAGCAAATCCGAAACAAGCTCCGCCATTGCGCTCTCGCCTATTCCCATTGTTCTGACCGTGTGGGAAACGATTGCGCCGTCGGAATACTCCGCAAGATAGGGCACAACGCTTTCGTGATACATCGGCGCCATTTCATAGGGCGGACCCGGCAGAATAACAACGCATTTTCCGTCTTTTTTAAGCCCCAGACCCGGTGCCGTGCCGTGGTTGTTTTCAAACACCGTGCCGCCGACGGGCACATAAGCCTGCCGAAGGTTGCTTTCGGGCATTTCGATGCCCTTTGAGTTGAAATAACTCTTAATCTTTTCTGCAATTTCGGCGTTCAGCTCCAATTCAAAGCCCATCACCGAACAGCAGACATCGCGTGTTATATCGTCCTGCGTAGGGCCGAGACCGCCCGTTGCAATAACGATATCGCTCCTTTCAAGAGCGGTTTTCAGAGCGGCGGCAAGCCTTTCGTGATTGTCGCCGACGGTTGTATGCCTGAGCACGGATATGCCGAGCTTTGCAAGCTCAACGGAAAGATATTTTGAATTTGTGTTAAGAATATCACCGAGCAGTATTTCCGTGCCGACGGAAAGAATTTCGCAAATCGCCATATCCAAGCTCCTTTCAATTAATATGCGTTTATAAGCACAAACCTTGTGTTCTTAACCGCTTCGTCAACCAGCCTGTCCACTTCAAGAGCCTTTTCACACTCTTCAACATAGTCGATTGTGGGGCGGGTTTTGGGATGCTTGGGTGTAAACACCGTGCAGCAGTCCTCATAGGGAAGAATTGAAATATCAAAGGTTTCTATCTTTCGTGAGATTGCAACAACCTCGTCCTTATCCATGCCGATAAGCGGGCGGAAAACGGGCATTTCACAAACCGCATCCGTGCAGGCGATTGCGGGCATGGTCTGGCTTGCAACCTGACCGACGCTTTCGCCCGTTATCAGCGCACCTGAATTTTCTTTTTGTGCGATTATCTGCGCCACTCTCATCATCATGCGGCGCATGATAACCGTGAATATATCCTCGGGGCAGTTATCCTTGATAAGCTCCTGAATTTCCGTAAACGGAACAACAAAAAGGGTTATTCTGCCCGAATATTTGCTCACCTGCTTCAAAAGCGAATGCACCTTCTGCTCGGCTCTTTCGCTTGTGTAGGGCGGTGAGGCAAAGTGAATTGCGATAAGCTCCAAACCGCGCTTTGCCATCATATATGCGGCAACGGGGCTGTCGATACCGCCCGAAATAAGAACAGCCGCTCTGCCCGCGGAGCCCGTGGGCATGCCGCCCGCGCCCTTTATCTGCTTGCCGTGAATGTAGGCGTGGGTGTCTCTTATCTCAACGGTAACAACCATGTCGGGGTTGTGAACGTCAACAACAAGGTGAGGGAATTTTCGAAGCAGGTATCCGCCCGTTTCTCTGCAAATTTCGGGAGAGTTGAGCGGGAATTTTTTATCCGAACGCTTTGCCTCAACCTTGAAGCTTCTGACGGAAAGAAGCTGCGGAGCAAGATATTCCTCCGCGCTTTTAAGGATAACTTCCATATCCTTTTCAACCGCGGCGGCTCTCGAAAAAGCGGCAATGCCGAAAACCTTTTCGATTCTTGCAACCGCCTCGTCGATATCCGCACCCTCCTCAGGCTCGGCAACGATTGTTGACTGCGCAACGGTGAATTTGAATTTTCCTGCGGAATCAAGCCTGCGGCGCATGTTTTTAACAAGCATATCCTCAAAGGTTCTTCTGTTAAGCCCTTTGAGAGCAAGCTCTCCGTTTTTGATTAATATAATTTCTTTCATTGTTTTACTCCGATTTTATTTTGCTGCCCTTATAACTTTTTTAGCCTCGGCAATTCCGAGAATAAGAGCGTCTATTTCCTGAACTGTTGTATATCTTGAAAAGCTTATGCGTATCGGGCTGTCAAGCCTCTTTCTGTCAAGCCCCATTTGAAGAAGCACATGGCTTTTTTTGCCCTTTGAGCATGCTGAGCCGCTTGAAACGAAAATTCCTTTTTCGGAAAGAAAATTGAGCATCGGCTCGGACTTTATTCCCAAAACGGAAATGTTGGTAACATAGGGCAGGGCATCGGGCGGGGAATTAATGACAACGTCGGGGATTTCGATGAGCTTTGCAACCATATAGTCGCGCAGCATGGTTATATGCTCAAGCTCGCGTGCAGGGTCGGGCAACGCTCTTGCCGCGGCGGCAAAGCCTGCGATTGCGGGCATGGCTTCCGTGCCGGGTCTAATCTTTTTTTCCTGCTCTCCGCCAAAGGTTCTGGGCTTAATTTTAACACCCTTGCGGATATAAAGCGCGCCGACACCTTTGGGCCCGTGAATTTTATGGGAGCTTATTGTCATAAGGTCAACGCCGAGAGAAGCCGGCTTTAACGGCATTTTGCCGAACGCCTGAACGGCGTCGCAATGAATCAGCGCGGGTGAACGCGCCATCATCGCGGCTCTTTTTGCCGCCTGAATCGGCATTATCGAGCCCACCTCATTGTTGACAAGCATCATTGTTATCAAAATTGTGTTTGAATTAACGGCGGCGTAAAGGTCTTTTTCGTTTATCCTGCCGTAATTATCAACCTTGAGCTTTATTACCTCAAAGCCGTCGGCTTCAAGCTTATTAAGAGTATCGTCAATGCTGGAATGCTCAACACTTGTTGAAACAATTCTTCTGCCCATTCGGCGCATCTGATGAGCCGCGCCGATAACGGCAAGGTTGTTGCCTTCCGTTCCGCCCGAGGTGAAAAAGATTTCTTCCGGGGCGCAGGAAAGACGGTTGGCAATATCTTTTCTGGAATTTTCGAGCAATTCGTTTGCAAGATTGCCCGCGCGGTGCAAGGACGAGGGATTGCCCCAGCAGCGAGTCATTGCATCGGAAACGGCATTGACCGCTTCACAGCAAGGCGCTGTTGTTGCGCTGTTGTCAAAATAAGCATTCATCTGTTACGCTTCCCCTCTGTCGGCACTACACCCATTTTAATAGTCATATTTAAAACATTATACACTATTTTCTCCTCGCTTGCAAGTATTTTATTATAAGAGGAAGGTCAGGTCAGCAAAAGCGCTTTCCCTCACATAAACAGTATATGAAATGAAAAACGAAGAGTGAAAAGTGAAGAGTTAATGATGGGCGTTGCCTGCACCCATATTAAAATCGGTTATAGGCGAAGCCTATCCGAAACTTTTCACTTTTCATTTTTAACTTTTCACTTAACTCATCTTACACCTTTATATTTAATAAACATGATGATATTTGTTAACAATTTTAAAAAAATCGCGTTGTATAATAGCATTTGAAAAAATCATACATATGTGTTAATATAGATTTGAATGTTGAATAACGGAGGTGGAAAGCATGGCGGAAACTGCCGCAAGAAAACCGCATTTTCAGCAAATAACGGTTATGACTCTTATGACCGCATTCCAGCTTATCTGCGCGGCATGCGTGCTTTGCAGGCAGGAGGAATTGAGCCTGACAATGGTTTATATTTTCTTCGGCTATATCGCCGCGGAGTGGATATACATGCTCATAGGTGCGCTCGTGACGGGCAACGACTATTTTGAGCTTGAAGCCATCGCCTTTTTCCTTTCGGGCATAGGCTTGACCGTTTGCGCAAGCTTCAGCGAATCCTATGCAATAAAACAGCTTATTGCGATAGGGCTCGGGCTTGCGGTTTATCTGATAATGCTTCTGCTTATTAAAGACGTTCATTTTGCGAGCATTCTGCGCTACCCCGCCGCCGTCGGCTCCGTGGGTGTGCTTGCGCTGAACCTTGTGCTTGCGCAAAACATAAACGGCACTCTAAACTGGATTGACCTTGGCTTTTTTTCAATTCAGCCCTCCGAGCTTGTTAAGGTTGCTTTTATACTCGTCGGCGCGGTAACGCTTGAAAAGCTGCTGTCGAGCGTCAGCCTCACAAAATATATCATTTTTTCGCTCGGCTGCGTGGGTGCACTTTTCCTTATGAAGGATTTCGGCACGGCTCTTATTTTCTTTTTTACATTTATACTTATCGCATTCATGCGCTCGGGCGATATACGAACAATCGCACTTATCTGCACGGTTGCGCTCATGGGCGCAGCGCTCATCATCTATTTCAAGCCATATGTTGCAAACCGATTTGCCGCTTACCGCCACGTTTGGGATTTTATTGATACAACGGGCTATCAGCAGACGAGAGTTTTGATTTATTCGGCAAGCGGCGGGCTTTTCGGGCTCGGCATAGGCGAGGGATATCTTCGCGATGTTTACGCTGCCTCCACCGACCTCGTTTTCGGACTTATCTGCGAGGAAATGGGGCTTATCATCGGGCTTGCGGTGCTTTTGAGCTTTGCGGCAATCGCATTTTTTGCGATACGCTCGGCAAAAACAAGCGCATCCACCTTTTATGCAATCGCTGCGGTGTCTGCCGCGGGCATGCTCCTTTTCCAGCTTTCGCTGAACATTTTCGGAATAACGGATTTGCTGCCGCTCACGGGCGTTACCCTGCCCTTTGTCAGCCGCGGCGGCTCGAGCATGCTTTGCTCATGGGGGCTGCTTGCATATATCAGAGCGGCAGGTGCTCCGTTTGAGCCGCCAAAACCCGATATCGCAGTTAAAAAGGTGCAAAAAGCAGCACCCCCGAAGGTTAAAACCAAGGGAGGTGCGGCATCATGAGGATAACGGCAAGGCGCGCGGCAATAATTTACGCTCTTATTCTGGCGTTTCTCGCAGGTGTCGGCATTTTTGTTGTGAGCCTCGTGCTCAACGGCTCTGAATGGGCATCCCACAAGGCTAACCGCCATATTTACGCGGGCGGAACAATCGTTAACGCGGGCACAATCTATGACATAAACGGCGTGGAGCTTGCAAAAAGCTCCGATAACGAGCGCATTTTTGCGCAAAGCGAAGCCCTGCGCAAATCCGTGCTTCATGTTGTGGGCGACACGGCGGGATACATCTCCACGGGCACTCACTACCTTTACCGCGACGTTCTTTCGGGCTACAGCAAGATAGAGGGCATATATAACCTCAAGCAGAGCGGCACGGGCACGGACATAACGCTCAACATTGACAGCGAGGCAAACAAGATTGCTTATAAGGCACTCGGCGACTACAACGGCGCGGTTGCCGTTTATAACTACAAAACGGGTCAGCTTCTCTGCAGCGTTTCAAAGCCGACATATGACATTAAAAACAAGCCCGACGACCTTTTGACAAACGAAAAATATTCGGGTGTTTTCCTTGACAAGGTTATTTCGGGCATCTATACCCCCGGCTCAATCATGAAAATCGTGACTGCCGCATGCGCCATTGAAAACATTCCCGATATTTATTCGCGCACCTTTGAATGCGACGGAGAATATGAAACGGGCGACGGCACGGTTATCTGCAACGACGTTCACGGCGAGGAAAATTTTGAGCAGGCGATGAACAACTCCTGCAACTGCGCGTTTGCGGAAATTTCGATTGAGCTCGGTGCCGCAAAGCTGAAAGCAACGGCAGAAGCAATGGGCTTTAACTCACAGCTTTATGCAAAAGAAATCCGCCTTACAAAGAGCCGCTTTTCGCCGTCAACCGAAAGCAAATCGGAGCTTGGCTGGGCGGGCATCGGTCAATCCACAACGCTTGTTAATCCCTCGCATTTTCTGGCAATAATGGGTGCAATCGCAAACGGCGGCAACGGCTATGCGCCGGACAGAATCCGCTCCACGGGCACGGTTTCGCAGATAGTAGGCAGAATGCCCGAAACAATCATAACAATCAAACCCGAAACAGCGGCAAAGCTGAACGAGCTTCTGCGCTCCAATGTTAAAAACGAATACGGTGATTGGAAATTTGAAAACCTGCAGATGTGCGGCAAAACGGGCACGGCGCAGATTGACAATGCAAAAAGCCACTCGTGGTTTGTGGGATATTCTCAAAGAGAAGATTTGCCGCTTGCGGTTGTCTGCATTGCGGAGCACGCGGGTCACGGCTCGGGCGTTGCCTCATCGGTTTCGAATAAGGTTATGCAGTATTTTTTGAAGGAATTTACAGAATAAATTTGAAGCAATTAGGGTCGATGTGGGCATCGACCCCTACAAAATCGCATAAAAGAAAAGCCACCTTTTTCAGGTGGCTTTTCTTTGTTTTGTGCGCCTTCGGCACACACGGGACGTCGGGGACGCCGTCCCCTACATTATTTAATATGTATGCTCACAAATCTCTTTTATTTTTCTCTGAAGCGCAAGGAAATCTTCAAGCGCATCGGGCTTTTGGTTGGGGTTACGCAGAAGTGCTGCGGGGTGGAAAGTGCCCATAAAAAGGATTCCGCCCTTTTCAATAAAGTCGCCGTGCTGCTTTGTAACCTTGAAATCCTTGGAAATGAGCCTTTGCGCCGAAATCCTGCCGAGGCAGACGATAATTTTCGGGCGGATTAGCCTTGTCTGCTCGCGAAGCCAATCGATGCACATATCCTGCTCCTCGGGCAGAGGGTCTCTGTTTTTCGGGGGGCGGCATTTTACCATGTTGGCAATATAGATGTTCTTTTTGCGGTCAAGGTCAATCGCTTCAAGATATTTGTCAAGCAGCTTGCCTCCCCTGCCCACAAAGGGCTCGCCCTGCAAATCCTCGTTTTCACCGGGTCCCTCGCCGATAAACATTACCTCGGCGTTTTCGTTGCCTACGCCGAAAACAAGGTTAGTTCTGGTTTCGCAAAGGGAGCATTTTTTGCACTGCATGCAGTCAGCCTTGAGCTGTTCCCAATTTTCATACATTGCCGCTTTCACCTCGGTTTTCAAAAATTTCTTCGGATTTTTTCGCATCGGCGCGTATCTGCGCCGAAAGCTCTTCCATTGAGCCGAATTTTATTTCATCTCTTAAATATTCAAGCAGCCTGACCTCGATTTCAAGCCCGTAAAGATTGCCGCTGAAGCCCAGAATGCAGGTTTCGCTGCGAAAATCCTCGTTTTCAAACGAGGGGCGCAGACCGATATTTGTAACAGAGGGATATTCCCTGCCGTCAACCACGGTTACAGAAGCATAAACGCCCTTTTTCGGCTTAACAAAGCCCTCGTCAAACCGCTGATTTATGGTCGGTGCGCCGATAAGCCTGCCTCTGTGATAGCCGCTGACAACCACCTGCTTGTAACGGAATTCTCTGCCGAGCATTGCGTTGGCAAGGGGAATATTGCCACTTTCAACCGCCTGCCTTATGCGGGTTGAGCTGACGGGCTTGCCGTCATAATCAACGGGCGGAGTAATCATAAGCTCTACACCGTATTCTTCGCAGAGGGCTTTAAGCTCCTCTGTGCCGCCCTCGTTGTTTTTGCCGAAGCGGTAGTTCCAGCCGCAGCAGATACCGCCCGCGTTAAGCTGGTCAATGAGAATTTTTTCAAAAAACTCGCGGCAGGTCATGTTTTTGACCTCGCGGAAAGAAACAATGCGCTTTCCTGCGCCCGTTTCGGCGATAAGCTCATTACGCAGCGCGGGCTGCAAAACCATGTCGGGCGCCTTGCCCGAAACGGTCAGCATGGGGTGGCTGTCAAAAAGCAGCACCAAGGGAGAAAACCCGTGCTTTTGCTGCATTTCAAAAGCACAGGCGATAACTGTCATATGCCCCTTGTGAAGCCCGTCAAAGCTTCCGAGGGTTACGGCTGTTTTTCTCTCAAGCATTTATTATTTCTTCCTGAATTGTTGTTTCATGCGCAGTTCCTTTGAAAGAATGCGCTTGCGCAGACGAAGCGACACGGGAGTAACCTCCAGAAGCTCGTCGTCCTTTATAAATTCCATGCACTGTTCAAGGCTCAGAACGCTGTGGGGCACAAGGCGCAGAGCGTCATCGGAGCCCGATGCACGGGTGTTGGTCAGATGCTTTGTTTTGCAAACGTTGCATACGATATCTTCATTTTTGGCGCATTCGCCGACAATCATACCCTCATAGACGTCAACACCTGCAGGGATGAAAAGTCGGCCTCTGTCCTGCGTGTTGAAAAGACCGTAGGCTGTGCTGACACCTGTTTCATGAACAACGATTGAGCCTCTTTCGCGGGTCTGAATATCGCCCTTATAAGGTGCGTAGCCGTCGAAAAGCTGGTTCATTATGCCGTTGCCGTTGGTGTCGGTCAAAAACTCCGCACGGTATCCGATAAGACCTCTTGACGGGATTTTGAATTCAAGGTGGGTTGAGCCGCCCTCGCGGGAGCCCATGTTTTCAAGCTCACCCTTGCGGGAGCCTAATTTTTCGATAACCGCGCCAACATACTGCTCGGGCACCTCGACAATAAGCAATTCCATAGGCTCCATGAGCTGACCGTCGATTTCTTTAAAGATAACCTTGGGTCTGGAAACCTGAAATTCATAGCCCTGGCGGCGCATTGTTTCGATGAGAATTGAAAGGTGAAGCTCGCCTCTGCCCGAAACCTTAAAGGTGTCGGTTGATTCTGTTTCCTCAACTCTCATGCTGACATTCGTTTCAACCTCTTTGAAAAGGCGGTCACGGATGTTTCTGGAGGTTACAAACTTGCCCTCCTTGCCCGCAAACGGGCTGTCATTAACGATGAAATTCATCGAAATTGTGGGCTCGTCAATCTTGATAAAAGGCAAAGCCTCAACGTTTTCGGGGTCACATGCAGTTTCGCCGATGTTGATGCCCTCGATGCCCGAAACGCAGATTATGTCGCCCGCTTCGGCTTCGTCGCATTCAACGCGGGCAAGGCCCTCAAACTGATAAAGGCGCGAAACCTTAACATTCTGGGTTGTGCCGTCCGTTTTGCAAAGGGCAATCTGTTGATTCTTTTTTATTCTGCCCCTTTCAACTCTGCCTACACCGATTCTGCCGACATAATCGTCATAATCGAGGCTGGAAAAAAGCACCTGCAGAGGCTCGTCGGGGTTGCCCTCGGGAGCATCAATGTTTTCGAGAATTGCGTCAAACAAGGGCTGCATGTCGCCGCTTCTGTTGTTGGGGTCAAGGCTTGAATAGCCGTCCCTTGCGCTGGCATAGACAACGGGGAATTCAAGCTGGTCCTCGTCCGCACCGAGGTCAATGAAAAGGTCAAGCACCTCGTCAACAACCTCATAGGGGCGGGCGTTGGGTCTGTCAATCTTATTGATTACAACAAGCACCTTTTTCTTGAGGTTGAGGGCTTTTTTGAGCACGAAGCGCGTTTGGGGCATGCAGCCCTCAAATGCGTCAACAAGAAGCAAAACGCCGTCAACCATCATAAGAATGCGTTCAACCTCGCCGCCAAAATCGGCGTGACCCGGGGTATCAACAACATTTATCTTGGTGCCTTTGTAATGAACGGATGTGTTTTTGGAGAGGATTGTTATTCCTCTTTCACGCTCAAGGTCGTTGGAGTCCATAACTCTGTCGGCAACCTGCTCATTGTCGCGGAAGGTGCCGCTTTGCTTGAGCATTTCGTCAACAAGGGTTGTTTTGCCGTGGTCAACGTGAGCGATAATCGCAATATTTCTTAAATCTTTTTTATTGGACAAGGGTTTCACCTTTTCTAAAAAATGTTGAATGTTTTTCTGTGTCATTTTTTAGTGAAGAGTTAAAAGCGAAGAGTGAAGAGTTTTGGACGGGCTGTGCCCGTACCCATATTATATATTTGGTCATAGGCGAAGCCTATCCGTAACTTTTCATTTTTCATTTTTCACTTTTCACTTTAATTATTCCGCAACCACAAAGCCTTCTTTTGCTCTCTTTTCGGCAAGGTCGGCAAGCATCTTTTCTTTGTTTTTGCCCGCAATCTTGTAGAAGAACATCGGGATTGCGCAGAGCATCATGCTGATGCCGGGGAGAAGCGAAACAAGGGTAAACATTGCAAATCTCTGACCGAACACAACATCTGTTGCCGCCATGATAGCTTCCTTTGAAAGCATTGCGGCGGGGTCCATGTCAATAAGCATGTAAAGAACGATGATGCCGCAGGTTGAGAATGCGTTGCCAATCTTGTTGATAAAGCCCTGGCATGCCGAGCCGAGACCGTTTTCACGAACGCCCGTGGTAAGCTCCATATAGTCAAGGCTGTCGCAAATCATCGCATAGGAAATAACGTTGATAACGCCGAGCGGGATTGACTGAATAACAATAAACGGAGCAAGGATATAGATGCTGGAAAGCTCTGTCACATAACCGATAGCGGTTGTTACAACGCTTGCTGCAAAGCCTGCAAGGCAGGTTGTGATAACAATTTTCTTATAGTCAAACTTCTTCATAAGCATGGGCATGATGAGCGTTGTGCCGAACATGCCGACGATTGTGCAGACCTGGAAAATTGTTTTAACAAGACTGATGCTGTTGAGGATATCTGCCTGAGTGGGGTTTTCGGGGCCGATATAGAAGGAGTAACGCGCAACGTGGATTGCCGCCGCCTGAACAAGATATCTGCCGCTCGAAAGAATACCCATGATAACAACAAGCATAAGAGGCTTGCAATGGAAAATTCTTGAAAGGCTTCCGGGCTGACCGGGAACCTTTTTCTTGTTGGGGAGAGTAACTCTTTCCTTGATGTGGAAATAGCAGTTAACATACATTATTCCGCCGATAACAACAGCGAAAAGAGCAATGAGGAAATATTTTTTCTTCTCAAAGTCGAGCGGGTTGGGTGCGTTGCCCGATTTTGCATAAATTGCATTGAGGATAAGGGGAATTGCAAGGAAAAGCACCTCAGGAAGAGCGGAGCCGATGCTGTTGATAATTTTGGTGAACGAAATAACATCGCTTCTCTCTTTTGAGTTGGGGGTAAGAACATTCGGCAGAGTCCAGAAAGGAACGTCAGCCATTGTGTAAGCCATGCCCCAGAGAATATAAACAACTGCCGAGAAAATCATGAGCGGCATCTGCTCCATATCGGGGCTCAGATACATGAGGAGAGTGAGCACGGCGATAATGGGGGTTGCCATTATGATATAAGGCTTCATTCTGCCGTTTTTCATTGTTCTTCTGTCAACAATCATGCCCATCATGGGGTCATTGATTGCGTCCCACACTCTTGCGGCAAGCATAAGCACAAGCACAAACATAAGGGGAAGCTGAAGAACGTTAACGTAATAGTCGCTGATGTAGCTGGACATCATGGCATAAATCATGCCCTGACCGCCCGCACCGAGAGCAAACATCCACAGCTCTTTTTTGCTGACAAACTTTTTATTTTCCATAAAAAATCTCCCTTTTATTTATTTTCGGAAATTCTTTTTGCCCATTCTTCTTCGAATGCTTTTTTAATTTCTTCATATCTTTCTGCGGGAATGTCGGGATTGCCCTTTGAATAGCTGGGAACAAGCATATCGCCTGCAACCTTTGCAACGGTGCATTCCGTATCGTTTCTCCACTTTTCTCTTTCCTCGGGATTGCGGAGATTGGGAACATCAAGGGGGATTCCGCCCTGAAGCACCGAACGGTAGGCAAACATGCCGGGCAGGAACATATCCATTGCTTCGTAAACATCGATAACATCCATGTTATCTCTGCCTCTTACGGTTTCAACAACATTGTGCATTACATACCAGTCCGAGCCGCCGTGACCCGAGGGAGCTGCAAGGCGTGAGAATGCATCGCCCGTTGATTTTTCGTAAGGCTCATTGCTGTTCTGACCCTCAAACTCATCAAGGTTAACATAAAGCTTGTTTACATGGTCGCTTTCGCATGCATCCTCGCGGGCGCATTCCATTCTGCCCTTTGAGCCGTAGATGCTGTACCAAACGGAGTTTCTTGACGGGCCGACGCCGTGAATGCTCTTGAGAACAGCACCGTTTTCAAGGGTAATCATTTCAATACCGACGGGGCCTGCCTTTGCGCCCATTCTTGCCATTCTTGCATTGAACGGAAGCTCAAAGCCCGTTACCTTAACGGGTTTAAGACCCGTGATATGAATAAGCGGACCGATTGAATGCGTGCAGTAATAGCATGCATGCATCGTGTTGCGCCAATGGTCAGGGTCGCCGAAGGTAATCATATGCCATATGCTTTCGCAGTTGTGCATATATTCGCCCTCGCCATATTCAAATTCGCCGAGCATACCCTCGCGGTAAAGCTCGCGCATCTTTTTGGGAGCGCCCATATAGCAGTAGTTTTCTGCATAGAAATATTTTTTGCCCGTTCTCTCAACGGCTTCGATAAGCTCAACTGCTTCTTTCATTGTCTGAACAGGAAGCACTTCGCTGAGAACATGGAAGCCCTTTTCGAGAGCCTTTACGGCAAAGGGTGCGTGCTCTGTTGCAAAGTTTGCAAGAACAACAACATCCATATCATGATTGAGGAAATCCTCATAATTATCATAGAAAGTGATATCTCTGTCGGCATAGTCTTTCTTTGCCTTGTCGAGAAGAATATCATAGTTATCGCAGATGGCAACGGTTTTTGCGCCCTTTACATTGTCGCAATGGTTAATCATTGTTCTGCCTCTGCCGACACCGACAACGCCGATTCTGACAACGGGAGCCTTTTCAAGCCTTCTGCAGAATGAGCGGTCCTCATTAACCATGTCAACGCTGTCAACGTCGAGCTCGCAAAGCATCCATTCCCAACGGGCTTTCATATCCTCATCGTATTCAACGGGAATAAATCCGGCTGTAAGATAGCTCTTAACGGCACCCTTGCGCCATTCATCGGTGGTAAGATAAATATAATCCGCATCCTGCGCCGCAAGCTTTTTAACGGCGGCGTTGTTGAGATACTTGCCCAAACCCTTGCCGCGGAATTCGGTCTTGATGCCGACCATGTGGAGCTGACCCTCTTTTTCCGCAGGGTGGTAAATAGCGGATGCCGTGCCGATATGCTCACCGTTGTAATCAAGGAAGAAAACATCGGTTTCGGGCACGCAGTCGTCAACATCGGCTACGCACTCGTCAAAAAATTCGGGAGCTGTATCGTCACCGACAAGCCCGTTTTTGCAGCATTCAACCCATGCCGCCTTGTCTGATTCGTCTTTGTAGTTTACTATTGAGTAGCCCTCGGGCAGAGTCAAATCCGCAACGGGAGTTCCTTTAAGCCAATACATTTTTAACTGTGCCATGAAATCACCTCTATATGTTATAAGTGAAAAACGAAAAGTGAAAAATGAAAAGTTATAGATAGGCTTCGCCGCTTTGCCTCCCTTGTTAAAGGGAGGTGGCTCGACGTCAGTCGAAACGGAGGTATTCTTTCAGAGGAATCCCCCTTGCTCGCTTCGCTCACTTTCCCCCTTTGACAAGGGGAACTATAATGGGCACGGGCAACGCCCGTCCGAAACTCTTCACTCTTCACTATTAACTCTTCACTCAAAAATGGGGGCTGTGAAAACAGCCCCGATTTCAAATTATTCGCCTTTCATTTCAAGGAGCTTTGCAGTGCCGTCATAAACAGCCTGGCTTACCTTGATTGAATCTGTGATTGCAGACTTGATATCATCCTCTGTTGCACCAAGCTCAACAGAATACTTTCTGTCGATAAAGAGGTTGATTGCCATGATATCTGCAAGTCCGTCAACGTCAATACCGCTTTCGATGCCCTTTGCTGCATATTCCTTCTTAACGCCGCCAAGACCCATTCTCATCATCCAGGGAGCAACGCTGATAACCTTTCTGTTGTCGCCCATGCCTCTTGCGGCATAAACAATCTTAAGGAATTCCTTCCATGTCTGGTTATACATGCTGATAGGCCATGCCTTTGCGCCCTTTGACTTTTCGGCTGCGCCAACGATAACCTCGCCAACCTGGCGAACTGTGAGCATCGCTGTGCCGCCGCCCGGATACATTGTGAACGGAAGCTTATCCATTCTCTTAATCTGCTCGATAAGGATAACCCAAACGGGCTTTCTGCCGGGCTGTGTGCCGAAGATATAGGGAAGCTCAAGAACGGCAACGTCGAAGTTTTCATCGGCAAAGGAGAAGGCAACCTCTTCCTGGTCGATACGGCTTCTTATGTAGGGATGCTTCTCTGTGAGCTTCATGTCGGGTCTTTCCTTTGCAAGGTATGCAAAGTATGAGCCGAGGATAACAGCATTCTTCATGCCGATTTCCTTGCAGAGGGGAAGAATTCTCTTGAGAGGAGCAATGTTGTACTTATAATATGCATCATAAACGGGAGCGGGGAATTCAACTCTTTCGTCAATACCTGCTGCAAATACGAAGCAGTCGCAGCCTGCCATGATAGCTTTGATTTCTTCATCTGTCTTTTCATAGATGTTGCAAAGCTCGATTTCCATTTCTTCGGGGATGGGTGCACCTTCGGGGAGAGGGGGAAGAGCAACGCTCTTAACCTGATGACCTCTTTCGAGGAAGATTCTTGCTGCTTCGCAGCCGAGAAGACCTGTGCCGCCAATCATAAACACTTTCATTGGATTATTCCTCCTTGAATAATTATACATATATAATATAAACTTATTTTATGAAATAGTCAAGAGAATACAAAAAAACAGTCATAAATTAAATGTAACATATAACTTTCAGCTCTTTGCAACGATTGATTTCAGCGCCCAATCCTCCGTTTCAACAAGAGTTGCTTCATCGCCCCAGCCTTTTTGTCTGAAAACATTGTTTCTCTCCGGCACAAACATTTCAAGCTCACCTGTTTTTCCGCCGTGAATTGCAAGCTGAATCAGGGTTATCCACGGAAGCGGGAACGGGAACAGCCACTTGCCGCCAACGCAGTCCCACACTCTGTAAGCAAACACCGTGCAGTTGAATATCGGGTCCCAATAATTGAATCGGCGCACTTCTTCGCTGACCTTTTCGATATCCTGCATATCAAGCGCTTTTGTGAGCGAATAATAGTCGCCTGAATCTCTGTCTTTTGAAGCATATGACTCAACGTTATAATAAACGCCCCACATATCCGTAACCATCATGCCCCACGAGCCGATTGAAACTCCCTCCTGCTCAGGCAGGTCATATGCGCCTACCCTGAGCATTTCGTCGGATACATTCTGAATGTAAATCCAGACGTGAAAAAACGCAGGGAATCCCGTAGCGC
This sequence comes from Clostridia bacterium, assembly GCA_017623615.1. Classification (GTDB taxonomy): domain Bacteria; phylum Bacillota; class Clostridia; order Oscillospirales; family Acutalibacteraceae; genus CAG-177. The sequence goes on along the minus strand of JAGAOT010000022.1, from coordinate 3,410 downwards.
GCGCACAAATCGACATAAGTGCAACTGTTTCGCTGTCCGTTCCGTCGGTTGGCTCCGTTGTGCTTTCGGTTGATTCTTCATCTGCCGTTGTGGTTTCTTCCTGCTCTGCAGAGGTTGAAGGCTCGTCGGGTATCTGCTGCGTGAGCGCCGTTGTTACCCCTTCAATCGGTTCGTTCACGGGCTCTGCAGCTTTGGCTGCGGTAACAGCTCCTGCCAGCAGCGAAAAGACAAGCATAATCGCCGCTATTCTTTTGATTTTCATTCCATCGCCTCCCATATATCTATATAATAAATTCCCATGCGATATTTTTCAACATTTTTTTAAAAAACAATCAATCATATGACACTAAGCAAGTATTATATGTTTTGATTAAGAATAAGCCAAGAAAAATCCCGTAATATTTTTAGTATTACGGGATTTCAGTAATTCATAAAATTTTTAAAAATGAATTTCATGCCTTGTTTTTTATCTTTTTTATAATTTTCACTGCAACTGTCGCAAAAAGCGGTATAAACTTAACTGCGAGTATCAAAAACAAAACAAATGACAGGTAGGAGCCAAACGGATAAGAAAGGCTTTTATCAAAACTGTCCTCAACAACACAAATGATAATAACTGATATTAAAACACCCACATCACAACCAAAAATCATCTCTTTTTCTTTGCCTGCCGCTGCATAAATAAAGGAAATAACCCCCAAAAACGCAGCAAGCACAATTGATAACCATGACAATTCATCTTTCAGATAATAATCAATGGCAAAGAAAATAAACGGATAAGGCACCCAAAACGGAAAAGCACTTACAGCTTTTAAAATCTTGTTCTTCATAATTTTTCTCCTTTCTCAAAAAACCAGGGGTTTTAATCCCTTTCACCTATAAGACGATTGATTTTCCCATACGGTCTGATGTTTTTGAAAAAATTTTAATATAACCAAATTCCCGCATTTACAAATTATGCATATAAAGAAAAAGCCGAGGCTTGCTGCCTCGGATTTTTCTCGTATAAAACGGGGGGGACAAAAGATGGTAGTGGTCAAATTAATTATTTCTCCGCCTGCTTGGAATATTTGAGAGTATAAACAATTCTCATAAGCCAGGCTTCGACGGGATTGATAGCCTTTGTTTTGCCGAATACCTTTGAGGTGAGCAAAGTAAGGCTGCTCTTGCTCATAATCATATCAACCGCCTGAGCATCGCCTTCGTTGGCGCCGCAGCAGAGAGCACCCATATCCTCGATAAGAACAGCGTTCTTATTCTTGAGAGCTTTAACGCACTTTTCGGGAGCTGCACACTTAACAGTGGGGCCGCAAATCTGAGCAAAGTCATCAAGCAGGGGCTTCATTGTTTTGCCGAGTCTTGAAACAGCAACAACCTCGCTTGAAGTATTGTGAATAATATGGTCAAATGACGGATAAGCATCATAAATGTCCTTGTGGACAAGCATAACTTTTGCAGCATCGCCGATAGCAGCTGATGCACCGTCAAGATTCATTGACATTTCAGAGCCGTCAGCCTTGTTTGTGAAAACAATTTCGCCGCTTTCTCTGTTGCATGTACTATTATACAGCATCGAATCGTCAATTTCAACAGTTTTTTTGGATTTTGCAAACTTCTCGCCCATTTCTGTGCAGAATCCGTCAAGATTGTCTGACTTTAAACCGAGCTTTGATTTTGCAGCATCGAGAATGTAGTCTGCGCAAACTTTTTCGAGCGAATTTGCAACCTGAAAAGCCTCTTCGCTGTCCTTACCGAAGCAGAGAGCGCCGTGGTGAGCCATGATAACAGCCTTTGAAGGACTCATTTTGAGAGCGCCTGTAACACCCTTTCTGAGCTTCTTTGTGCCGGGCAGACCGTAGCCGCCGAGGAAAATTCTGTCACCGATAAGCTTTGCGGCATCGCCGGCTACCTTCTCAATTCCGTTTGAGAGAGCGCTGATTGCGGAAGCCACCTTCTGATGGGTGTGGATAACAAAATTAGCTTCGGGGAATTCTTTATAAACCTCAGCATGGATTCCCTTTTCGGATGAAGGCTTAACATTTCCGCCCCATTCGAGAGTGTTGATTGCAACCTCAACGATATCGTCGGGAGTAAGACCGATATAGGGCTTGCCGCTGGGAGTTATAACAAAGGTCTTGTCGTCAACACGGCAGCTTACGTTGCCCCATGTTCTTGCGATAAGACCGGTTTCAACAAGTCTTTCGCCTGCTTCAATAACAAGCTTTTTAGCAGTTAAAACGTCCATATACGATTTCCTTCCGTATAAATTTAAAATAAGGCGGGATAGGGTTATCCCGCCGTGGTTGTTTATTTGTTGCGAAAAAGCGTCATACGGCGCATTTATCACAATTATTTCTGCTCAAGGCAAACGATGTTTTCGAATACCTTGTCAAATCTTGCAACTGCATCGTCAATCATTTCTTCTGTGTAAGCCGCGCTGGTGTAGAGACGGCTGCCTGCAAGAGTTACAAGACCTTCTGCCATGTAAGCTGCGCCCATGTGGGTCATTTCCTTCTTGCGTGCCGATGTTGCGCTGAGAACGCCGGGGATACCCCAAGGCTTCATCCAGTCGATGGAGAAGTTAAGAGTACCTACTGTTTCAAGATGGCAGATTGAACCCTGGTTGAATGCAACGAAGGGAAGGTTGCGCTTCTTGATGATTTCCTGAAGACCTGCTGTGAGTCTGTCGCCCATAAGAGCTGCCTTGTAGCAAGCATCGTTCTTTTCCATTTCTTCAAGCATTGTGTAACCTGCGATACAGCTGAGGGGGTTAGCTGACATTGTACCGCCGCAGAATGCCTTTTTGATCTTCTTGCCTGTATCGTCAAGACCTGCGCCGAGATACTTCATGTATTCTCTCTTACCGCCGAGGCCGCCTGCGCCGGGGTAACCGCCTGCCATAACCTTACCGAATACGGTGAGGTCGGGTGAGCAGCCGAAATAGCCCTGAGCACCGCTCATGCTTACGCGGAAAGCTGTAACAACTTCATCAAAGATGAGGAGTGCGCCGTACTTGCGGCAGAGCTGCTCAACGCCCTTGCAGAAGTTCTTGTCAACGGGTCTTGTACCGCTTTCGGGACCAACGGGTTCAAGCATAACTGCTGCTGTGCCTCCCTTAAGTCTGTTAGCCTTGAGCTTTCTTTCAAGGTCATTGAGGTCGCCGGGGAAGAATTCTTCTGTATCCCTGAAGCAGAACAGGGGAACACCTGTTGCCTGAGTGAACTTTGAGCCGGGAACACGGATGCCGTAGCCGAGCTGATCTGACCAGCCGTGGTATGCGCCGCCCATCTTGAGGATCTTTTTCTTACCTGTTGCAAGACGTGCAACACGGATAGCTGTCATACATGCTTCAGTACCTGAACCGAGCATACGGAACATGTCAACATTGGGGATGAGGTCGGCAATCTTCT
>JAGAOT010000002.1 GCA_017623615.1 Clostridia bacterium | reverse complement strand
CTTCAAGACCGTCAAGCTCTGTGCCCTGACCTACGTCGCCGGAAACAGCGATAACCTCGCAGTTATTGTAGTTTTCCTTAAGCCAAGGAATGATGATTGATGTATCGAGGCCGCCCGAATAGGCAAGAACAACTTTTTTAATTTCTTTTTTCATGGTGATATCTCCGTTCTGTTTGTTAGTTTATGCATTAATTATACATCGAATATTCAAAAAATCAAGTAAGTTTTGAATATTTATGCATTTTTGGCGTATTCAACAAAAAATTGAGTTTTTTGAGCTGTTAACCGAGCAAAAGACCCACTTTTTTCTTTGCTTTTGTTAAAGTTCTGTTTGCAATGCGCGCCGCTTTTTCGGCTCCCGCGGCGGCTGTGTCAAGAAGATACTGCTTGTCAGCCATAAGGCGTTTATATTCTTCCTGAACGGGGCGGATTTCTTCGATAACCGCTTCCGCAACCTTAACTTTGAAGTCGCCGTAGCCCTTGCCCTCAAATTCCTTTTCTATCGCAGCATAGTCAAGACCCGTGCAGCAGGAATAGATTGACATAAGGTTGTTTATGCCGTCCTTGCCGTCCGCATATCTGACACATGCTTCGCTGTCTGTAACGGCAGACTTGAACTTTTTGAGGATTGCCTCGGGAGTGTCAAGCAGCGAAACCGAAGCCTTGGGGTTGGGGTCGCTCTTGGACATCTTCTGCTTGGGGTCCTGCAGGCTCATAACTCTTGCGCCCACCTTGCCGATAAACGGCTCGGGCAGGGTGAAGGTGTTGCCGCGCAGGGTATTAAAGCGGGTTGCGATATCTCTTGCAATTTCAAGATGCTGCTTCTGGTCAGCGCCTATGGGAACAAAGTTTGCCTGATAAAGCAGGATATCCGCCGCCATGAGCACGGGGTATGCAAAAAGACCGACGTTAACGTTATCCGCATGCTTCTGCGACTTTTCTTTGAACTGCGTCATTCTTGATGCCTCGCCGAACTGCGTGTAGCAATCCAGAATCCATGCAAGCTCTGCATGAGCGGCAACCTGACTCTGAATGAAAACAATGTTCTTTTCGGGGTCAAGACCTATCGAAAGCAGAATTGCATACATTTCAAGAATCTGCTGACGGAGCTTTGCGGGGTCGGGGTGAACTGTCAGCGCATGGAGGTCTGCAACGGCATAAAGGCAGTTGTAATCCTCGCTCATGGCTTTCCAGTTTTTAAGCGCACCGAGATAGTTGCCCAAAGTGGGGATTGACGTGGGCTGAATCATGCTCAGAACTATCGGCTTTTTTTCGGGAGCTGTATTTTCCATAGTAAATTACCTTTCTGTATCAAAGTGAGCGGGCAACCTCGCCGAGAATCTTAACACCTTTAACGATATCCTCGTCGGAGGGAGTTGAGAAGTTGAGGCGGATGTAGCTGCATTCAGCCTCGCCGTCAACCATCATTGCATTGCCGGGAACAACCGATGCGCCCGCCGCGCTTGCCTTCTTAACAAAGTCAAGCATGTCAATGCCGTCATTGAGCTTTGCCCAGACGAAAAGACCGCCCTCGGGTCTGTGGTATGTAAGAAAATCGCCGAGCTCTTTATCGATGCAGTCGCAAAGCAGATTGAGCTTGCGTCTGTATATCTCAACAATCTTGTTTATGTGAGCTTCAAAATCATATTCCGTAAGCCACTTATAAACAATAAGCTGTGAAAGAAGCGGGGTGTGAACATCCTGCGTCTGCTTTGCAACGGTCAGCTTTGCAATAATTTCTTTGTTTGCAAGCACAAAGCCCACTCTTATGCCGGGAGCAACAATCTTTGAGAAAGAGCCGGAATAAACAACCACGCCCTCCTCGTCAAAGCTCTTGATGGCGGGAACGGGCTCGCCCGAAACGCGCAAATCGCCGTAGGGGTTATCCTCAAGCACCAGAACGCCGTATTTCTTTGCAAGCTCATAAACAGCCTTTCTCTTTTCGAGCGACATTGTGATGCCCGCGGGATTCTGGAAATTGGGGATTGTATAAATGAACTTAACGTTTTCTTCCGTTTTAAGTTTTTCTTCGAGAGCCTCGATGTTGATGCCGTCGCTGTCAACGGGAACGCCCGAAAGCCTTGCGCCGAAGCTTCTGAAGCAGTTGAGTGCGCCGATAAACGAGGGCTCCTCGCAGATAACGCAGTCGCCATGGTTAACAAAGCATTGGCTCATAAGGCTCATAACCTGCTGTGCGCCGCTTGTGATGATGAGAGCATCACTGTCTGCGCCAACACCGTAGCGGGTCTTTGCAAGCTCGGTCAGCTTTTCAACAAGGGGTGCATAGCCCTCGCTGATGCCGTATTGCAAAGCAAGCACGGGGTTGCTTTCAAAAACGCTGTTAACAATTTCTTTGATATCGTCAACGGGGAAAGCATCGGGTGCGGGGTTGCCCGCGGCAAGGGGGATTGTGTTACCCGAGCTTTTGAGAATTTCTCTTATTATAGAGGGCTTTAACGATGCAACGCCCTTTGCAAACTTATAGGTCATTTTTACCGTCCTTTCGGTATTAGTTAAATAATCCATAGTATTATAACATATAAAAATTATTTTGTAAATCAAAATAATGTTGAAATGGCAAGTTTTTATGATATAATCAAGAATGTTAGGAGTGATTGTATGACAGCAAAATACGATGCCGTTCTTTTTGATTTTGACGGCACGGTTGCCGACACGGGCGAGGGCATTTTTTCCTGCGTTAAAATCGCAATAGAGCAGGTCGGCTTTGCGCCGCTTGACGAAAAGCTGATTCGCACCTTTATCGGCCCGCCCATATTCGATTCGTTTAAATTCACCGCCGGCATGAGTGACGAACAGAGCGAAAGGGCTGTTGCGGAATACCGCAAGGCATACAGCGCAGGCGGAATTTATAAATTCAGGCTGTATGACGGAATTGAAGCCCTTTTCAGAAAGCTTCACGAAAACGGCGTAAAAATTGCGATTGCAAGCTCCAAGCCCGCAGTATTCATTAACAGAATAATCGATTTTCTCGATTTCGGCGATATTATTGACTGCGTTTCATGCCCCGATTTTGACAACGACCATAAGAGCAAAAAAGAGCTGATTCTGAACGCCGTTGATGAACTCGGAGTAAACAAAGAACGCATCCTCATGGTCGGCGACCGCCATTTTGACATTGACGGCGCAAGCCTTGCGGGGGTTGAAAGCGTTGGCGTAACCTTTGGCTACGGCAGCGAGGAAGAGCTAAAAAAAGCCGGCGCAACCTATATAGCAGGCAGCGCCGACGAGATTGATAAAATTATATTTTTTTAGATTTCTTTGATGCCGCAAGATAAAGCACATAAAACAGAATGAAGCTTGCGAGCATGAGAAGCACCAAAACAACACCGCTGTCCCTTGTCACATTCAAAAGTGACGAGGGATTTTTTATAAGCTGAACAAGGCATGCTTCATCGGTGAAGAAATACATAAGTGCAGTAACAAGGAAATAAAGCGGTGCCGCGCTCATGCAGAAATCCTCCGCCCTCTTGGGCACGGGAACGGGCAGAGCCTTTGCAACAACGTTTTTCTTGACAACGGGTATGCATGCGGCAAATCCGATAACGCCGATAACCGCCATAATAACAATCTCAACAACATCGGTTTCACCTATTATTCCCCTTGCGGCAAGCATTTCAGCAATGCGCATGCCTGCAGGTCTTGCAACGGTCAGAACAAAGGTGAAAAAGAGGGTCAGAACTGCGCTGTATGCGGCAAAAATCCATTTTTTGCCGAAAGGCTCGGTGTATTCAAACCTGCCCTCACCCTGCGTAATTTTCTTGGGCAGGCAGACAAGCAGAAGCATAACGCCAAAGCCCATGAGGAAGCCCGTGAAATATTCCCAGAGCGACCATGAACCCTGCGCAAGGAATGCCGGCGGGGTAATGCCTGCAAGAAAACCTTTGTCGGAATCGATAATAAGAAAAACATCGGCAAGAGTAATTGAAAAAGCCATGATGGCGTTGATTGCCGTTGAAATGAAAGCGGTTATCTTGTCGCGGAAAGCAACAAGCACGGTCAGCGAGGTCAGAAGAGCTGCTGCCGAATAAGAAATAACCCTGATGCTTGCATAATAATTTCTGCCGAAAGGAATTTTCTTAAACCATGCTTCGGAGCCGAGATTTTTTATAAACGCCATGAGCGGGCTCATTTCAATGCCTTTGTCGGCAAGACCATCTTTAAACATATCAACAGCCGTGGGGCTGATATAGGGCAGAATGAAATGAGAAACAACAAACATAAACACCGCAACCAAAGCATAGAAAACAGCAACGATTGCTATGTAATTTTTAATTTTGTAATCTCTTTTTGAAAAAAGAGAGCCGATAAAAATTGAGAAAAGGGGCATCCAGCCGAAGCCGAGAAGCAGCATAACCCATAAACCGTAATACGGATTAATCTCAACGGTTGCGGCAACTTCTTCGCCCGTAAACGGAGCCGTGCTGCCGAGGTAACCGCCCATTTGAGAGTTAAGCGTGCCCCAGCCGCCGTTGGTTATGCCAAGCAGGATAACCGCAGCGGGAATTGCCTCATAGCTCATTTTGCGGCGGTTGCCGAAAAACGCATAGACAACCAAAATCATCATTACGCCAACTGCAAACATGCCCCACATTGAGCCCCAGCCGTGCGAGCCTCGAACGCGCCACATAAAGCCGCACATAATTGCAAATAGCGGAACGAGCAGGGCTTTAACGCCAGCAGAAAGATTTCTTGTTTCTTTAAGCTCCATAATTACCTCCTGTATTGCATCATAACTTCGCCGTCAAAGCTTTTCCATGCGAAATCACAGTTTTCCAAAATCATGTAACCGTGCCAACTACCCTCTTTCGGAATTGAAACAGAGCCGGGATTCATGTAAACATAGCTCTCGTGCTCAACGCATTTTGGCACATGAGTATGCCCGTGAAGCAGAATATCGCCGTTTTGAAGCGGAGGAAGCTTGTTTTCGTTAAAATTGTGTCCGTGCGTTGCATAAATCAGCGAATTGCCCGCGGGGATAACCGCATAATCCGCCAAAATCGGAAAATCGAGCACCATCTGGTCAACCTCGGTATCGCAGTTGCCGCGAACGCAGAAAATACGGTCTTTCAAGGCGTTCAGCATTTCGATAACCTTTTTGGGTGCGTAGTCACGGGGCAAATCGTTGCGCGGTCCGTGATAAAGAATATCGCCGAGAAGCAGAAGCCTGTCCGCATTTTCGGCTTTGTACGCCTCAACAAGCTTTTTGCAATAATACTCCGAGCCGTGAATATCGGATGCAATCAAAAATTTCATAATCATCACCGATTAGATTATAATACAACAACCTGCGGATTTCAACTGAAATTCACAGGTTGTTTTGCGTTTTAACTGTTTTCTTTGTATCTGTTGAGGAAGTGCTTTGTTCTCTCGTTCTGCGGGTTGTTGATAACCTGCTCGGGGTCGCCCTGCTCAACGATAACACCGCCGTCCATGAATATAACCTTGTCCGAAACATCGCGGGCAAACGCCATTTCATGGGTAACGATAACCATTGTGCAGCCCGATTCCTTAAGCCCCTTGATAACATTGAGAACTTCCATTGTCAGCTCAGGGTCAAGAGCCGATGTAGGCTCATCAAAGAAAAGTATTTTGGGGTTAAGCGCAAGCGCACGGGCAATGGCAACTCTCTGCTGCTGGCCGCCCGAAAGCTGGCACGGATAAAAATCCGCCTTTTCTTCAAGACCGACCTTTTTTATAAGCTCAAGAGCCTTTTGCTTTATGGTTACATCGTCGCCCTTTTTCAGAAGAGTGGGGGCAAGGGTAAGATTCTGCAAAACCGTATACTGAGGAAAAAGGTTAAAGTTTTGGAATACCAAGCCGAAATTCAGCCTGTTTTCCCTTATCTTTTCATCGGTCATTTTTGTTTTGTCCTCGCTGTCAAACAAAACCTCGCCGTCTGCAACAATCTTGCCGCAATCCGTGGTTTCGAGGAAGTTGAGGCATCGAAGCAGGGTTGTTTTGCCGCTGCCCGATGAACCGATGATAGAAAGAACATCACCCTTTTCGAGAGTAAAGCTTATGTCCTTTAAAACCTCGGTTTTTCCGAAGCTTTTTTTTATGTTACTGACTTCTAATATCGCCATAATTTAACTCCTGAAATAGCTCAGCTTCTTTTCCGCCTTGTTGAGAACAACCGTAAGAACGCCGACAAACACAAGATAGAATACGCCCGTGAAGAACAGCGGCCATATAAGAGCCTTTGTTGCCGCAAGCTCTTTTGCGTTTTTGATAATTTCGCAAACCATAATGCAGTTTGCAAGCGCGGTATCCTTGATAAGGGTTATAATCTCGTTGGACATGGGCGGAACAATGCGCTGAATAACCTGCTTGAGAATAATTTTCCTGAATATCTGAGATTTGGTAAGGCCGAGAACATAGCCCGCCTCATACTGACCCTTGGAAATGCTTTCGATGCCGCCTCTGTAAATCTCGGAAAAATAGCAGGCATAGTTGAGCGCAAACGCAATAAGAACAGCGGTTATTCTGCCTGCATCTGCAATGCCGTATTCGATGAACATATATCGGTCAATCTGCCCGAAAAGCTGATAACCGAACAGCAGACCGGGCACATAATAGATGATAAATATTTGAAGCATCAGCGGAATGCCTCTGACAATCCAAACTATCACCTTGGAAATTGATTTGACTATTTTGAATCGGCTCATCGAACAAAAGGCTATAGGCAAACCAAGCGGTGCGCCGCAAAGCAGCGTCACCGCAAAGATAAGCAAAGATATTTTAAAGCCGTCGAACAAAAAAGCCGTGACTTCTAAAAAGGACATGTTAAAACTCCAATTTTATGTCTTTAAAATTATTTCTGGTCGGAGAAATCTGTGATGGCTGTGTTTGCAACGCCGTATTTCTCAGCAAGAGCAGCGATTGTGCCGTCTGCACCGAGAGCTTCAAGCTGTGCGTTAACCTTAGCTGTGAGGTCGCTGCCCTTCTTAAAGCCGATTGCATAATATTCAACGTCGCTGGAAAGAGCATCAACGATAGCAAGGTCTGCATAGTCGCCGTTGCCTACATAGCTCTTTGCAAGCTGTGCGTCAACAACTGCAAAATCTGCTGTGCCGGACTTGATTTCCATAAGGCAATCTGTCTGCTTGATGAAGCCCTTGAAGCTTGTGCCTTCAAAGGATTTTGCATATTCTTCGCCTGCGGAGCCGCTTTCTGCAACGCCCATTTTGCCTGCAAGGTCAGCCGCAGAAGCGATGCCTGCATCAGCCTTAACAACGATTACCTGGCGGTTTTCCATGTAGTTGTAAGAGAAGTCAACCTTTTCAGCGCGGAGAACGCCGTCATCGTCTGCTGTGTTGCAGGTGAAGCCGTTCCATACGCAGTCGATTGTGCCGGAGTTGAGGTCTGTGTATTTGCTGCTCCACTCAATCTCCTGGAAGATAACTTCATAGCCGAGGTTGCCGAAAACTTTTTCTGCAAGCTCTGTGTCATAACCGATAAGCTTGCCGCTTTCGTCTTTGTAGTTCATGGGCTCATAGATTGTGTAGCCGACAACGATTGTTTCTTTAGCTTCGCTGCCGTTGGGTGCTGTTGTTGTTTCGCCGTCTGTGTTGCCGCCGCAAGCTGCAAGCGAGAACATCATAAGGCATGCGAGAATCAATGCAAAAATCTTTTTCATTGTTTTTTGCTCCTTTATTTTATTATTGTGCTATTACATTAACATACTAAAGCGGTTTTGTCAATAACAATTATTTAAAAAACAAAAAACGGCGGGAGCAAGCCCCCGCCGTGAAGATGCCTACGCCGTTGCATCGCTTCGGCTGTTATAGAGTTCGCAGTAAAAGCCCTGCTTTTTCATAAGCTCGTCGTGGCTGCCCTGCTCGATAATTTTGCCGTCCTTCATAACAAGAATAACATCGGCATTCTTGATTGTTGAAAGTCTGTGGGCAACAATAAAGCTCGTTCTGCCCTGCATCATGGTTGAAAACGCCTTTTGAATACGAATTTCCGTTCTCGTGTCGATTGATGACGTTGCTTCGTCCAAAATCAGCATGGGCGGCAGGCAGAGCATGACTCTTGCGATGCAGAGAAGCTGTTTCTGACCCTGTGAAAGCCCCGATGCTTCGTCGGAAATCGGTGTGTCATAGCCCTGCGGCAAGCGTTTTATAAAGCTGTGGGCATGCGATGCCTTTGCCGCGGCGATTATTTCTTCATCACTTGCATCGGGTCTGCCCATTGCAATATTTTCCTTAACCGTGCCCTCTTTCAGCCAGGTATCCTGCAAAACCATGCCGTAGCTTTTACGCAGGCTTCTGCGCGTTGCCGCGTTAATATCAACACCGTCAACGGAAATCGCACCCTCGTCAACATCATAAAAACGCATAAGCAGGTTAACAAGCGTTGTTTTGCCGCAACCCGTGGGTCCTACAATCGCAACTCTGCTGCCGCTTTCAACCGAAAGATTAAGGTCTTTTATAAGCTCTTTGCTTTTATCATAAGAAAATGCAACGTTTGAAATTTCAACATTGCCTTTAACATTTTTAAGCTCTGCCGCATTTTCGGCATCGGGGGTCTGCGGAGTCTGCTCTACAAGCTCGAAAAGCCTTTCCGCGCATGCAAGAGCATTCTGAAGCTCTGCAATAACGCCCGAAATCTCGTTGAACGGCTTTGTGTATTGGTTGGCATAGCTCAAAAAGCACGAAAGACCGCCAACCGTTATTGACCCGTTAACCGCCGCAAGTGCACCCGTCAAGCCCACCGCCGCATAAACCATGCTGTTAACAAAGCGGGTGGAGGGGTTGGTTAACGAAGAAAAGAATATTGCCTTGAGCGAATATTTTTCGTATCTTTCATTTATTTCGTCAAACTCTTCAAGAGTTTTTTCTTCGCGCGAAAATGCGGAAACAATTTTGCCGTTGCCTACGGTTTCTTCAACAAAAGCTGTCTGCTCTCCCCTTGTTTTTGACTGCAGTTGGAACATTGAGAACGTTCTCTTTGCTATAAATCTTGCAACAAAAAGCGAAAGCGGAGTGAGCACAACTACGACAAGCGCAATCTTGTAATTGACGGAAACCATAAAGCCGAGAGTGCCGAGAATGGTTATAACCCCCGTGAAAAGCTGTGTAAAGCCCATGAGCAAGCCGTCGGCAAACTGGTCTGCATCGGAAATAACGCGGCTGACCGTTTCGCCCGCAGGCTTTGAATCGATATAGCTCAAAGGAAGAATCTGTATTCTCTCCATGGCGGCGTTTCTGATATCGCGCACAACGCGGAACGTTATTCTGTTGTTGAGCGTGTTCATTATCCATTGCGCCGCACCCGCCGCAAGAGCAAGAATGCCTATTTTATAAAGATAGGGCATCAGCGCGGCAAAATCAACCCTGCCCGCACCTACGATTGTGTCAATCGCGCCGCCTGCAAGCACCGGAATATAAAGACTCGCCGCAACGCTTGCCGCCGCAAGAACGATTGAGAAAAACAGATGTATTTTATATCTGCCTACATAGAAAAGAACTTTTTGCAGGGTTTTCTTGTTTATTTTCTTTTTCATGCGCTCACCTCCCCGTCAAATTGAGAGAGATGAATTTCTCTGTAAACGGCATTGCTTTCAAGAAGCTGTTCATGGGTGCCGACGTCGGCAACACCGTCATCAAGCACAATTATTTTATCTGCATGCATAATTGAGGAAGTTCTCTGCGAAACAATGAAAACTGCGGTATCGCCCTGATTTTCGGCTATCGCTCTGCGCATTGCGGCATCTGTTGCATAGTCCAACGCGCTGGAGCTGTCGTCCAAAATAAGAATATCCGATTTTTTCATGAGAGCTCTTGCAACAGAGAGCCTTTGTCTCTGACCGCCCGAGAAGTTGCGGCCGCCCTGCTCAACGGGTGTGTCAAGCCCCTGCTTTTCAGCGATAAAATCCGCCGCCTGCGCAATTTCAAGCGATTTTATTATATCCTCGTCACTTGCATCGGGGTTGCCCCAAAGCATGTTGCTTCTGACCGTGCCTTTAAAAAGCACGGCTTTCTGCGGCACAACCGCAATCCTCTCACGAAGCTTTTCAAGCGGAATATCGTTAACATTTGAGCCGCCCACAAGCACCTCGCCCGCGCTTGCTCTGTAGAATGCCGGAATAAGGTTGACGAGCGTTGTTTTGCCCGCACCCGTTGAGCCGATAATGCCAACGGTTTCACCCTTGCGCACGGAAAAGCTGACATTTTCTATCGAATTTTCACCCGACCCCGCATATGCAAAAGATACGTTGCGGAATTCAACAAGGCTTTCGCTGTTACCGTTAATAACGCCCTCGCCCTTGTGCGGGTCCTCGATTTCCGTATCAAGCACGGCGCTTATTCTGCCCGCGCATGCAACGGATTTGGTTATGCTTATAATAAGATTTGCAAATTTGACAAGCTCAACAAGAATCTGTGACATGTAGTTATAAAGCGCAACAACTGCACCCTGCGTAATGATACCGGCTTCGACGCGGATTGCGCCCGTGTAAATAAGCACGGCTATGCCGATATTTATGATAACGCAGGTCACGGGATTGAGAAGCGCGGAAATTCTGCCCGTGTATTCCTGAATAACCGTCAAAGCATCGTTGCGCCGGTTAAATTCATCAACCTGCTCATCCTCTTTGCAGAATGCGCGGATTACCCTTGCACCGACAAGGCTTTCCCTCGCCGTACAGAGCACCTTATCAAGCGCGGAACGCACTTTTTTATGGAGCGGAATGCACAAAAGCATTATTCCGAAAACAACAACCGAAAGCGCGGGGACAACCACAACAAAGGTGAGCGCGGATTTGCTGTCCACCGTAAACGCCATTATCATTGCGCCTATGACAACAAACGGAGAGCGCAGAAGCAGGCGCAGAGTGAGGTTAAGCCCGTTTTGCACGCTGTCCATATCACCCGTCATGCGGGTTATAAGGGTGGAAGTGCCCGCGGAATCGAGCTTTTCATAAGAGAATCTGCCGATTCGGGCAAAAACGGCATGCTTAAGCCTTTTGACAAACGCGGTTGATGCCTTTGCGGCAAAATACTGAGCGGTGATTGAAAACGCAAGACCGACTGCGCCGAGCAAAACAAGCACGCCGCACATTTTCAGAATATATGATTGGTCTGCATTCGCAATACCCTTGTCGATTATTGAAGCAACAACAAGGGGCACAAAAAGCTCCAGAATCGCTTCAAACATTTTAAACAGCGGAGCAAGCACGCATTGCACTCGGCTCCCTTTCAAATATACCAACAGTTTTTTCATGTCTGCAAATCCTTTAAAAAATAGTTATTTTGATTTTATCATATTTTCATAGTTTTTGGAAGTATAATGCAAAAAAAGTTGCGGTTATTTGTAAAATTTCCTCTTTTTTCTAATCAAGAAAAAAGTAAACGCGTTGATATGCTATTATTTTTTTGATTTGAATATTGGGAGGACACCGATAATGAAAGTTACCAAAGAAACCCATTTTGGCATACAGCGCAAAATCGTTGCAAACATGACCTCCGAAAGCTGGGAAACCATTCCTCACATCTCATATATCTATGAGCCCGAGGTTTCAAGGTTTTTAGAGGTTGTTAAGGAGCTTAACGCTTCCGGCAAATTCCCCGTAAAAATCACGGTTAACACCATCATGCTCAAGGCTCTTTCCGAGGCATTCAAGGCTGCACCCTGCCTTAACGCACACATCGATTTCAACCGCAAGCTTGTCAGGGGCAAGATTACCGAATTTGACGAAATCCACGTTTCGATGACATGGATTCTCCCCAACGGCGAAATGATGACCCTCAACCTGCATGACATCGGCAACAAAAATCTTGTTGAACTGACCGAATACATAGCAGATGTCGGCAGAAGAATCGGCAACACCGACCTCAACGAGGTCATGTTCTCCGTTTCAATGCACGACACAATCAAGAAGCTTAAGAAGGGCAAGATTATCAACGTTCTTCAGCGTCTTATCGGCTCAAAGACCGGCAAGCACAGAGTTAAAACTCTTTCGGGCAAGGCGAAGAAAGAATATTATGCAATCCCCGAAAAGGACAGGCTCACAAAATACGACATCGAGCAGGGCACGGTTACCGTTTCCAACATCGGCTCTGTTACAAGAGGAATCCCCGGCAGAGTTGCTCTGCTTTCAATCATTCCTCCGCAGATTTTTGTTGCATGCATCGGCGCAGTCAACAAAAAGCCCGTTGTTAAGCAGGATGAAAACGGCAACGACATCATCGTTGTAGGCAACGAAATGCCGATTGACCTTGTTTTTGACCACAGAGCATGCGACTTCGGCGACCTTGTTCCCTTCATCAACAGACTCGAGGATATTTTCAAAAATCCCGAGCAGATGTATAATTGGTAAAAATTTTAAAAGGCTGTCTGCAATCATTCTGCAGGCAGCCTTTTCTTCATTAATTTATACGCCGAAAATCCCATTACAATGCCGAACATATTAAGTATATAATCATCGATATCAGTTGCGCGATAGATAAAATATTGCGTTATTTCGATAAACAGCACATATGCGCTGCCGATAAGAAACATTTTCGAAAATTTTTCTGCCTTTTTATATGCCATGGGAAGCAGAAATCCGAGCGGCACAAAAAGAAAAACATTGCCGAAAAGATTGATAATTCGCTTCACGTTCCACACTTCTTGCGAAAACCTTGCATCCTCAGCGGAGAAAAACTGCATAACGGTTTTGAAAGGAACAAGATTTATGCTTCTTTCAACTCCCTGCGAAACAAAGCGAAAAAAATCGCCGTTTTCATAGCCCAGAACAAGCCCCGAAGTGAAATTAAGCTGTATGCGGAAACCGCCGGCAAAACCCAACGCAATTCGCGGAAACACCGTTTCCGACAAAATGCCGACAGCACACGCGGCAAGCAGCATTGTGCAGATTTCTTTCGTAATATCGGGCTTTTTGCCGCTTTTGGCAAAGTATATTTTGCGAATAATTATATAGATTATCGCCGTTATAAGCATCCAAACAGACATTCTGCCGAAATAATTCATGATTACAGACATTCGGTTACACCTCAGTATGAATTATATCATCTTTCCGCGTAATAAACAACAAAATTTTAGTTTTTGCTTTTTACGGTTTTTTCTTTACAAACTGTTCACAATATGATAAAGTTAAAATGAAAATAAAAATTTTGGAGGTTTAAAAAATGTCAAAGAAAAAATTTGAACTCGGCGACGGCATTTATGATGCCAAACAGCTCGGCTATCCTAAAATGGCTTTGCTCGGAGTTCAGCACATGTTTGCAATGTTCGGCGCAACGGTGCTTGTGCCCGCGCTGACAGGTCTGAGCGTTTCGGCAACATTGCTTTTCGCAGGTCTCGGCACTCTCCTTTTCCATCTGCTCACTAAAGGCAAGGTTCCCGCATTTCTCGGCTCCTCATTTGCATTTATCGGCGGATATGCGGCAATCACCGCAATCACGGATGAAGCGGGCAATGCCGCAAACGACTACAGCCTTCTTCCCTACGCTTGCTTCGGTGTTGCATGCGCAGGTCTTCTTTACCTTGTGCTTGCCGCTCTTATTAAAGCCTTCGGTGCAAAGAAAGTTATGAAATTCTTCCCGCCCATCGTAACAGGCCCCATCATCATCGCAATCGGTCTTACCCTTTCTTCAAGTGCAATCCAGAACTGCCAGGCAAACTGGCTTATCGCAGTTATCGCAATCGTTATCATCATCGGCTGCAACATCTGGGGCAAGGGCATGATTAAGATTATCCCCATCATGCTCGGCGTTCTCGGCTCATCGCTCGTTGCGGTTATTCTTCATTTCACGGGCGCAATGGAAGTTCTCGACCCCGCAAAGCTTGAAGCTTTCAAGACTGCCGACTGGATTGGTCTCCCCTTCCAGATGAAAGACACCGTTTTCGGTCTGTTCGCAAGTGATTTTGACAAGAATCTGCTTGTTTCCGCAGTTATCACAATCATGCCCATCGCTCTTGCAACAATGGTTGAGCACATCGGCGATATTTCTGCCATTTCTTCAACCTGCAAGAAGAATTATATTGCAGAGCCCGGCCTTCACAGAACTCTTCTCGGCGACGGACTTGCAACAATCCTTGCTTCTCTCTTCGGCGCGCCTGCTAACACAACATACGGCGAAAACACCGGCGTTCTTTCGCTCTCCAAGGTCTTTGACCCCAAGGTTGTCAGAATTGCCGCTTATCTCGCAGTTCTCGTTTCATTCTCTCCCAAATTTGCGGCACTCGTAAGCCTTATGCCCACTGCAACCATCGGCGGCGCATCACTCGTTCTTTACGGTATGATTTCTGCAGTCGGTGTTCGCAATGTTGTTGAAAACAAGGTTAACTTCGAAAACACCAGAAACGTTATCATCGCGGCAATCATTCTTGTTCTTTCAATCGGCATTAACTACGCGGGCGCAATCCAGATTCCCATCGGCTCCGTAACAATCAGCCTTTCCGGTCTTGCAGTCGGTGCTCTTGTCGGCATCATCCTCAATGCAATTCTTCCCGGCAAGGATTACGAATTCGGCACCGATGAAAAGGGCGACACAGCCGTTAATTTTAAAGTTTGATTTCAAATCAAACCGTTGATTGGAGCAGGGCTTCGGCTCTGCTCCTTTTTGTTGTCTTTATTACCAAAAAAACACCAGCTTAACTGTGAAGATTTCATAAAAAAATATTGCAGTATTGAAAAAGTGTTAATGGTGTGTTAATATAATCTATATTGTTTTAATATTTTAAGATAGGAGAGATTATATGGCATCTGAATCAACCGCCAAGGTTGTTCAAGAGAAGGCTCCGTCTGCCGTTCCCAAGGACAGACGATATGTCGGCTCAAAAGAAACCTTTGCCTACATACTCGATGATATCGCACAAAGCTTTAACATCGGTAAATATGACGATGTTTTTAAAATGAACATCCTCAAGATTGACCTTGTGCTTCAGTCAATCACCAACGGCATTATCAGCGTATGGGATATTATTAATGATATCTTCCTTGCCGCCATTGTTGATAAAACGCGCACAAGATGAGGTAAGTTCAAGCCGTGGCTTGTAATTTACGCCATCCCCGGTGTTTTCCTTACCGTTGTTTACTGGGCTCTTCCCATATTTATGGGAACAGAAGGTATCGGCTCCAATATTCCGAGATTTGCGGTTTATCTGGTACTCCAGATTTTTTCAAACCTTGCAAGTTCGCTTATCGGAATTGTCCGTCAGGGCATGACATCAACAATCACCCCGAATATTATTGACCGAACAAGGCTGATTACATCTGCTAACCTTCTTTCGGGCTTTGTTGAAAAGGCACCCGAAATTCTCATGGGTCTTTTGATTGATATTTATATCAACAGCCCCGCAAAGCAGGCACTTGAGCTCACAAATCCCGATATGTATCAGGCGGGTTATAACAGAATGTTCGTTCTCGGCGGCATTATCACTGCTGTTGTTTCGGGTCTCTTTGCTCTCTTCTATGCATTCGTTGCAAAAGAAAGAGTTATGCAGACCATTGACCGTCCCAGCGTTTTCAGCGGCATCAAGTCGGTTGTCACCAACAAGCCGCTTCTTCTTATCACTCTTTCCGAGTTCCTCGGCGCATTCAGCCTCAACTCGGGCACAAACCTTTACTACATTGAAGTTCTCAACCTCGCATCAATGTCAACAATCGTTGGTATTCCCGGTGCGGTTGTTTCCCCCATTTCCTATTCATATGTTCCGTGGGCACGTTCAAAATTCTCAACAAAGGCTCTGTGGATTGCAGGCTCCCATGTTGACAGCGTGCTGATGCTCGGTGTATATGCGGCAGGTAAATTTATCAATATCGGCGGTAAGAAGGGCTACGAAAGCCTCGCAGTTATGATTCCCGCCTTCATGCTTCGCGAAACCATCTGGATGTTCTTCTGGGGCATCAGAAAGGTTATTCCCGAAGAAATGAGAAACGAAGCTATCGACTACGGCGAGTGGAAGAACGGCTTCCGTTCAGAGGGTATGACAGGCGTTGCAAAGAGCCTTATCACCAAGATGGTTAACACCGTTAAGGGCATTATCCAGCCTCTTCTCTTCAAGGCATTCGGATATGATAACACAAAGAACCAGGGTGCACAGACTCCCGAAGCACGCTACGCTCTCTTCTTTATGTGCACACTTCTTCCCGTTGTTACCGGCATTCTCAGCATTGTTCCCCAGCTCTTCTATGACCTTCAGGGTGAAAAGAGAAACAGAATGTATGCTGAACTCCGTGAAAGACGCAAGGCCATTGCCGCAGAAGTTAAGGAATTTAACGATGCAGCAGGCAGCGACACTCAGGCATAAAACAAACAAGCCCCGACTTTTGTCGGGGCTTTAAATATAGGTGAATTATGGAAGAATTAACAACAAGAATCGCAGCTTTGCTTGCGCACAAGCCCAACGCAGTCATAGGCATTGACGGTTGCTGTGCTTCAGGCAAAACAACGCTTGCTTCGCTGCTGTCAAAAAAATTTGATGCGCAGGTTATACACATGGATGATTTCTTCCTGCCGCCCGAAATGCGCACGGAAAAGCGTTTTCTTGAGGCGGGAGGAAACATTCATTATGAGCGTTTTTTAAGCGAGGTTGCCGTAGAAATTAAAAACGGAAGTGATTTTGACTACGGTGTTTTCAGCTGCAAGGAAATGCGTATAATCGGCAAAAACGCAGTATCTGCAGATAAACCGATTATAATTGAGGGCGCATACGCCCTGCATCCGTGCTTTGGCGATATATATGATTTGAAAGTGTTTGTTACGGTATCTCCCGAAACACAGCTCAAACGCATTGCCGCTCGAAACGGAGCGGATGCTCTTGATGCCTTCACCTCAAAATGGATACCTTTTGAAAACAAATATTTTTCCGCCTTCGGAATATCCGACAAGTGCGATATTATAATAAACAACAAATAAAAATCCGGCCTGAAGCTTTTGCTTCAAGCCGGTAATTTTTAAATTACTCTGCAAAGCCGGATTCAACAAGCTTAACAAGCTCGTCAACCGCCTGCTCCTCGTCGGGACCGCCTGCGATAACGCGGATGTTTGTGCCGCCCATAATGCCGAGAGAAAGAACACCGAGAAGGCTCTTTGCATTAACTCTGCGTTCCTCTTTCTCAACCCAGATTGACGATTTGAATTCGTTAGCTTTCTGAATGAAGAAAGTTGCAGGGCGTGCATGAAGACCAACCTGATTCTGAACTGTTACATCTTTAACGTACATACTCTATAACTCCCACAAATAATTTTTCTAATTAATATATTATTTATTATATCACAAAACTTTGCTTCGTCAACATTTTTAACCGCAGTTTTGGTCTTATTAAGAATAATTCGGCTTGTCGGCCAAAGTACGGGCGGTCAAAAAATTTTGTTTTGTTGAAATTGACGATAGACAAAATTGAATTTTTGCGCTACAAAGAAAAACGCCCCGAGTCTGTTAACAGAGAGGTTTCGGAAGAAGGCAAACCGAAAGAGCTTTGTCTTTAAGGCTGCGCTTCTTCGTTCCATCTCTTTTCAGCACTTGGGTTCTCTCATGCATATTAGTTTAATTGTGAAACGCAAAAAAGTCAATGTACAAAACTAATATTGTTTGTTTCTTTTATCGCCATATTGTTATCATTTTCAACAAAAAACTGCTTCTATATTTGTGAAAAAGATAAAAAGAAGCGAAAACAAGGTGTTGCAGGCCTCGTTTTCGCTTTTTCCTTAGTTAAGAACATAAATCTTAATGTTTCTGTTGCCCCAATCGTAGCACATATCCTCGTTATCCATATAGAGGTCAACATCCGTGTTGCCCATTTTAACAAATCCGCCCGTGTCGGCAGCAACGCAATAACCGTAGACATATTTGCCGTCTGCCGAAACGATATAAAGCTCTGTGCCGTAGGGGTATTCCTTGGGGTCAACCGCTATGTGACCGGGCATGGGCTTTCTGCCGGAAGCGGTTTCGGGGTCGCCCGTATAAGCAGTTGCCTTTGCGGATACGCAATAAGCATAATCAACGGGGATACCGTTTTTATCAAGCTTTAAGTCGGAAGGCACTTTAAGCTCTGAAATAGGCTCGCTTGTGTTTTTATATGCTGCAAGTGTTTCCTGCCTCTTTGTGCCGACCTTTTTAACCTCTGTCACAGGTTTTTTGATAACGGTTTCTTTTTCGAAAATTTTCTCCGCAAGCTCACCGTCAACATATTTTTCTGTGAAGAATACTTTCTTTTCGCCCTTTACGCCTTCGGTAACAACCTCTTCCTCGCCGATATACATATCCGCGCTGGGGATTGTTTTTGTTTCAAACTCAATCTCGCGAGTTTCAATACCGATATCATATTTAACTCTGGAAATTCTAATCTTGGTGAAGCCGTTAAGCGGCGTGTCAAGAGACGGGCTGACAACATCGTCCTCATCAACGGTTATTTCTGCTTTATCAAGAGCGTCCTTTACCGTGCCTTTAATGAGGAAAACGCTTTTTTCTTTGCCGTCCGCGCTGATATTAACGCTGAAAGCTCTCTTGATGAAAACTCTCATGCCGTCAAAAATATTCTGAGCGGGGTTTGTTCCAAGCTCATCGTCGTTGCCGAAAATGAAGCCTTCCGAATTGAGCATGCTGCCGAGAGTGTCGCCGTATCCGACAAAATAAGAAATAATGCCGCTGTCTTCAACTCTGACAACCTTTGCTTTTTCAATAACTATTGTGCCGCCCTCTTCGGCATTGTAGCCGTCTGTGTTAAGCTCGTCGTTTGCATCAACCGCAAAGCCCGCAAGCTTAGCTATTCGGAGGGGGTCAGTTTCTTCGGTGGATATGCTTACCGATTTTTCTCCGTCAGTTACGGTAACCTTTGTAACGGCGTTTGCGCTCGCAAAAGCTGTTATTGTTACCGAACAGATAAACAGCACCGTGATGACAGCCGTCAGTATTCTGAAGCTGTGCTTGCGGCCGGTTTTGCCGACGGATGATGAATTTGTAATCATAAAATTCTCCTTATTTGCGCATTAGTAGTTTTTTGGTGAATCCCATTTTGGGGGTAGACCGCGATTTCCTTTTGTGCAACGGGTGACATTATATTGACAAAAATTCAATTTGTCAAATTTTTTTGAAACAGTTTTTTGTTCATTTTGCACAACAGCTTTTCCTCTTTTTTCAAATTTGGCATAAAGCCGTTTGCGAACAAGCGCGGCTTTTGTCAAAAAATGGTAAATATTTTGTGAAAAACAGAAAAAGTTACAAATGGTTACAAAAGCGTAAAAAAAGGTTACATTTTTCTGAATTGCAAAAAAAGCAGGCATTTATTCCGCGCCTTTGCCACAGGGATTAAATGCCTGCATTGCTATTATTGACCTTAAAATCCGCCTTAATTCATAGGATAAATATATGTTAGAGCACAAAAAAACATGCTTACCGCACTTGGCACAGTCAGCATGAATATATATTATATAGTATTATAATAATATACATTATATATATGTAATTTGCACAGCAAATCTGCGATTAAAAGTTTTTATATAATATCATTAAAAAATGTTGATTTTTTGCACATTTTCTCTTATAATTATCTGTGATTAAATGTCGGAAGGGGCTTTTTTGTGGCTGAAAAGAATTATGCCAAGCTTGTTAAAGCTCTTCAGATTGCGGCAGGCATTCTGATGCTTGTAATGGTTGTTCTTTGCATTTTTTTAGTTCATAAATATAACATAAAAGTTTCAAACATACCCGAGCTCAGCCAAAAAATAACCGGCGGCACGGCGGCAATCGCCATCGGAATTATTATCTTTTCGGTGGTAAAATCATTTGCGCTTGTGTTCCCGCCTGCGGTTGTTTTTTCCGTTTGCGGCTACATCATGCCGAATTTCCGGTTAGCTCTTTTAATTAACATAGTTTCGGTTTTTTTGAGCTTGTCTGTCCCCTATTTTCTCGGCAGATTTACGGGCGCAGGCATGGTTAACACCCTTAAAGGTAAATTCAAAGCTATCAAAAAAATCGATGATTTTGCAGGCGCAAACGAAATGCAGATGACTTTTGCAATAAAGCTTTCCGGCATTATGCCCGGAGATTTGTCAAGCCTGCTTTTCGGCGCAATGGGAATTTCATTCAAGAATTACACCATCGGCGCTAACCTCGGCATGCTTCCGCTTGTAGTGGTTTATACCTTCTTCGGCTGCACCTTAAAAAGAGTCGGTGAACAGCCGTGGATAGCGGCAATCCCCGTGGCGGTAATTGTTATTTTTGTTTTAATTGCAAGCCTTATAACCAAAAGACTTGTCACAAAAACCAAGGCACGGCAGCTTACAGAATCCGAAAGGGATTTTAAATAAAACACAAGGAGACAAAAGATGAAAAGACTAATTGCAGCGGTTTTGACGCTCACAATGCTTTTTGCATTTGCTTCGTGCAAAGACGGCGTCGATAACCCCCAAAACACACCCGAAGTTGTAACCGACAGCCAAGGCGAAACGGTTACAGACAATGCAGGAAAGGTTGTTACAAAGCCGGCAAACACGGAAATATCCGTTGATTCCGAAGAAACCACGGCGGCAGGCATTGAAACAACCGCACCCGAAACAACTATTGCACCCATAACCCTGCCCGATTCCGACCCCGCAACATGGACAAAGGAGCAGGTTGTTGAGTTTTACAGAAACGCAGCAATCAACTCAAAGTCCAAAAAATCCGTTCAGAAAATGACCCTTAAAGAAATGGTTGTTAATGACGGTGACGGACTTCTCGGAAACCTGGTTGAAATGATAACGCCCTTCCTTATTTCCGCGCTTGAAGACAGTTCAACGGAATTTGACGGAATAACCGGCGGCTATGAAAAGCTTGTTCCCGAGGATGCGCAGTCCGCAAGGGCATATAGAAGCGGAGAATATATCGTTGTTGAAATGACAATGAAAGAGCAGATTGACGGAGTTCACGGCGATTTGCACAGCGGCACGGTAGGCCACGCCATTTCCGTTGTCGGCGACCTCAAAGTTGTTGAAGAGGCTTTGCCCAACTTTGAGATAAGATTTGAAGAAGCAGAAATCAAGCTTCATTATAAGAATCCCACGCTCAAAGTAAAAATCAGCAAAGACGGCGTAATTGAAAAAGGCACATGGACCTACAATGTTTATGTTACAGCCGAAAATCTTTACATCGGCGGCAGAAGGCTTCCCCTTTCGGCAACTGTTGAAAGCGCCTACGGCACGGTTGACTATATAATCACAACCGGCGGCGGATTTTAAACAATAAAAAACGCGGTTTGCAAATAAATGCAAACCGCTTCTTTTTTACAGAAAAGGCTTCATCTGCTCTTCAAGTTTTGCTTCAAGGCTGCTGATTCGATTGGCTAAATTCATAACCTCATGCGAGGCGGCGGGATACTGATTCATATATTTATGAATGGATTTGATTCCCATACCGCAGCCGTCGGTAATAAGGCTTGCCGCCTGCGAAGCCGTGGGCTTGAACGCCATTTCAGCGTTTGTTTTGATTTTTGACATGCCCTTTGCCATGAGATTCGGCTCCTTGCCGTCGCAATTCATCTTGTGAAGCGTTGCATCGATATCCTTTTCAAGGTCCTTGTGCTCCGTTTTGCTTTCTTTGAGCACCTGCACCATTTCGCCGTCATTCAGATAGGGCAAAACATCGTCAATCGAAGCAACAGCCATTCTTATGCCTGCGCTGCATTCGCGAAGTAAATATAAAGTGTCTTGATTATTACTCAAAATTATCTCCTCCCGATTTTAGTATTACCAAACCAAGCGAAGATTTTATTGACAATTTTTTTATATTGATTTATTATTTTTTCAGGAGGGATAAAAATGATTTTTGCAAATCACGCTCATGTTTACCCTAAAGAAATAAGACCCACGGGCTGTGTTGAATCGCTCATGGAGTTTCTCGACGAGTGTCAAATTGACAAAGCGGTTGCCTTTGCGCCGTTTGCGGACAGATTTCACGAGGGCGGCTTTGAAGGCAGCCCCAACACATGGCTTGCGGAGCAGATAAAGGGCAACGACAGGCTTGTTGGCTTCGGCACGGTTGATTTCACTCAAAATCTTCGCGACGAAGTGGACAGAATTGCCGACCTCGGCTTCAAGGGCATCAAGCTTCATCCACCCTATCAGGAATTTGTGATTGACGGCGAAGAAGCGTTTAAGGTTTATGAAAGAGCGCAGGAGCTGGGGCTTTTCATTTCGTTCCATTCGGGCATGCATTGGCACAGGCTCCGTGACAACCGCGTTTTGCTTTTTGACGAGGTTGCATGGAATTTTCCGAAGCTCAAATTCAGCATGGAGCATATCGGCGGCTATCACTTTTTCAAAGAGGCTCTTGCCGTTATGTGCAACAACTCAAGGGGCGAAGAGGACCATGTTTTTGCAGGCTGGACAAGTGTGAGCAACCGCAAAGGCAAGGGCGACGAATGGGCGCTGACCGATGAGGAGCTTGAAATTGTTATTGCACAGACGGGCGAAGACAGAAGCATTTTCGGCTTGGATTTCCCGTTTTCAAAGCCTGAACACATCAAATCCGACATAGCAAGAATTAAA
Organism: Clostridia bacterium; assembly: GCA_017623615.1. GTDB lineage: Bacteria > Bacillota > Clostridia > Oscillospirales > Acutalibacteraceae > CAG-177. The sequence goes on along the minus strand of JAGAOT010000002.1, from coordinate 15,822 downwards.
AGCCTTGATATCAGCGAGGAATGCAAGGAAAAAATTCTGGGTAAAACACTTGAAAAGGTGCTTAAATAGCAAAACAGCTCTGCGAAAATATCCGCAGAGCTGTTCTTTATTTTGCTGTGTTCATTGAATTTCTGTAAACCACGAAACGGCAATAGAGATATTCCGTAACAAGGTTTACAAGCATCGTGCCCGCTTCAATAAGATATTCGTTAATTCCGAGCTCGGTGAGTTCGTGTGTCCACCAGGTTGAAAGCGGAGCAAAAACGCAGTAAAAAAGCGCAACCTTAAGCATTGCAACGGGCACATTTGCAGCCGATTTAAAGGTGAACTTTCTGTTGAAGGTGAAATTCCAAAGCACGGACAGCGCAAGGGAAATTATGTAGCTGACGGTGTTGTTGAGCACCGCAGCCTCAAACAGCAGAGTGAATGAAACAAGCTGAATAATTCCCGCCGATGCAGAAAAAAGCGCAAATTTGATAACCTGAATTATATTTTGCTTCTTGGTCAATTTTTGTTCGCTCATTTTAATTGAGCCTCCCTTTCCTTGATTACAAGGCTTGCAACGCGGCATGCCCTGTTATATGCCTCTGCAACAAAGCTTTCAATCGGCATTTCCGCATATCTATCGTTTTCATGCCTGCCGGGTTTGCTTCGGGTTGTCAGTTCAAAAGAAAGAGGTTTGTCAAACCCGCAATTCACAAGCCTTTTTGCAACCGAAGCCCAATCGGTTATCCCGTCAAACGGAAGCAGGTGCAAATCGTCGATATATGTTATCTTTCCGCCAAAATCGCGGATACCGAGGTTATCGTTGATATGAGTAACCGCAAGCTTATCACCGTAAAGTGCGACAAGGTCTTTGCCGTAATTATAACAAAGCTCGTGCCCTGTGTCCCAACAAAAGCCGACGCTCGGAATATCCCCAAGGTTTTTCATGAGCGCGTCAAGATATTCCTCGCCCTCCGTATTTTCAAGCGCAAGCGTAACGCCAAGCTCCTGCGCCCTTATCGCAAGCGCACCGTAACGCTCAACGCCGATTTGCGTGGGAATATTATCGCTGTCAAAGCCGATAAAGGTGTGGGCAACCATTGCGGGGATTTCGAGCCTTGAGCAGGTTTCAAGGCAGTCAAGCAATTCTGCAAGAGCCTCGTCACCAAGCTCACCCTCTGCCCACATATCATCGGATTTGTTGAACGGAGCATGCAGATATAAGATTATCAGGTCTTCCTCCTTGCCGATTGCGGCAAGCTCTGCGGCATTTGCGCTTCTGTCGCTCAAATCTATCGCAAAGCCCTCAAATCCCGCCTCCTTAAAAAGGCGGATTTGCTCATCATACGGAATTTTATAAGACGGATTTAAAGCAAGACAAAGCTTTTGTTTATACATTTTCATCACCAATACAATGGTAAATCAAAACTAACTTATTGTCAAGGCGTATTTAATATGATAAAATAAAAGAAAAAAGCAAAGGAATAATGATATGGGAATTGTTGTTGGCGTAGGCGGAGGAAGATACAGCGATAACGAGGTTTTGCCGATTTTCGAGCATATTGTTTCGCTCGCAAAAAAGAAAAACCCGTCGGTTTTGTTTGTGCCCACAGCGGGCTTTGACGATATTAACGGCGACGAGCACATTTTCAGGCTTTTTATCGGTCTGGGCTGCAGCGTTTCCGCGCTCATGCTGACCGACGAATCGCTCTCAAAAGCCGAAATTGAAGAAAAAATTCTCTCATGCGATATCGTGTATGCGGGCGGCGGTAACCTTAAATTTTTGATGGATACATGGAAGCGCACGGGTGCGGATGAAGTGTTCAAAAAAGCATACGAAAAGGGCATAATCCTCAGCGGCTACAGCTCAGGCTCCATGTGCTGGTTTTCAAGAGGATATGATGACTGCGGCGAAAACCACGATTTTATGTTTGTGGACTGCCTCGGTCTGCTCGACTATTGCAACTGCCCTCACTTTGAAAGCGGCTATTGGCAGTCATTCGCCGATGCAGTTAAAACACAGAGCCTTTCGGGCATTGCCTGCGATGACGGCGCGGCTGTTATTTTTGACGGTGAAAAGTGTTACACAATCCAAGGCAATGACGGCGGCGACGTATATTATTTTGACAGCAAAAACAGCTTTGAAAAGAGCTTGTTTTCGGGTGACAGATTATGAAGATAATTGCAAGTGACTACGACGGCACGCTCAACCACGGCGGCATTGACGACACCAAGCGAAATGCAATAAAACGCTGGCGGAAAGCGGGTAACCTTTTCGGAATTGTCAGCGGCAGGGGTGCAGCCGACCTTTTGGAAATACCGAAAAGAAACAATTTTGAATATGACTTTCTGCTCGCCTGCAACGGCGCGGTAATTATCAACCAAAACGGCGAAGTTATGGCGGAGTCACGATGCAGCAGCGATTTGGCAAAACCGCTTACGGAGTTTCTTTTCAGCCTCGGATGCAGGTGGGTGACGGTGCAAACCGCGTTCAAATGCGTTATCAACAGAAGCGATGAAGACTGCCCCGACGATGAGTACAGACTTGAAACAATGCCCGAAATCCCATATTTCAACCAAATAAACACCGCGCTGCCCGATTATGAAGCTGCTGAAAGAGTTACGGGGGCAGTCCGCGAAAAATTCGGCGAAGTGCTCAACCCCCTGCAAAACGGAACATGCATTGACATTGTTTCAGCCGACATGAACAAGGCGAAAGGGCTTTATAAGTTTCTTGAGCTTATCGGTGCGAAATATGATGACCTTATCACGGTTGGGGACAACATAAACGACACTCACATGATTGCCGAATTCCGCTCCTACGCCATGGAAAATGCCGTGCAGTCCATCAAGGATATTGCGGATTATGAAACAGCCGGCATAACCGAATTAATTAAAAAAGAACTGGAAGCATAAGCACAAGGCGGCAGACCGCAAACATTTTTTGCTTGATTTTTTATTTTCTCCTGTGAAAGTCCGTTTTTTGGGACATGCAACATGATATATTATAGTCAAAGGCAAACACGGAATAATTTATTAAGTTCTGACATATGTTTTTATAGCGGCGAATGTTTTTACAAGGCGGCGATTTTACTCAAAACAGCACTTATTGTGGTTGAATGCTTGACTTTGAGCATATATTGTGGTAGAATGGCGATGCAAAAATACTTGTAAAAAAATTCAAAAATATCGAACATTTGTATTGACAAACGAATGTTCACCTGCTATAATAAACACATAGAACAAATGTTTCGCCTGTTCAAAGGAGGATATAAAATGAATTTTGCAGAGATTATCAAAACAGTTTTCGAATTTGCGGCAGTAGTGCTGCTGATTGTCGGCTTTATAAATGAAAAAAAGATTGTTGCTTTTGAAGTTAAGCTTGCAAGAGCAATTAAAATCCACAGACGCAACCGCCGCCTTCGCAAGCAGAGAGAAGCGGCCGCAATGCGTGCAAGAGTTCAGGCAAGAGCCCCCGAAGATATTTATGAAGAGGCTCCCGTGCTTACTGTTGTTCGCGGCAGCTCACATCAGGTTGCTTAATTTGTCTTTCATTCAAATTTTATTGCATAAAAAACGGAGTGCTTCGGCACTTCGTTTTTTCTTTATATATTTACAAAATAAATAATAAATGATAAAATATTTCCCATAGAGATGCGGAGGTGAAAAAATGCGGGATTCATCAGGCGGTTATGCCGATGTTGTCAAAAGCCTTTCAGGCAAATATCTTTTCTGTCAGTTTGTGGGCAATGCACCCGAAGAGGAAAGGATTCATTTTGCTGTCAGCCGTGACGGCTATAATTTCAAGCCGCTCAACAACAATGAGCCGATAATAATTCAGACTAAGGGCAAAAAGTGCGTGCGCGACCCGTATATTCTCAAAGGGCAGGACGGCTTTTTTTACATAATCGGCACAGATATGAAAAGCTCGGAGGGCTGGACCTCAAACCACGCTCTTGTAACGTGGAAATCCGCCGACCTTGTTAACTGGACAGACGAAACGATTATTGATATGCGCGATTTCGGCGGCGAATTTGCAGCAACAACCCGCGCTTGGGCTCCGCAGGCAATTTGGGATAAATCGGCGGGTGCATATATGGTTTATTGGGCAAACTCAACGATTGAAAATGATGTTGCAGCCATGTATTATGCCTACACAGCCGATTTCAAAGCGATAACCGAACCCCGTCTGCTCTATGAGCGCAAAGGTATACAGACCATTGACGGCGACATCACCTATAATGAAGAAAACGGTTATTTTTATCTTTATTTCAAGCATGACGAGGACCAGACCATTGCTTATGTAAAGTCAAAAACCTTGACAGGTCCTTATGAAGATTCTCCCGTTGTTGTTTCTCTCTCAAAAGAGGGGGTTGAAGGCAGCTCGATGTATCGGGTGACCGGCACGGATTCATGGATTATGATAATGGATGAATACGGCACGGGCAGATTCTTTATGCAGATGACAACGGATATGGAGAATTTCAAGGCTGTCAGCCCCAATGACTACAGCTTTGACGGAGTAAGACCTCGCCACGGCTCGGTGCTTGCGATAACGGACGAAGAATATGAACGCCTTGTGAAAGCATACGGCGTTGCTGAATAAATTTGGAGGGATATTCAATGAATAAGGTAGCAATTTACGGAGCAGGCTCGCTCGGCACGGTTTTGGGTGCATACATGACCAAAAACGGCGTTGACGTTGAGCTTGTCAACAGAAACAAGGCACACGTTGCCGCTCTCAATGAAAAGGGTGCTCACATAACGGGAACGGTTGAAATGACTGTGCCCGTAAAGGCAATAACTCCCGATGAAATGAGCGGAATTTACAGCGTTATTTTCCTTATGACGAAGCAGCTTCACAACCCCGAGGTTGTAACATTTCTTAAGCCTTTTCTTGCCGATGACGGCGTTATCGTAACTCTTCAGAACGGCATTCCTGAGCCCGGCATCGCCGAGATAATCGGCAAAGAACACACAATGGGCTGCGCGGTTGAATGGGGCGCAACCCTTGCCGCACCGGGCGAATGCATTCTCACCAGCGCGCCTGACAGCCTTTCATACCACATGGGCAAAATGGACGGCATTACCGATGCGCAGGTTGAAACGGTTAAAAATCTTCTTGAAAAAATGTGCCCCGTTCACATTGAAGAAAACCTTCTCGGCACAAGATGGTCAAAGCTTCTCATCAACGCAACATTCTCTGGTCTCGGCACCGTTGTCGGCGGCCGCTTCGGCGATGTTTCCGAAAACAAGGATGCTCAAAAGGTTGCCGTTCGCTGCATGAAGGAATGCATTGATGTAGGTCATGCGGCGGGTGCGGAATTTGCACCCGTTCAGGGCAAGGATATCACAAAGCTTTTCTATTACAAAGGCGCATTCAAGCGCGCAATCGCACAGCTTCTTGTGCCCATTGCGATGAAAAAACACAGAGATATCGAGCCTTCAATGCTCCAAGATATTCGCAACGGCAAGCCCTGCGAGGTTGATGCAATCAACGGCGTTGTTTGCGAATGGGGCAGAAAGTGCGGCGTGCCCACACCCATCAACGATAAGATTGTTGAGGTTATCAAAAAAATCCAGGCAGGAGAGCTTAAGCTTGAGAAATCCAACATAAAGCTTTTTGATGACCTGCTTTAATCGGGGAGAAAAATATGAAATATGCAATATATCAGGTGCTCAAAAAGATTTTAGCAGTTCTGACCTCCGCTTTCATGGCGGCAACGGGCGGAATTTTTGCCGAAAAAGAGCCTGATGAAATTGAAAGACCTGCCGCAAACAGCGTGACTGCTTATGACAGCGCGGCGGCTGATTATTCGCTGGCGGTTGATGTTGAGGACGAAATTCACGATATAAGCGACCTGCTTTTCGGCGTTTTCTTTGAGGATATCAACTTTGCGGCGGACGGCGGGCTTTATGCCGAAATGGTAGTTAACCGCTCGTTTGAATTCACCGAGCTTGCCGCAAACGATGCGCTTTACGGCTGGAACACAGTCGGCGGTGCATCGGCAAGGGTTGAAGCCGGCGCAGAGGATGCGCTCAACGAAAACAACCCGAATTATCTTGTGCTTTCAAATTCCTCAAACGCGCCCGCAGGCATTGAAAATGTCGGTTTTCTTGACGGAATGGCGATTGAAGAAAACGCAAAATATAATTTTTCGGTTTACGCAAAAGACCTTGACGGCTGCGGCGGTGTTACCGTGCGCCTTGCTGTCGGCGGCGAAACGGTGGCAGAAGGCAGAATTGAAGCTCTTACAGCCGATTGGCAGAAATACGAGCTTGAGCTGTCGGCGGGAAAAACCGATTTTGAAAACACCACGCTTCAGGTGCTTATCGACAGCGGCAGCGCAGCGTTTGATATGATTTCTCTTTTTCCCGATGACACATTCAAGGGCAGAGAAAACGGCATGCGCAAGGATTTGGGCAAGATGCTCGAAGAGCTTGAGCCGAAGTTTCTGCGCTTCCCCGGCGGCTGTGTAATCGAGGGATATGACTACGAAACTTTATATAACTGGAAAAACTCAATCGGCACGGGTCCCGACGGCTTGCCCCTTGAATTTAACGGCGGCTACGGCGATGTTGCCGCAAGAAAGCAAGGAATTAACCTTTGGACAAATGTTGCCGCAACCGATGACCCGTATCCCTGCTTTATGAGCTACGGACTGGGCTTTTATGAATATTTTCAGCTTGCCGAGGATATCGGCGCAATCGGCGTCCCCGTTATCAACTGCGGAATTTACTGCCAGATGAGGGGCAGAGGACCCGTTGACATGAACTCCGATGAGTTCAAACAGTATGTTCAGGACATGCATGACCTTATCGAATTCTGCCGCGGTGACGAAAGCACAACGTGGGGCAAGGTGCGCGTTTCGCTCGGTCACCCCGCTGCGTTTGAGCTTAAATATATCTGCATCGGCAACGAGCAGGAGGGCGAGGTCTATTTTGAACGATATCAGGTATTCCTTGATTCTTTCAACGAAGCAAAGAAGCAAAATCCAAAGCTTTATGAAGGAATAGAGCTTATCTATTCCGCCGGTGCATCGGACGGTACCCACGGCGAAAACTATTTGAAATCATATAAATATGCAAAAGAGCAGCTCGGAAATTCCGACATTGCGGAGGATTTTGCGGGCGCAACCGACCAGCATTATTATAATCAGCCCGAATGGTTTTTGAAAAACACCGATTATTATGACGAGGCGAACTACAGACGCTCCGTTGACGAAATGACCGACACACCATACGGCGGCGGCATTCAGGTTTTCCTTGGCGAATACGCCGCAAAGTCCAACACACTTAAGGCCGCGCTTGCAGAGGCGGCATATATGACGGGCCTTGAGCGCAACGGCGATATAGTCCGCATGGCGGCGTACGCCCCGCTTTTCGGTAATCTGACCGCAACCCATTGGTCCCCCGACCTTATTTGGTTTAATAATCATCAGGTTACGGGCTCAATCAGCTATTATGTGCAGAAGCTCTTCTCAAATAACGCGGGCTCGAAGCTGCTTTCTTCAACGCTTGACGGCGCAAAGGTTGAGCAGAAGCCCTTGAGCGGCAGAATAGGCATCGGCACATGGTACACCGCCGCAGAGTTTGACAACGTTAAGATTGTTTCAAACGAAACGGGTAAAACTCTCGGCTCGGATAAATTTTCGCTCCCGCTCAACTTCTGGTGGAATTGGGAAAACATCTATGACAGCAACGATTTTGAAATAAAGAACGGCAAGCTTGTTCAAACCAACACATGGATGCCCTATACGGAAACGGGCATGGTTGCCTATTTCGGCTGTGACGATTGGAGCAACTATACCTACACCGTTGAGGCAACAAAGCTTGACGGCGATGAGGGCTTCATTATTCCGTTCGCCGTTAAAGATTCGCAGAACTGCTGGTTCTGGAATATCGGCGGCTGGGGCAACACGGTTTCCTGCCTTCAGCAGATTGAAAACGGCGCAAAATCAAAAATACTCGACACCGAAAAGCCCTGCGTAATCGAAACGGGCAAAACCTATAACCTCAAGGTTGTTGTTTCGGGCACCGAGGTTAAGTGCTACATTGACGATGTGCTCTATATTGACTATGACACGACAAGCAACGCCGAGGCAGAGGCTTATCACGTTGTCAGCACAGACAAAAACGGCGATGTTATTATTAAGATAGTCAATGTCACCGAAACAAGCAGAGTTTTTGCGGTTGACCTTAACGGTGCAAGCGTTAAAAGCACTGCCTTTATAAATCAGGTTGCGGGTAACAGCCTTGCAAACGATAACATTCTCGGCGCAAAAGAGGACTGCATCATGGAAGAGTTTACCGCAAGCGGTTTCTCCAATAAATTCAACTACACCGTGCCGCAGTATTCGGTAACCTGCATAAGATTGGAGAAAAACTGAACAAAAGTTACAAAGACTTGCATGCTTTCTGTATGCAAGTCTTTTTTGCCTGATTTACGGCAGCTTTATTAAAGTTCACAAATTGTTAACAAAAAATAATTCACATTTTTTGCTTCTTTATTGTTTCCTTTAATGGGCATTATCGAAAAAGGAGGTGTTTTCGGGCGTGACGCAAAAAGCAAATAAATCGGAAGAAGAAATAAAAGAGCTTGTTGATAAATACAGTTCCTTGATTTTCAGAATATCCTACTGTATTCTCTGCAATCCGGAGGATGCGGAGGATGCCGTTCAGGAAACTTTGTTGAAATATATCACCAAAGCGCCGGAGTTTAACGGTGAAGAGCACCGCAAAGCATGGCTGATAAAGGTTGCGGCAAACATCAGCAAAAACATGCTTATGTTCAGGCTGAAAAGAGAAACGGTTAACTTAGACGATATCGAAAATATCGGAATCGGCGAAAATGATTACGAAACCTTTGAGCTCATAATGAGTCTGCCTGCAAAACACAAGGTAGTAATGACTCTTTATTATGTTGAGGGCTATCGAAGCGCGGAAATCGCCGAAATAATCGGCATAAGCGAAGATGCCGTCAGAAAACGCATTCAAAAGGGCAGAGAATTACTGAAAAAAGAATTTGAAAAGGAGAAATTACTGTGATTGACCATGATATCCGAGAATATGTGAGAATAATCGGTTCGCTTTCGCTCAGTCAGGCGGGTAAAGACCGCATTACGGAATGTCTGATTAAAAATGCAGACAGAAAAGAAATATCGGGCAAATATTTTGCAGCGGCGTCTGCCGTAGCTTTTTTGGCGGTCAGCACATTTTTGATTGCCCGCGGAATGAAACAAGATATAAATATAATGTGAGGTTAAAAAGACTATGGTATCAGCAAATCCGTTTTTTAAGTATGAAAACAGCGAACTTCCCCTCGGTTTTGAAGTGCCCGACGTTTCAATGTTCGGGATGCTCAAAATTGCGGCGGAAAGCCAACCCGACTCTCTTGCTTATGAGTATTTCGGAACAAAATGCACTTTTTGCAATCTTGTAAAAAAAATCGAAGAAATTTCGGGTGCATATTACGCTTTGGGAGTTCGCAAGGGCGATATTGTTACAATCATCATGCCCAACACCCCCGAGGCGGTTATCAGCATTTATGCGCTCAACAGAATAGGCGCGGTTGCAAATATTCTTCACCCTCTTTCGGCGCAGGAAGAAATTAAAAATCATATTAACAGAGTTAAAAGCAAGGTTTTGCTTTGCGTTGACATCTGCACGGAAAAAATCTCAAAAATCATCGACAAAACCTCGGTTAAAAAGGCGATTGTCGCATCCGCAGGCAATTCAATGCCTTTTGTTATGAAAAAGCTCTATGCCCTCAAATGCATAAAGAGCTTCAAATATGACAAATCGGATAAAAGATATCTTTCATGGAGCGAATTTGCCGAAAAGTCAAGAACAGTTGCGGAATACAGCCCCAAGGATGGCAAAAACCGCGAAGTTGCCGTTATTCTTCACAGCGGCGGCACAACGGGTACTCCGAAGGATATAATGCTTTCCAACTATAACTTCAACGCTTTCGGCATTCAAGCCGTGCTCACCTTGAGAGATGTAAAAGCAGGCGATAAAATTCTTGCAATTCTGCCCATTTTCCACGGCTTCGGTCTTGGCGTTTGCGTTCATGTTTCGTTCTGCTTCGGCGCATGCTCCGTTTTGATTCCGCAGTTCAATGCCAAAAAATTCGCCAGCATTCTCAAAAAATATAAGCCGACAATGCTTTTCGGTGTTCCCACCTTGTATGATGCTTTGCTTAAAGCAAAGGGTACGGATAAAATTGATTTTTCATTCCTCAAATATGCTGTCAGCGGCGGCGATACCCTGCCTGAAAAGCTTGAAAACAGCGTAAACGAATTTTTAGCCGCTCACAATTCAAGCATAAAAATCTGTGAGGGCTACGGCATGACAGAGGGACTTGCCGCGCTCAGCCTTTCCGTTGGCGAAAACTACAAGTCAAGAACAATCGGCAAACCGCTTATCGGCACAGAAATGTGTGTCGTCGAGCCCGGCACAACCAATGTTCTTCCCGCCGGCGAGGACGGCGAGCTTTGCGTGAGCGGACCGACTGTTATGATAGGCTACAGAAACAATCCCGAAGAAACCAAGAATACTCTGTGCGTTCATGCCGACGGCAAGGTGTGGCTCCATACGGGCGACATGGCGGCGATTGATGAGGACGGCTTTGTGCACTACAAGCTCCGAATTAAGCGAATGATGATAACATCGGGCTTCAACGTTTATCCCACACAGATTGAAAGCGTTGTTGAAGAGCTTGACTTTGTTGAGAAATGCGTTGTTGTTTCCGTTCCTCATCAGTATAAAAAAGAGGTTGCAAAAGCATATATCGTCCTTAAAAACGGAAAAGAAAAAAGCGACGAAACCAAAGAAGAAATCCGAGCATACTGCAAAAAGAAGCTCATGCATTACAGCGTGCCCTATAAATATGAATTTGTTGACCTTCTTCCCAAAACAGCCTATAACAAGATTGATTTCATGAAGCTCCAGAAGGAAAGCGCAAGGGAGGCTGTTTGCTGATGGCCAAAAAGCCGAGAACATGGGGCTATCGTTTGCTTGCTCCCCTGCTTATTCCCGTGTTTTATCTCTATTACAGCCCGCGTGTGTTCGGAAAAGGCAACATTCCCAAGAAGGGCGCGGTTGTTGTTTGCAGCAACCATAAGCATGTTCTTGACCAATGCCTTGCTGCACCTGCGACCCACAGACCGATAAACTACATGGCAAAATCCGAATATTTCAAGGGCAAATTTGCTTGGTTTTTCAAGCTTGCAGGCTGCATATGCGTCAACCGCAACGGGCACGACGAGGAAGCGAAGGATTCTGCAAACGCCGTGCTTTCAAACGGCGGCGTGTTGGGCATTTTCCCCGAGGGAACAAGAAACAAAACCGATAATTTGCTTGGCGAATTTAAATTCGGCGCGGCATCTCTTGCATGCAAAAACGAGGCAATGATGGTGCCGGTAGCCGTTACGGGCGAATATAAGTTCAGAAGCAAAACACTTTGCTCAAGAATCGGCAAACCGTTTTCAACAAAGGGAATGACAGTTGAACAAGCTAACAACCGGCTTCACGCAGAAATAGTAAAGCTTATAAACGAAAATCTCGCCGAGGGCTACGGAACACCCGAAGAATTTGAAAGAGCCAAAAGATACTGTGTATCAAAAGAAGCATAAATCAAGAACCGCCGCGGAAACCCGCGACGGTTCTTTTTATATGAGAGCGGACTTATTTCATGCCGTTTTCATAAGCCTCAATCATCTTCTTGCTCGTTTGACCCGCAGAATTTTCAGAGCCTGAAACCGTTGATATTCCTTGATTTTTTGTGTGGCTGTCAGATACGGACTTCATTTGTCCCACGTGACGTCTGAACTTTTCGAGGTATTTTTCCGTTGATTCTCCTGAGAAAATCTTGATACTTAACTTCATCGTATTCTCATCAACGGGAGTCACATAAATCTTATCTATATAGGTATCAACGAATTCTTTTGAAATTATTCCGCATCTCGCATCAGACTGAGCTGCGGCAATCGCACTGCGAACGGCATTGATGTGTTTTTTGAATTCTTCGCTTGATTCAAGTGTTTCTGAAAGCTCTCTAATCAGTTCTTCCGTTTCTTTGATTTCATTGTTGCATTGCTCTGTCATCTCAAAGAAATCTCTGTCGGTAATCTGACCTGCAACATTGAATTCAAGCAGCTTTGCTTTTTTCTGCAAAGCAAAATCTATCTTCTTTTCGAGTTCTTTTATTCTTTTGGGTAATTTCCCGTTATCAGTCATTTCTGCGTAATCACGCAAATATTCTTCAACAAGTGCATCGGCGTTTGCTTTTGTATCACGGAAAACTTCAAAAAGAACCGGTTTGATTTCTTCTTCATAAATTGCGAACGATGCGCAGGAATCGGAACCGCCTTTGATTTTGCCCGAGCATATCCATTTACTGTTTTTGTTTCCGCTTCTGTCCTTGGATTCACGGCGGTAATATGCTGTTCCGCAGTCCATACAGAAAAGTTTACCCGTCAGCAGATTTGCATGGTTACAAATACCCTGACGTGCTTTTACATCTTCGCTTCTTCTTCGAAGAATCACATTTGCCTTATCCCATAATTCTTCCGAAACGATGGCAGGCACAATTTCACCTGTTTCATCTTTGAACATAACCCATTCTTCAGGTGGCAGGAACTTCTGTTTCTTTGTGAACATATCAACAACACGGACTTTGTTGCCGACATAGTATCCCTTGTACTTGGGATTTGAAATCATATTTGACATTGTTGAGTGAGCAATTTTATTGCCCTTGTTATTACGGTATCCCTTGTCCCAGAAAATTGTTTCAATCTGCTTCATGCTGTATTGATCGGTTGCATAAAGTTCAAACAATTCTCTTACCATTTCTGCCTGTTCTTCGTCAATAACAAGCCTTTTATCAAGTTTTTTGTAGCCGAATATATTGCTGTTGCCAAGAACAACGTTTGACTTGATTGCCTGCTGATGACCGAACTTAACTCGGCTCGAAAGCTTGCGGAGTTCTTCCTGCGCAATTGAGGACATAATCGAAAGTCTGAGTTCGCTGTCTTCTTCAAGGGTATTTATGTTGTCATTCTGAAAGAATACGCCGACACCGTATCCGAGAAGCTGACGGGTAAACTGAATCGAATCGAGAGTATTTCTTGCAAAACGTGAGATTTCTTTGGTGATAACCAAATCGAACTTTCCGTCTGCCGCATCATCAATCATTCTGTTGAAATTTTCTCTTTTCTTTACCGAAATACCCGACAGGCCCTCGTCAACGTAACCCGGCACAAAAGTCCAGGGAAGATGCTTACGGATAAAATTCTCGTAAAAGCTTACCTGATTGCCGAGTGAATTCAACTGCTCATCGCTGTCCGTCGAAACACGGGCATAATATGTTACCCTGAGCGGAATCTCATATATGCTTTTCATTCTCATTTGCATTCTAACGCTATGTATATCCATTTATCTACAATCCCTCCATATTGAATATGATTTCGTTAAATCATTATCTATATATTAGCATAAACGCAAAAGAAAATCAAGAGCGAAATTTATCTTGATTGGTTTGACGGCTTACGGGAATGAATCTTGTTTGCCATACGGTTTCTTTCAGATTCGCTTATCAGACCTTTTCCGTAAAGAGTATCGTTGAAATAAATGAGCCAAAGCTTTTCAATAACACTTTGTTTTTCCGCTTCACTCATTTTTCTGCCTGAATTCTGTCCGTTATCTATCTCCATAAGCCATCCCCTTTCTTTCTGATATTTTTTGCCAAAAGTTTCTGTTTATTCTTACGAATTTTTCAATCTCCTTTTATTAGTTAGTATTGTTATAGAAAGCAAACTCTGCCGAAACCGAGTTTGCCATTGTGGATGGTGCGTTATACAAAGCAGATATGAGATATGATTTTATGTTTTTAATTTTTGTTGTGGAACTTTCAATGCAGCCGATGACATATTCAATATGCTCCGACGAAAGTTTTTTGAACCGTGAAATAACGACCTCTCTCGGGAAATCGCTTCCGCCGATTCTGACGGTAGGTGTTGTTCCCGACATAACATCTGCCATTATGAGAATAATCTCTCTGACCATTTCGGCATCGCCGTTGATACAGTCATATTCAATCTGTTCTTCAATACTTTCTATCAGCTCATCATAACTGATAGATGGATTGATGTAGATGTTATTATTATTATTCTCTTTATTATAGATAGAGTTCGATTCTGATACTTCACGAAGTTCGGTTTTAACACTTCCGGAAGTTTGATTTTGATACTTGTAAGGTTCGATTTTGAGCATTGACAAAGCCGACGGTGCAATTATTATTTTCGAAGGCTTTCCGCAGCCGTCACGGTACTTTTCTATCAGACCCGAATTCTGCAATTCTTTGAGAAGTCTTACTGCCTTTGCACGGGCACAGCCGAGCTTTTCGCATATTTCATTTATTGTGTAGACTACAAAAATATTGCCGTAGGAATCGGTGAATCTGTCTGCATTTATTTCCGAAAGTCCCGTTCGGTCAAGTATCATAGCAAAAAGCAATTTTGCATCAACTGACAAATCAGAAAACAAAGATGAATCAATCAGCGCTCTGGGAAACTTCAGAAATGAAAACTGTTCCCTATCGCCCAATGAATCACCCGTCTTTCTTTCCGAGACCGACTTTTTCAGCGTGAGCTTTCGCCTTTTCCGTCTGTTCTTTTGTCCTTGGCGGAATAAGCTTTATTGCAATGCTTGATTTCGGTACTTCATAAAACTCTCCGCCGTACTGGTCTGTGCGTATGTGACGGAGCACACCGTGATTCTTTCTGTCAAACTCTGCAAAACGCCTTTTAAGCGGTTTGGAATTGATATAAACAGACCAGAAATCTTCATCGGCATTTGAGAGAAGTATATTCTCTTTTTCATACTTGGTTAAATGATACATTTTACCTCCTTATTCGTTTAATATGTCCGTTATCGACAGGTTAATATACTTACACCTACGTTCCGGCAGACGGATAAAAACCGTTGTCTAAGACTTGATTTCTCACCCGCATTTTGACGTTCACCTCCGTTTTTCGGCTTCCCGAAAAGTAATGTATTAAATAAAAAACTACCTACAAGAAAGAAGCGGAAACAAATCCGATTCTTGTTCTTGCAGGTAGTCTCTCACGTAATATGTCTGGAAAACTCCTTACATTCAAGCAAGTGTTTCTTATATGGATTTACGGGCATATTTCATCAGAACCATACAGCTCACTTGCGCATTCAGTTTTAATAGTTCAGTCCGTTGTTTTTAGGAGCATACGAATCAACCCGACGGTGGGTTCTGCTCAGTTTATGATAAATCTGTTCGCTGTGACACAGCGGGCAAACTGTTTTTGCCTTTCCCTGCTCATTAAGAGTTGCCGTAAGAATTTTTCCGCAGTTCAGACAATGCCAGCTTGCATTGATATTCACACAGGTTCCTTTTGGGGTATCATACATTTTTCACCCTCCAAATTTCGTATTCAGATATTCTGTGATTTTACAGTTTCATACTTCGTATGGGTTTAATAAACGAACATTTGTCCTGTGTGTAATAATAGCACAAATGTTCGCCTTCGTCAATGATTTTTTTCAAAGTTTTTCATTTGACTCTAGACCTCCCGTCTAAAGACTGATTTGCAAAAAGAGCAAATCAAAAGCACCTCACCGGAGTGAAGTGCTCTGTGCTTATGATTATATTTAATCAGTCCAACAAATTGGAATTGGTAATATATAAGCGAGGGTTTAACAGCCTTCGCTTTTCCTATATTATGAAGGTGACCGGTCTGACGGAATTTGGAATTGGGACACCACGCCCGCAGATAAATGTGTCAGCCACCCTTCATTATTCTG